>NZ_BAAHAS010000015.1:0-506 GCF_054777375.1 Silanimonas algicola | reverse complement strand
CCAGGCTTTGCGCGAGTTCCTCGGGGCCCACGTTGGCGCTGTCGTAGACGCTGATCCACAAGGGCCGCGGCAGCTGCGCCAGCAGCGCCTTCAGGCGGAAGGCTTCCATCCAGGTGGGATCGATCTCCACCGGGAAGTACCAGCCCGCGACGTTGACCGGCGGCGGGCTCTTCGCGATGCGCGCCGACAACTGCGCGAGTTCCTCGAGGCTCGCGCGCGCGTTGCGTTCGTCGAAGCGGCCCGCCAGCCCGAGGATCACCTCGTGCGCCCAGGGCTGGCCGGCGATGCGCGACCAGTCCGGCATGCTCCTGCCCGCCGGCAGCTCGGTGCCCGGGACGAAGGCCAGGTTGTCGACCACCGTCCACTGCACCAGCAGGCGCCGCACGCCCAGGCGCTCCCAGTCGCCGCGCGGCTCGGTGTGCTCGTTGTCGATCTGCCAGACCACGCCCTCGATCGGCGGAACCGCCTTCGAGGCGCAGCCGGCCACCAGCAATGCGACGGCCGCC
>NZ_BAAHAS010000014.1:0-510 GCF_054777375.1 Silanimonas algicola | reverse complement strand
TCACGGTCTTCTCGGGCCAGGCGGCGAACGCGCTCACGGCGGCGGCAGCCAGCGCCAGGCCCATCAGGGTCTTCTTGATCATGGAGTCTCCTTGAAAAACGTTGTCTCTCATTGCGGGCCGAGCTTGCGGATCAGCGCGGCCAGTTCCTCGGCTTCCTGCGGCTTGAGGTCCGACAGCGGCGGGCGCACCCGGCCGGCGCTCTTGCCGACGATGGTGGCACCGGCCTTCACGATCGACACGGCATAGCCTTCGCCTTTGGCGCGGATCGCGAGGTAGGGCAGGAAGAATTCATCGATCAGGCGGCCGGTGGAGTAGCGCGTCGCAGGGTTGTCGTCGACCACCAGCACGGTGTGCGCGCCACGATCGATCGTGACGTTGATGGCCTCGGCGGAGATCATCGCGGCTGCGGGCCTTCCAGCCGCACGGGGATGGTCACCGAGAAGGTGGAACCCTTGCCCGGTTCGCTTTGCAGGCTGACGCTGCCACCGAGCAGCTCCGCCAGCTTCTTG
>NZ_BAAHAS010000013.1:0-510 GCF_054777375.1 Silanimonas algicola | reverse complement strand
CCAGGCGGCGTTCCTCGGGCAGCAGGATGACCACGTCCGGCTGCGCGCGGCTGCCGTCCTCGCGAACCTGGCTGTCCTGCACCTGGTATTCCTGGCCCTTGCGCAGCCCGGAGGCCTCGAGCACCCGTTCCAGCACCAGCTCGCCCCAGTTGCCCTGCGCCTTGGCGTTGCGCGGCGTTCGGCTTTTGGCGAGTTCGCCGCGACGCAAAGCGTTTCCGCAAAAAGTCTTCGCAAGAGCGGTCGTTCTCGGATACTGATGCCGGAAAGAATGGACCGGAAACCCGCGCCAGTGCTCAAAACGCCAGCCGCCCTCATAATCCCTTGGTCGCTGGTTCAAGTCCAGCACGGCCTACCACCCTCGCTCCCCCTGTGGCGCACAATGCCGCATGCCCTCCGAGCACGCCTCCTTCCCCGGCGCCCACGGCAGCCTGCTCGCCGCCCGGCTCGACACCCCCGACGCAGCCCCGCGCGCCTTCGCGCTCTTCGCCCACTGCTTCACCTGCAACAAGG
>NZ_BAAHAS010000012.1:0-513 GCF_054777375.1 Silanimonas algicola | reverse complement strand
AGGGCGGCCCGCTGTCGCAGGGCATCGTGTTCGGCACCAGCGTGGCCTGCCCGTTGCACAACTGGACGATCGGGCTGGACGACGGCAAGGCGAAGGCACCGGACGCGGGCTGCGCGCAGCGCTTCGCGTGCCGGGTGCAGGATGGACAGGTGATGCTCGATCCGGTGGAACTGGCCACGCTGGGGCTCGATGCGGGGTGAAGCGCTGGGGTTTCGCTTCGCTCCACCACCAGCCTACGCATCGCCGGGGTTTCGCCTCGATGCACCCCGGGCGCGGACAGGCAAAGCAGTTGAGCTTAGCCGCTTGCATGTCAAGTCCGAAATTCCTTGATGGCTTCACGCTGGCATTGCCCAAAGCGCCGATTTGCGACCTAGAATGGCTTCGTCTGCAGTGCGTATCGGGCTTTATATTTCCTTGAACCAATGCTCATTGAGCACGGGCTTGGAACATCGCCTGGTGAGCGTGAACATCTCGCGTCAGATGATCCCAACACCAAGGCTGACCTCGCCCACC
>NZ_BAAHAS010000011.1:0-513 GCF_054777375.1 Silanimonas algicola | reverse complement strand
GATGTCCGTGGTGCCCCGAGCGGTGGACATCGCGGCCAGGACGGCCCCGCGTCCCGGCAGCGGCGAGAGATGCCAGAAGCTTGCGTCACCACCACGTAGCCGACCGGCCAGGTGGAAGAAGGGGAAATACGGGTTCGGGTGATCCCCGGGAGCCCGCACCGCGGCAAACAACGTGTTGTATCGCTCCAGCAGCGGGGGAGCGAAGAGGATGCGGTTTTGCTTCAAAGCACCGGCCCGGGCGAGGTCGAGCACCGCGAGCAGCATGCATACTTTGTGCGGGCTCGTTCGGCCTGCGCTTCGATTCACGACGAGGCGACTGAGCTTGACCTGGTACTCGGTGAGCCCCATTGGAGGATCGTGCCGCGTGGAGAGAAACTGCGCCGGATTAGAGCACGTCGCGCAAGTTCTGCCTGGGTTCTCGATCGGTCACCCGTGCTCGCCTGCACCAGCCGATGGTCTTCGAGCCTTTCGACGTACGAGTTCGAGGACGATCGTGGCACCTTCTATCCCTCC
>NZ_BAAHAS010000010.1:0-530 GCF_054777375.1 Silanimonas algicola | reverse complement strand
GTCCAGCACATGGTGAGCAGGCGTTCCTGGGCGTCGAACTTGATGCCCGGCTCTTCTTCATAGGCGCTTTCGGCGCCGTCGGCCAGCGACTTGGCGCCGGCATAGGTCCACAGGGGTTTCAGCGCCTCCTGCAACTGGGCGTACGTCACGCCCGTGCGCAGCGGCACGTCGCCGTGCACGTGGATTTCGAAGGGGGCATCGTATTGGGACATGGTGCTCTCCGGCCCTATTGTGGACCTTCCCGGCCGAGGTTTAGTTCTGCGGTCGCGGACCGGCCGGCCGCGTCTGGTGCCTCGAGCCGGAATCGAACCGGCACGCCTTGTTCAAGGGCGGCGGATTTTAAGTCCGCTGTGTCTACCGATTTCACCATCGAGGCACATGGGGCCACTGTACAGAAGCAAAAAGGGAAGCCCGTAGGCTTCCCTTGAATATGGAGCGGGAGACGAGGCTCGAACTCGCGACCTCAACCTTGGCAAGGTTGCGCTCTACCAACTGAGCTACTCCCGCATCGACTTTCTTGGAGGCGCGTA
>NZ_BAAHAS010000009.1:0-579 GCF_054777375.1 Silanimonas algicola | reverse complement strand
CGACAAGCTGCCCTACGACCCGAACAAGGATTTCAAGCCGGTCAGCCTGCTGGCCAAGGTGCCCAGCCTCTACGTGGTCAACCCCAACCTGCCGGTGAAGAACCTGAAGGAATTCGTGGCGCTGGCCCAGAGCAAGCCGGGCAAGCTGAACTACGGATCGGCCGGCAACGGCAGCGCGGGCCACCTGGCGATGGAATACCTGAAGATGGTGACCAACACCTTCCTGCTGCACATCCCGTACAAGGGCACCGGGCCCGCCATCGCCGACCTCCTGGGAGGCCAGGTGCAGGCGGCCATCGCGACCATGACCTCCGTGGAGCCCCACATCAAGGCCGGCAAGTTGAAGGCCCTCGGCGTCACCACGCCGAAGCGTTCGCAGGCCATGCCCGAGATTCCGACCATCGCCGAATCGGGGCTGGCCGGTTACGACGTTCCCCTGTGGTACTCCATCCTCGCCCCGGCCGGCACGCCGCGCGAGGTCGTCGGCCGCCTGTCCTCCGACATTGCCAAAACGCTGCAGGCACCGGACGTGCGCGAGCGACTCGCGCAGCAGGGCTTCGAGATCAGCTACCTCAACGC
>NZ_BAAHAS010000008.1:0-866 GCF_054777375.1 Silanimonas algicola | reverse complement strand
CTTGCAGGAACGCAAGCAAGGCCAGATTGTCGGGGCGGTCTCGATTCGCCAGCGGCCGGCGTGCGTCGAAGACAGGGCTGTTCCGGGCCACTGGGAGGGCGACCTGATCATCGGCGCGAAGAACAGCCAGATTGCCACGCTCGTGGAGCGCCATTCCCGCTACGTGATGCTGGCCAAGCTCGGTGGCAAAGATTCTCAGACCGTGGTCGACGCACTGATCGAGCGGGTGAAGAAGCTACCCAACAACCTCATGCAGACCCTGACCTGGGACCGAGGAACGGAGTTGGCGCAGCACGCCAGGTTCACCGTAGCCACGGACGTGCAGGTCTACTTCTGCGATCCTCGCAGCCCGTGGCAGAGAGGAACCAACGAGAATACGAACGGGCTGCTGCGGTACTACCTAAAGCGAACCGACGACCTGTCTCTGTACACGCAGGAGCAGCTAGACCAGGTCGCCAGAAAGCTCAATACACGTCCCAGAGAGACTTTGGGATTCGAGTCACCAGCCGAAAGGCTGGCAGCCACCGTTGCATTGACCGGTTGAAACCGCCGGGACCCAGGGCTCCCGATGAAGGCGGCCGTTGGCCGCCTTTCCCTTGAAAGCTCTGGATTCCCGCCTTCGCGGGAATGACGGCGAAGGTCAATTCGGGCGGGAACGACGGCCAGGTCAATTCAGATACCGCGGCCGGTTCCCATCGCCCTCGTCGTGCGGCGGCTCGCTGCCCACCACGGGATGGAACGGCTCCTTCCACTGGGACTGCAGCAGCGCCTGGTCCAGCAGGTGCATCAGCCCCTGCATCAGCTTGGGCTGCATCTCCATCTGGAAGCTGCGCGGCTTGCTCGCGCCGTTGGGCGGACGCTCGTTG
>NZ_BAAHAS010000007.1:0-1204 GCF_054777375.1 Silanimonas algicola | reverse complement strand
CCGTAACCTCCCCCGTCAAGCAGACAGTTCGAAAGTAGAGCTTCTGGCGTCGTGGTGATTTCGGAACTCGGCGGGCGTCATGCCGCCGAGGGCGTCGTGGGGGCGGTGCTCGTTGTAGTCGATCAGGAAGCGCCACGTGGCCTCACGGACGTCCTCGAGACGGGCAAACAGGTACTGGTCGAGCACTTCTTCGCGGTAGGTGCGGTTGAAGCGCTCGATGTAGGCGTTCTGGTTCGGTTTGCCGGGCTGGATGTACTGGATGGCCATGCCGGCCTGCTTGGCCCATTCGACAAAGGCCTCGCCTAGGAACTCCGGACCGTTGTCGGTGCGCAACATCTGCGGCAGTGGTCGCTCCTGACGGATGCGCTCGAAGATGCGCACCAGACGCAGCGACGTGATCGACGTATCGACTTCGATGTGGATGATCTCGCGGTTGAAGTCGTCGGTGATGTTGAAGGTGCGGAACGCCCGCCCGCAGGCCAGCGCGTCGAGCATGAAATCGGCCGACCAGACCGTGTCGGGATGTTCGGGCACGTACAGCGGCACGCGCTCGCGTTTCGGCAGGCGCCGCTTGGCGGCGCGGCGCAGGTTGAGTTTCATGGCGCAGTACACGCGGTAGATCCGTTTTGGGTTCCAGTGCGGATGGGTCTTCTCAAGCAGCTGGCAGCACTTGCCGAAGCCGCGCGACGGTTTCTGTTCGACCAGCTTGGCCAACGCGGCGATCAGCTCGGCGTCGCGCACCGTCCAGTCCAGCGGCGGTGCGTACCAAGCCGATCGCGAAAGGTCGACGATCTCGCAGGACCGACGCAGGGGCCGCGCATGCACCTCGACGAGGAACCGCACCGCCTCACGCTTCTCCGCCGGCCCTACAGTTTTTTTGCGATCAGGTCTTTCATCGCCGCGTTGTCGAGTGCGAGCTCCGCGTACATACGCTTGAGTTTGGCGTTCTCGGTCTCGAGCTCGCGAACGCGCCGCAGATCAGAGGCCTCCATGCCGCCGTACTTCGACTTCCACTGGTAGTAGGTGGCCGAGCTGATGCCGGCTTGGCGGCAAAGGTCTTTGACCGGCACGCCGGCATCGCCTTGCTTGAGGATCGAGACGATCTGCGTCTCGCTGAACTTCGACTTCTTCATGGAACCTCCTGGCGGGGAAACATGCCAGAAAGCTCTACGTCTCAGGTGTCCGGGATCAGGGGGAGGTTACG
>NZ_BAAHAS010000006.1:0-1215 GCF_054777375.1 Silanimonas algicola | reverse complement strand
GTGTAACGACCCAGCGGTTTCTGCTCAGCTCAAGCCGCTAAAGCGTACGCCTCGGCGGGGGTCTTCATGCCGAGCGCCTGGTGCGGTCGGCGGTGGTTGTAGAACTGGATCCAGTCGCCGACAACGCGCATGGCGTGGCGCTGGTTCTCGAAGCGGTGCCGGTGCACGCACTGTTCCTTCAGGGATCGGATCAGCCGTTCGATCATTCCGTTCTGCTGCGGGCAGTGCGGGGTGATGAATTCCTGCTTCAGCCCGTAGCTCCGAACCAGCCGCGTGTAGATGCGGCTGGTGAAGACCAAGCCGTTGTCGGAGCGAAGCAGAAAGGGCCTCGGCACCCGTGCCAGGACGCCGTAACGGGTGATCAGGGCCTGCTCCAGCGCTGCAGCGGCCGTCGTTGCCTTGCCGCTGCGCGAGAGCTGCCAGCCGAGCACCTGCCGGGTATGGCAGTCCATGACCAAGGCGAGCGTCAGCCAGCCGTCCCGGCCGCCCCAGACGCGGCAGAGGTCAGTCGCCCAACGCTCGTCCGGCGCCTGCGCCACCGAGGGCAGCGCCTCGATGCGCGGGCGATGCCCCACGGCGCGCTTGCGCACCTGCCAGCCCTTGAGCTGAAAGATCCGCTGCACCGTGTTCTTGTTCATCTCGAGCAGGCCCGCCACCGTTCGGTAGCCGAACGACGGTTCCGCCTCGATCAACGCCTTGATCGGCTCGGCCAGCTCGGGCTTCACCTTCGGCGGCGACTTCGTCGGGCGGTAGTAGACCGTCCGCCTCGGCTGCTCGAACCAGCGGCACAACTGCGCCATCGACACGTGGATCCCGTCCGCCCGCAGTCCCTGCTGGAGCGAAACCATCAGGTCTCGTCCTTGCCCAACAGGGACGCCAATTTTTTTCGGGCACGCAGCTCCAGCATCGCCTCGCCGTAGGCCTCTTGGAGGTCCTTCAACTGGCGCTCGTACTGCTCCCGAACGTCCTCGGGCTTGGCACGCAGGGCGTTCTCCATGCCGCGCTTGCCGTCTTCCACCCAGCTTTCGATCTCGGCAGGCGTCAGGTCGAACGCGCGGCTCGCCTCCGCCACCGTCGTCTTGCCCTGGATGATCTCCAGCACCAAGGCCGACTTCCGCCGGGCCGTCCAACGCTTGATCTCTTCGTCCATCACGACACTCATCGGTCTCTCCTCAGGAAAGTAACACCTGAGCACGAATTCGCTGGGTCGTTACA
>NZ_BAAHAS010000005.1:0-3322 GCF_054777375.1 Silanimonas algicola | reverse complement strand
TCGCCTTGCTTGAGGATCGAGACGATCTGCGTCTCGCTGAACTTCGACTTCTTCATGGAACCTCCTGGCGGGGAAACATGCCAGAAAGCTCTACGTCTCAGGTGTCCGGGATCAGGGGGAGGTTACGGCTGGTCACGGCTCGCTGTACCGCTCTACGGGTGTCGGTCATGGTTCGAGCGGGCAAGGCCTTGATCACGGCGTATCCAGTGCTGCGTTCGACCAGGGTGAGGAGGCAGTGCTTGGTGGTGTGGCCCATGACGGTGTCGCCCTCCCAGTGCCCGATGGCTTCACGGGCTTCGGCTTCGGCAGGCCGTTCGGTGATGTGGGGTTTGCCGAGAAGCACGCCCCGCGCGGGTCGGGAGCGATATCGCTTGCGACCCATCTTGGCGAGGATGCGTGTGAAGCGATGGAGCGGGCCTCGGCGGCGCTTGTCCTCGCGCAATCGCCGGTAGATGGTCTCGATGCTGGGCATGGTTACGCCCTGCGCCCGGTAGAACCCGACGATCTGGTCGGGGCTCCAGCGCCGTTTCAGTGCCGCTTCGACCAGGCGGTGGATGGCTTCGGCAAAGCGTGGTCCTCGTCGGCATCGTCGCCGCCGCGCCACGGCATAGCTGTGGGCCTTCTCGGCCCGGTAGCGGTTGTCGTGGGTGGTGGCGTTGCGGCGGATCTCTCGGGAGATGGTGCTGGCGGCACGGCCGAGTAGCCGGGCGAGCTCGCGCTGGCTATGGCCTGCGGCCACGCCGCGGGCGATCAGGTATCGTTCGTCTTGGGTGAGCTGGTGATACGTCATGGTTGCAACCCCTCTTGCCGGATGAGGTCGCGGTCAGTATCACCGCTCACCCCGTTCGGGCTCTGGGTGTTGCACTTAGTATGTGAATCCGCGCGGCCTAACAATTCGCTCAAGCGGACCAATCAATCGCTTCGCGATTGATGCTGCCGCTTGGCTCCAGCGTTAGGCGCCACAGGCAGGGATTCGCATGCTGGTAGTGGTCGCAAAAGCAGCTCTCGTCGCAGCTGCACTTTTCTTTCTGGTGCTCGGATTGCTTGCACTTTTTCGGCCAAGTGTTGCCAAGCGCTTCCTCTTGGATTTCGCCACGTCTGCGTCCAAGCATTACGTGGAGCTTTCTTTGCGGTTGCTTGTTGGCGGCGCGATGCTCGCCACGGCGCCCCATTCCGCTCAGCCCATGGGTCTCACCGTATTCGGCTGGCTCCTGATCGGCACTACGTTGGTCATGGCCCTTGTGCCTTGGCGCACTCACCGTCGCTTCGCAGAGACCTCGGTTCCCCAGGCGCTTCGCTTCTTGCCTATGATTGGCGCCAGCTCGATGGTTCTCAGTGGGTGGCTCTTGTGGAGTGTTTTCATCGCAAGTGCCGCCTAGCATCTCGCTCAAGCGTAAGGCAGCATCCGAATGTTTCTCGCAAGAGTGCAGGGAGCAGCTATGTCGAGGTGGTTCTGGGCAACGGGTGCGGCAGTCTTCGCGCTCTTCTTCACTTGGCGATTTGTGGTGGTCGGCGCAGCGTACGATCTCGTCTCCGCTGTAGGGTTCGCCCTCGTTTGTCCGCACCTCTGGGTAAGGCCGCTCAATTTGCTCAGCCCATTGCGGGCCGAGCTTGCCGCGCATGCGTCGCGTCCACCACCGCCCGTTGCAGTGATGGCATCAGGAGCCGTTGGATTTGCGCTTGTTCTCCTCGGGGCAGCATGGCGATGGCTTGCTGCCTAACTACTCGCGGAAGCGGCAGCGTTAGGCGCTTCACGAAGGAAAGGTCTAGGCAATGAAGGGATTTCTTCCGACCGCCCAGCAAGCCAAACGTCTCCTGCTCATCGGGCTTGCTTCCATATTGCTCTCGGCGGTCCTTCGCGAGGGTGTTTCTGACATCGCCCTTGGCGTAGGCGGCGTCCTCATCACCGTCGGGTTGCTCTGCAACGGCTTCGCGGCCCTGCTCGGCCGTTCGGATCCTTCAGAGGCGTCTCGCGATTGATCGGGCCGCTTGGTTCGCGCGTCAGGTGCGGTTGGTTGCATCTCGCATAAATTGGCGGCGTGGAGGAGTCTTTGGCTAGCGGGGAGCTCCGGGGGTGCAACGCCCCCGGGGGCTGTCTTGCTCCCAGTCCTTCTTGCATTGGTTGCGATGAAGTGCGTTATAAGTCGCTTACTAGCAGTGCCGACCGCGATGGCGTTGTTCGCGAAGGGCGATGGCCTCATGACGAGAGTGGAAGTAATGCTTGCATCGGTTCTAGAAACCGTCCACGGACTGGGGAGAAGCGGCTTGGCGAGTTGCCTGCCAAACGAAGACTCTTCTGCACCTAACCACTCGCTCACGCGTTAGCGGGAAGGGGCCCCAGCCGTGGTCGCGATTTCGGTCGTTCTCTTGCTGTTTTCCGGCCTGATGCTCGTCATTGGGCTTGCCGTCCGCTTCTCGGGACGCCGCACCGTCTTCATCGTTCATGAGCCGGAGAAGGTGAGGGACATGGCCGCTCTCAACCGATACGTTGGCCATCGGTTGCTCCTCGTTCCTTTGGTCGCCTTTCCTCTCGGCATTCAAGGCCTGGAGACCCCCGTGGTTGGCCTTATCGGCGGGTTCGTGGCGGGGCTGGCTCTCGTTGCCGTCCTTATCTGGGTTTCCGTGGGTGTCGAGAGGTACAAAGATGCCCGCTGACCTTTCGTCCAAGCAGCCAGATCGGGCGTCAGGGGCAGCACATGAGTTTCCGCGATCTCGAAGCAAAAGCGCTCAGGTTCAACGAGCTCTACGAGATTCTTGAGGCCAAGAAGTACGGCCGTACTTGGACGACGCAGGAGCTGATGCTTGGCGTCGTCGGCGATGTGGGCGATCTCGCGAAACTGGTGCAGGCGACTTCTGGACCAAGAAGCATCGATGACCACAAGGCGAAGATCGGGCATGAGCGTGCGGATTGCCTCTGGTCTATCCTCGTCATTGCAAGGACGCTTGAAATCGATATCGAAGCCGAGTTCGTGAGGAGCGTCGAAGGGATCTCCGGCCATGTTGCCGGCCAGATTGACCGCTGAAGATTGCCCGCTGACGACTCGCTCAAGCGGATGGTCCAATCGCTTCGCGATTGATGCCGCCGCTCAACGCCAGCGTTAGATCCCACGTCATGTCGTCCGGCGAGCTGAAGAAGAACGCGTTCATCGCGCTGCTTTCGGACCGCTTCCTGGCCGCTTCACCGGCGTGGATGAGGTGTAACGACCCAGCGGTTTCTGCTCAGCTCAAGCCGCTAAAGCGTACGCCTCGGCGGGGGTCTTCATGCCGAGCGCCTGGTGCGGTCGGCGGTGGTTGTAGAACTGGATCCAGTCGCCGACAACGC
>NZ_BAAHAS010000004.1:0-61988 GCF_054777375.1 Silanimonas algicola | reverse complement strand
GCCCGCTTTGCGGGCGGTCGTGGTCTTCAGGCCTGCGGGCGTTGCTTCGCGCCGCCCGCTGTTGGCCACCGCGTTCCTTCCGTGGTGCCGGGGCTGTTGCTGCTTGCTGGTGCCTTGCCGATCGGCCAATTCCCTAGCGCGGGCTCGCTCGCGTTCAAGGGTTCGCTGTCGCCGGCTTCGCCGCCCTTGATCGCTCGCTATTCCGCCCGCGCAGCGGGGGCCTTACGGCGACGGCACTCAGCGAAGCATGGCCCCTAACAGCACACCACGGAGGTTTGCGATGTCCCACTCAGCACCAGGTAGCAGGAGCAACGGCCTCAGGCCCCAAGAGCCGGCTCGAGCATCTAGCAAAGCATCGACCGGAAGCCGCGTGTTCTTGGTGACGGTTGGCGGTTTCGATGATGGGCGGACCATGGATTTCCCTGTCTATGGCGAGCGCGAAGCCCACGCCTACGGCCCCGGTTTGGTGTGCGCTCGTGGCGAAGCCCGCGACGAGTGCGAAGCCTCCCGCCTTGCCGTTGTCCGCGTCCAAATCCTCGTTTCCTGAGAAGGAGCCTCACCATGTTGCGACACCTTGGAATCAACCCCGCCTCCCTGACCGCCGACGAGCGCGACCACGTGCGGCAACAGCTTCTTGGAACGTCCCAAGGCTGGCGGAAGGGGGCCGCATTGGCTTGTGGTGGCGCGGCGTACGTATGCGAGCACTTCCGCGAAGGGAAGCCGCCGCAGTATCTCGCTGCGTACTTCCTCGGCAAGGCCTGCCGTCTTGCCCGTAATGTGCATTACGCATTTGGAAGCCACGAGGCACGAACGGCCCACATCGAAGCGACGAACGCCCGGATCGTGGCGAATGCGGAGCGCCGGAAGGCTGAGGCAGCGGAGCGCCGGGAACCCCACGGGCTTGAGGTCGGCCAGGTTCTGGTGGCGAGCTGGGGCTACGAACAGACCAACGTGGACTTCTACGAAGTGATCGCCGTGCGCGGTGCCGTCGTGGATCTTCAGCCGATCGAGTCGGAGAAGACGTACACGGGCGATATGACCGGTACGGCTGTCCCCAAGAAAGGGCATCCGGCAGGCGAGGTGCTGCGAAGCAAGCGCCCCACACGCGGCGCAGTGCGCCTGACGAGTTACAGCAGCGCGACGCTGTGGGACGGCCGGCCGCGCTGCTTCAGCAGCTACGGCTGAGGGCGGCGATATGCATTCTCTTGAGAATCCTCACGTGCGTGAAGGCGACGCCGTCGACCTGCTCATCGCTGGGCCGGGGCGAACCCCGGCCCGGTGGGTTCCGGGGTTCCGCGTGATCTCGGTTCACGCGTCCCCGTGGCCCGACGACGACCGCGCGTACCGAATCACCATGGCATCCCATGCGCCGGGTCGGTCTTACCGTCATTGCGCGCCGGAATGTGTTCGCCTCTCCGGGGGCTCGGCATGAGCCGCGCCCCTTCGCTTGCCTTGGAGGCTATCCAAGAGCGTGGCGCCGCCCTGCGGCGCGCTGAGGGTGAAGGTGATCTTGCTCTCGCGTACGGGGTTCTCACCGGGCTGTCCGACGCGGACTTCGCTGCGGTGGCCTTGGAAGCCGGCCACAGCCTCATCTACTCGCGGCCTATCAAGCAGCGTGCCCACGTGCAGGCCCAGGTTGCGAAATGTTGCCGTGAACGACGCGACGGATTCGCACAACGCCGGGCTGCTTCAGAAGGTAGTCTAGGCTGATGGACACCCCCTCTGTTCTCAAAGGGGTCACGGTTTTGGTCGTGGACGACCACCGAACGACCCGTCTCGTCGCGACGCTTGTTCTCGAGAAGTCAGGCGCTCGCGTGATCGAAGCCCCAGACGGCGAGGCCGCCTTGCAGGCACTTGCCGTGCACAAGGTAGACGTGATCGTGTCGGACGTGGAAATGCCTAGGCTCAACGGGCTTGGCATGCTCAGGATGCTTGGCTTTCCAGCGCCACATCCCGGCACGCCGCCAGTCTATTTGCATAGCGGCGCTCCACGGGATTACGCCGCTGAAGCGGCCAGCCTCGGCTTGGCGCTGCATCCCAAGGCTGACGTACTCACTGCTCTTGTTCCTCGCCTCGCGGCAATGATGCGGTCCTAGCTGCGGATTGACAGCAACTAGCCCAAGTTTTGCCAAATTGAATGATCAGTATCGCCAGCCAAACGGCCCACGCTCGGCGGCCTGACTGCCCAGTTCCTGCGGAGCGGTCACTGGCTGCTTCCTACCTATGGTGTTGAAGAAATCAGTCGGCAAAAAACCACCGCTCTTCAAGATGGTGCGGCGCTCACGACGATGCGATTCTCGGTCTCCAGATGACTTCAAGGAGGCCAGACGTTGTTTGTCGCGAGCACCCGGAAGCCTAGCGTTTCGAGGAGGCGAGTCTCTCAACAGGATAGACCCAAACCTGACCTTGGTCATTGGCGTTGCGCTGTAAGAATCCGCTCTTCTCGAAACCGGGCGGAATCGCACAACGACAGTTACGGATTAGGTGGGGGCGGCAAAGCCCAAGGGACTCAGTAGAGGATGCGAACCTTGCTCTCTAAAACAGTATCGCGAGAAGCATCGACCAGATGGCCTTCGATGACCGACGCCTTGAAGAGGGTGAGCGGTGTCGTTTTTCCGGAGCCGTATGCGCTTATGGTCGTGGAACCAGAAGCAACGGTGATGCAAACCGCGGCGCGGTGATCGAGTGCGGCGAGCTCGCCTGCATGCTCTTCAGTGAAACCTGAGCGCTTCAGCCAAGAGACAAGGCTCACCTTGTGGGGGTGGACCATGTAGTCGTAATTGTAGCGCCCGTGCCAGTGTCGGCCGATTGTCGGCAGGACGTGCGCGACGAAGAACGCGCCGAGGGCGCCGGATAGCGTCGGCGAGAAGACGAGACCTTGGGTCAACGGTGATTCGCTGCCGTCAGGGCGACGAACGAGGTACTGTGTGTGGCCACCATGCGGGTCACCCTTGTAGCGAGCGATGGCGCGAATGTTGGGTTCCAGCCTGGTGGCAGGAATGGAAAGAATGGCGTCAGTGATCTCAATGTCACGGGCACCTGCCTCGACGACCTCCTCGGATACGCTGGCGGCGGCGAAGGCGTCCTTGAAGGGCTGAAACGCGCGAATGAGCGCACCCTGCTCGACGACATAGGTGCCATCGCAGCGTGGGAGCAGCTCAGTGATCTCGTTGGAACGGTCGCCGACGATGGAGGGGAGTGCGGCATCAAGCGATTTCAGGGTCTCGAAGCTCCGGCTGACATCATCCATCGGGATGCCGGGGCTAGAAGGAACAGTAGCCTCGGAGGGCGTGTACGCAGGGGAGCGGTCAGGCAGGGCTGAAGGAAGGGCGCGCCGGAGATCTTCGAGGAATCCATGTAGCCATGCTCGGTCGGCCCTGTGGGCGTTGTCCGAAGCTTCGAAAGCCGCCCAGACGTTGTCGGCGCTGGCACCGACGGCTAGTTGGGCAGCCATAGACTTGGCCTCGGCCATGGTGGATCGCGCGATGCTTAGGCGTCGGAGTTCATCGAAAGCTTCGAAGATTCGGTAGCTAATGCCCGTCAAGAAGAATCCGGCGAGAAGCGCCAGAGGCAGACGGGGAGAGCCGTCCCCGAAGAAGTCGTTTGGGAGGAGTCGCTCAAGAGCTGGGAGCCAGAACAGAAGCCCGTAAACAGCAGCGGTGCTGGTGACGAACGCACCGGCAAGCATAGCGCCGCTGTAAAGATCTGAACGCTCTGTAGGCCGGCCAAAAAGATCGACGCTGAGACGTTTGGCGAAGGCTTCAGGTCGGGCGATCGCTTTTCGAAAGCCCTCGACAGCAATTGCTGAGAGGGCGATGAGTAGCAGCCCCACAGCGACAATCAGTGCGTCCATTCAGCCATCCTGTGATCAGTTGTGGCTACCAAGGGAGGTGACATTTACCCTCTCTTGGGAAGCATTTCGTTGCGGAATCCTTTCTACAAAATGCGCTTCTGGCCGAACGCAGCCCGATGGCTGGGTGACTCCAGACGACCCAAATCGGTCAGAGGTGTGAGAATCCCGTGTCGGGGGTTCGATTCCCTCCGTGGCCACCATGTAAAGCTGGGGATTGCGGGAATTCGCAGGCCTTTTCCCTTGTGCCACCATCTCGAGTTCCCACTACCTCCCTATTTGGGAGCAGCCCCATTCTCGATTGCACTTATCCTCCTCGGAGGCAGTTGCGGGCGAAATAGGCCAGCTTCTCTCTGGCCGGACGCATGTCTATCGCCCCGCCCCACCTCAGGTGGCTCCCATTCTCTGTCCAGACGCCTAGCTGCCTGGCTTCAAGAAATCTGCGGAGGTCACTTGGAGACACACGCCTGTTGAGCCACAGAACGCTGTCAACGGCCTCCGCCCCAGCGACGCCCGCGACAACCATGAACTGCCCTTGGCCATCCTCCAAGTAACTCTTTGTGACTCGAGCACCGCGCTCAGCGGCAAGAGCCGGTGTGACAACAATTCCCGCAGAGAGCGCGAGTTGGCTGTTTTCGCATCCGAAAAGCACACGCATGGTCACGTTCGAGCGGGCCTGCTCGAGCTTCAGGTAAGGCATCGAGCCCGCCAGCATAATCTCTACAGTCGTCGGATCCGCACCGTTGTTCGCCAGACCTAAGTCTGTCGCTTGGTCAGCGGACAGCCAAAACATCTCGTCGCCCGGGGTCCGACTGGCCACGACAAAGGCTTGGGCGTCCACACCCATCTCTCGCAAGTATCCCAAGACGAAAGATCCGACGATCTGCGTCTCGCCGATGTCAGCTTGGTTGTCACCGTCCGCGTAGAACTGATGGATTCCTAGCCTCTGTTCGTCTCCCGTGTAGTGCCGATACCTTCCCCCGGCGAATGCGTACGCACACGAACTGGCACATAAGCCCCGAGGGGAGAGAGCGCCATCGGGAAGCATTGTTCCAATCGCTGTATCAAAGCCTCTGTCGCGAATCGCCTTCCCGAGCTTGATGCCCCCAATCAGAGAGCCGCCAGGAGAGTCGAAAACAACGATCGCATGGTGAATCCGATTCGAATCGACGAACTGCACGAATTGCGCTGCGCTGTTCGAATCGATCTCTCCCGAAACGAAGACTTCATGCTTACCGCCGTCGAAGGTCTCACGAACGAATCGGCTTGCGGCTGTATCAGGGGCCAACCGGATCTCGATTGACGCCAGAGCTTGGGTAGAAGCAAAAACGGCAATCGCTGCACAGAATGTCCGAATCATCGGGGCCTCCTTCCTTGTAGGTTTTGCAGACTTGCCTAGCATTCCAACGCATGCCCAAACGAAAGTCCACCCGATCAGACTACGCACGCGGGCTAAGCAAACGCAGGCGGCATTTCTACTCCAAGCCGGGCGACGTCGGGTGGAACGTTGCCGCTGCGGCAACCTCCGCGTTACGGTTCTTCGCGGTCCTCAGAGTCCACGAATCTTGTAGACGTTGACCGGATGTCCCGCGGTCTCAGACGGCTCGTCTGTGACAAGCGTGATCGCGTTGTGATTCACAAGGTGATCAAGGCCTCGACGGATTTCATTCGGGCGCACCCCCGTTTTCTCCTGGAGCGTCTTGTGGGCAATACGCGCCAAGCTGCTTTTGTTCTCTCGACAGTTCAGCAGATAGAGATACAGCTTCAGAGCAGCCAGGCATGTTCGACTGCGTAGGGAGAGATCGCGCACCAAGGCCGAAACCAAGTCCGACGGCACTTTCGCGAATCGACGCTCCTCGCTACCCCAGAGGAGGGTTAGCTCGTTCGTCCGCCCTCGCTTCACGTCGAGAAGGCCAAGCACAACGAGCCGCTCGAGCGCTGGTCGGATCATGGGGCGCGACACATCAAGACCTAGCTCGATGTCGGAGTAGCTGAGCGTCGCTGACTTCGTCTCGAACCGCACCTTCACCGCAAGGAACAGGTAGAGCTTTAGTGCTGTGATGTTGACACCGAGTTGGCGCGGGGCGGCATTGAACTCGGTGAGGCGCCCACCGTTGACCCACCAGAGAGGCATCGAACCCCACTTACCCATCGGTATCGCTCCGCTTCGTGAGGGCGGCAGCAGCGACGGCCAAAGCTTTGTATGCAACAGCTAGCGCGGCAAAAGCCGTAAGGACAATCGCTGCAGCTTCCGGGCTGATCCTCACGAGCGCCTCGAGTGCAGTCACCAGCAGTTCCATCGTTGGACCCTCTTGTGAACGATGGGCGTGACTTTACGAGCGACACGGCGAAGCATCTAGATAGAGCGACAGCCGACAAAGGCCGGAAAACCTTCCTATCTATATGTTTTTGTGAGTTTTTTGCATCCACAAGCGTATGCTCGGGTAGTTAACGGAGAACACCAACCACCACCCTTTTGCGGCCTTTGCCAGGGGCTTGATCTGGCCCGTCGTCCTCCGCTTGGACAGAGTGTTGCCGCCGACTGAAAACTGACCCGCGGTCGCCGAAGTAAATCTGACCCACCCCGGCGACGATGGCGGCCTTTTGGAGGTCGCCTGGATGCTGAGCGAGGAGGAGTCGGTGGAGATCAAGGTATTGGCCCGTCAGGGCAAAGGGGTTCGGGAGATTGCCCGGGCGCTGGGGGGTCGCGGAACACCGTGCGGCGCTGTCTGCGTGGCAGCGCGTTGGTACATCGTCATCGCTCGATCGATGTCGACCGCGACGCCAGCGCCGTGCATGTGCAGCGTCGCAAGATTGTTTATGGCCTCGGCATCACCCGCCTCGTCGGCCTTGCCGTAGGCCGGGGGCCGCAAAGGCCTCCTTAGCGCGCTGCAGGAGACGGACGGACTTCGCCGCCGAGCGCCACGCCTCGACGATCTGGGCGACTTTCTGGGCCGGCGCGACATCGCAGCGAAGGGCTTCCATTTCTGCACGGAGAGCGATGAAGCGCTGATCGAGCTCCGCCACGCGGTCAAGAGCTTCGTAGCGCTCCGCGGTGAGCGACGCGACCTGGCCGGGTTCTGCCGGTCAGAAGTTGCCGGCTTAGCGCAGCAGGCCTGCCCGCCGTGGTCAGTCTCTCTGGCGACTCCGGTCACTTGGTGTGGCAACCGTGGTCACATTGCGGATGCTTTGCACTACATCCATCGCCAAGCGGGGATGCGTGGGACGTGTTGCGATTCGCCAGCGAGGGCTATCCGCGTACGCCGAGAATCTGAGGGACGACGAATAGCGCAAGCACGATCATTCCGCCATAGAACGTCAGGTTGGTGACGACCCGCCGCTTGCGCTTGTCGGTCTTTCCAACAGCGCGCCCCACGACGA
This sequence comes from Silanimonas algicola, assembly GCF_054777375.1. Taxonomy (NCBI): domain Bacteria; kingdom Pseudomonadati; phylum Pseudomonadota; class Gammaproteobacteria; order Lysobacterales; family Lysobacteraceae; genus Silanimonas; species Silanimonas algicola. The sequence continues at coordinate 54,757 of NZ_BAAHAS010000004.1, read as the reverse complement.
TTGAAAGTGCCGTCATACCAATCACGACGACCAAGATGGCGAGGATGTTCCCCGTGATCAGGGATGTAACGTTCTCGAAGGCTGGATTCACTGCTGTGCGTCCTGCTGCATGTCGGGGAAGTGCTCCGGGTCCGCGACCTTTGGGGTGGAGGGTGAGGTCACGCGGCTAGAGATCCGAATCCTGCGCCGCGACCACCCACACGCGCTTCAACGGAAGCTCGGCTTTCAGGTCCTCGTCGAGCCTGTCGTAGTGGGCGAAGAGCTGCTCGAGAAGCTCCTTCTGGCTCCACAAGCGTAGCCGGAAGAACTGCGAGGCCAACTCCTTCTGCACGTTGCTCTTGAATCCACCCCAGGCGACGAAGAGGCCCTGGTCAGCATTGAACTTCGTCATGGCGCCAAGCAGTTTGTCGACAGGCTCGCGGCCGATGGGCGAGTCCTCGGACTTCACCTCGATGCACAGCTTTGGCGCAGCAAAGCCGAGTGGCCCGGTACCGGCGAGAATGTCGGCGCCGCCATCAGCCCCCTCGGGGCTGCGATACGTCGTGTAGCCCTGCGCGTTGAGGATTGCTTCGACCAGTCGGGTCAGGCCATGGCCCTTGAAGCGCGCCGAGATCAGCGCCGCAATCTGATCGCGGGCCAGCTCGTCGATGTCGGTGTCGCTACTCTCCGCCTCAGGCGTGCTCGCCGGTGCCGCTCGCGTTGTCGCCTGCAGCGACTCGGATTTCCATCCGGCGTCGCGCATCGCCTTGATCCGCTGTTCGGCGTTGTTGCGCTGAATCCGGCAAATCGTCATGAATGCGCCGAAGGAGAACAGGATGTCCTTGCCGAAGTGGGACCGGGGCACCGCCTCGCCGATCCACTTCACATCGCGCCAGTGGAAGTAGGGATTCTCGGCTTCGGTGTTGGACTGGTAGTCACTGACGATCTCACCGACATAGACCGCGGGTTGGGTCTTCATCGGAACGACCACTAAGTCCCCCACCTTCATCTCATGCGCAAAGGGCCAGATCTGGCTGGCCCAGTTCGCAATCGCCCTCGTCTTGGCGTTCGGGTAGCGCTCCGTCATCGCATCGATCAGCTCGCTCCGTTGGCCGAGCTTCGCCAAGTTGACGTCGAGACGATCCCACGTCACGTAAACCCGGGACTCCTGGATGAACTTCGGCTCGAACTCACCGTGCGAACCCGCTCGGACCAGCCACACTGCCATCTCAATCTCCTGCGCTTCATTGGTCGCTCAAGTAACTGGAGCGCGCATCTCGCCGGCCCCTTCCGGGCGGCTAGTAGTAGTAGATCTCTCGAGCTTGGCGAAGTTCGCGCTCTTGCCCGAGACGGGTGTAGCGCTTTGTGCGCGACGTCCAATTCCCGCGCGAGTCCACTTCGTACGCCTCGTAGGTCGCCGTGGTCGATCGGTTTCGCCCACTCAGATCACGAAGTGTCTCGGCAGTGACCCAACCATGGCGTCCATACGTGTACTCCACGATGTACTGCGTGGAGTAGTCCATGGCATTGTTGTCAACGATCGCCGTAATGCGCCCATCCCGATCCCGGCGGTACTGCGATCCGCCCTGAAGCGTCATGTTTCGGGTGCCTGCATTCACGGGTTGAGACCAGATGACGCCCGAGCCGGGGACAATTTCCAGGTTCGCAGTTGGGTAGACGGGCAGGCCCCCGTTAGCCCACATCACGAGTCCTTTGCTGTCCCGTTTGATGAACGTCCACGAGGGATGCTCGCCATCTAGCCTGCTCGCTTCGACGATGCCTCCATCGTTCTGCGGAAAGTATTCGTATCGGCGGATGTTCTCTGGGGCGTTCCCGTTAGGCGTGGAAACGCGAGCAATCCTGCCCGCGACATACTCGTAGTTCTCGAAATTCCTGAGTGACACACGTCCCGAGCCATCTCTGGCAACTTCGATGGCTTCCCAACGCTTGAGCTTGCAGTCGCTGCTGTAGATGAAGCGATGCTCCATGCTGCCCGTTCCGAAGTCGGTTCGGAGCAGATAGCCGCCCTTGCTGAAGTAATGACTGTCGCCAGAGAAGCCGTTCTTAACGGCTCTCGCTGGCCCATTCAATTCATGCTGGCGGATTGATTCACGGACAAGCGTATCAAGCGGTGGACGAGCTTCCGCGTTAAGTGCGCACTTCAATGTGCCAATTAGCCCATCCATGTTCGGCCGCCCTTCGGCTGCCGCTTGCTGGGCTCGCGCAAGAGACTTGGCAAGGACTTGTTCCGTGAAGGACTCCGCATCGGCCATGAATGGAAACTCTGCAGAGTTGACCATTGCATAGGCATCTCCTTGCTCCGCTGCAGACTCGAAAAGTTCATATGCGCGCTGGAAGTTCGGGAATACCCCCTGCCCGTGAAGGAACATGAGTCCGAGTTCGTTCTTCGCTGACGAGTGCCCTGCATCGGCAGCGCGCTCGAAGTATGTGATGGCCTTTGCGGGGTCGGCTTGAATCCCGATGCCGCGGCGATAGACGAACCCCAGCGCGTAGGTCGCGCGAGCGTCGCCCTTTGCATCGAGCGCTTCAAAGATTGTACGTGCTTCCGCGTGTTTGCTGGCTTCGTGAAGCTGAACTGCTTCCTCGAAGGTTCCAGTTTCGGCAGCAGTTAATGCTGGGGTAGAAAGAGTGGCGAGTAGGATGAAGATTGCTTTCGCGTTCATGGTCGTCGATAGATTTCAGAAGAATGGATAGAGCGTTCGCGTCTTTGTGCTTTCGCCCTATCGCTCGTTCCCCTCGTACTTCTCGCGAAGCTGCGCAAGTCGCCGCGCGTCGTCCTCGGTGAAGTCCTGCGATGAGAAGACCGCCTCGCCGTCCGGCCCATCAAGGCGAGTGGTCACCACAGTGAAGACCGCGTCGCTCGGGGCATCGACCTCGCCCCACTTAGAGAACCGATTCGGGGCCAGATTCCAGCTCACCGTCTCGCCCGGCTCGACGCCGCCCGAAATCTGGTAGTTGAACTGTTCCTTGATCCACGGCACCGCACGGCCAGGACTCGCGACGGTGCCCTCGAAGTAGGCGCGTGAGACCGATACGTTGGTTCCATTTCTCACTGTCAGCTCGATGGCCGGCTCGTCACCGATGTAGCCGCGCTGCTTGTAGAAGCGGGAGCGGATGACTTCAAACTTCGCTAGCTCAGCTTTCGCCGCTTCGGCGGCCAAACGCTTCGCGGCGAGCTCTGCAATCTCATCGATCGCTTGCTGGCGTTCCTTGGCTTCACGTTCGGCCTTGATGCGCGCCGCTTCGGCGATCAGCTCTTGAGCGGTCTTGCCGTTCATGGCCAGCATCATGTCGCTGGCCATGGTCTCGGCGGTTGCCGTTCCGCTCATCATCGCGGAGAAGTCGATCCTGCTCATCATGAGCAGCTGCAGCGCTTCGTCGAACTGCTTGCGCTCGTCTTCGTCCAGGGACTCGCGTACCTCAACGAGCGACTTCTTGTAGGCGTCTTCCGACGAGCCGTCGACCTTCGGACTGCCGCACCCAGTAAGGGCCAAGGCAAGGGTCACCAATCCAGCGCTGAGCGCTCCTCTCATCACGTTCTCCCATTCCTTGAGTGGTGTGATGGCACGGGCCCACGCGGTGTCGGCGTCGATCCAGGCCAAGCCCAGTCTAGCCGGCGCTTCGGGGGAGGCGCGACAGGTCCGTACGCTACCCGGCGGTGTCTGGCGGAGGGGCCGCGTGTCGATGGCTGGCGGGAATGCCTGCGGGCTGCTTGGGGTGGCGGTTGCTGATTCGGGCCATTGAACACCCGCCTGGCTCGGACGCAACGGCGTTGCCGTCCTCCACTGCGTTGCGGCCTGCGGTGCGTCCGACCCCGATCGGCAGGTGTTTTGCTGCCCCGCGCAATCGCGCCCACCCCAAAGGAGCACATCATGTCCGCCAAGCACCTCAACGTCTTCACCGTCCGCCAGTACGAAGTCGCCGGCGAAAAGCGCAGCGAATGGACCAAGGTCGGCGTCGCCTTCCCGAATCGCGACGGCAAGGGTTTCAACCTCCAGCTGCACGCCCTGCCCCTCAGTGGCGAGCTCGTCGTCCGGGAGCCCCAGGCCGACGAGGAGTAAACCCCTCAACCAGGGCGCCCGCCGCGGCGGGCGCCCTGGGCTGTTGCATTAAGTGAGACGCCCACGCGTTATCCACACGTTTGTCTGCAACGGCGCCCATGGCCTCGCCGATAGACTGCGTGCATGCCGATCAAGAAGCTCATCCACGTCCTGCCGCGAGAGCCGGACCCGCATACGAAGCTCAAGATGCCGGACGGCAGTGAGTGCTGGGGCTACGTGGATATCACGAGGAAGCCGATGCCAAGCGGGCCAATCTACTTCCAGTACGGTTGGGTGAGTGCCAACGACAGAGGATGGGGGCTCAAGAAGATTTGGAAGAAGCGGCACGATCATCACGCCACTTACGAGGCGGCGCTGCTCGAAATTGGCCCCATGCTGCTCGCCGTTCTGTCGTCAGGTACGGGGGTGTGGTTCGAAGAACAGGGAAAGGTAGCTGCTGTGTCTAGTCGGAGTGGGACCGTGATCCTTCGTCTCCACCCCGAAGACGCTTCACTGAGTGACGACCACGACTGGTGGTATAGCGTCACCTCGTTCTTTCCGAGGACGAAATCGCACGGCCTGAAGGTTGGACAAATCCGATAGCTGAAAAGCGGAAGGCCCGCTTTCGCGGGCCTTCGAGCTTGTTGAGCTGCCTGTGACGAGGCCCTGCGTCTGCAGGACCAGGCACGTTTCGCGTGCCGGCACTCAGGGGGGAAGGTTGATTCGGGCAACCCGCGCCGAGATGACCACTCCGAGAGCCACTGCCGGAAAATTCCCGAATCCGACGTGGCAACGCCTTTGCGCATCCCCACCCAACGTTCGCAAATTACTACCGTGGGTAGCAGGGGTCAACATTCCCGGCGTGTGTATTCAGGGGGGTTTCACGGCGAATTCAAACGCGCGTTTGTGCGGCTCGGGTTTCCGGCGCTCTTTCCCGACGTGAAGGGCGACCGTTTTCTAGGGGGGGGCGCGTGGCCATCGATGGCCGGATCTCGGTCCACCTGGGCCTCGCCGCCGCTGATTCCGGGGCGCCGGCGCTAGGGCCGATGACCGTCACATCGGACCGTCATCTTCAAAGTGAGTCAAAACCCGCTCACGAGCGAGCATCAGGGCCTAACCCTTCCCCTGCGTGGGGGGGGTTGGCATCGGATCGAAGATCGATTCGACGGGATCATGGTGGAACTCCACCGCTCGAGGCCTCAATGAACATCAACCGCCAGACGCTTCGCTTGTACGACTGTCTCGACCTCGTGCTTCGAATCGAAATCGAATCGCGCCGCTCCATTCTTGACATGTCCTCGGCCCGCTTCCTGGCACTCGCACGTGAGGGGGAAGACGCGCTCTATGCTCGTGCTGACGCGGTTCGCGCCGGTGTCGCGACAGCTGAGAAGATCGCACGCGAAACGCGCGAGTTCCTGACATCCAGTGGCGCCGAGGCCTCGGAAGCGCTCGATGATCTCTGTACTCGTCTCGAAGACGCGCTCGATGATTTAGAGGACCGAGCTGTTTACGCGCCTTATCGCGCCCGTGAGAGCGTCACCGTGTTCCCCGTGGCTCAGTCACTATCGGATGCCGAGTGTGAAGCGGCATGGACCTCGGCCGAAAGTGGGGATCGGGATTAGCCCCGTCGATGTTCGGGCCGCCCCTTCGGGGCCGCCGCCCTGGGCGCTCCGCGCTCGAGCCCCTGCGGGTCTCGCCCCAGTGGGCCTGGTCGGCTTCGGCCTGCGCGCTCCGCTTGCCCTCCGGCATCATGGCCGGATGACGCGCCCCCCATCGTCACCCCCCTCCCCTCCCCCGCTTCTGTTCGGGCCCTACCACCCGCCGGCCTTCGACATGCACGGCTGGCTGGTCGACGAACGGCTTGGCCTCGTCCGGGTCAACGGCTGGACCCATGCGCCCATCGGTTGGCCACGACTCAAGCAACCGGGGCCGGCCGTTCCCGTCGTCACCGCCGAATTGGCCCGGGCCATCCGAACAGAGAGCGCGATCGCCGTGGCTCACTGGTGGGGCGTTTCGCGGGATCGCGTGCAGCGTTGGCGCCGCGAGCTTGACGTCGGGCAGTACACGGAGGGCACGAAGCGGCTCCTCAGGGACAACGTCGTGAGCGCGCCGGAGCCGCTGAAAGCTCAACGCCTTGAGGCACTCCAGCGGCCGGAAAGCCATGCCAAAGCCGGTGCCGCGCGGCGGGGGAAGCCGGCCAGCCCGGCGCTGCGCGCCGCGCTTCTCAAGGGGGCCAAGAAGCCCAAGTCGGCCGAGTGGGCGACCAAGGCGAACGCATGGATGCTCGAGGGCAAGCGCCGAAAGAAGATCGCCGGGTCCTGAGCGCCGCCGCGGTCAGGTCGGAAGCATGCACAGCACGCGTTGGTAGCGTTGCCCGTGAAGTTCGCTCTCGAGAAGCACCAGGCCATCAGTGCCGATTCGCACCGCGTGACTCGCCCCCGCGGCGCTCGCCACCTCGGAATCACCGGATAGCGCCGCAAGCGAGCAGCGCACAACGTAACGCTCAGCCTCGTCGTGCATCTTTCGGGCACCGTCGAGCACCATTCGCGACCAGAGCTCATTGCGGCGGCTTTCGGGAATGCGATCCGGCACGCGTTTGATCGCCTCGGCTCGAAAGGCCTCTAGCTCATTCGGAAAGTAGGCTTCGCTGATCGACGCTCGGCTCGAACCCGCGAGATGGAGATGGACCCGGACGATCGCAGCGGCCTGGGCACCCAGCCCTCGCAACCACGCCAAGCAACGTGCCCGAGCGATCAGCAGCGAAACAACATAGAGGGGCGCCTGAAACATGGCCCACACGATCAGGGCGACTCCGACGATCTCTGCCACCTTGCGGGCATCGCCCCTCAGCAGTTCCGACCCGAGCATGGCCGTCAGAAAGCCAGCCGTGGCGTAGCCCGCCATCCAGAGCAGGAACGTCGAATCGAAGGGGACGGTCTGCCTCGCGACAGCATGCGCACCCTCTTGCTCCACCGTCGCTGAAAAGGCGGCAAGCTGCGCCGCGTCCTTAGAACGCGGCGGGGACCACGTCACAAATCGAAAGACCATCCTAGACATTCACCACTCCTTATCCGCTGTCATCGATCGGCGAGACGCAAGCCGCCGTATGGAATCTTTCGCGAACACGACCAACGCAAAGCTGGGATTTCAGGAACCTCAACGGTGTCGGCTTGCGACGTGTGCCAAGAGCGTATCGACCGGCACATCGTGGGAATCATCTTCCGATAGGGAGCTGATGAACTGCAGTAGGGAGTCCTTCCGAAGAGCCAGTTCATCCTTGGGCAACTCCGGGAAGAAACGCGCGGCGAGGGCCCACGCAAGGCTCTGCGGTCCGCTACCGGCATACCCCCAAGCGAAGCCGCCCGGGTGCGGGAACAAGTCATAGCGGGCGGGAATGCCATCGCCTGGACCACGAGGGCCATCGTGCTTGTAGATGGCCACGCCCGTCCCTTCCACCATCCGCAAACAGATGTATCGATTCGCAGTGAGCATTTCAGTCTTCCGGGTCAACGGTCCGAGTGTGCCACTGGCGCCAGCCGTCCATCGTCAAATGCCGTGACGACCGATCGAGTCGATAACCGGCGTGGTTTGGTGAACACAAGAAGCAAGATCAGTCGCCGCGACGCAGGTCGCCAACCCGCTGCTTTAGCTCACCGTCAGAACGAGCGTAGAACGCCATGCCAACGGAAGGAGGCAGGCTCTCGTCCAACGACGAGCAGAAGATTTCGCCGGGACGCTGAGCGCGCAGCGTAGTGGGCCCTTGGGCTTTGCAAATGGCGATGTACTCGTCGTAGAACGTCTGTGCGGCCAAAGCGAACTCAGGGGTCAGCTCTGCATCGATGGCGCCGGAATACTTCCCGTGAGACGCCAAGACTTCCTTGAACGTGGCGATCTGGACGGGACCGAGCGTTTCCACATCGACCGCCATGTCCGGGCGAAGTCCCGGAACCCTGTCGGTCAGTGGCTGCAAGTCGCGGCCGCACGAGGCGAGGACTTTCGCGATCTTCTCTGCCCCACCCTCAAGCGTGAATTTGGCCCTATAGGACACATCCCGATAGTTGTCGGCCTCGAAGATCAACTGCCGTGACGAAGCGACCGCTCGCAAAAAGTCTGCGACCTCGCGCCATTCCACGAAAACGGATGCGCCTGTGGTCGAAACGCCCCACGAGCGCTCAGTCAGGGGGCCCTTATCGAACCGGTAGCGAACAGGCACCGGATCATCGCTGTTGAGGAATTCATCCAGATCGATGAACGCCTCAAGGTCACCGTCCGTGCAGCGTGCGAAGAGGAGCGGCGGATCACCGACACCCGTCTCGCGCTCCCCACGGTTCGTCGCAACGACAATCGACTCGTCGGTAAGTTCGTCCTTTCGCTCCGTCAATGTCCATGTTGAAGCGGTCTCTGCTTCTTTTGCAGAACCCTGTTCGTTCGTGGAGCTGTCGCTCGATTGCGCCTGATGATCGGGAGAGCTGCAGGCAGTGAGAAGCGCCAAAGCGCTAAGCACAAAGATTCGCATTGGTTAGATCCTGATAAGCACAGTACGAACCACAATCCGTCAACGGGTTCGCGAGAGGCGCAAGCCGAGGCTCGGGAGGATTACCTCAGGGCAGAACGACCAACGAACGGACGTGGAGAATGGGCGAGTCGCATCCATAGCTGGAGCGACAAAGGACGAACCGCCGCCCATTGGCAAGCGCATCGGCCGCGCCATCCTTCAACACTCAAGGAATGGCGGACCCGGAAAGCGGTGCACGGTCCATCGATGGATGCAGCTCGCCGGCGAGAATGGCCGAGATCGTGGCTGAGTCGTCGACGCGAAGCGCCTTTCGAGTTCGCTGTATTGATCGCAAATGGTCAGCCCAAGACTCCGTTGGCTCGCCAGCACGCTTCGCCTGCATGTACGACTGGAACACCTCTCCGTAACGCCCGGCCAAGATTTCGATGGCGCGCTCGAAATCGAGGCCTCGGTTGATCGGGGTGTTGTCGAGCGTTCGCGTCATCGAGGGGATGCTCCAGGCTTCCGGCTGACTCAAGGGAACTGCTTAGGAGCCCTTCGGCTTGGTCGGCGAGCTGCCCTTGGCTTTCGCCGCGGAGGCTTGCTCCCACTTACGGTTGCGGCGGGCGTCTTCGTCGACACGCGCTTGGCGCAGGGCTTCGCGTTCGCTCCGCTCCAGCTCGTCCTGTTCCATTTGGTACTCGGCATCGTCACCCATGACACCCTCTCCCTTCCGTAGCGTCGGGCGACATTGCCGCGACTCGGAAAATTGAACCACAACTCGCGCTTTACGTCTGGCCACGCGGTTTACGTAAGTGCCACACGGGCGCGGACAGCTTGTCCCCGCCGTCCACGGCCGGCGGTAGCCGCCGGCGAGTCGCGGGGCCGCCTAAAGGCCCCCAGCGAGCCGGGCAGCGGTGGGCGGAGGTGGGCAAGCCTTGGCGGGAGATCCAGAGGTACCGCTTCACGCCGGCGAGGCCGGCGAGAGCTTGCCGATCGTGCACAGGACGCCGAGGGCGTCGTCAGTGGCGTAGTGCCCCGCCCGCTTTGCGGGCGGTCGTGGTCTTCAGGCCTGCGGGCGTTGCTTCGCGCCGCCCGCTGTTGGCCACCGCGTTCCTTCCGTGGTGCCGGGGCTGTTGCTGCTTGCTGGTGCCTTGCCGATCGGCCAATTCCCTAGCGCGGGCTCGCTCGCGTTCAAGGGTTCGCTGTCGCCGGCTTCGCCGCCCTTGATCGCTCGCTATTCCGCCCGCGCAGCGGGGGCCTTACGGCGACGGCACTCAGCGAAGCATGGCCCCTAACAGCACACCACGGAGGTTTGCGATGTCCCACTCAGCAGCAGGTAGCAAGAGCAACGGCCTCAGGCCCCAAGAGCCGGCTCGAGCATCTAGCAAAGCATGGCCGGGCCGTCCTTCGGACGAGAGCGAAGCCCGAGCGGTCGAATGCGCGTGCATCGAGGCGCTGGCGTCTACCGAGGGCGATTTGCTCGGACTCGCTGCGGCAATGGGATTGAACCCTTTCGAGGCCATCGCCCTGCCCGCCGTCGTGGAGGTTGCGGCCAAGAAGTCCGAAACCAGCGTGCGCGCTGTGATCGCGAAAGGGCTGACCAATGCCGCACTTCGCCGAATCCTGCGCGATGCATGTCGCATCGCCGCCCCGACCCTCAAGCCCTGATTAACCCCCGAAGACCCGAGGACTGTTATGGACAGCAACGAGAACAGCAGCACCACCAGCAACGAGGAAGGCACGACCGGGCCGCGCGTGAGCGCTCGCCGTGAGGCCTACGCGGAGCACCAGGAAGCGCGGCGCGAGCGTCTGGAATCCCGCGCGGTCAATCTGAAAAGCTTGGCCAGCGCCTCTTTCGTGGCCTCGCGTCGGGCCGTCGCCCACATTCCATTCGGTCAGCCGATCCTCGTCGGTCACCACAGCGAGCGCCGGCATCGGCGCGACCTCGAGAACAGCGAGCGCGCCATGCGCCGCGCCTGCGAGCTGAGCGATGCCGCCAAGACGGCCGAGCGTCGAGCAGCGGCCGTCGGCGGCGGTGGCGTTTCCAGCGACGATCCCGAAGCCGTCCAGAAGCTCAAGGCGCAGCTTGCCAGCCTGAAAGCGACGCAGGAGCGGATGCGTGCCGCCAACGCGGCCATCCGTCGCGGCAAGGATGAACCCAAGCGCATCGCCTTGCTGGTCGAGCTGGGTTTCAGCGAGACGGAGGCCCGGACCCTGCTCACCCCGGACTTTTGCCAGCGGATCGGCTTTGCCTCGTACCAGCTGAGCAACAACAACGCGAACATCCGCCGGATCGAGCAGCGCATCGCGCAGCTTGAAGCTGCGTCCGAGCGCGAGGATGTGACCATCGAAGGGCGCGGTTACACCTACCGCGAGGACGTCGCGGATAACCGCGCGTGCTTCGCCTTCCCCGGCAAGCCGAGTGATGGCGTTCGCGACCTGTTGCGTCGCCACGCGTTCAAGTGGTCGCCGACCCGAGGCCTCTGGGTGCGTCAGCTCACCGGCTCGGCGCGGTGGGCGGCAAAGAGCGTCCGCGATGCGCTCGACGCCGCGGAGTGACCCCTTGAGGGCCCCGGCTTCGACTGTGGCCGGGGCGCCTGCAGCAGCGAAACCATCGTGATAACGTCCATGATAACGATCGCCGACGAACCCCCCCGCATGGCCTCCGCTGAGCGCATCACGTTCCTGGTCTCCCCCGAAGAAAAGCGGCGGCTCGCCCGTGAGGCGAAAAAGGCCCAAGTCACCGTCTCGGATCTGATCCGGGGACGCCTCTTCACCGGCCCCACCGATGACGAGGCCCAGGTGCGCGCTCTGTTGGCGGAAGTGCTCGCCTCTACGAAGCGCGCCCATGCCGCAGCCGACCGGATGCTCGAGCGCGCCGGTACGTTTGAGGCGAGGGCCCGCGAACGGGAGCAGGCCGCCCGTCGGGCGGCCGAGCGTGAGCTGTCCGGTCTTGATCCGATCGCGCTGGCCGCAGGGTTGGCGCTCACGCCGGCGGCAGCCCGCCGGCGGAAGGGTGGCCGCTGATGTCGATCGCTGCCGATGTGCTCAGCACCCTGAAGCAAGTGGTGCTGATGAACGACAAGATCGAGCGGCTGGAGAAGGCCGCCGACAAGCAGGAAGAAACCACCCTCGACCTCAGGGAGCGGGTCATCCGCCTTGAGGCCTTCATCGAAGTCGCCCGAGCTGCCGCCCAAGCCCGAGCCCTACCCCCTGCTGGCGGTTGACCGGAGCCCCCATGGATCAAGGCGTCCTTCCCTTCTGGACCGAGAACGTCCGCGCCGTACCCAAGGCGGCGGTCTATTCGGCACTGTTCGCGCCGCTGATGAAGGGCAGTCGGACGCACGTGAAGCGCCAAGAGCTCGCCGTCGTCGGCCGCTATCGCCTGATCTACAGCGGCGAGCGCTTGGATCAATCCGATCTCGACGTCTTCCTTTGGATGCTCCACCGCAACCGGAAGTCCCGTGCGGAAAAGCCCATCACGTTCAGCGCGAACGCGCTGATCCGTGACCTCGGCTTGGCGAAGAGCAAGGGCAATCGCGAGTGGCTGATCCAGGCCCTGACGCGCTTGCAGGCCTGCAGTGTCGAGGTGAAGTACGAGGCAAAAGCCTATTCAGGGGCCTTGGTCAGTTCGCTGATCCGAAACGAGGACACCGGCGAGTACACCGCAGTGCTCAATGCCCGGCTCGCTGAGCTGATGGACCCCGGCGAGTTCGGGGGATATGCCCAGGTGCATTTCGAGCAGCGCCGAAAGCTCAAGGGACGGGGGCTCGCTCGCTGGCTTCACGCTTTTGCCGCCGGTGCCAGCCACAAGCCCCTGACCTATCGTCTCGACGCTCTGCATGACTTGGCGGGCGGCGGCTACAGCCGCCTACGCGATTTCCGCGCCAAGCTCGATGCCGCCGCAGAGGAAGTGCGCGCCGCAGGGTGCCCCTTGGAGTTGTCGTGGTCGCAAGAAGGCGACAGCGTGACGCTCCAGATCATCCGGCCAACGCCCTAGGCCGGCGTTGCCGGGCTCTCTCGCCTAAAGCACGGTTTTGGGCCGCTGCACATTGCCTGCCTCGTTCGGCAGGACTTGGCGATCGGGGCGCGGCATTCCGTGCAAGGAACAAGACGCATCGTGAGCTCCTTTAGAGCCTGAGCAGAGGGTAGCGCCTCCCCTGCCCTGTCCAGGATGCCAGCACGCGCGCAGGGTTCTCCCATCCGGGATGGGGGGACGTAGCGGTCGCGCTTGGCGGCCCTCAACAGCCCTGTCAGGGGGGACGTAGCGGTCGCGCGAGGTGGCATTTCGGGCGAGGGTTGGTGGGGGGGACGTAGCGGTCGCACCGATCTGCCTGCCTTTTCCCGCCAAGGCATGGGGGGACGCAGCGGTCGCGCCCCCCGCCCTGCCCTACCTCGATTTAGGGGGCCCAGGGGACGTAGCGGTCGCGAAATGGCATGAAATTGCCCTTGAGGGACGCAGCGGTCGCGCCCAGACGCACGTCATCGCGTGGTCTGATTCGCCGCCGCTCTGCCCGAAACACGCAGCGCCGCACGGTTTCCGTCGAAACTGCAGGGGGACGTAGCGGTCGCGCCCTCGCGGCGCGGGTTATCCACAGAGGGGAGATCGAATCCGCTGGCATCCAAGACCCCGGGGGGGACGCAGCGGTCGCGCAGAGGGACGTAGCGGTCGCGCCCCTCCGAATCACGACCATGAGAGAGGGACGTAGCGGTCGCGGCGCTCGGGACGCAGCGGTCGCGCCAAGGGGACGTAGCGGTCGCGCAAAATGCTCGGAAAACCGCACCAGTGCTGCGTTTCAGCGACTTCCTTAGCTTTACTTAGGCTTATGACTTAACAGCACTCCACGGCACACATGGAACTAGCTGCAAGCTCGGAAAAGTCTTCCGGCTCTTAGGGGGGCTCCGCCCCCCTGCCGCCTCGGACCCGCCCAGGTTCACGCCGGGCACCGGCGCCGTTGGCGCCTCTCCCGGCGCTCACCTTTCCCGGCATACCCCCCGCGGCTGCTTCGCAGCCTTAACAGGCCTCGGCGCTACGCGCCGAGAGATTAGCTTGTCTACGCTGCGGGGCGCTGCGCGCCCCCTGTCCTCGCGCGGCTGATCGCCGCGCTCGCAGCGTCGACCCCCCAGTGGAGGGGCTGCGCCCCTCCCCCGGCGCGTACCGCGCCGGCTCCCCCTCCGCTTGGTTTAGCAAGAAGCGAAGTCGTCGACCTTCGACCCTTGATGGCGTTACCGGCTTCGGCAACTCCTCGACAGCGCTCCCAGCGCAAGAGCAAGCGGGGCTCCTGCCCCTTAACCGTGGGGCTGCGCCCCACACCCCAGGTGCGGAACTAATCGATCAGCGCTGAACACTTGAACACTTGCAATCATTTTCTATTTTGATAGTGTATTCATAACCCCCGAAGGAGCCCCCCGATGACGTTGTGGATCTTCTACAGCCCTGGTAACGACGAGCAGACCTTGGCGGCCTGCGAGACCGCACTGGAGGTCCTGAAAAGCCGAGGCGTGTCCCCCAGCGTGGCGGCCAACGCTTCGCTCGACATGGCCAGCTCCGAAGACACCGCCGGCATGGATGCCTACGTCCAGGACGCAGTCGCAGCGTGGTACGCCGCGGAAGATGCGGCCTTCCACAAGCTGTTCGAACTCACCGGGCAATGGCCCGAACAAGCGGCACTGATCTGGTCGACCGGAACCGGAGGCTGAAATGGCAACAAGCAAAGCGACCAAGACCCCGAAGCCGACGCGCAACGCGATCATGCGGCTGAGCGATGACGACCACACGCGGCTCAAGGTCTTGAGCGCGAAATCAGGCGTTTCGCTCCAGCGAATGATGGAAGAAGGGATGAACCTGTACCTGCGCGAGAAGGGAGAGAAGCCCTTGAAGGCCAGGACGAAATGAAGACCCTGACCGTTGCGAACCAGAAGGGTGGCGTGGGCAAGACGGCCGTGGCCGTCCACTTGGCGTTCTACTTCGCGGAGGCGAAGAAGCGCGTGCTTTTCATCGATCTCGATCCGCAGGGCAACGCGAGCAAGACGCTGAAAGCCCACCACTGCGGCCTGACCGCGTCGGCGTTGTTCACTGGAAAGGACGTCCCGGTCCCCTCCCCTAACGCAGACGGCTTCGCCGTTGTCGCCGCAGACGACGCTCTGCACAACCTCGAGCGTGCCGACCCGAACGTGGCAGTGAAGTCCTTCTTGGCCTTCCTTGGTGCCGCCGGATCGTCGTTCGATGTCGCGATTCTGGATACCTCCCCTACCCTCTCGATCCGCATGACGGCCGCCTTGATCGGGTCGGACTACGCGCTGGCTCCCGTTGAAATGGAGGCCTACTCCATTGACGGCATCACCAAGCTGCTGCAGTCGATCAAGGGCGTGACGGACAAGTACAACCAGAAGCTTCAGTTCCTCGGGATGCTGCCCAATCGTCTGAACGCGCACAGCCCGACGCAAAAAGCGAACCTGGCCGCACTGATCAAGGATTACTCGCGTTTCCTGTTGCCAGCGAAGGTGTCGCTGCGCACCTCGATCGGTGAAGCGCTGGGCGAAGGCCTTCCGGTGTGGAAGATGAAAAAGTCGTCGGCTAAGGAAGCCGGCATCGAGATGCGCGAGGCCATGAGCAAGGTGGCGCAGCGCATGGGCTTGGAAGCGAGGTAACCCCCCATGATTGATTTCAGCGGTCTAGACCAACTCGACAAGCTGCCGACCACCCCCGTGGTCGAAGGCAAAGCCAAGGAGATCCCCCTCTCCGACATCGACGAAGATCCGAACCAGCCGCGACGCGAGTTCGACCCCGAGGCCCATGCGGATATGGTCGCTTCGATTCAGAAGCGCGGCATCCTGCAGCCGGTCTCGGTTCGCCCTCATCCGACGCAGCCGAACCGGTACATCCTGAACTTCGGGGCCCGCCGCTATCGCGGCGCCAAGGCTGCGGGGCTGGAGACGATTCCGGCGTTCATCGACGAGAAGTGCGACGAGTACGACCAGGTCATCGAGAACGAGCAGCGCTCGAATCTCAGCCCGATGGAACTGGCGATGTTCATCCATTCCCGTATCCAACAGGGGCACAAGAAGGGCGACATCGCGAAGCGCTTGGGAAAGCGTGACCCCATGTTCGTGACGCGGCACCTCGCCCTGATCGACGCGCCTGGGGTGATCGAAGCGCTTTACCGTGAGGGACGGTGCCGCGACATCAGCACGCTCTATAACCTGCGCCGACTGATGGAGAGCCACACCGAGGAAGTAACGGCTTGGCTGGCCACCGAGATCGAGATCACCCGTTCCACTGTTTCTGCCATGGAGAAAGACCTTGGCAAGGGTGGCGCCCTGTCAGCGGACGCAGGGAACGGGGAGGGTAGTGGGGCAGGAGAGCCGTCAGGTACCTCCTCGGCGGTTCAGCCGGATTCCGGCCCGAAGGGTGAGCGGCGCGGCTCCTCCCTCAAGCCGACTCATGCTCTGGGCAAGGCGAAACTCATCGCGGAAGCGGGCGGGGTCCGTGGCTATCTCACTCCCGCGGGCGCAGGCACCGGAACGCTCACGCCCCTTGATGGGGGCGAGGGCATCGAGGTTGCCTTGGGCGAAGTCCGCCTGGTGGAGTGGGTGACTTAGCCCGATCTCACCCAAGACGCTGCACGAAGAACCCCGGCACGTCCGGGGTTTTTCTTTGGTCACGAATTAGCGCATGCGCTAATCGGAGCAGGGTGGGGGTGTGGGGCGCAGCCCCACGGTCAAGGGGCAGGAGCCCCGCTTGCTCTTGCGCTGGGAGCGCCGCGAGGGGTTAGGGCAGGGCCGAGACGCCCGGTGGTGGGGTCCGAGGACCCGCTCCCCACCTGCCGAACCGTGGGCGGCGTCAGCCGCCCAGCTCTTGTAGCCGCGAACCGCGGACTAGCGCATGCGCTAGGATTTGCAAGGTGTTTGGGACTAGTGCAGGATAGGGGTTATGGGACGATTTGTTACAACCGAGAACGCGCTACCGCGCTTTGAGCCTCCTGGATGACACGAAAAGCCCTACATGCCCTGATCGACTCCGCCGACTTCGAGCGCTTTGAGTCGCG
Source organism: Silanimonas algicola (assembly GCF_054777375.1). Classification (NCBI taxonomy): domain Bacteria; kingdom Pseudomonadati; phylum Pseudomonadota; class Gammaproteobacteria; order Lysobacterales; family Lysobacteraceae; genus Silanimonas; species Silanimonas algicola. Next base: position 38,171 of record NZ_BAAHAS010000004.1, on the reverse strand, counting down.
AGCCTCGGCTGCGGGGCTGAGCGTCGCGGGGCTCGTCCGCCGACTCGCCTACGCCTTTCTGGACAACAATCCCGCGGCAGCGCTGGCGACGGAACGCCCCTCCGGAAAGAGTCGGGAGAGGAAAGTTCGACTGACGGTTGAGGAGATGGCAGCGCTGGAGCACCGCGCGACGGTTGAGGGGGTCAGTCCGGGCGCTTGGATCGTCCGTGTCCTGAGAGCGAACCTGTTGGCCAAGGCGCAGCCGACGCCAGCGGAGCTGGATGGCTTGCGAGCAGCGACAGAGCAGTTGGCCGCAGTGGGACGGAACCTCAACGCCGCCATCCACCGAATGCATCGCGAGGGGCGTGAGCAGGCTCTGCCTGTCCTGGAGCTGAGAGAGGCTGTGGCCAGCCTTAGAGAGGAGGCGGCAGCAGTCATCGTCGCGGCGACAAGCCGGTATCGGGGTGATCGATGACGACATGGAATGACGACTTCATGGGGCCTGCCGGGCTCGTCTTCAGGACGCCGGTGAAGCCGAAGCGGCGTAGATCGGCCGATGCCAGCGGGGGCAAGAAGCGGAAGCCGCCTGAGCGCGAAATGCTGGCCCGTGTGATCCGAACCGTTCGCCGCGTGCCGCAGGTGATGGTGAAGGTGTCTGGCAAAGCTGGAGGCTTGCGTCACGTTTCGGAGCACTTGGCCTACATCACCAGAAACGGAAAGCTCGTTGGAGAGAGGGGTGATGGGGAGGAACTGCGCGGAGCTGCTGCTGTTCGCGATCTGGCCAGGCAGTGGACCGAGGCTGGCCACGATCGACGTAACGCAAGGGACACCATCAACCTCGTTCTCTCAATGCCCAAGGGAAGTGATCGAACCATAGTTGCGGAGGCGGCGCGTGCGTTCGCCCGATCCCAGTTCGGGCAGACCAACGACTACTTGATGGCCGTGCACGACGACACAGACCAACCGCATGCGCACATCACCGTCAAGGCAAGGGGGTTTGACGGAGTCATGCTGGACCCCAAAAAAGACGATCTGCAGGCATGGCGAGAGGCGTTCGCGGAAGAGCTTCGAGCGCGAGGAATGGAGTGCGAGGCGACACCCCGCGCTTCTCGCGGTCAGGTGCTGAAGGGCGAAGCACAAGCGGTGAGGCACATGCGCGATCGAGGGGCAGAGTTGCGCGTGGACGCAGAGCGGATGCGGAAGGCTCTCGAGGTCGTGAACCGGGGTCTTGGGCGGCTCGAGCGCTTGGAGCCGTGGGAGGCCGCGGTGAAGCGACGCAACGCGGAAGTGCGTCGAGCTTGGCTTCAGATCGCAAAGGTCCTCGAAGGGCAGGGTGGCCCCGACTTCGTGGGTTTGGCCGACGAAATCAAGCGATTCGCGGCGGAGATGCCTGACGCGAAGACGCGAAATGAGCTTTTGGCCGAACGCGTGCGGGGCGTAATCGAGTCGAGTAAGGCTGGCGAGGCAACGCGTGGCGGTTGAGCTTGGCTCTGATGGCCCGTTGATGATCGAGGACGGTCATGACCCGCTGATCTACGTGCGTGCGGAGGCGGTCATCGCCAAGATTGTCGCGTCACTAGCTCGGCGTGATCCGGTTGAGCCTCGATCACTGTGGGTCGAGGCGTGTGATGAGCTCGGGGAAGACTTGGACCTTAGAGTGGCCGTCGTCACGCTGGGATTGCCGGCGAGCGTTCTGGGCGAGCTGGCACAGGCCATGGGGCTGAAGAAAGCCGTCCTGATCCGCGAGCTGGATGTAAGCCCGCGGATGGTCAGCAGTCGCGAACGGGAAGATAGGCGATTGCCGAAGAACGAAACGATCGCGGTGTTATCGCTTTACCGATGGGTCGGTGAAGTGGAAAGGTGGCGTTGCCGAGGTGTGTTGAAGGGGCACGTAGACAGCGCGGAATGGCTTGGGCGTTGGCTCAACTCTCCGCAAGCATCATTGAAGGGCAATGCGCCTAAAGCGTATCTCGACACATCCGAGGGGATGTCCGCAGTGGGGCATCTGCTCGCGAAATCGATCGATTCGAAGCACGATTAACTCGCCTGGTTGAGCGGCTTCTGGTCGCGTTCGGCGCCAAGGTGCGCGGTAGGTGCCGCCGCCTTTCTGTCGTCGGATACTCTGGCGTGCGATCCCTCAAGCGATGTCTTCGGCGCATGAGGAAGTAGGGCAGAGCACACCGAAGCAAGAACGCGAAGCGAGGAATCACAACGGTGTCGAATGAGCGCATGGATGCATCAGTTTTCATCGCGAAATGGAAGGATGTTCGCGCGTCGGAGCTGTCGACATCGCAGAGCTTCCTGATCGACCTGTGTGCGCTGCTTGGCGTTGAGACTCCGCACCCGACGCCGGCGATGGACTACATGTTTGAGCGTCCTGTGACGTTCATGCACGGCGATGGAAGCACGAGTGCAGGGCGCATTGATCTCTATCGCCGCGGGCATTTCGTGCTCGAGTCCAAGAAAATCAAAGCGGGCTCGCATACGAAGGGATTTGACGAAGCGATGCTGCGCGCTCGAAGCCAGGCTGAAGCCTACGCGCGAGCGATCCCTGGTGATGAGGGACGCCCACCATTTCTTCTCGTTGTCGACGTCGGACAGCGCATCGAGCTGTACGCAGAGTTTTCGAGGTCGGGCGGGACGTATACCCCGTATCCCGATCCTCGAGCACATCGAATTGCGCTGGAAGATCTAGCGCGTCAGGACATCCGCGAGAGGCTGAAGCGGATCTGGACAGACCCGATGTCGCTCGACCCGGCCCGCATGTCGGCGAAGGTGACGCGAGAGATCGCCGCGAAGCTGGCAGAGCTCGCGAAGAGCCTAGAGGGCGCTGGGCATCCTGCAGACGCAGTCGCACAGTTCTTGATGCGCTGCCTATTCACTATGTTCGCCGAGGACGTGCGACTTCTCCCGGAGGAGAGCTTTCGGAAGCTCCTCGTGCGGCATGCGGCTGAGCCAGAAGTCGCCATGCAGATGCTCGCGCAGTTGTGGCGTGACATGGATCAGGGTGGATTCTCTGCCGTACTGGCCGGGCGTGTGCTTCGGTTCAACGGGAAGCTATTCAAGCAGCCGGAGACGTTGCCGTTGAATGCCGAGCAGGTTGCTCTGCTCATCGAAGCAGCACGAGCGGACTGGAGGCACGTTGAACCAGCAATCTTCGGAACCCTGCTGGAGAGAGCGCTTAATCCGACTGAACGGCACAAGTTAGGAGCGCACTACACGCCCAGGTCGTATGTCGAGCGCCTGGTGATACCGACGGTCATCGAGCCGCTGCGCGAGGAATGGACAGACGCACAAGCCGCTGCGCTAACGTTGGCCGCTGAGGGTGATGTCCAATCGGCGGTCGATGAGATTCTGAAGTTTCACCATCGCTTGTGCACAGTACGAGTCTTGGACCCGGCATGCGGCAGTGCGAACTTCCTTTACGTGACGCTTGAACACCTAAAGCGTCTCGAAGGTGAAGTGCTGAATGCACTCGACGAGTTGGGGCACCGACAGACCGATCTTGCGCTCGGAAGTGAGCGTGCAGATGCGGCAGCAGGCGAGACCGTTGACCCCCATAACCTGTTAGGCATCGAAATCAACCCTCGTGCTGCTGCAATCGCGGAGGTGGTGCTGTGGATCGGCTATCTCCAGTGGCACTTCCGAACGCGGGGCGATGTAAGCCCCCCCATCCCGGTTATCCGCGATTTCCGGAACATCGAATGCCGCGATGCGTTGCTGGACTACGAACGCTTGCAGTCCGTTACAGATGAAGGTGGCGTGCCGCTGACGCGCTGGGACGGCAAGACAATGAAGCGCTCTCCCGTAACGGGGGAGGACATTCCGGATGACAGCGCACGAGTGCCAGTGGTGCGTTACATGGAGCCGCGAAAGGCGGAGTGGCCGTCAGCCGAGTTCATTGTTGGGAATCCGCCCTTTATCGGGAACAAGCGCATGCGTTCTGTGCTGGACGACGGCTACGTTGACGCACTGCGTGCAGTTTGGAGTGATGTCCCGGAATCGGCTGACTTTGTAATGTACTGGTGGCATCGAGCCGCCAGCTTGGTGCGAGATGGTGAGGTAAGGCGTTTTGGCTTCATCACTACAAACTCAATACGCCAGACTTTCAATCGTCGCGTTCTGGAAGGACACCTGTTCGACAAAACGCAACCGCTTTCCTTGGTCTTCGCAATTCCAGATCACCCCTGGGTTGATACCGCTGAAGGGGCGGCTGTGAGGATTGCAATGACGGCGGGAGAGAGTGGAGGACGCGACGGTCTGTTGCGCCACGTGACGTCAGAGGAAGGTTCCCAAGATGGTGAGATTGTCGTAGATCTCGCGGACCGCCGTGCGGTGATCAACAGCGACCTCACGTCAGGAGCGAATGTCGCAGGCGCGATCAGGCTAAAAGCCAACGCTTCGATCTGCGGGCAGGGAGTGAAGGTTGTCGGTGACGGGTTCTACGTTGACTCAAACAGTGAGCCAATGGGTCAAGGCATCAGTCGAATCATCAACGCTCGTGATGTTCTTGATGGGAGCTTGTCCGGAAGGCCCATCATCGATTTCTTTGAGCTGACCGAGGAGCAAGCGAGAAGTAGAAACCCTGCCGCGTACCAGCAAGTGCTGACCCGCGTAAAGCCACTGCGCGACCAGAACAAGCGGAAGTCGATCAGAGAGCTCTGGTGGCGATTCGCGTGGGAGCGGCCTGTGATCAGAAAAGCAGTAAGGGGCTTGAATCGATACTTCGTGACTCTGTCTACGGCAAAGCATGGCCTCTTCGTTGCTGTAGAGGGCCATCTTGTCTGGGATGGGGCTCTTTTTGCGATCGCGACTGACGACTGGCGCGTTCTCGGAGTCTTGTCGAGCACCATCCATCGCATTTGGGCTCTAGCGGCAGGTGGAACCTTAGAGGATCGCCCAACCTGGACGAATTCAACGTGCTTTGAGCCTTTTCCATTCCCCGATTGGGTGACCGCGGACAAGTTTGGCAGCGACATTGTCAGCAAAGGTGCTGAGTACCCGTCCGAAGCTGTTAGTCGCCTAGCGCAGAGCCTCGATCTTCACAGGAAGCGCCAGCAGGCCGCGCATCCGGGGCTAACCCTGACTGGCATCTACAACGTGCTCGAGAAGCTCCGAAGCGGAGACGTGCTGTCTGCAAAAGAGCGCAGCATTCACGACCAAGGACTGGTATCGGTGCTGCGGCAGATCCACGATGAACTCGACGAAGCAGTGATGCATGCGTACGGCTGGGGAGATTTGGTGCCGCTGCTGCGTGTCGTGAACGGCACCGACGCTCCCGCTGAGGGCCAGACCAAAGGAGACGCCAGACACCACATCGAAAGCTACGTCTTGGAGCGCTTGGTGGCGCTGAACGCAGAGCGAGCCGCGCGGGAGGCCCGTGGCGATGTTCTATGGCTTCGTCCTGAGTACCAGAACCCAAGTGCCGATAGCCGTCCGGAACAGACAGAGATCGATGCGACTAACGGCGGCCATGATTCCGAGAGCGAAGACGAGGGTGGTTTCTCAGTGAAGGTGGTTAAGCCTATGGCTTGGCCAAAAGAGCCGGTGGCGCAAGTGCGGGCGGTCGCTGAGGTCTTGGCCGATAGCCGGACTCCAATGACATTGGACGACATCGCCGCGCGCTTTACGGCACGAGGGCCCTGGAAGAAGCGACTGCCTCAGCTCCTCGCTATGGTCTCGGCGCTGGGTCGTGTCGAGGCCACGGATGATGGACGGTGGAGGAGCAAGACATAGAGCTCGCCACCAGATTCAGTCTTGCCACGTCGGGTGGCGGACGACGGCCTGAGACCAGCGCTGCCACCAAGGTTCCAACCTGTGGCCATCAGTGGGTACCACAGCATGAGCGACGCCTCCTGCTGTCTCCCAGCCATCGGCAAGGTGCTCGACCACGCGCCGCTGCAGGGCAATGGGGTCGTCAGCAGTCAGGATCTTGTAGTCGGGCAGGGTCGGCATGGCGGTTCTCGGGTTACTCCCGTTCGCCCATGCTCCACTGCCGCACTTGAGCCTGCGCTGACTGTTCGCGGAGCAGGGTGGGCGGGAGGTCGTCACCGCGTCGGATGGACTCCGCGATGCGCGCATCGAGGCTGGCTTGAGCCTGCGCTTGTGCAGCTGGGGGCAAGCGTTCGACGATGAACTTGGCCGCGGTGGCGCGGGCGGCGACAGCGTTGACCAATGAAAGATCGACGGCGGCGGTTGGGTCGTTCAGGAACGCTGAGGCCAAGCGCTCGCCGTGCGCGAGGGCGAGGCGTTTGCTCCGATCGACGATGCCAGCATCAAAGCGGGACGCAAAGGCGTGCAATTGCTCGGGGTCACGACGGAGCGCGTAATGCGCGGCTTCCAAAGCCTCGCGATCGCTCAGAACTGCTCGCGGGCCACCCGGCAGCGCTCTTCCTCGCTCGCGGCCATCCGCGTCGATGCCTGGTCCGCTTCGTCGAGCCACGTCAGGAATGCCTTGCTCGGGCGTGGGTTCGCTCCGGGCTTGGCGTCGACCGGCGTCGGTGACGGTTCCGGCGGCGATGTGCTGTTCGAGTCGGCGGTCGAGGCGGGTGCGGATTTCGTTGACATTGCCGAACTCCCGTAGCTTGTCGAGGTTATCCCAGCCGAGGAGGCGCTTGGGCTGGAAGGGGTCACTGAGGTCTCGAATGGAGAATTGCACCTGGTCTCCGAACGTCGACCGAATGGCGGCGAGTCCGTCAGCCTGACCGCCCTGGATGGCCGCCATGGTTTCAATGCTGGCGCCGCGACCGTACTCGTGGAACCGCCGAAGTGTGTTGTCCATGGCGCGCTCCGGTGGAACGTGGACAGCGACGACGTGAACCACTAGCCCGGCGTCTATAGCTGTTTGGATCTTCGCTATGCCCGTGGACGGTCTTGCGAGTTGCCCTTCGTAGACGACAGCGGCGTCTGCGGGGAGGGCAGGGAGCAGAGCTCCTGGGCGCGTTTGGAGTACGGAGGAGGTCTTGCCAGCCCCGGGCACGCCGGTCAGGAAGTACGCCGTGTCTTGTGCGCTCTCGCGAGTCGACGCCAGAGCCTCGCGGAACGCGGCCGATGCGAGGACGGCCGCGGCATTGTGGATGGGACCGTTGAATCGATTCCGACTGTCCGGATCACGAGCAAACACCGGGAACAGCTCTTTGGCAGAGTCGGCGCAGACATATCGGCCACCGAGGGTGTGGGGATGCTTTCGATAACGATCGAGGAATCCAGCGGGGTCACGCTCGAGGTCGACCGCTGCTTGAACAGCGGCCGCCTGGCGGTCGGGCTCAGGGTAGCTGTTGACGTGGATGACCTCGAGGCGGATCACCTCTCGTGGTCCTCGTCCCTGCCACGGATCGGCTCGATCATTGGCGGCTTGTCGCGATCGAGGAGTCGCCCGGCATTGACGATGCGATCAGCTGCTTCTGCTTTGAGGCGCTGCATGGTCTTGAAAACGTCGTTGAGATCGGTGCCCTTTTGCAGAAGCTCGGTGGCGTGCGTCTTGATCCGATCCTCAAAGGTCTGCATGACCTTGGCGAAGGTCGGGAACTCGACCTTGGCAGCGTCTTGGTCTTCGAGCCACCGATTCATGGCAGCGCGTGCAACGCTAGTCGCGCTAGGTGCCTTCGGGGCGAGATCTTCGAGTTCGTTCACTACAGCGGCTGCGACTTCCTCGTCCTCGATGACGTATTGACCGTGTCCGACCTTGGTCACGAGGTTCGCGTTTCGCAGCTTCGTTACCGCATCGTTGATGCTCTTGTTGTTGAGCGCGGTTCCGACGCGATCCATATAGTCCTGTTGTGCTTCCTTGCTGAACAGGGACTTCGCATCGGCAATGCGCTGGATAATGACCTTCTCGATCGGGCGTAGACGGGCAAGTTCTACTCGCACGTCGGCTGCGGCGCGAAGCTCACCAATCTGCATGTGCAGGTACTTGTCGACGTCTGCGCTGCGATCTGTGGCCATGGCCACCACCATCGACTTCAGCGGACCGGGCTTGCGCTCTAGCTCCTCAAAGGCAGCGAGGAGTTTGGTCTCATTGACGTCGACGCCGGCGGACTCACGAAGACGCTTCGCCATGAAATGCGCAATCCCGTCGTCCGGTGACGGGAAGTCCGGCATGGCGCCGTACTGGTAGAAAGCGGCCTTGCTGTCGTTGACCAAGCGTTGAATGCCGTCACGCGAGGAGCCGGTGAAGATCGGCTGGACTTTGCCGGAACGGGCCGCGGGACTTTGAAGGAAGGCACGGAGTGCGCTTGCTGTGTCTACCGCATTCTTGCCGGTGGCCAGCGCCTGTACCTCGTCGATCATCAGGACGATCGGCTTGTCAGTCGCCCTCGCCATGCGCTCGCCCCAATAGCTGATGGCCAGGGTGGGGTCAGTGGGCGCCTCTGGAGTAGGGCGATCCTTGAACGACAAGCTCTGGCCAGCGAGCCCCACGCTCGTTACTTCGGTACGGCCGATCCGTTGGAGAAACCCCTTCGGTTGCTCAAGGGTGAGGGTGGCCATTCGCAGCTGCTCCGCGAGTGCTGGACCAGGGTCTAGGCGACCCTTCCATAGGTCGACGAAAACAGGTACTCGGCCCATGGCTTGGGCCGCGTCTGCGATGTCGTTTGCGAGGAATGCGGTCTTTCCGGTGCGGCGCTGGCTGAAGAGGGTAATGGCCTCGGCTGGTCCGGGGCTCATCAGCTCGAGGTACTTGCGCGCCAGTTCGGGGCGGGGGTAGTGCCAAGGATCGGCGGACATGGCAGGCCTCACCAAAATGGGGGGGGGGAGGCTGGAAAGTTACCCTTTGTTACCTCGAAGTAACAAGGGGTAAAGGGTCACCGCTCGGCCGCTTCCGCGGTCCGGGATTGGGTGGGCGTCACTCGGAGATCGAGCTGGATGCCCGCACCGCTTCGGGCAGCGTCGGCCAAGCGCTCGGTGACGCGTGCTTCGGCCGCCAGGCGGCCGGCGTCCGGGGCGTTCTCGAAGGCCTTTAGCAGGACGGCGCGGGTGGCCACAAGCTGCTGCAGCTCTGGGCTTCTGGCCGCGAGAGCCGGCGGGGGCTTGGGGGCTGCGATGGCCGAGGCCAGCTCGGCACCATAGGACGCCGCCAGACGCTCGCTGGCTCGCTCGGCCGAGGCGGATGTGGCGAAGGCCTCGGCGTACTCCCGACGGGCTTCTGGAGTGCTCTGGAGAGCGTAATGAGCGCGGGCGCGCAGCTGACCAATCGCCTCAAGTTCCGCGGGCGGGGCATTGCGCTCGGCCGCCGCCTCGGCCGCATTGTCGAGCGCAGCGGCAATCTGCGCCTTCAAGGGGGCCGACAGAGTGCTCCGATGCGCCTTGAGAGCGTCGGACGCACCCGCCGGGCCGTCTCGCCCGGGCACGGAAGTGACCTCGGCCAGACCAACGTCCCGAACAGTAATGCGATCGACCGTTCGCGACGCCTCAATGCGCGTCATCGCCTCGGCGACGCCGCGGTACTCCGCGAGCGCGCCGACGGCGTCGCCGGCGCGGGCATCAACGCGCTCACGCCGCGAGGCCTCAACAACGACATGGCTGCGCGTCTGGCTGTAAAGCTCATTCACCGCGAGGGCTTCGACCCGCGTGCGATAGCCCGCCTTGTGGAGCGCGGCGGCCATGGCTTCGATGGCAGCCGGATCACGGCCCGTGGTCTGGATGATCAGATCGCGACGGTGGAAGGCGACACCGTCGGCGATGCGAGACGTTGAGCTAGCAGCTTGAAGAGCGGCTTCGGCGGGAGGCAGCTTGAGGTTATCGGCGTAGGAGCGGGCGATCATCGATTCACTGATGATCGCCGCACCGCGAAGTTCTTTCTGAAACTCCGCGGCGAGCGCGTGTGTCGCGGTTCCTGACTGCCCGAGGACGATGACAGCGCGGGGCGATTCTGTTGGCTGTGTCTGATGACGCAGCTGGTTGACGCGCATCGCCTCAAATGAGGCGGCGAACTCACGCGGGTCCATGGCGATGCTCCTCGATGATCTTCGACAGGGCGTCCTTGTTGGACGGGTCGAGATTGAGGAACTGACGCTGCAGGGCGCAGCCACGCTCGAACGCCGCAGCGACCGCGTTGGCGTCAGCGCCAGTGCGAATCAGCTCCATGTACTCGCCATCGTTGCGGGAAATCGCAGAGGAGAGGGCCTGAAACGCCGTTTCAAAGAGGGTTTTGTCCAGGACAGGATTCTGGTTGGTGATCGTGTTCATGGGGGGCTCCTGATTTGGGACGCTCAGGCTCGGCGCCGCTGCATGACGCCGAGCTGAGCCAAATGCGATTAGCGCTCTTGCGCCTCTCGAGCCATCTGGCGCTCCTGCGTCTTGGGCTCTCGCAGGCGGACCGAAGGCAGAGAAATGCCCGCCTCAAGATCACGGGCGATGTTGGCCCGCGAACGCTCGAGGAATGCCGCTGCGGCAGCTCGGCCCATGGATCGGGACGCGAAAGCCTCCATCGCCGCTTCGAGCGCGAATGCGCTCTTGAGGGTCGGATGGCGCTCTGCCGCGGCGACCCGCTGGGCTGGTGTTTTGGCATCTAGAAACGCAACTGCAGCAGGAGCCCTGGTGCGACGCTCGCCGTCGCGCTCAATGGCGTTCGGCTCCTTCGGAGCCTGCTTCTGAGCGGGGGCGCGCTCCGCCTGAAGGGCGCTGAGGCGTGCCTTGTCTTCGGGCGTGGGCGTGAATCCGCGGACGTCCATACCGCGAAGGCTGGCCTCCAACCACATGGCTCGACGGAACTCTTCGGTGCCGGTCAGCTTAATCGAAGACCAACCGCGAGCTTCGGCGACATCGACCAGGGCGCTGATGTCCGCGGGACGGAAGGTCTCCGCCACCTCGAGACGAGCGCCCTTGTCGCGGAACACGAACTGGGGCTGCTTATCCGCAGCCTGGTCCTTCGTGAAAAAGCGCGTGCCAACAGCGATGAACCGGGAATCGAAGCCTGGGGGGTAGGGCGCAACAACGGTGATCTTGTCCGTGGCTGATGCGCGTGACTCTTGAAGGTCAGGCTGCTCTCGGTCGACTCGAATGTTCGACGCCGCGATGGCGACCGACACCGGGGCTCGATCGACGACCTCCTCAATGGCATTGATCACGGGGTTCGCTGGACGATCGCTCCGGCCGTTGCGAAGGTCATCCATCGCCAGGTCGATCGCTCGGCGGGCGTCATCATCGCCCTTGTCCGCCTGTGAAATGAGTGTGGCGAACTGAGCCGCAGCAGCGGAGGCCTTGGACTGCGCAGATAGATCGAGCGCGAGTTGATCCGTAGCCTTGTCGAGGCTTTCGCGGGCTGTTTCGGCCGCGCTGATCGCCGACGCAATCTCGGCAGTCACGCGCGGATCGGCGTTCCCTACCTGATCTTGCAAACGGCGAGCGTCCGCTATCGCAGCTTCGTTCTCGCGACGCTCGGCTTGGATGGCTTGGGCGCGCAACACTGCGGCGCGGGCGAGTTCAATCTCTTCGGGCGTAAGCCCTTCAAACGGGGACTTCATGGCGGGGGGCTCCAAAGGCGAAAAGGGCCGCGAGGCGGCCCTTTTGGATCAACGCTCGGCGTCGCGCTCAGCGCTCTGCTGCTTGTCCGGGGCTTGACGAACATCGACGGAGATCTCCTTCCCGGTATGGAGGGAGACACTGATGTTGTCGCGAACCCGTGCGACGAACGCAGCGTGGGCCTTGCGGGAATCGATGTTCTGGTCGGCGTACTTGACCGCGGCCGCTTCGGCAGCGAAGGCTTGCGCCAGCTGCGGGAACGCCTTGGTCGCCGCCTTGCGATCCTTGTCGGTCGAAGCAGATTGGAACGCCTGAACGAGCGGATTTTCCTTGGCGGCGGCCCTGATGGCCCGGCCTTCAAGAATCTCGACGTCCTTCGCCGTCGGGTCGTAGCCGCGCGTTTGGATGCCGCGAGACTGCAGTTCGACATACGCCGACTGCTTGAACACCTTGTCGCCGGTCAGCTCGACTTCCTTCCAGCCGCGGAGCTCGGCGGTCTCCGCCATCGTGCGAACAACGAACGTCGTGATCGGCCGATAGGCATGAATGCGGTTGCCGCGATCAACCATTTCGAGGCGCTTGCTCTCGAGGTTGGCGGAGAAGTACGCGTTGTCCTGCTTGATGAAGTGTTTGGCTACGGACTCAGGCATCTCACGAGTGGGCAATTGGCCCTTCGGAGACGGGTCTTTGCGGATCATTTCATTGAGTGCGCGCCCGCCCGTATAGGGGGATTGGGTCGTGCTCGACATAGTGGGAAACCTCTCAAAGGTTGCTATGCACGTTTGGTTGTAAGCTGAGCAAACATGGCGTCAGCCAACGCCTCGGCATCTTCCTGGCTCAGGTCTCCGGTCGGGACCGTAATCCCCGAGAAATCCAAGTCGAAATCCGATAGGTCGCGAGTATAGAGCGAATCGATGTCGCTCACATCGACCGGGCGGGTCGTGACGGGTGGGGCCTGCGGAACGATGGACTCCACCTGGACCGGCTGCACCTCGGGAATCGGTGGTGGAGGCAGGATTCGACCCGTGAACCGGGGATCTTTGTAGTACCGAATCTTCTCGCCCTTGATCGGCTTCATCCCCCGTACCAGGACGATCACCTCGTCATCGGGCATTTCGAGCAGTTCTTGAGGCATGCGGAGAGCGCGGGCCGCCTCGCTGATGTTCATGCTGCGGGACCCGGAGCTGAAGCCGCTGGGCCTTGAGCGGGACACGCTTTTCACCGTCTTGTTGCCCAAGCGCTCGGACAGTTCCTTGGCGGTGGCCAAACTGCCGGGCGTATACGTGACCTCGATGCGGTGGTTCTCCTGAAAAGTGCGGGCAGCCTGCTCGCCGTATACCTCGTTCACCTGCGACCACGACTGGAACACGGGTAGCAGGTGCAGCCAGTAACCTCGAAGAAAGGCAATCGCGTCGACGATCACCTTCAGCTTGCCAAGCGAACGGAACTCGTCGAGAAGCAGCGCCACGTGGTACCTGATGGTCGGATCTTCATCAGGGCGGGTCCGGACGTTCACGTCGACCAACTGCTGGAAGAACAGGTTCAGCAACGGCGCTAGGCGCCCCAGGTTGTCCGGGCTTATTCCAAGATAGATCGTCATCCGCTTGCGGCGAAGATCGGCGAAATCGAAGTCGTTCCCAGACGTCGCGGCGTCGACGAAGGGATTGAAGTAGATCTCGAAAGCGCTGGTGAAGGTCTTGAGGATCGAGCCGCGAGTCTTGTCCGGCGTCCGCATGAAATCCTCGAGCATGCGAACGCAAGTGTCGCTATAGGGCGTGCCGGCGCGCTTAGCGTCATCGAAAAATTTCCGGAATCGCTCCGGGTCGCCGCCGTAGGCCTCGCGAGCCATTTGACCGAGGGTGCGGAGCTTCCCGGGCGTCTCGAACAAGTAGAGGCCGAGACCGAGGAAGAGGCTTCGAGCACTGGCGGCCCAGATCGGATCACCACTGTCCGGGTCCGGGAATAGGATGCTGGCGATCTTCTGGAGGTCGTCCACCCGGAATGCGGGATCATCGCGAACGTAGTGAAGAGCGTTCCATCGATGGGTGCGGCGGGTTGGGGAGGCGGGATCGAACAGGAAGACTTCGTGCCCGTGCGCTGCTCGGAAGCCGGCGGTGAGCTCGAAGTTCTCCTTTTTCATGTCCAGAACGACAAAGCTACCGTCGTAGTTGAGCAAGTTGGGGACGACAAAGCCCACGCCCTTGCCGCTGCCCGAGGGGGCGGCAAGGACGATGTGAGGATTCTCGTTGAGGGACGCGATGAGAAACTTGCCGCCCTCCTGGCCAACGATGATGCCGTCAGTGCCGCGGAGGCCCGCGCGGCGGATCTCTTGGCCAGTCGCCCAGCGGGCGTCCCCGTGCAGCGACTCTTTCTTTGGGATGATCAGAATCAGGAGCGGCAGGTAGAGCACGGCGCCGCAGGCGGCGGCGCTAATCAAGCCGTACTTCTGAACTACCTCGTTGGTCGGGTAGAGCCACGCGAGTTCCGCGAGCGAGTACCACTCAACCGCGTTCGGATCGCCCATGGCAAGCAGCCCGAACAAGAACGACGACATCGCCAGCCAGGCAGGCGAAAGCAACAGCGCCATGACGCCGACAACCGCGATAACGCGGGACTTGCTGGGTCCTGCCACTCGAAAACTCCTGGGATTAGGCGCTGAGAGAACGCTTGTGGTCGGGGTCGTAGTAGATCCCGGTGATACGACGGCGTCCGTCGACGCGGGAGAATTGCAGAACGACGTCGACCGTCATCGTCACCATCTCCTTGAGATCAGCGCGACTGAATCCAGCACCTTCAGGAGATGCCTTCAACATCTGCGTCAAAGTTTCCAGCGCTTGGCGTGGCGAGTTCGCATGAAGCGACGTGATAACGCCGGGGTGCCCGGAGCTGACGGAGCGGAGGAAGTAATAAGCTTCGTCCGAGCGAATCTCGGTGGGAAGAATCCGGTCCGGCTTCATTCGCAAGCAGCTCTCGAATAGCTGCTTTGGGGTCGCCTTGCTAAGGCCCTGCCCGTCCTTCGAGTAGTAGAGCCGAACATGGTTCGGCTGCGTCGGTTGTAGCTCGTCGGAGTCCTCGATCGTAACCAAGCGCTGATCACTGGGAATCATGTCGCATAGCGCCTTCACCAGTGTCGTCTTGCCGCTTCCGGTTGCGCCGCTGATGATGATGTTCTGATGCGAGCGAACAGCCAGTTCGAGGAACCGCTTGATCTCGCCGGACGTGAGAAGGCCCTTCAACTCGCGCTCGACGTCTGTCTCTTCGCCGTTATCGATGCGAACATGCTCGAAGGCGCCCTGGGCCTCGTAATCCGAAAGGGCGAGACGCTTGTTGGAGGGCTTGCGGATCGTGTAGGAAACGCACCCGGAGGTGGTGGCTGGAGGAATTACGATCTGAACACGTTCGCCAGAGGGCAGGGCGGTGCTGAGGATAGGTTGCTGGTCCGAAAGCTTCTGCTTGCTGGAATTGGCGATGAGATCCGCAAGCGTCTTCAGGCGCTCGTAGGGCATATCGAGCGCGTGCCGCTCCCAGCCCGACGCGCCTTCGATCCATGCCTCGCCAGGTCGATTGATGCAAACCTCGGTGACGCCAGGTCTCTCGAGAAGAGGCCGGATGGGCGAGAAGTAGAACGCCAAAGAGGACGGCGGGGTCTGCATGTGCAGCCCCGGGGTAGCTGACGTAGCGCCGGGGGGCGGCGGATTCTCGAAGAACTTCTCGACAGCCGCGTCGGAACCGAGCTCGATGGTGCCGTTATGCGGGTTCATTGTGTTGTGGCCGGCGTGAGTGAGTAGACGGAGCCGAAGTCCAAATCGCGGGCGACGGTGATGTTGATCAGCTCACCCGGATTCTTGGTCAACGTTGGCGGCATGTTGACCGTGTTCTCGACGATGATCGATGCCGCGTCCTGAGTTGCATCGCCCGTACTCTCGAATCGGATGCTGTCGCTGTTGGACTGACGATCAGCTGCATATTGAGCGACGTCATCGACCACAGAAATCAGCATTGCCGAGCCAAAGCGTTGCCAGAAGTGGTTGTTGACATGGCCATCCATGCCCGAGCGACCAAGGCTATCCGTGCCGGGCGAATCGAGCTGGATGACGACACCGGACGGCGTTTCGACGCGTGTCCACAGCACAAAGATGCGGTTCATGCCCTGCCGAAGCTGGCCAGACTGGTACTGGCCGACGACGCGGGACCCGCGCTCGAGGAGCAGCACCGCGCCGTTGGTCGAATACACGTTGTTGGCCAGCACGCACGTGGTCAGCCCGGGGACCACGGACGAAATTGCTGTCTGGAGCGTGCAGTCCAAGAACATGCCCTGAGTGATCATCATGTTCGGATCACGCAAGCGCGACGCGCTAACGCCGCTAGTGACGGACGAGGAAAGCGCTTGTTCCAGCGACGATCTGACGGGCTGCTGGGGCTGACCGCCAGCCAGCGAAGCCTGGAGCGCCGCCATCATCGGATCGTTCTCGGCGGGACGCGGCGGGGAGGGGGGTGGCGGGAAGCCGGAGGCGTCGGCACCGTTGCCTACAATCACTTCACCAGAGCGACGGCGCTGCTTGATGGCAAGCGCGGCCTGTTCCTCTGGCGTGAGTTGCTGTGGGTTGCTCCGGGCTTGGGGTGGCGGCGGCGGAGGGGTGCCGGTACCCGGTGCCGAGGCATCGGGGCGCTCCGCTGGAGGGGTCGCTGCAATGATGTCCGAGCGCTTGAGATCGGGAGCCGCTGCGCGAACCGCCTCCTCCTCTACGGGCTGTGCGACGCGGGCCGCGCGCTGGGCTTGAATGACGCTGGAAAGCCAGAAAAGTCCGCCAGCGACGATGGCGACCGTGATCAGACCCCCGATCAGGAAGACCCATTTGTTGTTGCCCCCGCGGCGCTTCTCCGTGCTGATGGAGGGGATGCCGCGCTCTTGCGTGGTATCAGTCATGGCGGGTCGACTCACTCGGAGTGTCGGCAGGGGGGTTGAGGGAGGACGCCGGGGAACCGATAGGCTCGCCGGCGGTGGGGCCGACACGCTTCACTTGGTCGCTGCGGGTGGCGTTCGTGTTTTCGACACCGATGGCGTCAAACGATCGATTTTCCAAGCAAGCAACAGAGCGGCCACGACGAAGAACAAGCTTCCGGCCGACACCCTGGATGACGAACTCATCGCCGCGCATCGTGCCGTTGATCAGCGACTCCGTGCCGTCAGCATTCACGGTGTAAATGGCCGGGACCTGCTGAGCGCCGGGGAAGCGTAGGTAGGTAAAGCGCCCGTCGTCACAGACCTCGGTCGGCAGAAGCGAGCTTTCTCCGGCTGCCCAATAGTTTGTGTTGTTGCAGGCGGGCTCCTCGAATAGGGCATCCCGGGCCCTCGCGGCCTCGGCGCGTGCAGCGGCGTCCGCCGCGGCCTGTGCGACGCGGGCCGCTTCCTCATCCGGGTAACGGAACCGGATATGGAAAGCCATGTCTGCCGCGCGAGGCGACTGAGGTTCGTGGGCGGTGAGGAAGAAGTGGTAAACCCGGCGATTCGTCACCACCGTAAGGTTGGTGTCTGCTTTGTCGCCTTTCGGCTTGATGAAGAGATGGTGGGCGCTGTCGACGATGTCCCATGCTTCCGAGTCGCCGGAGGCGAGATCAGTGACTTCCTCTCCGTCAGCGAACTGAACGTGAGTGGCGTAGCCAAAATGACCGTTGAGACGGATCACATCGTCAGGGTTGTAGACGATGAACCGAACGCGATGGTCGGCCGAAATTCGCTGAGGAACGGATTCGGCATAGGCAGCCGAAGGAACTGCGACCAAAAGAGCGCCGATGGCGAAGGCAAGCGGGGTGGCGGAGCGCATTAGCGAACGCTCCCCGAGACCACGGCCTCATCGTCGATTCGGTAATCCGAAACCTGAAAGCCAATCGGGTTAATGCGACGGTCGGCCTCGTCGAGCGGCGGAGCGAGATAATCGAACGTGATCGTGGCGATGTGACGGGTAGTGCGGCCGTCGCCACCCGCATCGCGCTGAGTCCGCTCGAAGCGGACGACGCCGACGTTGTGGGCGAGGAAGGAGATCGACGTTATGCGAGCCTCAATCGTCCCTTGGCCGATGACCTTAATCGGGCTGCGGGGATTCTCAGGTCGAACGTACTCGTACACCGCCTTTCCGATGGGTGCGGTGCTCATCAGCCGCACTTTCTGGTAATTGTCATAGACCAACGCGAGGGAATACTCCTCGCGGGCATTGACGTATTGGGAGAGCCAATACTTGTCCAGAACTTCGTTCGTGCCTGCGACGACGGGTTGGTTCGTCACAACCGTATCGACAACGCCCGTCGTGTCATTCACACGCAGGATGACGGTCTGAATCTCTTTGAGCGGAGTGAGAAGCGCAACCGCCGTAATGGCTGCGACGAGCAAGACCGCGAGAATCCAGACCGTGAGCCACGCGCGACGCTCAGAACGCCTAGCCCGCAGTGCAGTGTCGACTTCCCAGGAAACGCCGCGATCGAGGATTGCGTCAACGTCCTTACTCATGGGCTTCACCGTGGGGGTGGGTGTTCGAGGGCAGGGGAGTGAAGTCGCCAGTGCAGCGCGGCGGCTTCTTGGCCGCGCAGCCGGCGAGGAGAGCCACCAAGGCGATGGCTGCAAAGACGCGTAGACGCATGGGGGGATTACCTCGAGGACGCAGAGTTGGGACGACGGAAGGTGTTTCTGGCAGCGCGGAGGGCGCGAGCGGCACCGCCGGAGGCGAGGCGATCAGCGACGCGATCGCCAACGCCGGCTTTGCCAGTGGTGAAGCGATCGCGGCGGGCCTGGCTGAGGCCCTTGTTGTCCGATCCGCGGCCACGTTGATTCGAGCTTCCGCTACCCGCTACCGCTCCGGCGGCCCCGGAAACACCGGCCATGCCAGCGCGAGCGGCCATGCCGGCGACACCACCCATCGACGCGGCGACGCCGCCGGCGAGACCAGACGCAAGCATCGACGACATGGTGAATACGCCACCGCAGAGGATGGTGAAGCCGAGCAGCTTCACGGAACTCCAGAGTGCTTCACCGATCTGGGCGGAAGATCCGAGATCACCAGCCGCAGCGGCGACCAGATCGGCATACTGGTTGTAGAACGAGAAGGTGATTGCGAGAACGCAGCCGACGATGACGAACAAAAGCATGAAGTTCGCCGTCTGTGCGACCCAAGACTCGAAGAACTTGGTAGTGCTCTCCCAAATCGCCAGCATGATGAACAGTGGGCCGAGCGCCAGGAGAATGCTAAGGGCGATCTGTGTCGTGAAGAGGAGTGCCGCGGCGATGCCCGTGAAGAGCAAAGAGATGATCAGAACGAAGATGCCGATGAGCGCAAACGGTATTGCCTTGATCGATGCTTCGATTCCGCTCGCGTTTGCATAGATCTGGAACAGCTTGAAGCCTGCGTCCCAACCCTTCCCGAGAGCCTCATCAAGCATGTTTGGAACGCTGCTTGGCGTTCCGAACGAGGCTCCTGCGGGCGCCCCGGCGGTGATGACGGCCGTCGCGAGTTCGGATGGGGCGTTGAGTGCAAACGGGACTATGTTGTTGAGGTAGTAGCCGCCGGTAAACGCGATCGTGATGATGATCGCCATCCTAAACAGGCGAATGATCCCGTCTTGTAGGGGCTCAGAGATACGGTCGAGAGCAACGCCGACGGCCCACCAAACGACGTATACCGCCGTGAAGGTCATTCCAATTGGACGGACAATATCCATTACGGCGTTCGCGCCGCCAGTAATGAAGTTGGTAAGGATCGGATCAACCCCGTCCCATAGGAACTGGTAGATCATCGGCGCTGACATGGGTTACCTCACTGAGCGTTCTTGTAGGCTTCCCACTCGCGAAGCCGGGCTGCGTAGAGCTGTTCAGCCTCGGCGTTGTTCCGAACCATGATTGGATTGGCGAGAAAGCATGAGGGGAGTGGAATCCCCTTCATGAAGTCGCCGTGCTTGGTGCAATTCGCCTTGATGTCCGCTTTTTGTTCGGCCGTCATGGCTTGGTACTCCGCGTATGTTCGTGGCCAAATCTCGGGAACTCCGCGCTGGCAAGCGGTAAGGGCCAGGAGGGCGAGCGTGACGGCAATCAGATTCTTCATGTGGAGCTCCAAGGAGTTGGGCCGCCTTGGGACTGGGCGGCCCCAATTGATCAGCCGGCGGGCGCGTAACTGCCGCCGTAAGCGTTGATCATTTCTTGCCGCGACTTCGCAGATTCGGCCTTCTCTTTCTGCTCGATCAACAACATCATCGACTGCATCCTGAGAACTTCCGACTGAAGGAAAGCGTTCTCGGCGCTGATGCGAGCATTGAGGTCCGCAATCGCCTTGGCGTCGTCGGCATCGCCGATCTTCTGGACCAGCTCGTCGATATTGTCGAACCGGTCTTCAAGTGCGTTGTGGATAGACTCGGCTTCTGCAATGCCGGCGGCGATCAGATCGGCGTCGTCGCTGTAGGACTCGCGAAGACCTGCTGCGACGCCGTCATTCCATTCCATCGAGTTCGCCGACCAGAGGCCCTGCTGCTCCTTGATCGCATCGACCGACGCTCGGATGTCCTCGAGCGACTCGACAAGATTCCACACGTCGTGGGCATCGGCAGGGATGTAGTCGCGGACGGCCTGGTTAAGAAGCATCTCCATGCCACGGCCGCCAGTGATGGCGTCAACCTGTTCCTTTGCTTTCCCATAGATCTGACGCGCCTGCTCAAGCTGCGCTTGGAGCTCTTGGATCTGCTGGACGGCCTTGGACACTTGAGCGACGTTCTGCGCCAGGTTGGTCGGATCGATGACCGTCATGGCCACCGCGTCGTTTTGGGGAGCGCCGATGGCGAATGCGAGGAGCACGCCAACGGAGAGGGCTTTCAGCTTGGTCATACGGATCGCCTCATGGATTGGAAGACCGGGAGCCACGTGGAGGGGTCGTCGCTCGTCTGACGGATCGCTCGCTGAGCGAGCTCAACCGTCGTTGCAGTAGACGACAGCACTGCAAGTTCATCGTCGAAGCCGCGAAGATTGAGCTCGCAGATGCAGGCGTTGGCGCCCTGCTTTGCGAGAAAACCTCGGATGTTGTCGCGAACCATGTCCTCGCGGACGATCTGGTACTCGCGACGCGAAAGCTTGAACCCGTCGATGTAGTCCTCGGTTCGCGCCTTCGGATTCGGGAGGTACAGCTGCGTGACACACTGCTCGATCAGAGCGCTGCTGATGTCGCTGCTTAGAACATCCTGCGGGCTCTGCGTTCCGAACATCGCCAGCGCGTTGCGCTTACGCCAAGTCTTCACTGCGTCGAGCGCTTTGGTTTTGAAGTATTCGTCGAGCAATAGCTTCCAGAATTCGTCCATGTTCCCGATGAAGCGGCGGCCGTCGATCAGCTCCTCCATGCGATGGAAGAGGTACATGACGGCCGGAGACCGGACATCGTCATTGTCGAGGAAGGCCGTCATGTCGAAGCCGAAGTAGCGGTTCCCCGACAACGAAATCCGATCGCTCGGATTGTCGAAGACGAATGCCAGCGATCCCTCGCCCCGCCGTGTCCACTTGTTCAGCCGAGCCGCGAGTCCGTCCGGGTCGGTCACATCGAGGAAATCGAGAAGTGAGCCGAACTGGCGCTGGTCCTGCGGGAGGCCGAAAAGTCCGGCGACGGCGCGAGTCAACTCCGCTTCCCGGGAGGCGGATAGGGGGCCGCCCCCGGCGCAGCGCTTCACTAGCGCTTCCACCATGAGCCTCTGAGCGGGGGTATCGGGTGCATCGAACGGGTTGAAGCCCGTCGGCTCACCCATCTTCAAGTTGAAGTAGCGCCCCCCCATCGCCCGGATGAAGATCTCCTGGCCTTGGTCCTTGTCGAAGGAGAAAACGGTGGGCTTGTACTTCTCGGCCTGCGCCAGGAGGAACGTCTGAACCACCGTCTTGCCCGCGCCAGTCGGGCCGAGCATGAGTGTGTGGCCAGCGACCCGGTCATCCACCTCGTCCTCGTTCACCTTCTTGCGGGTGGGGAGGTGGAGGTTGAAGTAGAAGGGGGTGCCGCTGTTGGTCTTCAGGAGGGTAAGAGCATCACCCCACTGATTGCCCTTCGCCTTCCCGCTCGGATAGTTGTGCATGCTCGCCAGTCCCGCGTAGTTGCGGTTGGTGAGCGGGCTCTTCCTGGGGCGGAGGTTGAAGACGCCCGGAAGCTGAGCCCAATAGGCTGCCTCGAGGCACAGGTCTTCGCGCAGGGCCTTGAAGCCCTCCTCAGTGAGCGCCGCGACTGCCATCGCCGCGTTCTTGCCGAGCTGAGCGCGGTCGTCGGCGATGACGAAAAGGTTGAGGTGGTGCTCGCCGAGGGTGATTCGACCTGAAATCAGGTCATCGAGCGCCGAGTTGATGTCGTCAATCTGGGACTCGCCGGCGTCCTTCGTGTTGAGCAGACGGCGCTGCTGCGCCTTCATGGCCGCTTCGGCCTTGGATTTGCTCAAGCAGGAGAACGACTGCACCAGGACGAACGGGAAGGGCTGGGTCAGCAGGATGTTGAGCTTGCCCGGCTCGGTAGATTCGGGGTCTTCATTGACGCCGACCGCGGCCAAGTAGCGGGAATGGTTGGCGTGCCTTAGCTCGGCCGACTCGATGCCAAAGAACGGGCGGCAGGCCATCATCCCGTATCGGAGCGGGCCTCGCGGGATGGGGACCGGGGTGTGCTCGCCGTTGAGCAGGAGCGCGAAAAACTCCGCGACCTCGCTGTAGCGAACATTGCCCTTGGTGTAGATGCCGAGTCGGCTTGGGGACCAACGATCGAGCGACGCCATCAGCTGGGAGGCCAGATCGTCGATGTTCTTGTTCTTCTCGCGAATCTCCTCACGGGCCGCCTCTTCGGAAGCGCGTCCCTTGATGAGCTGTGAGGGGTGGCGATAGACGAGGGTGACGTAGTGCTCGTTGACGAGCATCTGTGTGCCGGCAAGGGACTTGCGGTACCGCTCATTCAAGCGATCAGCGAACGTGCCAGCCTCGAAGTCGCCGTCGGGATAGGCGGATTCAAACTTCCGGACGGTGTGCGACCAAATGGCCACCTGATCGCTGCCGATGCCGCGGATGAATCCCGACAGGATTTCATGCCAAGTCAGAAGATCTTCGTCGTCCGCGGCTTCGTGGCTTACGCCCACGAGCTTGAAGACCGTAACGACGTCGCCCTTGTCGGTGCTGACGTTGTGCGGAGAAAGATGCGCTCCGTAGGGGATGCGATCGCCGGCGAAACGATCGGCCATCGCCTGCTTGAGGTTAGTCAGCAAGGTCATAGCGCTTCCGGTTCTTCAGGGGGGAGTAGGTCGCCGCCTTCCAGAAGCGGCGACCACGGTTGGCGCCTGTGGTCTGAAACCACAGGCCCCAATACTCGAAGATCCGAGCGTCCTGCGCGGCGGCGATTCGCGCCCCAAGGGCCGCGAGCGCGGTCAGCATCAGCACCGCGAAACCGGCCACGAGGCCCATGCGGAAGCTGATCGTGAGGATGAAGGAGAACGAACCCAGCATCATGATCAAGAGCAATGCTGGAACCGGAATTCCCCACACGGTGCCGGGGCGGCGAAGGCCGCCGAACAGGGGATCGCTCATGGTTAGGTCGTCGGGTTGCCCCAGACGGCGTTGACGATCTCGGTCGCAGCACCCGCGACGAGAACGCCGACGAACGCCTTACCAGCCGTCGTCCAGTCGGTCTTGTCGAGAGCGATCATGCCGCCGATGACGACGATCGCGAGGATGCAGACGATGCGCAGGCCCCAGATGAGGAAGTTGAACATCGCGGTGCCCTGGGCCTGGGCATTCGCGAAGCCGCCTTGCGCGAGGACGGCTTCGGGGAGGAAGAGCAGGGCGGCCGCGATGACCGCCGAAATCAGGAACGACAGGGATTGCGTGGACTTCATGGTGGAGGCTCCGTAATGAGGAGGGTGGGGGGTAGGGTGTTGCTGGGTGCTAGTGCTCGGTACAAGCGATCAAGGTTCTTGTAATGCCGCTCCTCCTTGTGACGCGTGCCGATCAGCACCACGAACGAGGTGCTGAACTTCGGAAGGGCGCGGACTGAGAACCCGCGAGGACTCGCGACGATCACGAGCTGCGTGATCAGGTTGTCGCGGAGCATCGTCACGAGCTCCGATTCGAAGATCGTCCCGTCGCGACGCAGGAGGGAAACCGGCAGCTTGAGCTGCACGGTCTTGGTGGGGTTGGCCATGGTTCTCGGGCAATCCGTAAGCCTCGGTGCCGTCGAGTTTGGCAGGCTCCGGGCGGGTCTCGGCCCCGCTGTCACGGTCCCAGACGCTGCGTGTTTCGCGGTTCGAGCCAAAGACGTGGCTGGCGGGGAGCACTGGGGTTGGCGCAATACCCAGTGCCCGCATACGCGCAAAAAGGGCTTTTTCTACGTCTTCGGCGGACTCGCCGGCAGCGATTCTGGCGTTCGCTTCTGCAATTGCCTCGTCCACCGCGCGATCTACAGCACTGGTCTGCGCGGAAAGGCTGCCGCTGGAAAGGAGCGGGATCAGCAAGAAGAGGCTGGATAGAAGGCGCCGGGGGGCGGGGCCTTGGGGGGGTGTAAAAGTGTGCATTTGTGCAGTCTGGGGGGCTTCCATGTCACAGTCAAACGTAGGCGGGGGCTCCCACGTCGCTGCCGACCTGCGCATCCTCTCACAGTTTTCTAACGTTCAGGTGTAGGCCGAGGCCTTTTTCGCCTCTGAGCGTTCACGTTTGTCAAGTGCCGCAGCGCACAACTGTGCATCAAAGGATGTCACAGTTCGCATAATCGTTCTTATGTTGCGGCGCACCAAATACAAGAAAAGTAAAAATGGACATTTTGTAGGCCCGGCCGGCCGGCAAACTGGTGCACAAAGCCTGTTTTGGTGCGCAGGGCAATTACTGGAGCGCCGGGGCCTCGAGCACCGCCAGACGCCTTGATGCCAGCGGGCTGGGCGGCTCCGAGCCGATTGACCACCGAAGCGCCCTGGCGACTGCCTCCCTTCCGACGATCGTGGCTGCGTAGCGATCCGCCTCGAACTCTCGTGCCGGGCGAGTTGCCCAAAGAGCGAATGCGCCCAGGGCGCACAACAAGGCGCAATTGACGAGCACCCAGACAGGCGTGGGTGGATTCAGAATGGAGGAAGCGGCGTACAGCGCGGCGGCGACGAAAGCCGAACTCATTGCCGCGGTGTGGCCAAGGCGAATGTGCCCCAGCTCATGAGCCAGAACCGCTTGCCTAACGTCGACTGGTGCGGTGAGTAGGCTTCCATCGACCACAATCAGCGACGCGATCGCA
This sequence comes from Silanimonas algicola, assembly GCF_054777375.1. NCBI lineage: Bacteria > Pseudomonadati > Pseudomonadota > Gammaproteobacteria > Lysobacterales > Lysobacteraceae > Silanimonas > Silanimonas algicola. The sequence continues at coordinate 13,479 of NZ_BAAHAS010000004.1, read as the reverse complement.
ATGGCCCCGCCGGACCTATCGGTGCCGTTGCACCTTCGGACGATGAGGCGGGGGGTGACTGCTTTTCGGCTTGCTTCACCGTCCAAACCGAGAACGACGCGCAGGTCTTCGTTTAGTTGCGACATGACACCGGTGGGGGGGCCGGGGGGGGGGGGGGCAGGACACACTACCAGCGACTGATCGGCCGGACTATGTGTAGTGGTGGGAGGCCGACTACGAGACTACCGAGCGAACTATGGCAACGAGAATTGCGAGCGGAGCGTAGAAGCCCCAGATGGAGAAGGACGAAATAGCCTCCATTTGAAGCCACCTGACGTCCTTCGATGGGCTAATGCAGTAGATGTCCTCGGTACGCAATGTGCCAGCGCAATGGCGACTCACAAACGTGTTGTACGAGTCCCTGAAACCTCGTTCGAGCCCGAGGTAGTAGACGTCGAGAATCAGGAATGCAGGTATCGGGACGAAGGCAATAAGAAGCAGCTCTTCATTCGGCTTGTCGGCGACGGCCACGATGACGGCACTGACAATGGTGATGCACCACGTCTTGCAAGCGGCGGAGTTGGCTGCCATCCGCTGGACCACAGACTGAAGCATCGTCAGGTGGGCCTGGACGGCTGACTCAGAGGGCTGCTGATCACTCATGCTCGCTTCTCTTGAATCGCTAGATCAATCCAGCGGCTCATGTTTTGGGCGATGGTGTTGTAAGCATCGACGCCTGGATCGTAGCAGCGAACCCGCTCCGACAAGCGCTGTCCGTTCCTCAACAGGACGCTCTCGAAGGGATTGGGGCCCTTCATGCATCGGCCTTGACGAGGGCAGTTGAGATTATGGATGTAGATGCCGAAAAGACCCCTACTCTCGTCCCACGCCTTGCGAATTTCGTAGTCAACCCATTTGCGTGTTGCGGTCTCTGAGCCAATGAGCACGACGACACAGCTTCGGTAATTCATTGCATCATCGATCCATCTCTGGATCGAAGCGTCGCCCGACCTCTTCACGCTCTCCCAATCGTTAGATGAGCAGGGGGCGTTTCCATCGATGGCGCCGATGTTTCGAATCTGCTGCACGCGAAATGCGTCGTTCGCATAGTGGAAGCTGTAGAAAACTTGGCGGCGAACTGTCGGAACGGCGAGTCGGCTGAGGATTGAGTTCATGGATGCGATTAGGTACTACAGGCGCGAAGCGCCGTCATTGAGGGCTTGAGCAATCTTCTCGATCTCATCCAGATCCAGGCCAATCCACGCGTAGTCGATGGCGTGTTGATCCGCGAAGCTAACGCTGGGATAGCGACCGCTCGCAACAGTGATCTTGAAGACGCCTCCGCGACCTCGAAACACCAAGACCTCGCGGAGGCCCTTATCGGTGCTCGTCTCGCCCGTCTCGCGAATCTTCTGTACTACTGATGTGATCTGCCCCGCCAGTCGCGTGGCCTCGCCCTTGGACAGCTCGATGCGAACGAAGTTGACCACGTGCTCGTCCGCGCCGTGCAGGCCAAGAAGCTTCCGCCCTCCCCTCTCCTCATAGGTGACCGATACGACCCCGGAGCTGTCGTGAATGCGGGCAATGTCCTCCTGATAAGCCCCTTGCGCCGTCGCCGAGGGGGAGGCCATGAACCCCATTAGCAGGGCGAACACTCGAGCAATCTTCATTCGACTCACCTGGTTGTGCAGTCTCAGAAGATCTGCCGGCAGATGCCGGACCAGCATTCGATCTTCATGGGGCCGCTCGGGCAGGCCGTTTCGTACACCTCACGGTCTCCCTCTTTGGACTCGAGCTTCAAGTCGGAGCTGCACGTGTATTGATTGGCGAAAGCGCGAGCGGCACCAAGGTAGCCGTCGCTACTCGTGACCACGGAGGCCGGCTTGGGCGCTGGCGCCGTTTGGTTGGGTGCCGGCACCGCGGAGGCTGCCGGCAACGGCGCATCAACGGACGTCGTCGCTTTGGCGGCCTCGAGCTTTGACTTCAGTTCATCTAGGGTGCGCTGGGTGTCAGCTGCAGATTGGCCATTCTGGATCGGCTGGACGTTCTTTTGGCCGTATGCGGTCTCGAACTCGTAGTAGAAGTCCGTCACCACGATCAGGTCGGAACCCATCCTTGCCATGTTGAAGCGGACCTGGACCAACGGGTTAGTTGAATACTGCGGGGTGGCGAGGGCGCGGAACATCAACGACCCCATGCTGTCGTCCATCGGCTTGGCGCAAACCAGCTGACTTTCGGTATTGACCGTCGGAGTTGCGCCGTTTCTGACGCAGCGCTGGATCATCTCAGCGCGGAATTCATCGGAGGTGACGCCACGGAACGTCGCGGTCGGTGGCACGTAGGCGACGCGAGGCGTCGAAGCACAGCCAGCGAGGGTCAGCAGAACGAGGATGACAGCAAAGCGCATGTGAACTCTTCCCTGTGAATGAGGACACCTGGCGGTGTTCGAGAGCCAGGTCCTTGGCATAGTCGACAGCACACGTCGCATAGGCTGCGACGCAGCCATCAAGGTACGCCGCTCGGTCCTACGCTGCAATCAGCGCGGATCGCCCACTTGATTCCATGGTTCCCGGGATGAGGCGGGCGGAATCGGTGGCATCGGCTCGGTTGACTCCCAAACCCATGACGGGATCTCTGACTCCGCAATGAGGCCTTCGAGCCTAGGTCGATAGTGTTCGTCGGCGTCCCTCGGGACGAGGTACATCGCCAGTGACCCCGCAACGTCCGTGAGTTGCAGCGTCGCCATGGGTGTCGATCGCGCCAAGTTGTAACGGAGGCCCTTCACGAAGCGACGGCCGCCCGCGACCAGTGCCGATGTGAGATCAGCGTCCTCGAAGCTATCCACGGGCAGGAAGTGCTTGTCGACCAACATCATCGCGACAGTGTCGGCGTTCAGTACCCCGCTCTCTGCCTGTTGGACGGTAGCGATGACCAAGATCTGCGACCCCTCGAGCGCCTGCGCCAGTTGCATCATCCCCGTGTAGCGCTTGGTAAGGGCTTCCCCTGCCTTCGCGCTGAGGTACAGGGGTTCCTGCTTACCGGGCATGTGCTTGAGCACCAGCTTCATGCCGAACTGCGATGGGGAGAGTTCCTTGAAAGGGGCAACGACGAGGAACAAGCTGTTCTTCTCGGGTCGCAGCTCGGCGAAACGCCGACGACGCTTCGCGTAAATCTCGTCGGCGTGGTCCACCGAGAAAGGCTCAGGGACGAAAAGGACGTCCGACAGGTTGCGGCGCTTTGCTTGCTTTCCTGCGGCCGCCTCGAGCAGGTACTTGTGAATCGTCCCCCAGCGACGTTTGCCCTCGAACGTCGGCTGCCAGCGGTTGAATCCCGCTTGCTCCCACAGGTAGTGGAGCGTCGCTTGCAGGCTCAGCTTCCCCTTTTCGACGACGACATCGCCCTCAGTCTTCTCCGTGCCGCTCGGTGCCGGCGGCGCTCTCCCTGCCACCTTGGAGAGAGGAAAGCCGAGCCGAAGTTCGGTGGTACCCTCCTCCGCGTTCTCCTTGATCGCGCTCCCCTCCACTTCGCCGCGGCCCGACAGCTCGGGCGGGGCCTCGTAGTGCTCGCACTCGGGATCGTGCTTTGCGCCGGTGTTCGGCATGCGCTTCACGATGATGGCTTCACCGATCTTCGCGAGGTAACACGGCGCCGGAGGGTCGGTGCACAGGCACTCGACACGCTGCTTCTTCGCATACGCTGCCTTCAGCGCGGACATGGCCGCGATAGGGTCCGTTGGTACGTCTTTGCTGTTGATCCGGTATCGCATCGGGGCGGCGGGCTCAGCAGTAGCGTTGGGGGGGGGCGAACGTCGTAATGACTAGGGCACTTGGGCTGCTAGCGCCTGCATCTCAGGCGTCACGGGGCGCCATTGGGGCTTAGCGACGACCGTCCTCTTGGCTCGGGGTTTGCGAGCGAAAGCTAAGGCCGTGTCGAGCACTTTCTCTACGAAGCCTCGATCATCGACAAGCTCAGCGATCTCGAACGTCACACGTTGCCACTGTGCGATCGGATTGAGCTGGGGATTGTAGTGCTCGATAACGATGATCGTCTTTGGATCGACTCCCTTGAAATGGGCGTTCATTGCATATGTGGACAGATCTTCGATGACGTTGGTGATGCTGGTCCCGGTCAGGTTGGTCTGGTGAAAAACAATCGCAGGCTGGCCGTTGATCTGGCCAAAGCAAATATTGCACTGCGAGGGTTGTCCGTGAATGCCGGCATAGTGATGGGTGTACATCTGTGTGCCCTCGTGATGACAGGAGAGTGGGACGGCGGAACGTCGTTCGGAGAAAGCTGTGCCCTACATGCGCCGCCACCACTTGACCTGCAGTGCCCATCGCGTGATCAGGTACAGCGCGAGCCCGCCGACGCCCAGCACGCCGAGGAAACCCAGCGCGTCCTTGGCTGTGAAATCTTGAATAAGGCCATTGAGCAAGAGCCCAGAGACGATGAGCCAAGCCACCCAGGCGAAAGCCAGCGTGCCGCTCAAGCGCTTGGCGCGAGCAATGTTCGACTTGAAGGCGTGGCAGCCCGCACAGACGACGGCGCCAGCCGGAACGGGGGTGTGGCAGAAGGGACAGGCTTCGGCTTGGGTGTTCATTGGTCGAATCGATGGTGGGTGAAGTGGCTAGTCAACCTGATCTCTTGGGACGCAACGCGGGCTAACCGTGCGCGAATTAGAGTGGGTTGCACGTTTCTGCGTTAGGGGCGCCCTTCGGGCCGACGCTCGGTCGGGGCCGATCGAGCCGCGAGGCGTCTCGACCCTTCGGGCCTGAGCGTCTTCGCCCTCCGCGTCGGCCGAGGCCGACGCTGCGCGCTCCGCTTGCCGGCCCTGCGGGACCACGCTGAGGGTCGGCTACTTCGTGCCGGCGGTGTCTCGGATGGCCGATGCGATATCGGACAAGCCGCTTCGAAGGGCATCGGCGAGTCGCGTGATCGCCTGGGCGATGACCCACATCGTTACAGCAAAGACAAACAAGCCAATGAGCGTGATCAACGCCATGTCGGGACTCCATGTCGGGGGTTTCCAGCTTACCGCCTGCCTCAGGGTTCGGAAGGCTGCGCCGGAAAGCCTGTTGCACTCGATTGGCAGGGATAGGCCAGATTTTCACCTACAAGTCGCGTAAGCCCCTGACGGTGCGACGTTTTTCATTGGTCTCTATGTCGTCGCCCGAGCTGGGCCGCTGGCTGCATGGCTTGTCCCCGCCGTCCACGGCCGGCGGTAGCCGCCGGCCGTGGACGGCGGTGGGCGGAGGTGGGCAAGCCAGGGATGGGGTCGCATCGAAGCGGTCTCACGCCGGCGAGGCCGGCGAGATCTTCGACGCGTTGCAGGGGACGCCGACGGCGTCGGATGCAGGGGTAGTGCCCTGCCCGCTTTGCGGGCGGACGTGGTCCTCAGGCCTGCGGGCGTTGCTTCGCGCCGCCCGCTGTTGGCCACCGCGTTCCTTCCGTGGTGCCGGGGCTGTTCTTGCTTGCTGGTGCCTTGCCGATCGGCCGATTCCCTAGCGCGGGCTCGCTCGCGTTCAAGGGTTCGCTGTCGCCGGCTTCGCCGCCCTTGATCGCTCGCTGATCCGCCCGCGCAGCGGGGGCCTTACGGCGACGGCACTCAGCGAAGCATGGCCCCTAACAGCACACCACGGAGGTTTGCGATGTCCCACTCAGCAGCAGGTAGCAAGAGCAACGGCCTCAGGCCCCAAGAGCCGGCTCGAGCATCTAGCAAAGCATGGGTGGAGCAGCGCGAAACCGTGTGGATGGTGCTGCTGGAAGGGGCTACGGCCGAGAGCCAGAGGCTCTTTCGGGTGAAAGCGGAATGCCCGGAAGAAGCGGGTTCCGTCGCCTTGGACAACGCCCGTCGAGGGTGTGCGTCCGATCCGTCGAAAGGGCCGTGGACGGTCCGTTCGATTCGCCGCTCCCACTGAAATGGAGAACCCCATGCGCCAGATCGCGTTCTACCAGCACATCCAGACCGGGGCCTTGAAAGGCTCGGTCATCAAGACCAGCCAGAAGCACGACGCCGACACGTGGCCGCGCGTCCTGGCCGACCTGTTCCTCGCGCAGTTCACCGGCGAGTGCATCACCAACACCCGCCAAGAGCGCATCCGCGTTTCCGGCCTTGCCCTTGAGCCGGTGGCCGCATGAGCACGACCCACCCCATCGCCCTGCCTGCGGGCTACGTGATGCGTCACCAGCATCGCGTGATCGCCAAGCCTGTCCGCGAAACCACCAAGCACGACGCCGAAATGCTGCGACTCGCCGTCACCGACTTCGGCTTCCTCCTCACCCGCAACCACCTGACGAGCCTCGCAACGTTCGCCGCACAGATCGAACTGCACTGCCGCCACCCGAAAGCCCGTCAAGTCGCGTCCTCCCTTCACCACCTCAGCGCTTAACCCCCCTTCCCATCTACGGAGAGTCCCCATGAACCGCATCACTACCCCGATCCGCACCCTCGTTCTCTCGTCCGCCAACGTCCGCAAGATCGCCCCGGACGCCGAAGCGATTTCCGCGCTGTCCGACAGCATTTGCGTGGTGGGCCTGATCAACCCGCTGACCGTCGAAGCCAACGACGATGGCACCTATGGCGTCGTCGCCGGTGGCCGTCGCCTTCGCGCCCTCCAACTCGCCGTGGAAGACGGCCGAATGGATGCCGAGGATGAAGTCGAATGCAACCTGATTTCCCGCGAAGCCGCTGCCGCACTCTCGCTCTCGGAGAACGTGCAGCGTGAGGGCATGCACCCGGCGGACGAGTTCGACGCCTTCGCCCGCCTCGTCGCCCAGGGAAAGACTCTCGATCAGATCGCCTGTGCGTTCGGTTGCACGCCGCGCGATGTGCAGCGCCGCTTGAAGCTGGCTGCCGTCGCCCCGGAAATCATGGCGCTCTACCGCGAGGGTGGCGAGAACGCCCCGTCCCTCGACGCGCTGATGGCGCTGGCCGGCACCGATGACCACGAACGCCAGAAGGCCCTGTGGTTCGATGTTCCCCGCTGGCAGCGCTCTCCTGACGCCATCCGTCGCGCACTGAGCGAAGCAAAGATCAACGCGACCCGTGATCGCCGCACGGCACTGGTGAGCGTCGCGGAGTACGAAGCGGCGGGCGGCGCGGTGGAACGCGACCTATTCAGCGATGCGGTCTACCTGATCGATCCGGCTCTGTTCGAACAGATGGTGATGGAAAAGCTCGAGGCCACGGCTGCCGAGGTGCAAGCCGAGGGGTGGGCGTGGGTGGATGTGGTGACCGATCGCGTCTATGAGCGTCTGAACGCGCTCGGCACGACCCAGCCGGTGTTGCGTGATCCCACCGAGGCGGAGGCCGCGCACGAAGCCGCGCTGGCCGCTGCGCTGGAGCAGGCGGAGGGCGTTCTGGAGGCCTTGGAGAACAGCGACGAAGACAGCGACAACGAGGCGTGGGACACGGCCTCGGCGGCAGTCGATGCGGCCCAGGACGCTCTCAGCGCGGCGATGGAAGCGCGACAGGACTTCACCCCGCAGCAGAAGGCCTACGGCGGTGCCATCGTCACTCTCGGCCATGACGGTGGGCTGGAGATTCGTCGCGGTCTGGTCCGGCGCGAAGATCGCCGCCCGCTTGACGCGGCGGCCCGCGAGCACGGCGGGGTGAGCGTGATGGGCGGGCGTGAGACGGCGGTGGCCGGTCGCAAGTCGGACGGGCTGAGCGAACGCGCCCTGCAGCAGTTGGCGGCGGCCGAAACGGCGGCCCTGCGCGCCGCGATGGTGGGCAATCCGCGCGTGGCCCTCGCCATGCTGCTCTCCCAGCTCACGCAGTCGGAGGTTGAGGGCGGGACGTGCAGCGTTCGCACGGGGACGGTGCCCTTCAACCCAGAGCTGGCCTCCCTCGACACGGACGAGAGCGAGGGCGAGGCTCTGGAGTCGCTGCTCGCGCTGGACACGCCCGCGCTGATCGAACGGATCGTCGCAACGGTTGCCAAGGTCACCACGGTCGACGTAAGCGCCAAGCGTGCCCTATCTCGCAACGAGACCGCGATGGCCGCGTTGGGCATCGACATGGCGCAGCACTTCACCCCGACGGCGGAATGGTTCGGCCTCATCAGCAAGGCGCAGATTCTGGCGGCGATCCAGTCCGCTAACCCGGCGGCGAAAGTCGCGGAGCTGGAAAAGCTCAAGAAGGGAGACCTGTGCGAGGTCGCTGCCCGCGAGTGCGCGGACTGGACGCCGGAGCAGCTGTACCGCTGTCCGATCCCGGTGGCGGACGAGGTTGAGGCGGAAGACGCCCCGGTGAAGCCGCGCCGCGCCCGCGCCGCGAAGAAGGGTACGGCCAAGTCCACCGCCAAGGTGAGCTCCAAGGTCAAGGGCAAGACGACCAAGGGTGCGAGCAAGGGCGCGAGCCAGCGTTGATCGCCCTGCCCCGGCTGCTTCGGCAGCCGGGGCCTACCCCGCAAGGAGCATTCCATGTTGATCCTCAACCGAAAGATCGGGCAGCGCGTCGTCATCGGCGGCGACACGGTTCTGGGCCTGATCCATGTTCAGGGCGGCACCGCTACGCTCGCCCTCTCCAGTCCCCTCGGCCAGTGGCAGGGCGGCTGCGAGACCGGGACGGTGCTCAGCCTCGCGCCGGGCGTCACCGCCGAGGTCCTGCAAGTGAAAGGGCAGTACGTCCGCCTCGGCATCAAGGCCCCGCCCGCCGTCCGCGTCGACCGTGAAGAAATCGCGCAGCTGCGCCTTGGTGGCTCGACCGACCCCCTCGATCGCACTCTCTGAGACCGCCCCAGGGCACCGTTTACGCTGGAAGGAGCACCCATGTACCTCACCCTCGAACATCCCGCGATTGACCTACCGCCTTTCGCGCTGGCCCGTGCCAAGGCGGCAGCGGAGCAATGTCTGGCGGCGGCAGGCCTGACCCTGTCCGAGTTGGCCACCGCGCTGAGCGCTGGCGAGACCCCCGAACCCGCCTTGGCGGCAAATGCCGCGGCCGTCGCCTCGCTGGCAGTGGCCGGAATTGACGGGACCGGTTTGTCCCTGGTGATCCGCGGGCCCGGCTCGGCACCCCCCGACGCGCCGTGATGAAATAGGCCTGCCCCGTCTGGCAGACAGGCGAAACGGCCCGGCTAACGCAGCGGCCGCCCCCCAAAGAACAAGGAGAGTCCCATGCTCATTCTCACGCGCCGCGTCGGCGAAACCCTCGTCATCGGTGACGAGATCACGGTCACCGTACTCGGGGTGAAGGGCAATCAAGTCCGCATCGGCATCAACGCGCCGAAGCATGTGGCCGTGCATCGCGAGGAGATCGCGAATCGCATCGCGGCCGGAGTTCTGCCCTCCTTCGCGAAAGACGCCAACGCCTTCCCAAGGGACTAACCCCATGCGCGACCTCGGCATGAAGCGGTCTTCCGAAGCAGGACGGGTGCGCCATCGGCGCGTGGATTGGGTCCTGTTCCTCTGCCCGTTGCTCCCGTTCCTCGTCGTCAGCCTGATCGGACAGCCTGTCTACCTCGGGGCGGGGATTGCGACCGCCTTCATGGCCGGGATCGGGTACCGAATCACCGGCAGCGCACTGATGCTCCGGCAGCTCTGGGCGGTGGTCATGCTGGTCTTGGCGGCCGTCCTGGGGCTGACCTTTGGCGTACCCCATGCCGGCCCGCTTGCCGTCCCGCTCGCGGCGGCGATCCCGTTCGTGGCGGCTGCAGGCGTAGGGATCAGCTTCGGCATCGTGGTGAAGCTTTTCGGGACCACGCCCCCCAAGGGGACGTCGCGAACGAGCGCACAGGTCCAAGCGTAATTGAACTCGACAGTAAACCCGGAGAGCCAGACCATGCACGACGATAAATTCGAGAGGCTTCACGAAGCCGACGGCGTGTTCGCAGACTGGGTGACGTCACCGCATTACCCCGGAAGCGGATACGCGATCGTGATGGATGAGGGCTACACGGTTCGCATCGCCATTAGCGCGTCGTACGACGGCAAGGTAAGCGCGACCTTCGCGGAGAAGCTGGGTGATCGATTCGGAATCCGCAACAACGATGAGGTGTCGTTGAACTTCGGGCGCAGCGAGATTTCCATTACGGATGAAGGTCACCTTGTCGCGATGGAGCCAACGCGCTACAAGCCGGGCTTGCCGTTCCGGCAGGGGTTTATCGTTGACTTGCCGCCGGCGTTTGTTCCCGCCGTCCGAATCGCGTTGGCCAAAGCGTTCGATGCGGCCGAGGCCGCGCTGCGGGCCGCCGCGGCAGCGGGATCGGAATGACGCAGAGCCCACCCATCCTCGCGCATCACGAGACCACCCCAGGCACCCACTGAAAGGACGCCCGATGATCGACCTCGCCCACCACTTCACCGCCATCGCCGCCGCAGAAAAACTACACGACCAGATTTTACGCGCGATCAGCGACCAAGAAACGATGTCTAACGAGTCGCGCGACGCTGAACCGCCAGCCGCCGCGCTTGCTGGGTCTGTCCATGACGTTTTCAACCAATTCAACAGCGTGTACCACGAAAACACGGCGCTTAGGGAGATCGCCCAAGGTCTTCTCGACAAGGGGTTGCATAAGGGTTACGCGATGCTCTTCTTCAATGCGAACGATCGCCTTTCTACCTCCGTGGCGCTGGTAGGAACTCGCCTTCGCGCCACACTGTCCAATGCTTCGCGCGTCATGCTGAATAGAGAATTGGAGACCGCCCGCGACGTCATTAAGTCAATCGAAGCCGCGCAGTCGGCTCTTCGGTCGGCACATGCCGTTTACGAGTCCATGGCGCAAGACGACAGAGGCACGTCACTCGCCATCGCCTTCCAGTAAGCGCTGCGAGACCACGTGCTGGGGCTGTAGCCTAACGTCGAGTGGTCGGAGCCCCGCATGGACGAACGCCTCATCCAATACGTCCGCCGGGAAAGCACAGGCGTCATCGAGCGGGTGAGCGCGCTGCTCGGCGGTAGCTACGGCGACGCCGTCGAGCTGCGCAACGCGATTTTTCAGGCGAGGGAAGAGGGGCAGGTCATGTTTCGCTGCCCCGCCTGCGGAGCGCCCGTGTGGATTCGCCACGGGCGCCACCGGGCGCCCGGCCCGCGCCAGGCCAACAGCCTGCACTTCGCGCACGCGCTAAACGCGGCTTGCCCGTTATCGATGGAGCGCGGCTGGCCGCCTGAGAAAATCGACGCTGCGCGGTATCACGACCAGCGCGAGAGTCAGGCCCACAAGCAGATGAAGCAGTGGGTGGCTGAGAGCCTGCAACACGACCCCTCGTTCACGGCCGTTGCCATCGAGAAGCGTTGGCGGCACGGCACCGATCCGAGGCAGTGGCGACAGCCCGATGTGTCGGCGGTCCATCGTAGCGGGAGGGTCGCGTTCGAGGTTCAGTTGAGCACGACGTTCCTCAAGGTAATGGCGGCTCGGCGTCACTTCTACCGGGAGCAGGGTGCGCTGCTGATGTGGATCGTGTCGGAGTTTGATCCATGGTTCAGTGCCGCGGCCTTCGATGACATCTTCTACCCCAACAACCGCAATCTGTTCGTCGTTGGCCCCCATACCGTTGCGGCATCGGCCGAGAACAAGGCCTTCATGGTGGAGGTGGTCTACAAGGTGGCGAAGGCGACCAGCAAGGGGTTGGTGGATCACGTTGGCCGCGAGCTGGTTCGATTCGACCAGCTCACGCAGGATCGGGTAAGGCAGCGAGTCTTCTACGTTGACGTGCAGGCGGCCAATGACGCTGCCATGTCTCATGCGAATCGGCAATCCAGCAGCTCGGTGCTGCGCGCCTACGCGGAGAGCGACGCCCAATCCCCAGCGGCATGGGCGGCGGTGGTGGCTCAATGCCAGCGCGACGGCATCCAGCTTCCGCCCGAGTGGCGGAAGGTGCACCCACTCGTCAAGACCATCGAACGCCTCATGGGCCGAGATGGCGATCGCACCTGGCAACACAAGACCCTTTCAGAACTCGGGCATCACCTCTATACGCGCTACCCCGAGCAGATGCTGATCTTCATCGCCGCGATCGAGGGCCTGCAGCTCGGGCCCGTCGTCGCAGAGGAACGGGCCGCTGACTCACTGCGTGAGAAGGTGCGTGCCGTCCTTGACGACGCTCGCTCAGGCGGCCGAGCCTTCTTGCCGCCGCTATGGGCCGTGGACGTCGCGCGGCTGCTGTGCCCCGAGATCCATGGCCCTTTGGAAAGACGGTTGCGGACGCTTCCGCGGTACCCCTGAGGCCTTTCATCCCCTGCGGTTGCAGCCGAGGAGCCGCGTAGTCGCCGAGCGCGAGCGTTCTCAAGGCCTCGCCGGGTCGGGCCATTAGGGTGCGCTGCTGCCTGACCGCATGGGGCCGAGGTCGACCGACGACTCGATGACGTGCTCGCCTCCCCCGAGTCGGTTCTGCCATGCCGTCCATCGTTGCGGCGCTCAGGCGCCGCGCAATGGCGTTGCCATCCTCCACTGCGTTCCGGCCTCCGGTGCGCGCCGCCTCCGGTCGCGCCGCTGCCTTGACGTCACGGCATCCCGCCTACGGAGGAGCGAACCATGCACGTCAGCGAAAACGGCCAGACCTATCACCTCACCCCCGATCCGGACGCGATCATCGTGACCGCCTTGCGCATCCTCGAGGGCCGGTTCCGTCCCGGCGAGGCCTTGAGCACGCCACAGTGCGCCGCGAACTTCGCGACGCTGCGCATCGGCAGCAGCCCGCGCGAGGAATTCCTGGTGGTCTTCCTCGACAACCGGCATCGCGTCCTTGCAGCCGAGGTGCTTTTTCAGGGCACGATCGACGGGGCACCCGTCTACCCGCGCGAAGTCGTGCGGCGCGCACTCGAACTCAACGCCGCGGCGGTAGTGTTGGCCCATAACCACCCGAGCGGCGTCCTCGAGCCCAGCTCAGCGGACCGGCTTCTCACCCAGCAGCTCAAGCAGGCCCTTGGCCTTGTCGATGTCCGGGTGCTGGACCACCTGGTGGTGGGTCCGGGCGGCCAGAAGGCCATCTCCTTCGCAGAACGCGGGCTTCTCTAGCCCGCGTGCCGCAGGGTCGCGATGCGTCGCGACCCTGAGGCTCAGGCCGTTGCCTGTATCAGGTAATGGCCTTCACGTGTACGAAGTTCGGTGTGCAGACGTAGTGCTTGCCGTTTCGGGTGGCTTCCCCCTCAAGCGGCAGCCAACCGTCACGCGGCCAGTGGCGCTCAAGAATGCCATTGCAAGTGCGCAAATGGCGATAGCTCCGAAGCTCCAGACGCTTCGCAGCCTCGACACTTTCCTTCTTCGTCGGCGAGGCGACCACGTCGGGATCGAAGGGGTCATGACGCCATTGCACCTCGTCACCCGGCTTCGCAGCGAAGCGCGGCGGATGCGCGAGGGTTGCCAAGACGTAGCGGATCGAGTCAGCCATCGGTTCGTTCCATGAATGCCAGATCCCGATTGTAGTGCCCTGCCCGCTTTGCGGGCGGTCGTGGTCTTCAGGCCTGCGGGCGTTGCTTCGCGCCGCCCGCTGTTGGCCACCGCGTTCCTTCCGTGGTGCCGGGGCTGTTGCTGCTTGCTGGTGCCTTGCCGATCGGCC
>NZ_BAAHAS010000003.1:742500-931749 GCF_054777375.1 Silanimonas algicola | reverse complement strand
ATGATCTCCAGCACCAAGGCCGACTTCCGCCGGGCCGTCCAACGCTTGATCTCTTCGTCCATCACGACACTCATCGGTCTCTCCTCAGGAAAGTAACACCTGAGCACGAATTCGCTGGGTCGTTACACTCGTGCACGGCGATTTCCGCATCGACAACCTGATGTGGGCGAAGGACGCGCCGCGCGTGCGCGCGGTGATGGACTGGGAGCTCGCCACGCTGGGCCACCCGCTGGCCGACCTCGGCTATTTCTGCATGGCCCTGCGCCTGCCGCGCAATCCCGCCCTGCCCGGCCTTGCCGGCATGGATCGCGGCGCGCTCGGCATTCCCTCCGAGCGCGAGCTGCTGGCGCGCTACGCGGAGAAATCGGCGCGCACGATCCCCGAGGACTGGGGCTTCGTGCTGGCCTTCAGCTTCTTCCGCCTCGCTGCCATTGCGCAGGGCGTCGCCAAGCGCGCCGAGCAGGGCAACGCCAGCAGCGAACAGGCGCAGCAGGCCGGGCAGATGGTCGAAATGCTCGCCGTCTCAGGGATGAAGGCGCTGGGCTGAGGCTCAGTCGCCGCACCTGCTTAAGGGGGTGGGTCACCTCAGCGGTCGGTCGCGAGATGGTTGGCAGCGCAGGCGGGATGGAACCGAACTCGCGGCCCAAAGGGCCTAACGCTGGAGCTAAGCGGCCACATCAATCGCGAAGCGATTGATTGGTCCGCTTGAGCGAGTAGTTAGGCGAATTTGCCGGACTACGTCCCGTCAAGCAAGGCTCAGCACGCAAGGTCCGGACATGATGCTTCGGCCCATTAAGCGGCAGCGCCCATCGCGCGAAGCACTTGCCCTATGTGCAATGGAAATCCTTCGGATACAACTCCGTATCGATGTCCGTGGGCATACCCGACCACGCGGCCAAGCGGCACAGCGCGGTGCCCCACAGGTCAATACTGCTCACCTGACCGATCTTCCCGTAACCCCAGAGATCAAGAACATCGTTCTTCTTGCTCCGGCCACGCTTCCGGAAGTCTGCTTCGCACACGGCCAACTGGCCTTTGAAGCCCGCGACATCACCATTGGCGATCAAGGGTGCCAACGGGTAGTAGACGCGAAAATCGTTCGCCATGTGCTTTTCGCTGAGGCCATCGAAATCAGACCACAGCACCCGATCGCGCTCGCCGCGCAGCAGGCGCAACCAATGCAACACCATGATGCGCCACGCTACGCCGTCCTTCGGCGGCTGACGGATCAGGAAGACACTCTCATCCCGCGCGAGCTCGGCGAGTGCCATCGCGTGTGTGCGATCACCCGAGAGCAGCAGAACGCAAAGCGGAAAGGCCAAGGAATGATAGGGGTCGATCGGGAGCGGCAGCGGGTCCCGCGGCGCAGGATCATCGGGCCCTCGATGGATCGAAGCCACGCAGTCCGGCTTGGCCAACTCAAACATCCGCAGCAACAGCGGCCAACAACGCTCTTGCCAATAACGGAGATGCCCGAGTGCAGCGGCATGATCACCATGCAAGCGAAAAATTGCTTGAGCCACGTGGAGGCAATTGCGAGCCACACTTCCCGTTTCGAGGTCGTAATCGGCCCAGTACCCACGAGTCTCCCACAGACGAATCAACTCCGGCAGGGGCGGCCTAAGCTGCAAATCATAAAGAATTTCCAGCCTGCCATTAGTCATTCGAAGCGCTTCGTTCTGAAGCTCAACAGAATTCTCGACTTTGCTCATTGCTAACGCATCACCATAAAGACCTTCGCAGACGCACATCCTGAGGCAATACGGTTCGCTGGACTCAATCACGACCAAACTATAGCCCGCAACAGGTCCCTTCCAGCCTGCGAGGCCGCATCTCTTTCTACGCCTAACGCGTGAGCTAAGCGGCAGCTCCAATCGCGTAGCGATTGGACTGTCCGCTTGAGCGAATAGTTAGGCGGAATGTGCCGGAGCGAGGCGCCTCAGGCAACCCGGATGGCGGTTCTTGGTGCCCGCGCCTGCCTGGATCTGACACCGGGTACTTTGCGGCCCGTCGGACTTGCGACGCGGAGCAACACAGCGCGGGCGGGCCGGATGTCTCGCTGCGAGAAGTCTCGGCTTGCTGAGACCGGACTCGCCTCAGACCACCTTAGAAGCAACCGCCTAACGCGTGAGCTAAGCGGCCACATCAATCGCGAAGCGATTGATTGGTCCGCTTGAGCGAGTAGTTAGGCGCAATTTGCCCGGAGCGCGGACTTGAAGCAACCCGGAAGGTGGAGGCTCTTGGTTGGCGCCCGCGCCCGCCCGGAACTGCTCCCGACTACTCAGCGATGGTTCCTGAGTGCGACGTGCTGCTGACCGGCGCGGGCGAGCGGGAAGTCTGGCTGCGAGTTGTCTCGCACTTGCCGAAACAAACCTCGCCTCAGACCACGTTAGAACCAAGCGCCTAACGCGTGAGCTAAGCGGCAGCTCCAATCGCGTAGCGATTGGACTGTCCGCTTGAGCGAATAGTTAGGCCAGAACGCTACAGCCTGACCTACGGAGCGACAACCCCTGCCTCGGTCTTGCCGAGATCAACCTCGCCGGATGCCAGGCTGATGCATGCGAGAAGGCTCGTGCCTGCGCCCTCGAGAGACCCGACCGAGGAACAGCGCGGCGCTTGGCGGCTGCCAGAGCGCCGCTTGCCTCAGCGGTCGGTCGCGTGATGCTTGGCAGCGCAGGCGGGATGGAACCCAGCCTGCGGCCCAACGGGCCTAACGCTGGAGCTAAGCGGCCACATCAATCGCGAAGCGATTGATTGGTCCGCTTGAGCGAATTGTTAGCCACCGCGGATTCACATACTAAGTGCAACACCCGGAGCCCGAAGGGGGTGAGCGGTGATACTGACCGCGACCTCATCCGGCAAGAGGGGTTGCAACCATGACGTATCACCAGCTCACCCAAGACGAACGATACCTGATCGCCCGCGGCGTGGCCGCAGGCCACAGCCAGCGCGAGCTCGCCCGGCTACTCGGCCGTGCCGCCAGCACCATCTCCCGAGAGATCCGCCGCAACGCCACCACCCACGACAACCGCTACCGGGCCGAGAAGGCCCACAGCTATGCGGTGGCACGACGACGACGATGCCGGCGAGGGCCACGCTTTGCCGAAGCCATCCATCGCCTCGTCGAAGCGGCACTGAGACGGCGCTGGAGCCCCGACCAGATCGTTGGCTTCTACCGCGCCCAGGGCCTGACCATGCCCAGCATCGAAACCATCTACCGGCGTCTTCGCGAGGACAAACGCCGCCGAGGCCCGCTACATCGATTCACCCGCATCCTCGCCAAGATGGGACGCAAGCGATACCGCTCCAGACCCGCGCGGGGCGTGCTTCTCGGCAAGCCCCACATCACCGAACGGCCAGTCGAAGCCGAAGCCCGTGAAGCCATCGGGCACTGGGAAGGCGACACAGTGATGGGCCACACCACCAAGCACTGCCTCCTCACTCTGGTCGAACGCAGCACTGGATACGCCGTGATCAAGGCCTTGCCCGCTCGAACCATGACCGACACCCGTAGAGCGGTACAGCGAGCCGTGACCAGCCAACGCAACGCCTTCAAGAGCATCACCTTCGACAACGGCACCGAGTTCCATGACTACGAACGGCTTCAGGACGCGACCGGAGTGCGCTGCTACTTCGCCACGCCTTACCACTCGTGGGAGCGCGGCTCCAACGAAAACCTCAACGGGCTGATCCGGCAGTACCTGCCCAAGCGCATGTGCCTCAAGGACATCACTCAGAAAGACTGCGATCGCATCGCCAAGGCGCTCAACACCAGACCAAGAAAGCGCTATGGCTACAAAACACCCGAACAGATGTTGTTCGGTCCGTAGGGGTGTTGCACTTGCTAGTTGAATCTAAGCGCTCACGCCAGCCGCCAAATGCCACGCCAAGCCGCCAAGACCCACAACCAAGCCGGCGCTGTAGAGCAACGCACCAACAGGCTTGAGGGACTCGGCGGCACGCCATGGGGGTGTCTGTGTCCAGAACGAGATTCCAGGTTTTCGAAACAACAGCCAACTGATCGAGAAAACCGCCACACCGAAGAAAACCAGGTAGGTGGACAAATGCACGGAACTCTCCATGAGCGCCTAACGCTGGAGCTAAGCGGCCACATCAATCGCGAAGCGATTGATTGGTCCGCTTGAGCGAAATGTTAGCGCTCACCGGCGTACCTAGTGAGGCGCTCCTGAAGTGTGCCGGAATGCAGCTCAAAGAGGTGGTTGTCAAAGTCGTAGACATACAAAGACTCCCCCTCACCCGGCACGCGAGAACGCGACGGAAGAACCTCGGCCCCGATGCGTTCAAGTCTCTCGCGATACTGCGAGAGGTCCTCTTGTTGAACGCGGAAGGCCACGTGCTGGTAGCTGCGCTCAGCCGGAGGCATCCCCTCCATGGCCGCGACCCAGACACCGCCAAGTACAAAGAACTTCTCCCGCGAGAGAGAGAAGTTCTTGCCGTTGCTGTCATAAACCTCGACAGCACCCAGACCGTCACACATGAACCTTGCCATGCGATCTAGGTCTCTAACGAGGAATGTCAGGTGACTGATACCGTCCATGAGCGCTAACGCTGGAGCTAAGCGGCAGCATCAATCGCGTAGCGATTGATCTGTCCGCTTGAGCGAATAGTTAGGAGGCTATTGGCCACCACACGGCACCGCACGAATAGCGGCGAGCTTGATGCCGCGCAGGTAGGCCACATTGCTTCCGACCGTCGAGTCGGTGACGGTGCCACTCACCGTCGCGACTGTGCAAGTCTTGTTTAGGTTGTTCTCGATAACGGCACGGCTGATACCAGCGTCCTCAGCCAGAACCAGCATCGCTTCTGGACAAGCCGGGTCGGTCAGCCAACGACCATGGGTCGTAAGGGTGACTCGTGCCTCGACCGTCGCAGTACCAGAAAAGCCTGAGCCAACAAAGCGGCAGATTCTCTCAGGCGATGAACTGCCCACTAACGCCGTGGTCGCGAGAACTGCGAGAAGCACACCGCCTCCTAACGCGTGAGCTAAGCGGCAGCATCAATCGCGTAGCGATTGATCTGTCCGCTTGAGCGAGTAGTTAGGCCGTACCGACGCATGGAGCACCCGGCCCAGACCAGACGATCGTACGAAACTCGCCAGCGATCAAGCCGCGCTCTCGAAGCTGCTCCAATACCGCAGCCGGATGCCAGCCAGGGCCAGCTGCAAGAAATGGGATCGAGAGGTCGCGAACGCGCGAGAGAAGTGCTACAAGCTCGCTCTCGCTGCTATACGCGACGAAGCATGAATCCTCTGAACCATCAGTCCGCATGACGCAAAGAGCGCCGCGTTGCTCGGAAGTAAGCGACTCAAACGTCACACGCTCGGGAAAGATGGCGGATACGAAGGGCTGCATAAGTGGCCTAACGCTGGAGCTAAGCGGCCACATCAATCGCGAAGCGATTGATTGGTCCGCTTGAGCGAGTTGTTAGGGCCCGCGGATTCACATACTAAGTGCAACACCCGGAGCCCGAAGGGGGTGAGCGGTGATACTGACCGCGACCTCATCCGGCAAGAGGGGTTGCAACCATGACGTATCACCAGCTCACCCAAGACGAACGATACCTGATCGCCCGCGGCGTGGCCGCAGGCCACAGCCAGCGCGAGCTCGCCCGGCTACTCGGCCGTGCCGCCAGCACCATCTCCCGAGAGATCCGCCGCAACGCCACCACCCACGACAACCGCTACCGGGCCGAGAAGGCCCACAGCTATGCGGTGGCACGACGACGACGATGCCGGCGAGGGCCACGCTTTGCCGAAGCCATCCATCGCCTCGTCGAAGCGGCACTGAGACGGCGCTGGAGCCCCGACCAGATCGTTGGCTTCTACCGCGCCCAGGGCCTGACCATGCCCAGCATCGAAACCATCTACCGGCGTCTTCGCGAGGACAAACGCCGCCGAGGCCCGCTACATCGATTCACCCGCATCCTCGCCAAGATGGGACGCAAGCGATACCGCTCCAGACCCGCGCGGGGCGTGCTTCTCGGCAAGCCCCACATCACCGAACGGCCAGTCGAAGCCGAAGCCCGTGAAGCCATCGGGCACTGGGAAGGCGACACAGTGATGGGCCACACCACCAAGCACTGCCTCCTCACTCTGGTCGAACGCAGCACTGGATACGCCGTGATCAAGGCCTTGCCCGCTCGAACCATGACCGACACCCGTAGAGCGGTACAGCGAGCCGTGACCAGCCAACGCAACGCCTTCAAGAGCATCACCTTCGACAACGGCACCGAGTTCCATGACTACGAACGGCTTCAGGACGCGACCGGAGTGCGCTGCTACTTCGCCACGCCTTACCACTCGTGGGAGCGCGGCTCCAACGAAAACCTCAACGGGCTGATCCGGCAGTACCTGCCCAAGCGCATGTGCCTCAAGGACATCACTCAGAAAGACTGCGATCGCATCGCCAAGGCGCTCAACACCAGACCAAGAAAGCGCTATGGCTACAAAACACCCGAACAGATGTTGTTCGGTCCGTAGGGGTGTTGCACTTGCTAGTTGAATCTAAGGCGCATTCTTGCCGAAGTAATCTCGGAACTCAGCAGCGGCTGTCGTTGCAATTGACAGAATTTGTTGAGTCTTCTCATCAAACTCACGCTGGCGATCCGAACTCCTCTTGCGTGCAGCAATGTGAGTTAACGCTGCCCGCTGCGCCTCCGCTAGTACCGAGTTGAGCGAGTCGGGATTCCCCCTGCAGTTCCAAGCAGCGACCACCCCTGCTTTTCTCGGCGTCCCCCAAAGGAAGGCACTACCGATCGCATCGAGGTCCATCTTCACCTTCTTCTTGCTCTTGTAGGGATAAGCGATTTTGCTGTCGATACCTGCCTTTAAGAGCAACAGGACAATCTCAGTCTGATCTGCCTTCTGCCAATGGCTAACAGCCCAAAAGAGAGGATTCGTTGCGGAGCGAGACACATCTAACTTGGCGCCTCGACTAAGCAGGAAAGAAACAATTTGCTCATGCCCGAGCGCTGCCCAGCAAATTGGAGCTGCACCGGCTTGGTTGTCCCCAAGGTTGATGTCACAGCCGGCGTCAACCAGCGTTCTTACAGAAGTAAGGCTGCCAGTAAAGGCTGCATACCTTAGCCAGGTTGAGCCGCCAATCCAGGCGAATGCATTGAGCTGATCTGGATTCTCCCTGAGTAGGCGGCGAATAGAATCCGCATCCTCGCGTTTGATTGCATCAGCAATCTGCACTCGCACGTCCATGCAATTGCCTCCTTATCGTGATGCGCCGGGCGCTGGGGCGGTGCCGGCGCCCTAACTACTTGTGTACCCCAATGGGGGGTGTAGCAGAAGCCTGAAGGGCCGCTGCAGTTCGGTCAACGGCCGAAATCCTACGCTGCATCAACACGATATCCGATGGTTGAGGGTGTGCTGTCCCGCCACCCTTGTGCCCACAGCGACGGAATGCGCGGTGGGAATACCGGGATGAAAAAATCGGGCGACGGGACGGGAGTGCTAAAGGACCCTCGGGAAGTGGCGCTTAGTGCGGCGACGCCGAGGGAGGTAATCGACGCGGTTCGCCTCATGTTGCGGACGAAGCACTACAGCATTCGGACCGAGCATGCGTATCTGGGGTGGATCCGCCGGTACATGGCGGAGAACGGGCGGAGGCACCCTAAAGAATTGGACGGGCGGGCGATGGGGGCGTTCCTCACCCGCCTGGCGGTGGAGGGCCACGTCTCGGCTAGCACGCAGTCGCAGGCGCTCTCGGCCTTGCTCTTCCTGTACCGCGAACTTCTCGGGGTATCGCCGGAATGGCTCGACGACGTGGTGCGCGCCAAACGCAGCCTCCACGTGCCGGTGGTGCTCTCGCGCGGGGAAGTGGTGCGCCTGCTCTCGCGGATGCAGGGCCGCGAGTGGCTGATGGCCTCGCTGCTCTATGGCTCGGGCCTTCGCCTGATGGAGGTCATCCGTTTGCGGTTGAAGGATGTCGACTTCGAGCGCTGGGAGATCACGGTGCGCTCGGGCAAGGGCAACAAGGATCGCCACACGATGCTGCCGTCGAAGTTGGCCGAGCCGTTGCGCCGGCAGATGGAGGATGCCCGCGTCGAGCATGCGCGGGATCTCGAGGCCGGCTTCGGTTCGGTGTGGTTGCCGAACGCCCTGGCGCGCAAGTACCCGAACGCGGGCGAGGACTGGGTGTGGCAGTACGTGTTCCCGGCGTCGCGGCGTTCGAAGGACCCGCTGACCGGGATCGAGCGCCGCCACCACCTGGACGAGAAGGTGCTGCAGGCGGCGGTGAAGCGCGCCCGCGTCGAGGCCGGCATCCCGAAGCCGGTGACCTGCCACACGCTGCGGCACAGTTTCGCCACCCACCTGCTGGAGTCCGGCGCCGACATCCGCACGGTGCAGGAGCTGCTCGGCCATCGCGACGTGAAGACCACCCAGATCTACACGCACGTGCTGAACCGGGGCGCCGGCGCCATGCTGAGCCCGCTGGATCGCTGATTTTCCCGATGCCCCTGCAGCCGCGATGACGGGAGACTGCGAAGGCTCACCAACGTCGAGGACGACGGCCGCGGCATGCCCTCCCCTGCCTGCTCCTGCCCACCCCGCCCGCACCGGCCGGAGGCCGTGCCTTCGTCGGGCGGTGTTTGGCGGTCCGTCGGCCTGGTCCTGGCCCTGATGCCGGGCCTGGCCGCTGGCGCGGCCCCGTCCTCGCCGCCCAACGCGGTCGTCCGCGTGGCTGGCGGACAAGACTCCGCGACGCAGGCCGTCGCGACGTCGATCCTGATCGAGGCGTATGCGCGGGCCGGGCTGGTCCTCCGGGTCGACCGCCTGCCCGCCCCGCGCGCTGCGCAGCGCTTGGAGGCTGGGCTGCTGGACGGCGAAGTCGCAAGGGTGCCGGCCTACTTCGACCAGCACCCCGACCTGGTGCCGGTCGGGCCGCCACTGATGCAGGTGCCCCAAGTGGCCTTCGTGCGCTCAGGCAGCGGCATCCGCGTGAACACGCTCGACGACCTCCGGGGACTGCGGGTGGGCGTGGTGCGCGGGCTGCTGCAATCCGAACGCTTGGTGGCGGGCCTCGACCGCGTCACACGGGTGACGAGTGGCCACCAGCTCTACCAGATGCTCGCCGCCGGGCGACTCGACGTGGTGGTGGATGCGCCGATGAACCAGGCCATGCACGTCGGGGAATGGCGCCTCACCGGCATCGTGGCGCAAGCGACGCTGTCGGACGCGCCGGTGTACCACGGCCTGCATCGGCGGAGGGCGGCCATCGCGCCACGGGTGGCGGCAGCGCTCGAGGCCATGCGGGCATCGGGGGAACTGGCGGCATGGACGAGCCGGCCGGCCGTCGTACCGGAGGTCCGGCTGGCCAAGCGCTGAGCGGATGGCGGATCGGCCGGCCGGCGACGGCGCGCCTCCCTTACAATGCGCGCCCTATGCGCCTCTACCTGCAACAGCGCCCGACCGCCGGCGAAGCCCCGAAGTACGTCCAGCTCACGCTCGAGCAGGACCTGTTCGGCGGCTGGTTCCTTGTCCGCGAGAGCGGCACCACCGGCGCCCGACCGACCGTGAAGCGCGAGCAGTACCTTGCCCGGGATACCGCCCTCGCCGCCTTCGAATCCGCCCGCGACGCCCAGCTGAAGCGCGGCTTCCAGGTGATGTTCGCGCAGGGCGCGGACGCGCCCCGTTGACCCCGCGGCGCCCGCGCGCCGCCCTGCCGCCCGGAGGGCGACCGTGACCACCCCGCTGAAGAACGACCCGCTGCAGAACGACACCTTCCTGCGCGCGCTGCGCCGCGAGCCGGTGCCGCACACGCCCGTCTGGCTGATGCGCCAGGCCGGCCGCTACCTGCCGGAATACCGCGCCACCCGCGCGAAAGCCGGCAGCTTCCTCGCCATGGCGAAGAACCCGGAGCTGGCCTGCGAGGTGACCCTGCAGCCGCTGGAGCGCTTCCCGCTCGACGCGGCCATCCTGTTCTCCGACATCCTCACCGTGCCGGACGCGATGGGCCTCGGCCTGTACTTCGCCGACGGCGAGGGCCCGAAGTTCGAGCGCACCGTGCGCTCGATGGCCGATGTGGAGGCGCTGGGCACGCCGGACATGGAAACCGAGCTGCGCTACGTGATGGACGCCGTGCGCGTCATCCGCCGCGAGCTGCGCGGCCGCGTGCCGCTGATCGGCTTCTCCGGCAGCCCGTGGACGCTCGCCTGCTACATGGTGGAAGGCGGCGGGTCCGACAACTTCGCGCGCATCAAGGCGATGGCCTTGAACGAGCCGGCGACGCTGCACGCGCTGCTGCGCAAGGTGACCGACGCCGTCATCGCCTACCTCGACGCGCAGCGTCTCGCCGGCGCGCAGGCGATGCAGGTGTTCGACACCTGGGGCGGCGTGATGGCGCCGCACCTGTACCGCGAGTTCTCCCTGCCGTATCTCGTTGAAATCGCACAGAGGCTGCCGCGCGGTGAAGGCGCGAACCACGCGCCGCTGATCCTGTTCGGCAAGGGCAATGGGCCCTACCTCGAGGAGCTGGCGACCTCGGGCGCGGAAGCGCTGGGCGTGGACTGGACCGTGTCGCTCGGCGACGCGCGCCGCCGCACCGGCGGCAAGGTCGCGCTGCAGGGCAACCTCGACCCGGTGACGCTGTACGCCACGCCGGAAGGCATCGCCCGCGAAGCGGCGCGCGCCCTCGACGATTACGCCGCCGCAAACGGCGGCTCGCGCGACGGCCACGTGTTCAACCTCGGCCACGGCATGTCGCCCGACATGTCGCCGGAGCACGTCGCGGCCCTCGTGGCCGCGGTGCATTCGCACTCGCGGCGCTGATCGCGGCAGGCCCGGCTCAGCCGGCGTCGTCGACGCCGCGTTCGCCGCGCGGGCGGGCGCGCCGGTCGCCTTCGACCGACGCGGCGGCCCGGCGGGTGGCCGTGCCGATGCCCGCCAGCGCCTCGGCCAGCATCGCGCCGGTCACCGGCTTGCGCAGGTAGCCCTCCATGCCCGAGGCGCGGGCGCGTCGCTCGGAAACGGCGTCGGCCCGCGCGGTGACGGCGATCAGCGGTAGCGTCCAGCCGTTCTGGCGGATCAACGTCGCCAACTCGAAGCCGTCGACGGCCGGGAGGTCGAGGTCGAGCAGGCCGACATCGATGCGCTCCGTCTTCAGCAGCGTGAGGGCGTTCAGCGCCTGGGTGGCGTGGTGGACGCGGTGGCCCTGCGCGCCGAGCAGCCCGAGCATCACTTCGGCCACCACCGGATCGTCCTCGACCAGCAGCAGGTCGAGGCCGGGGCGCAGGGCCATGGTCTCGCCGGCGGCCGGCCGGACCGCGGCCTCGACCGGCACAAGCGCGGTCTCGGCGACCAGCGGCAGGCGCACGCTGAAGCAGCTGCCCTCGCCCTTCGCGCTGCGCAGCGTGAGCTCGCCGCCCATCGCGCGGGCGAGCTCGCGGCTGATGGCAAGGCCGAGGCCGGTGCCGCCGAAGCGCCGCTGGGTGTGCTCGCCTTCGGCCTGTTCGAAGCGCTGGAACAAGCGGCGCTGCTGCGCCTCGTCGAGGCCGATGCCGGTGTCTTCGACGTCGAACTGGACGCCGCCGCCCGGCAGCGGCCGCAGGGTCAGCGTGACGCGGCCGCGCTCGGTGAACTTGATGGCGTTGCCGCCGAGGTTGAGCAGGATCTGCCGCAGCCGGGCTTCGTCGCCGCGCACGCGCGGCGGCAGGCCCGGCGCAAGCTGCACGGTGAGCTCGAGGCCCTTGGCCTGCGCGTTCGGGCGCAGCAGCTGGCCCACGTCGGTGGCCAGCGAGGCGAGGTCGAAGGCCTCGTCCTGCAGCAGCAGGCGGCCGGCCTCGATGCGGGCGAGGTCGAGCGTGTCGTTGACGAGGCGAAGAAGGTGCTGGCCAGCGCGCATCACTGTTTCAGCCCGCTGGCGCTGCGGTTCCGGCAGCGGGTCCTTCAGCATCAGCTCGGTCATGCCCAGCACGCCGGTGAGCGGCGTGCGCAGTTCGTGCCCGAGGTCGGCAAGGAACGCGGTCTTCGCTTCCGAAGCCTGCTGCTCGAGCCGCCGCGCCTCCCGCAGGCCGCGCGCGGCGGCCTGGGCCTGCACGCGACGCCGGTACAGCGCCGCCGCCGCGCCCACGATAGCGAGGCTCGCCAAGGCGTAAAGCGCCCACGCCCACCACGTGCGCCACCAGGGCGGCATCACCTCGAAGGTGACCGTCATCGGAGCCGACCAGCGACCGTCCGCACCGGCGGCGACGACATCGAGCGTGTAACGCCCGGGCGATTGACGCGGCAGCAGGCGTTCACCGCTGGCGCCGACGTCGACCCAGTCCGGATCGTAGCCGTTGAGGCGGAACCGGTAGCGGTGCGCGGCGGGGTCGGCGAACGACATCAGCCGCGCCACGACGCGGAGGTCGCGATCGTCCGGCTGCAGCGTCACGACGGCGCCGGGCTGGGCCGCGGCGACGGCGTCGAGCTCGAACAGGTCCTCGGCACGCCGCACGCTGATCGACTCCAGGACCATCGGCGCCACCCGGGCGTCCGGCTCCACCTTCATCGGGTCGAAGAGAACGGCACCGCCGACCGTGCCGGCGATGATCACGCCGTCGGCGAGCACGCGCGGCGGACGGAGGCCGAACTCGCTCTCGCCAAGCCCGTCGCCGGGACCGAAGCGGCGGATGCCGCGGGTTTCGGGATCGAAGCGCAACAGGCCGCGCACGGTGAACAGCCACAGCCGGCCGGCCGCATCGCGGGCGAGGCCGCCGGCCTCGGCGCTCGGCAAGCCGTCATTGCCTGAGTCGACTTGGTCGACCTTCACCCAGTCGCCCGCCTCGCGACGCCAGCGCTGCAGCAGGCCGGGTCGATACACCCACACATCCCTCGCGTCGACGAACGCGAGGCCCTGCACGGGCCCGCCCTCGGCATCGAGCTGCAGCGCAAAGCGCGTGCCGTCCCAACGCAGCAGGCCTTGGGCGTTGGCCACCCACAAGGCGCCGTCAGGACCGAGCGTGACCGCCTCGATGTCGAAGGTCTCAAGCCCGTGACCGCTGTCCGGGGCGACGGTGAGCGTGACGTGGCCGTCCGCGTCGCGGCGCTGCAGCCCGCCGCCGTAGCCGGCGACCCACAACCCGCCGTCGGGCAGCGGCACGAGGAAATCGATCGCGCCGCGCGGAGGGGCGTCCGGGTCGCCCGGCCCCCAGCGTCGCCAAGTGCCATCGGCACCGCGCCGCGACAGGCGTCCGCTGGCCGCCCCCACCCACAGCGCGCCGCCGGCGGTGCGGGCCAGCGAATACAGCCGCACGTTGCCGAGTTCCCCCGACGCGATGGCATTGCGTTCGATGCGTTGGCGCGAGGGGTCGAGGCGATCGAGGCGCCCCTCCTCGCCGCCGATCAGCACGCTGCCGTCGGGGCCCTCGGCGAATCCACCGGCCTGGCGCATCGACAGCCGAAGGCTCGGATCACTCTG
This sequence comes from Silanimonas algicola, assembly GCF_054777375.1. Taxonomy (NCBI): domain Bacteria; kingdom Pseudomonadati; phylum Pseudomonadota; class Gammaproteobacteria; order Lysobacterales; family Lysobacteraceae; genus Silanimonas; species Silanimonas algicola. The sequence goes on along the minus strand of NZ_BAAHAS010000003.1, from coordinate 918,322 downwards.
GCGGGTCAGCGTGGCGAAGCTGCGCCAATTGCCCGACAGCCAGACCAGGCCGAACTCCGCATCGCCGAACCAAAGCCCGCCCTGGCGATCGACGAGCATCTGCTGGTAATCGCCTTCGGCCGCCTCGGGGGCGAGGAAGCGCCGCAAACCCGCGCCGCTCTCGTAGAACAGGCCGCGCACCGTGTAGACCCATCGTCCGCCACGGCCATCGCGCTGCACACCGTGAACGCGGGTGCCCGCCAGTTCGGCGTCCCACGGCGATGGCGCGATGCGCCCCTCCGGGCCACGTCGCCACAACCGGCTGCGGGCGCCGATCCACAGCGTGCCATCGGGCTCCACCGAAAGGCTGGTGACGGCATCGCCGTCAAGGCCGCGCACCGACACCGGCTCGGCGCGTCCATCCACCCACTGCGCAAGGCCCGTGGCCGTACCGATGAACAGGCGGCCGTCGGCGGTGGTCGCGAGGCTCACCACGAGGGCATCCGCCTCGCCACTGCCGGCCCGAACCGGGCCGTGCGCATGCACGCGCCCCTGCGGGTCGCGCTGGAACAGCCCATCCCCGAAGGTGCCGAACCACAGCGAGCCGTCGGGGGTCTCGGCGATCGCCCAGACATCGGCGGCGGCCAGGCCGGACGCCTGCTCCGGCGGCAAGGGCCGCACGTCGCGGCGCAGGGTGTCGATCACGCCGACGCCGCTTTTGCCGAAGCTGAGCCACACCCGGTCGTCGCGATCGATGTGGAGCGCGTTGACGAGGTTGTCGGGCATGCCGCCGACAATGCCGGGGTTGTGCCGCCACACCCGCATCGACAGCCCGTCGAAGCGAGCCACGCCGTCGTCGGTCGCGATCCACAGGTAGCCGGCACGGTCCTGCGCGAGCGCGTTGATCCGGCTGGAAGGCAGGCCCTGCTCGACGCCGATGCGGCGGAACTGCGGGGTTTCCGGGATACGCGCCATGGCCGCAAGCGCGACCAAGGACCCGACGAGTCCCACGAACAGTCCCAGCGTGCGGCGCATCGATCGCTTCCCTTCCGAATCGCCGTGACGGCGGTGGCGGGCCATGCTCGCAACGCAGCATTGCGCCCGCAAGGGACGCCACGGCCGGAGGGATGCCTAGAATGCCGGCGATGACCATGCCCCCAGCCCCCACCGCAACGCGGTCCATCGCCACTTGGCTGCTGGCGCTCGGGCTGCTCGTGGGTTCGGCCGCCGCCGCGGCACCGCCCGAATGGCGACTCGATCCGACCCATTCGCGGGTCGTCTTCGACGTCGACCACGCGGGGTTTTCCTACAGCTTGGCCACCCTCTCGGCGCCGACCGGGCGACTGCGCTACGACCCGGAAGACTGGGAGAGCGCGGAGGCGACGATCGAACTGGCGGTGGACCGCCTCGACTTCGGCGACGCCGACTGGAACCGCACGATGCTGGGGCGGCGCTGGTTCCACGCCGAGGACTTCCCGACCATCACCTTCCGATCCACCCGAGTGGAGCCGATCGATGCGCGACATGCGCGCGTGCACGGCGAGCTGACCGTCCGCGGCACGACGGCGCCCGTCGTTCTGGACGTGCACCGCAACGGCCTGCGCCGGCACCCGCTGACGCTGCGCCGCACCGTCGGCTTCTCGGCCACCGCCGAACTCGACCGCCGCGCCTTCGGGCTCGACGGCTCGCCTTCCCTCATCGGCTCGACGGTGCGCGTGCGCATCGAAGTCGAAGCCGTGCGCACGCGTCCGGCCCCTGCCGACGCGCCCACCGAACCGCCGGAGAACGACGATGCCGATCCGCAACACGACTGAGCGCTGGGGCCACCTGAGCATCGCCCTGCACTGGATCACCGTGGCCCTGATCCTCTCGCTGGTGACCGTGGGCTTCGTGATGGAAGACCTGCCGAACACGCCGTTCAAGCGCGACGTCTACCTGCTGCACAAGAGCTTCGGCCTGACGGTGCTGGCGCTGACCGCGCTACGGCTGGGTTGGCGCTTGGTGCAGCCGACGCCGGCCCTGCCGGAGGGCATGCCCGCCTGGCAGCGCTGGGCCGCGCACGGCGGGCATCTCGGCCTGTACGGCCTGATGATCGCCATCCCGGCCAGCGGCTGGGCCTACAACTGGGCCTCGAACTTCGCCACGCCCTACTTCGGCTGGACGCTGATGGAACGCGCCGGCGCCGTGGACCGCGAGCTGAAGGCCATCGCCGGCGTGGTGCACGAATGGGGCGTGTACGCGCTGCTGGCCCTGCTGGTGGCGCACGCCGGCGCGGCCTTCTACCACCACTACCAGTTGAAAGACGCGGTGCTGCGGCGCATGGCGCCGTGGCTGAAGCCGGCCGCCTGATCACGCCGGCCTCGCGCGTCGCTTCCCACCCTGCGTCTGCCCCTCCCCATCCCGTGACGATCCCCGCCATGCGCTTCCTCCTCGCCCTGACGCTCGCCCTCGCCGCGCCGCTCGCCCTCGCCACCTCGCCGCCCGGGCCGGTGCGCTACAGCCATGCCGCCGGATCCAGCCTCGGCTTCAGTTCGAGCTACGACGGCGAAGCCTTCGACGGCCGCTTCGGCCAATTCACGACCGACATCGCCTTCGACCCGGCCAACGGGTCCGGCCGCTTCGACGTCGTGATCCAACTCGCGTCGGCGGGCACGGAGAACGACGAGCGTGACGAGACCCTGCTCGGCGCCGACTTCTTCAACGCCACGGCCATGCCGCAGGCGCGTTACCAGGCCACGGCGTTCCGCAAGCTCGCGGACGGCCGCTTCGTGGCCGACGGCACGCTGACCCTGCGCGGCATCAGCCAACCGGTGCCGCTGACCTTCCGCTGGACGCCCGGCGCGACGCCGACGCTCGAAGGCACGGCCACGGTGAAGCGCTTGGCGTTCGGGGTGGGTACGGGCGATTGGGACGACACCGAGGTGATGCCGGATGCCGTAACGGTGACGACGAAACTGGTGCTGCGGCCGAAGGGCTGACTCAGGCGCCGAGGAAGCGCTCGACGGCCACGACGTCAAAGGGCCACGCGAGCTCGGCGCCACCGTCCTCATCGCGCAGCACCGGCACGCGCGCGCCGTAGCGCGCTTCGAGGGCGGCGTCGCCATCGATCCACACGCTCTCGAAGTCGGGCGCGCCGGCCTGGGCGAGCACGTCCAATGCGGCATCGCACAAATGGCAGTCGTCGCGCTGGTACAGGGCGAGTTTCATGGCCGTTAGACTAGGCGCCCCTCCTGAACCGTCGCCGTCCACGCGCCCATGGCCGTCAGCCTCTTCGACATCTTCAAAATCGGCATCGGGCCGTCCTCCTCGCACACCGTGGGGCCGATGCGCGCCGCGGCGCGCTTCCTCGAACGCTGGCTGCAAGCGCCGGGCCAACTCGGCGAGGTCGCCCGCGTCCGTGCGGAACTGTACGGCTCGCTGGCCCTGACCGGCCGCGGCCACGGCACCGACAAGGCCGTGCTGATGGGCTTCGAGGGCCACTGGCCCGACCGCATCGACCCGGACGTGATCCCCGGCAGCCTCGAGCGCATCCGTGGCAGCAAGCGCATCCGCCTGATGGGCACGCACGAGATCGCCTTCGACGAGAAGCGCGACCTGGTGTTCAACAAGCGCGAGAAGCTGCCGTACCACACCAACGGCATGCGCTTCACCGCCTTCGACGCCGAGGGCACGGTGATCGCCACCCGCGACTACTACTCGGTGGGCGGTGGCTTCGTCGTCAACACCGATGAGGCGGCGGAAGACCGCATCGTCGCCGACACCACCGAGCTGCCGCATCCGTTCCACTCCGGCGACGAGCTGCTGGCGCGCTGCAAGGAGAGCGGGCTCTCGATCGCGCAGCTGATGTTCGAGAACGAAAAAGTGTGGCGCCCCGAGGCCGAGATCCGCGAGGGCCTCGACCGGATCTGGGAGGCCATGCGCGCCTGCGTCGCCCGCGGCATCCGCGAGGAGGGCGTGCTGCCCGGCGGGCTGAAGGTGGGCCGCCGCGCCCCGACGATGGCGCAGGAGCTGCAGAGCCGACCGGAGGCCGCGCTGCGGGACCCGCTGACCATCCTCGACTGGGTGAACCTGTACGCACTCGCGGTGAACGAGGAGAACGCCGCCGGTGGCCGCGTGGTGACGGCGCCGACCAATGGCGCGGCCGGCATCATCCCGGCGGTGGGCCATTACTACGAGCGCTTCTGCCCGCAGGCGAGCCGGCAGGGCATCCACGACTACCTGCTCACCGCCGCCGCCGTCGGCATCCTGTACAAGGAAAACGCGTCGATCAGCGGCGCGGAAGTGGGCTGCCAGGGCGAGGTGGGCGTGGCCTGCTCGATGGCCGCCGCCGGCCTCACGGCGGCACTGGGCGGCACGCCGGCGCAAGTGGAGAACGCCGCCGAGATCGGGATGGAACACAACCTCGGCCTCACCTGCGACCCGATCGGCGGCCTGGTGCAGATCCCCTGCATCGAGCGAAACGCGATGGGCGCGGTGAAGGCGATCAACGCCCAGCGCATGGCCGCGCGCGGCGACGGCAGCCACAAGGTCTCGCTCGACAAGGTCATCAAGACCATGCGCGACACTGGCCGCGACATGCAGGACAAGTACAAGGAAACCAGCCGCGGCGGGCTGGCGGTGAACGTCATCGAGTGCTGAGGCGGGCTTTCGCGAGGGAACGGCGGGCCGACTGACCCGCAACGGTCATGGAACCGACATATCGTCGGTCGTTTCCTCACCGGAGTCCGCCCCGATGGCTTCCCGCCAGATCCGCCCTGCCTTTCCCCGCCGTCTCGTCCTCGGCGCGGCCCTCGCGACCGTCCTCGCCGGCTGCCAGCCCGCCGCCGAGCCCGCGCCCGTCGTCACGCCGGATCCGGCACTCGACGCCGCCGCCGCTGCCCCGCGCAGCGCGATCTTCCTGCACCCGGACGGCATGGGTGCGAACACCTGGATGGCGACCCGCCTGATGCATGTCGGCCCCGACGGCCGCCTCGCCTGGGACCAGCTGCCGAAGGTGGCGATCTACGTGGGCCCGACCCGCGATGCGGTGAACCAGAGCTCGAACGCCGGTGGCACCACGCACGCTTACGGCGTGCGCGCCACGCTCGACAGCTACGGCGCCATCGACGGCACGACGCCCATCGCCGCCTCGGGCAAGGCGCAGAGCCTCATGGTGGAAGCCAAGGCCGCGGGCAAGAAAATCGCGATCCTCAATTCCTCGTCGCTGACCGAGCCGGGCACCGGCACGTTCCTCGCCTCGGTGGCCAACCGCGACGACGAGGCCGAGATCGCCAGCCAGATCCTCGCCGCCGGCCCCGACATCGCGCTCGGGGGCGGCGAAATGTTCTTTCTGCCGAAGGGCGTGCAGGGCGTGCACGGCGAAGGCGTCCGCGACGACGGCCGCAACCTCGTCGAGGAGGCCAGGGCCGCCGGCTACGCCGTGGTGTTCACCCGGGACGAGCTGATGGCGCTGCCGCCCGACGCGACGAAAGTGCTCGGGCTGTTCGCCGCCGAGGAGACCTTCAACGAAGCCGACGAAGCCGGGCTGGCCGCCGCGGGCCTGCCGCCCTTCCAGCCGCAGGCGCCGCGCTTCGACGAGATGCTGGCCTTCATCCTGCCGCGCGTGAAGGACCATCCGCAGGGCTACTTCATCGTCGGCAACGAGGAAGCCACCGACAACCTCTCGGGCGAGAACAACGTGCCGGCCACGCTCGAAGCGGCCATGGGCGCGGACCGCGCCATCGCGCTGGCGCTGGCGGAGGCGAAGGCCAACCCGGCGCTCACCGTGGTCGTCGCGTCGGACTCCGACAACGGCGGCATGAACGCCACCAGCGACGATCTGGACGACCCGGAAGACCTGCCGCGCCCGCTGCCCTCCCGCACGCCCAGCGGCTCGCTGCTCGACAGCGACAACGGCCAGCCCTTCCTGACGCCGGCCGACGCCAACGGCAACCGCATCCCGTTCTACATCACCTGGGCCAGCGATTCGGACAGCGCCGGCGGCACGGTGGCGCGCGGCATCGGGCCGGGGGCGGCGAAGATCGAAGGCACCATCGACGCCACCCGGGTCTACACGGCGCTCTACCTCGGGCTGTTCGACACCGACCTCGACGTGAAGTAAGGCCTCGAGCGATCCGCCGTACCTCACGGGGCGGATCGATAAAGCGAAAGGGCCGCAGCGATGCGGCCCTTTCCCGTTGGCGACTGAACCGGCCGGGACGGCAGGCCGCCCCGGCCTTCGCGGATCAGAACTGGTAGCGCACGATCAACTGCACCGCGCGGCCGCCCGTTTCGGTTTCCAGCTCGTACTCGTCGTAGTCGCGGTCGATCTGCGATTCGATCGTCGTGAACTTGTCGAACACCTCGTCCTTGCTCTGGTCGAGCAGGTTGATGCCCGTCAGGCGCACCGCCCAGGCCTTGCCGAAACGCTTCTCGATGAAGGCCTCGAGGTCGCCGTCGTAGCTCGTGATGACTTCCTCGCCGACGATGCGGCTCGGGGCATCACCCTGCTTGCGGAAGGTCACGCCGAACGAGGCCTCCAGCGACGGCAGCTCCTGGATGAAGCCGACGTTGTAGACGTAGTTGGACTGGTTGTTGAAGCGGCGCGTGCCGAAAAGGTCTGAAATCTCGCTGTCCAGCCAGCTGTAGTTGAGGAACACGCCGGTGTTGTCGAGTCCGATCGCCGAGAGCGGCGTCGACAGATCGAACTCCGCGCCCCAGACCTGGCCGTCGCCGGTGTTGCGCGGCTGCAGCACGAAGGTACCCTCGCCCTCGCTGCCCTCGTCGCCGGTGTTGGCCAGTTCGACGAGGTCGGTGATGTCGCGGTAGAACAGGTTCACGCCGACGATGCCGCGCTCGCCGAGGCGGCGCTCGAAGCCGACGTCGAGTCCCCAGGCCGACTCGGGGTCGAGCCGCGGGTTGCCGAGCACGTCGTTGTCGCCTGCCTCGGCCTCCAGCAGGGCCGGCGAGATCGCATTGAAATCCGGGCGGCGCACGGTGCGGGCGATCGAGGCGGTGACGCGGTTGGCGTCGTCGAGGTTCCAGCGCAGGTGGGCCGAAGGCAGCAGGAAGCCGTAGTCGGTGTCGGTGCGGGCGTCGACGGCGGCCACCGTGCGGTCGTTGACCTCGGTGTCGGTCTGCTCATAGCGCAGGCCGGCTTCCCACTCGAGCGTGTCGGCGGCGCCGCTGAGCTTCACGAAGGGCTCGAGGCGCGTTTCCTCGATGGTGCTCAGACCGCCCGGCGCCGGCGCGAACGGCTGCGTCGGACCCGGGATGGGCGGGCTCACGCCCGGCGCATTCGGGATGGTGACGCGGTAGCGGGTCGCGTTGAGGATCCGGGTCTCGCGCTCCTTCAGCGTTGCTTGCACGCCGAATTTCAGCGTGCCGAAACCCGCCTCGCGCTCGTGAACCACCTCGCCGGTGGTGTCGGTGTCCTCGATCAGCAGGTCGGTGAGGTCACGCGTGAAGCGGTCGGCCTCCGGGAACGGGTTGCTGTCGCGCAGGTATTCGGTTTCGTTCTCGAACTCGAACTGGTCGTCGGCGATGCCGGCGCGATCGACGCGGATCTCGGTCTCGCCGCCCGCCATGGCCCACTTCAGGCCGGCGCCGAGCGTGTAGTTGTCGGTCTGGATGTCGAGGTCGTTCTCGTTGACCGTGAGCAGGTTGGCGGTGTTCTCGATGCCGCCGCGGTACTCGATGGAGTCCTCGACCTGCAGGCGGTCGGTGCGCACGAACATGCCCGAGAGGTGCAGCTCGCCGGTCTCGCCCACCCCAACGCGGTAGTCGGCGTTGAAGGCGTAGTCCTTGCCCGAGCGTACGTCGGTCTGCACCTCGGTGTTGTCGAGTGTGCCGCCCGGCGCGTCGAATCGCTGGCTGAATTTGTCCTTCGGGTTGCGGCGGCCCTGCACGTTGGCGCCGACCAGCAGGTTGCCGCCCAGCGCCTCGCCGCCCCAGAACGCGCCGACGGTCGGTTCGAACTCATCGTCGTTGAACCGCGTCGCGCCCGCGCGCACGTAGCCGCCGTCGATCGAGTAGCCGTCGCGCAGCACGATGTTCAGCGCGCCGGCGACGGCGTCGCCGCTGCGGTCGGCCGAGGCGGAACGCACGATCTCGATGCGCTCGACGATCTCGGCCGGGATGCGGTCGACGAAGAAGGCGCGGTCGAGGCCGGCGCCGGGCACGCGCTTGCCGTTGATCAGGATCTGCGTGTAGCCCGAATCGAGGCCGCGCAGGCGCACGCCGTCGTACTCCAGCACGTCGGAGACGAAGGTGACCGACGGCACGCGCTTCAGCATGTCGCCGACCGTCAGCGGCTCGAAGCGCTGGAAGTAGGCGAGGTCGTAGCTGAGGACCGGAGCGGTGGCGTCGGTGCGGTCGCGGTAGATGATCTCGCCGACCACCTCGATGCGGTCGAGCTGCGCGGGCGCCGGGGCGGCCGCGGCGACGGCGGCCTGCGAGAGCGCGACCGGGGCCGCGAAGGCGGAGGCAAGGGCGATGGCGATGGCCGTCGTCAGGGGTTGGCGGGTCATGGAGCGTCCTGCGTTGGAAAAACGTTATTCCGAGGCCGCGCCGTTGCAGCCCGATGACGATCCGGCGACAGCAGGAAGACACCCGTATTGACGACATGGGGGCACGCATCCGGCGTAATGCCGACTTAGGATGGGAGGACGTCGTCCATGACCGCCCCATGACCGCCACGCTCCGCCCCTGGATGCTCGTGCTCGGCTTCATCGCCCTCTACTGGGCCGGCGGCGTGTTGGGCAACACCCTGGTCGTGGGCGAGGACTCCGTGGTCCTGCTCTGGGCCCCCGGCGTCCTGGCCTTCGTGTTCCTGCTCCACCAAGGGCGTCGCTGGTGGCCCGTCGTCGCCGTCGCCGACGTGGTGTTCTCGCTGACCGGCACGGCGGTGCCGCCGGTCTTCATCGTGTTCACGGTGGTCGCCAACACCGCGGGGGCACTGGCGGCCGTGACCGTGGCCCGGCACCTCGGCCTGCGCCCCGGCATGGGCCTGAACCTCACACGCCTGTGGCAGATCGCTCTGTCCGGCGCCACGCTGGGGGTCGCCAGCGCCGCGCCCGGCGTCGCGGGGTTGGTCGCCGCCGGGTTCACGACCTTGGACCACACGCCCGGTGCATTCGCGAAATGGGCCGTCGCCAACCTGTTCAGCGTGATGGTGCTGGGCCCGTCGCTGTCGTTGCTCTGGCCGGGCGGCGAGGCGGCGCGGGAGAACGACGCACCGTCGCACCGCCTGCGCATCGAACACCTTGCTTGGAGCATCGCGCTCGCCATCGCCCTCGGACTCGTGGCCACCACCGATGCGCACCGGACATTGAACGCGCCCGCCATCCTGGCCCTGCCAACCCTGGTGATGCTCTGGGGCGCCTTGCGGGTCTCGCCCCGCTTCGTCGCGCTCGGCACCCTGGTCAGCGGCATCGGCCTGGCGATGATCGCGACGACGACGGGCGGGGCGCTGGAGCGCCCCGTCACGGTGCTGGACGCGCTATTGCTGCTGGCCCTGCTCATCACCCTGACGCTCGCGCCGCTGATCCTGATGGCGGCCATGGGCGAAGCGCGCCGGATCGGCCGGGAGGCGCTCGAGCACGCGCGGACCGACGAGCTCACGGGGCTCGCGAACCGGCAAGGCCTGGCGCACCGGGTCCCGGAAACGCTGGCGCACCGGCCGGACGGCTCGCCACTGCTCCTGGCCCTCGTGGACATCGACAACTTCAAGCTGGTGAACGATGCCGGCGGCACGGCGGCGGGCGACGCCTTCCTGCGCGGCATCGCCGGCCTCCTGCGGGCGCTTCTGCCCACCGGCAGCCTGATCGGGCGGCTCGCCGGCGACCAGTTCGTCGTCCTGCTGGACGACCGTGCCCCCGACGACATTGCCGTGAAGCTTGAGCACGTGCTGGCCGCAGTGCGCGACTACCGCCAGGCCAGCGGCAACAACCTCGTGTCGGCATCGGCCAGCATCGGTGCGATCCGGTTCCGATGCGGGCAGGCGGACTACGCCGAGCTGCTGCGGCTGGCCGACGCGGCCTGCGCCACGGCGAAGGATCAGGGCGGCAACCGGCTGCGGCTCACGGCTTTCGATGCCGCCGCGGCGGCGGTGGCGCAGCACACGGCAGCCCTGCGCTGGGCCGTCAGGCTGGATACCGCGCTGCACGAGGGGCACTTCCGGCTCTACTGCCAGAGCATCGCCGGCCTGCAGGGCATCGATCATGGCGGCAGGCACCTCGAGATCCTGCTGCGCATGGTCGACCCGGACACCGGCGAGGTGATGCCGCCCGGGCCCGTGGTGGCCGCTGCCGAGAAGTTCCACATGGGTCCCCGGCTGGATCGCCATGTGATGGACCTTGCCCTCGGCTGGTTCGAGCGGAACCCGCAGGCGCTGGCGCAAGTCGACACCTGCGCCATCAACCTGTGCGCCGCCTCGGTGAACGACCCGGGCTTCCCCGACTTCCTGCGTGAGCGTTTCGCGTGCAGCAGCGTGCCGCCGGGCAAGGTGTGCCTCGAAATCACCGAGACCTCGGCGGTGCGCGACCTCGACGATGCGCAGCAGTTCATCGCTGCCGCACGGGGATTGGGGTTGCGGCTGGCGCTCGACGACTTCGGCGCCGGCTTCTGTTCGTTCGCGTACCTGCGCCGGCTGGACGTCGACTTCTTCAAGATCGACGGCGGCTTCATCCGCGACCTCGAGTCGTCCGCGCTGTCGCTGGCGATCGTCCGTTCCATCGCCGAAATCGCGCGCAGCATCGACAAGCGGACCATCGCGGAGTTCGTCGAGGACGACGCCATCCGCGAGCGCCTGGCCCAGCTGGGCGTCGATTTCGGCCAGGGCTACGCCATCGACCGGCCGCAACCCATCGAGCAGTTTTTCCTTCGCCCCGCCGCCCTGCGACGCCACGCGTTCCGCCTCGCCGCGCAGTGATGCAGTGCGGAATCGCGGTCCTGCCGTCTATGCTTCGCGCTCGTCACGGAGTCCGCCATGCCCCTGCCTTCGCCCCTCCGCCCGGCCCTCGCGCTGGGACTCGCCGCCCTGCTGCTCCCCGGCTGCGCCCTGTGGCGGGACGCGAAGGAGCCGGACGAGCGCGCCAGCGACGAGCCCCGCCTCGCCGGTGCCGGCATCGAGCACGCCGTGGTGGCCGAGGCCTTCATCACCCCCGCCAACCCTCCGGACGAGGTCGATTCGCCCACCGCGTGGCTGACGCCCGAGGGCGGCCGCTGGTTGATCAGCACCGGCAAGGAAACCCATCAACTGCTCGTGCATGACGGCGAAACCGGAGCGCTGCTGCGGCGCGTCGGGGAAAAAGGCCCGGCGCCCGGCCAGTTCAACCGTCCGAACGGCGTGTTCGCGTGGGGGGATCGCCTGTTCGTGGTCGAACGCGACAACCGGCGCGTGCAGGTGCTCTCGCTGCCGGGCTTCACCCCGCTCGCCACCTTCGGCGAGGCCGAGCTGCGTTCCCCCTATGGCCTGTGGCTGCATGAGCCCGAGGGTGGCCGGATCGAGCTGTGGGTCACCGACAGCTTCATGGAGGGGGAGGATTTCGACCTCGTGCCGCCGCTCGAGGCGCTTGCCGCGCGCATCAAGCGCTACAGCGTGCTGATCGAGGACGAGGCCGTTTCGGCGCGTTTCGACGGCGCTTCCGGCGACACCTCCGAGGCGGGCGCGCTCCGCGTCGTGGAATCCATCGCCGGCGACGTGCCCAACGGCCGCCTGCTGGTCGCCGAAGAGGACGTGGCCACGGGCACCGGCTACCGCGTCTACGGCCTGGACGGCCGCTATGGGGGGCGCGATGTCGGCGTCGGCACGTTCGGTGCGCAGGCCGAAGGCATCGCTTTGTGGGCCTGCCCGGACGGCAGCGGGTACTGGATCGCCGCCGACCAGTTCCGTGACACCACGCTGTTCCATGTCCATGACCGCCAGACCCTCGAAGCCCGCGGCCGCTTCGCCGGGCGCGACACCGGCATGACCGACGGCGTGTGGCTGTCGCAGGCGGCCAGTGCGCGCTTCCCGGCCGGCGTGTTCTACGCCTCGAACCGCGATGAATCGCTGAGTGCCTTCGATTGGCGCGCCATCGCCTCGGCCCTCGGCCTGCGCGAACGCTGCGACTGATGCGCGGTCGGACATCGCTGCTCGCCCTGCTGCTGGGCATGCAGGCGGCCCCGGCATTGCCGGCCGCCGCGCCGGCAGACCGCATGGCCTTGGCCGAACTCTCCGTTGAACGACGTCCCGACGGCAGCCGGCAAGCGCTCGTGCGCAACCGCCTCGCCGGGCCCATCCACGTGCGCGTGCATGACGTCGCAGCCCCGCGCGAGATCATCGAGGCCACGCTCGGCCCCGGGGAGACCCGTGCGCTGGGCCGCTTTGATGGCGAAGCCCCCCCCGATCTGCGCCTTTCGGCCCAACCGGGCGCGCCGCAGCTGCTGCCGCCGATCCAACGCGGGGCGTATGCGTTCCCGCTGCCCGCGGGCGTCCGCTGGCAGCTCACGCAGGGCTTTGGCGGGCGGCAAAGCCACCGCGATGGCGCCAATTTCCATGCCCTGGATTTCGCCGCGACCGAGGGCACGCCGGTGCTCGCGGCGCGCGCGGGCACCGTGATGCAGGTGGTCGACACCTTCACCGAGGGCGGCATGGACGACGCCCTGAAGGAGCGCATGAACCTCGTGCGCGTGCTGCACGCCGATGGCGCGATGGGGCTTTACGCCCACATCGCGACGGGCAGCGCCCGGGTTCAATCCGGCGAGGCCGTGCAGCCGGGCCAGGTCCTTGCCGCGGTCGGCAGCGTGGGCTGGAGCAGTGCGCCGCACCTGCACTTCAGCGTGCAGGTGAACGACGGGCGCGAACTGCTCTCCGTGCCGTTCCGGATGGCCGGGCCGGACGGACGCCTGCTGCCCACGGGCGAGTGAACCCGGCCTCGGGCCCGCACCGGGGGCCCCGGGCACGACGCGTATAATCGGCGGCCTCCCCGCTTCCCGAGCCGCCGGCCTGATCCCGGCGCGGCCCGCATGTCCCAGCAGAGCACCGAAACCCGGCGTCGCCGGACCTTCGCCATCATTTCCCACCCCGACGCCGGCAAGACCACGCTGACGGAGAAGCTGCTGCTGTTCGGCGGCGCGATCCAGATGGCCGGCTCGGTGAAGGGCCGCAAGGCCGCGCGCCACGCGACCTCCGACTGGATGGCGCTCGAGAAGGAGCGCGGCATCTCGGTCACGTCGTCGGTGATGCAGTTCCCCTACGAGGGGAAGATCGTCAACCTGCTCGACACGCCGGGCCACGCCGACTTCGGCGAGGACACTTACCGCGTACTCACCGCGGTCGACTCGGCCCTGATGGTCATCGACTGCGCCAAGGGCGTCGAGGAACGGACGATCAAGCTGATGGAGGTGTGCCGCATGCGCGACACGCCGATCATGAGCTTCATCAACAAGCTCGACCGCGAGGGCAAGGAGCCCATCGAGCTGCTGGATGAAGTGGAGACCGTGCTCGGGATCCAGTGCGCGCCGATCACCTGGCCGATCGGCATGGGCCAGCGCCTGAAGGGCGTGGTGCACCTCGTCGACAACGAAGTGCATCTGTTCGAACCGGGCAAGAACTTCACCCGCCAGGATTCCACCATCCTGAAGCTCGACGATCCGGAGCTGGAGCGTCGGCTCGGCGCGCCGGCGTTGGCCGAGCTGCGCGACGAGCTCGAGCTCGTGCAGGGCGCCTCGAACCCCTTCGACAAGCAGGCCTACCTCGACGGCAAGCAGACGCCGGTGTTCTTCGGCTCGGCGGTCAACAACTTCGGCGTTCAGCTGCTGCTCGACTTCTTCGTCGAGCACGCGCCCTCCCCGAAGACGCGCGCCACCACCACCCGCGCCGTCGAGCCGGAGGAGGAGAAGCTCACCGGCTTCGTCTTCAAGATCCAGGCCAACATGGACCCGCAGCACCGCGACCGCGTGGCCTTCATGCGCATCTGCTCGGGCCACTTCACCGCCGGCATGAAGGTGTTCCATCCGCGCACGGGCAAGGAGCTCAAGCTGGCCAACGCGCTGACCTTCATGGCCTCGGACCGCGAGATCGCCGCCGAGGCCTGGCCGGGCGACGTCATCGGCATCCACAACCACGGCACCATCTCGATCGGCGACAGCTTCAGCGAGGGCGAAGCGATCAGCTTCACCGGCATCCCCAACTTCGCGCCCGAGCTGTTCCGCCGCGCCCGCCTGCGCGATCCGCTGAAGCTCAAGCAGCTGCAGAAGGGCCTGGCCCAGCTTTCGGAGGAGGGCGCCACGCAGTTCTTCCGCCCGCTGATGAGCAACGACCTGATCCTTGGCGCGGTGGGCATGCTGCAGTTCGACGTGGTGGCCTACCGCCTGAAGGACGAGTACGGCGTCGACGCCAGCTTCGAGCCGGTGCAGGTGCAGACGGCCCGCTGGGTCTACGCACCGGACGACAAGACGCTGGAGGCCTTCCGCGAGAAGAACGCCATGAACCTCGGCGTCGACGCGGCCGGCCACCTCGTCTACCTCGCCCCGTCGCGGGTGAACCTGCAGCTGGCGCAGGAGCGCGCGAAGGACGTGCGCTTCGAGGCCACGCGCGAGCACGCCGCCTCGGTGGCGGTGGACTGAGCGGCACGTGTCGGACCCCGCGACCCGCCCGCGCCCCGCGCCGGCCTTCTTCGAACTGCGCGACTGGCGCGAGGGCGGCGAGTGCGTCTCCACGCCGCTCGGCCGCCTGTTCGTGCGCCGGCAGGTGGAGCCGCGCCTGCCGGTGCTGCTGCTGATCCACGGCTTCCCGTCGGCGAGCTGGGACTGGGCGCCGCTCTGGGAGCCGCTGTCCCAGCACTTCTCGCTGCTCGCGATCGACCTGCTGGGCTTCGGGGATTCCGCCAAGCCGCACGGCCACCGCTACACCATCGCCGAGCAGGCCGAACTGTGCGAGTGGTTGCTGCGCCGCGAGGGGGCCTGGGACTACCACGTGCTCGCGCACGACTACGGCGATACCGTGGCGCAGGAATTGCTGGCCCGGCAGCTCGACAAGCGCAAACCGCGGCCGGCGATGCGTTCGGTGGTCTTCCTCAACGGCGGCCTCTTCCCCGAGATGCACCGTCCGCGGCCGATGCAGCGCCTGCTCGCCCTGCCCGGCCTCGGCCCGCTGATCGCACGCGCCAGCAGCAAGGCGCGCTTCGCCGCCAACCTGAAGGCGATCTTCGGGAAGCAGACGCCGCCGGACCCGCGCATTGTCGACGGGCTGTGGACCCTGCTGCGCCATGACGACGGCCACCTGGCCCTGCCGCGCCTGCTGCGCTACATGAGCGAACGCAAGAGGCAGCGCGCGCGCTGGGTGGGGGCGATGGAGCGCGTGGCCATGCCGATGGCGCTCATCAACGGCAGCGCCGACCCGGTTTCCGGCGCGCACGCCGCGGCGCGATGGCGCGAACTGCTGGGCGACGACGACCTGCACGAACTGCCGGGCATCGGTCACTACCCGCAGCTCGAGGCCCCGGACGCGGTGCTGCACGCAGCGCTGGTGTTCTGGACGCGGCACCGGCTTCTGGGGCCGGTGGATCCGCGCCCGAGCGTGTCGATCACGACGCGCTGAGGGCGCGTCGCGCGGCGCTCAGTCCGCGCCGGCGATGTCCACGTAGCCGCGCTCGATCGCGCGCTCCAACGCACTGAACGCCGCCTTGGCCTCCTCGAAGGCCTCGCGCCGCGCGCGCAGCGCGGTGTATTCGACGGCATCGTTGCCCTGCGCCGCCGAAAGGGCCGCCTTCAGGTAGTCGGCGCGGAGCTCCGCGACGCGCGTGGCGAAGGCGACGAAACTGGCCTTGTCCAAGCGCGGGATGTGGGCCTGGATGATCTCGCGGTTGGCATCGCTGATCGCGTGCTCCACGTCCTGCAGGAACTTCTGCTGCTTGCGGATGCGGGTGCTTTCCTCGTCGAACATGGCGGTCCTCCGGTCGGCCGTAGGGCAAGCGTAGCGCCGGCCGAGCCCCGGCGCGTGCCTTGGGTCACGGTTCGCGGAACACCGCGGTGCCGCGCGAGCCGTCGGGCTTCACCCAGCCGCGGTACATGCCGCTGGTGTTGAAGGGCATGACGATGGTGCCGCGGGCGTCGAGCCCGATGGCGCCGCCGTCGCCGCCCAAGGCCGGGATGACGCGGTTGATCACGTCCTCGGCCGCGGCTTCGATGGGGTCGCCGCGCAGGGCCACCCGCGCACAAATGTCGTGTGCGGCGACGGTGCGCAGGTAGAACTCGCCCCAGCCGGTGGCGCTGATGCCGCACTGGTCGTTGGCGTACGTGCCGGCGCCGATCACCGGCGCGTCACCGATGCGCCCCCAGCGCTTGTTGGTCATACCGCCCGTGGACGTGGCCACGGCGATGTGGCCGTTCGCGTCCAGGGCCACGGCTCCCACGGTGCCGACGTAGGCACCGGGCGGCTGGGGCAGGTGCTCCCCCGCGGCCTGGCGCTGCTCACGCTCCTTCGCGGCCTCGAGCTGCTGGCGACGGCGCTCGGTGTCGAACCAGCGGTTCTCCACCCGCTCGAGCTCGGGGCGCGTGTCGGCGAAGGCCTCCGCGCCGTCCGCGGCAAGGAACACGTGCGGCGAATGCGTCATGACCGCGCGCGCCAGCAGCACCGGATGGCGGACCGTGCGCACGCCCGCGACCGCGCCCGCGCGACGGGTGTGGCCTTCCATGATCGCGGCGTCGAGCTCGTGCGTGCCGTCGGCCGTGAACACCGCGCCCTTGCCGGCGTTGAACCAGGGCGAGTCCTCCAGCACCTGCACGGCGGCGGTCACCGCGTCGAGCGCGGTGCCGCCGCGCTTCAGCACGGCATCGCCCGCATCCAACGCCCGATCGAGGTCGGCGCGCAGCGCGGTCTCGTCGGCCTCGGACAGCTGGTCGCGGGTGATCACCCCCGCACCGCCATGGATCACCAGCGCCGTGGGCGCCGAAGGCGTCGCGGCGAACGTGCCGGCGGCGACGGCCATCGACAGGAACAGGGCGGACCAACGGCGCATCGGGCACTCCGGCGAAGTTCGGAGTGCCGACTGTAGGGCGTCCGCGCCGATCAATCGAGCCGGGGCGCCTCGGCTTGCGGGAAACTCACCGTCGCCACCGTGCCCTTCGCCGATTCGCTGGCGAGATGCACCGGCCAGCCGAAGCGACTGGACAGGCGCTGCACGATCGACAGGCCGATGCCCTGCCCGCCGACGCGCGCGGTATCGGCGCGCCAGAACGGCTCGAACACGCGCTCCAGCTGCTCGGCCGACATGCCGATGCCGGTGTCCTCGATGCGGATCTCGCCGAAGCGCACGCGGATGCGCACATGGCCGCTGTCGGTGTAATAGCAGGCGTTGCGCACGAGGTTGCTGATCAGCACGCTCACCACGCGGCGCGGCGCGACCAGCTTGAAATCGGCCTCGAGGTCGAGCTCTAGCGTGACCGGCTTGTTGGCCACCAGCGGGCGCGCCTTTTCCAGTTCGTCCTCGACGATCTCGGAGGCCAGCAGGGGCTCCGGCGGCAAGCCGGTGTCGCCGTCGCGGGCGAGGATCAGGAAGGCTTCGATCAGCGTCTCCATGTCGCGCACCGCGCCCTGGATGCGGTTCAGGGCCTTCTGCTGCCGCGGCGAGCAGATCGGGTCGGTCTGCATCATCTCGCTGGCCATGCGGATTACGGCCAGCGGCGTGCGCAGCTCGTGCGACGCGTCGCGGGTGAAGTTGCGCTCGCGATGGACCAGCTCCTCGATGCGCATGCCGAAGTCGTGC
The DNA here is from genome assembly GCF_054777375.1 of Silanimonas algicola. Classification (NCBI taxonomy): domain Bacteria; kingdom Pseudomonadati; phylum Pseudomonadota; class Gammaproteobacteria; order Lysobacterales; family Lysobacteraceae; genus Silanimonas; species Silanimonas algicola. The sequence goes on along the minus strand of NZ_BAAHAS010000003.1, from coordinate 900,614 downwards.
AGCGAGGACGCCAGCACCAGGCTTTCGCCCTCGACGTCCACCGGCAGGTTCTCGGGCTTGAGCGCACTCACCTCCGGGTGCTTCGGGTCCCAGCGCTGCACCTGCGAGGCCAGCCAGATCACCGGCGACACCGCGCGCTTCGAGGCCCGGTAGGTCGTCCATGCGATCACGTAGACGACGATCAGCACCAGCGCGAGCGGCACCACCCCGAACCAGAACGCCAGTGCGTCCACTTGCTCCTGCTTGAAGAGCAGGTACAGGGTGCGCCCCTCATGCTGTTCGACCAGCACCAGGGCACCACCCTGCGAGCGCGGCAGGCTGTGGTAGCCCTCTGGCAGCGCATGGAGAGCGTCCGGGAGATCGGCCCTCGATCCGCCGGCATCGACGACGAAGCCGGTCATGTTGAACGTGTCCGGCACCGCCGCGGCCGGATTGGCCTCGCTGCGCTTCCAGAAGTGCGAGGCCTCCTCGGTGAGAGCACGCTGGATCAGCAGGTGCTTGAGCACCGCCGAGGCGCCGTACACGCCGAGGACCGCCGCGAAGCTGATCGCGGCGGCCTGCAGGATGAAGGCGATCCAGATTTTTCGGCGGAGGCCGGTGGTGTCGGTCATGCGCAATCCGTGCCCGCTGCCGCTCAGGCGGCGGGTGCGGTGTCGAGGTCGGCGATACGGTAGCCGGCCGTCTGCACCGTGTGCAGCAGCTGCTTGTCGAACGGCCGGTCGATGGCCTTGCGCAGGTTGTAGAGGTGGCTGCGCAGCGTGTCGGAATCCGGCAGGCCGTCGCCCCAGATCTCGCGCTCGATGTCGCGGCGGGTCACCACGCGGGGCGACTCGCGCATCAGGATGGTGAGCAGGCGCAGGCCGATCGGCGAGAGCTGGATCTCCTTGCCGCCGCGGGTCACGCGCAGCGAAGCGGTGTCGAGCACGAGGTCGGCCACCTTCAGCACTTCGGCGCTCACCTGACGGCGGTCGCGACGGATCAGGGCGCGCAGGCGCGCCTCGAGCTCCTGGATGGCGAAAGGCTTGACGAGGTAGTCGTCGGCGCCGGCGTCGAGGCCGATCACCTTGTCCTGCAGCGTGTCGCGCGCGGTGAGCATCAGCACCGGGGTGCTCTTCTTCGCCTCGTTGCGCAGCTTGCGGCACAGCTCGATGCCGTCCATGCGGGGCAGCATAAGGTCGAGGACGATGACGTCGTAGCTGTTGTCGACGGCAAGGCGGAAGCCGTCATGGCCGTCGCCGGCGTAGTCGACGCCGAAGCCTCGGGCTTCGAGGTACTCGCCCATCATCTCGGAGAGGTTGCGGTTGTCCTCGACGACGAGGATCAGTCCGGCGGGGTCGTCACGGCGCATGGCGGGCTCCTTCAGGGATGTGAAGATTGCGTATTCAGCTTTGTGAATTCACGCCGCCATTGGGCACCCGTGCGGGTGAGACGGGTGTGAACGGGACGAGGGCGGCACACTGGCCGCCCCGTCTGCCCGCCCGGATCCCCCGATGTGGACCCACCTCGCCCCCGTCCTGCTGCTGCTGGCCTCGAACGTGTTCATGACGATCGCCTGGTACGGGCATCTGAAGTTCAAGACCACCCCACTAATGACGGTGATCCTCGTCAGCTGGGGCATCGCCTTCGTCGAGTACTGCCTGCAGGTGCCGGCCAACCGGATGGGCCACCAGGTCTACTCGGCCGCGCAGCTGAAGGGGATCCAGGAAATCCTGACCCTCTCCGTGTTCGCCGCCTTCTCGATCAGCTACCTCGGCGAGGCGATCAAGTGGAACCACATCGCCGCCTTCGTGCTGATCGTCGTAGCGGCCTTCCTGCTGTTCCTCGAGTGAGGACGCGGATCAGCCAGCCACGGTGTCGCCGGGCGCCGGCGGCGACCCGGCACGGCTGAGCCGGATGAATCGCCACGCAAGCGCGACGGCGGCGAGCGCCAAGCCCACGCCGAAACCCGCCCAGACGCCAGGCGCGCCAAGCTCGAACCCGAAGCCGAAGAGCGCCGACAGTGGCAGTGCGATCAACCAGTAGGCCACCAGCGACACGCGGGTCGGGAAATCGTTGTCGAGCATCCCGCGCAGCGCCCCGAGGCTCACCGACTGCACGCCGTCCATCAGCTGGGTGAAGCCGAACACGAAGAAGATCGCCGCCGCCGCGGCGATGACGGCCGGGTCGTCGACGAACAAGCCGCCGATCCACGCGCCGGCGAACAGGAACAGCAGGGCGAAGCCGCCCATCCAGCCGGTCACCACCAGCAGGCCGGCCTGCCCGATCGCGGCGACGCGCGGCCACTCGCCGGCACCGATCACCTGCGCGATGCGGATGGTGACGGCACCCGCCACGCCGAGCGGCAGCATGTACAGCGTGCTGCCCACCGACAGCGCGATCTGGTTGCCGGCCAGCGCGACCGCGCCGAAGAGGCCGATCAGCACGCCGGCCACGGCCACCGCGGCCCCTTCGAGGAACAGCTGCACCGTCATCGGACGGCCCTCGTTCCACTGCCGCGCGAGCTCCGCGCGCTCGAACCGCCGCGCCCCCCACCACGCGCGCAGCGACGGCAGATGGCGCACCACGACCCACCCCACCATCGCACCGATCGCCTGTGCCGAGAGGCTGGCGATGCCCGCGCCGGTCAGGCCGAGTCGCGGAAAACCCCAATGACCGTAGATCAGCAACCAGTTGAAGACCACGTTGAGCAGGGCCGGAAAGACCGTGACCGCCACGCTCAGCCACGGCCGTCCTGCCGCGTCGAGCAGGTTCTTCACCACCATCGCGTGGGTGAAGGCGAGCATGGAGGCACTGAGGCACAGCCAGTACGGGCCAATCACGGCCAGCACCTCGTCCGGCTGCCCCGCATACGGCAGCACGAACAGGCCCGCGGCCATCAGCAGCGCGCCCGCCCCGCCGCCAACGGTGGCCAACAGGGCGCCGTGACGGGCGATGTGGCCGATGCCCTCGAGCTCGCCGCTGCCGAAGCAGCGGCCGGCGAACAGGCCGACCGGCCCGGCGAATCCGTAGAGCCCGGCGTAGAAGATGATCGCCACCGACGTGGTCAGCGAGACCGCGGCCAGCGGCGTGGCGCCCAGCGGCCCCAGCATCGCGGTGTCGACCAGGGTCACGCCGGTCGAAGCGACCAAGCCGGCCACCAGCGGCGCGGCGAGCGCCGCGAGCGGCCCGATCTCGGCGAGGGCCCGGCGCACGGCGCTCATGCGCGGGCCGCCGGCTGCTGCTGCGCTAGCACGAGGCGCGCGGGCACCGTGTCGCGCGAGAGGGCCAGCACGTAGTCGATGGTGCGGCAGACATCGGCGAGCGGGATCGCGCGCTGCGCGCCGAAGCGTCCGTCCGCGATGTCCGCTTCCACCTCGTCCGTGGAGACGTTGGCCGGATCGATCACCGTGACGCCGATACCGAAGCGCGCGAGGGACGCCTCCATCGCCCGCGCGGCGCCGTGGAGGCCGGCCTTCGACGCGGCGTTGGCGACCTCCGGGTAGGCCCCGGGCGGGTCGAGCCAGGCGCCGAGCAGCACCACGCGCGGCGACGGCGCGCCCGACAGGGCCGGGGCGAGGGCTTGTGCGAGGAGGATCGGCGCCACGAGGTTGATGCCGATCACCGCGCGAGTCTCGGCACGCGGGGAGGCCATGAAGTCGTAGTCGGCGGTGAAGGCCCCCTGCTCCCAGCTGCCGCCGAGGTACAGCAGGGCGTCGAGCGGCGCGCCACCGACCGCACGGACGACCGCCTCGATGCCCGCATCCTCCAGCAGGTCGGCCGGCACCCACTCGCCCGCCACCGCCGGCCCCCGCGAGACGGCCAGCACCCGGTGGCCCTGCCCTTGGAGGTGGGCCGCCACCGCCGCACCGATGCCCCGGCTGCCGCCCACCACCACGATCGTTTTCGTTCGCTCCACGACGACGCTCTCCGACTAACATACACATCGTATGCAATTACATGCATGGTGTATGTGAAATGAGCCGGAACGCCGACCGCATCGCCCGGACCACCCGGGCCCTGCTCGACTCCGCCCGCCGCAGCTTCGCCACGCAGGGTTACGCGGCGACCTCGATGGAGGCGCTGTGCGCCGAAGTCGGCCTGACCCGCGGGGCGCTGTACCACCACTTCGGCGGCAAGGAAGGGCTGCTGGAGGCCGTGGTCCGGGAAATCGACGCCGAGACGAACGCCCGTCTCGATGCGGCCTATGAGGCGGGGCCGGGCGGCTGGGCCGGCTTCCGCGACTGCTGCCAGGCCTACCTCGACCTCGCCCTGGAGCCGGAGTACCAGCGGGTGATGCTGCGCGACGCGCCGGCCGTGCTCGGGCAGCGCCATCGCGACATCGATGCCGCGGGCTCGCTGCAGCCGATCATCGATGGCCTGGCCGAGCGGATGGACGAAGGCGCCCTGCGCCGCACCGACCCCGAGGCCCTGGCGCGGATGCTCAACGGCGGCATGATCGACGCCGCGCTGTGGATCGCGGCGCACGACGACCCGCCGCTGGCGCGCGAGAAGGCGCGCGAGGTGCTCGACCGGCTGCTGGACGGCCTGCAGGCCTGAGCCGCGCTCAGAACGGGATCTTCCCCGTGACCACGTCCTTGAACATCACCCAGTCGCCCATCAGCGAATAGACCGGATGCTTGAACGTGGCCGGCTTGTTGTGCTCGAAGAAGAAGTGCCCTACCCACGCGAAGCCGTAGCCGCAGACGGGCACGGCGAACAACCACCACGGCGAGAGCACCCGCGCCAGCACGAGGCCGACCAGCACGAGCACACCGGTCGAGCCGATCACGTGCAGGCGCCGCGAGGTGCGGTTGCTGTGCTCGCCGAGGTAGAACGGATAGAACTCGCGGAAGCTGGCGAAACCGGTCGTGGGCGTGGTCATGTCGGATCGAGGCGTGGGGCGGAGCGCGGCGCCGCCTGGGGCGGAAAGATGCCGAGGCTAAGGGTGGCGCGTCGAGACGGCATGAATCAGCGCACGGCGTCGCCGTTCGGCCATGGTGCGCGGCAGCAGGGGCCGTCGCGGTCCGCGCTCACCCGCCGCGCTCGATGCGCTTCGCCTCGTTCCACAGGGCGCTCTGCTCGTCCAGCGACAGCGCACTGAACTCGCCGCCCTGCGCACGCGCCAGCGCTTCCATCTGGCGGAAGCGGCGCTCGTACTTGGCATTCGCGCGGCGCAGCGCCGTACCCGGATCGACCTTGGCCTTGCGGGCGAGGTTCATCGCCACGAACAGCAGGTCGCCGATCTCGTCCTCCAGGGCATCCTGGCGTTCGGGCGAGGCCGGCATGGCCAGCGCCTCGCGGACTTCCTCGAGCTCTTCCTCGAGCTTGGCGATCACCGGCGTGGCGTCCGGCCAGTCGTAGCCGACGTTGGCGCCGCGCTTCTGCAATTTGAGCGCGCGCTGCCATTCCGGCAGGGCCCTGGGCACGTCGTCAAGCGCCGAGGGCGGCGCGTCGGAATCGCGGCGTTTCGCTGCGCGCTCCGCCGCTTTCATTTTTTCCCAGGCCGCGGTCTGCGCATCGGCATCCTCGACGGAGGCGTCGCCGAACACGTGCGGATGGCGACGGATCATCTTGTCGTTGATGGCGGCGACGACATCGGCGAACGCGAAAGCCCCCTGCTCGTTCGCCATCTGCGCATGGAAGACCACCTGCAGCAGGAGGTCGCCGAGTTCGTCCTTCAAGTCGCCGAGGTCGCCGCGGTCGATGGCTTCCGCCACCTCGTAGGCTTCCTCGATCGTGTACGTGGCGATGCTGGCGAAATCCTGCTTCACGTCCCACGGGCAGCCGCGCTCGGGGTCGCGCAGCCGCGCCATCACCGCCAGCAGGGTCTCGATGCGCTCGCGCGGCTGGGCGGTCGGGTCACTCAAGCCAGGTCCTCCACGGCAGGCCGGCGTCGGCCATCGCGATGAAATCGCCGTTCAGCAGAATGTCGCGCTGGTTGTAGCGCAGCGCCCGGCCGTCGAGGTCGCGCACGGCACCCCCAACCGCCTCCACCAGGCACTGGCCGGCGGCGGTGTCCCATTCGGACGTCGGGCCGAAGCGCGGGTACAGGTCGAGCCGGCCTTCGGCCAGCAGGCCGAACTTCAGCGCCGAGCCCATCGGCACGCGTTCCGCCTCCGGCAGCCGCTCCAGCAGCGCCGCGGTGCGCGGGTCGAGGTGCGAGCGGCTGGCGGCGACGCGGAGGCCCACGCCGGAGGTCGTCTCTGGCGACGGCAGGCGCGTGGCCAGCGCGATGTCAGGGCCGCCCACCTCGCGACGCCAGGCGCCGTGGCCCGCCAGCGCCGACCACGTCACGCCGGTGACCGGGGCATGCACGAGGCCGAGCACCGGCACGCCGTGCTCGACGAGGGCGATGCAGACGCAGAACTCGCCGTTCCTCTTGACGAACTCGCGCGTGCCGTCGAGCGGATCGACCAGCCACAGCCGCGGCCAAGCGCGGCGCTCGGCCACCGGGATCGTCGCGGACTCCTCCGACAGCACCGGGATGTCCGGCGTCAGCGTTTCGAGGCCGGCGACCAGCAGGCGATGCGAGGCGAGGTCCGCCTCGGTCAGTGGCGAGCGATCGTCCTTGGCTTCGACGACGAACTCGCGCGCGTAGACGGCCATGATCGCGCGGCCCGCGGCTTCGGCCAGCGCGATGGCGGGCTCACGCAACGGGGCGTAGCGCACCGCGACGTCCGCGGCTTCCGCCCCGGCCACCGGACTCACGGCGTGGGCCTGCCGTGCGCCAGCCACTCGCGCACGAGGAACAGTGCGGCGATCGAACGCCCTTCCGAGAACTCCTCGCGCAACATCAGCTCGTGCAGGCGGTCGAGGCGCCAGGGCACCACCTCCAGCGGCTCCGGCTCGTCGCCCTCGAGCTTGTCGGGGAACAGGCCTTCGGCGACCACCAGCTGGATCTCGTGGCTCATGTAGGTCGGCGCGAGCGTGATCGACTTCAGGTGGGTGAGCCGCTCCGCGCCGAAACCGATCTCCTCGCGCATCTCGCGGGCGGCGGCCTCGAGGCCGCTCTCACCGGCGTCGATCTTGCCCTTCGGCAGCCCGAGCTCGTAGCGATGCGTGCCGGCGCCGTACTCACGGATCAACAGCACCGTCTCGGGGTCCGGCAGCGCGGCGATCATCACGGCACCATGGCCCTTCGATTTCAGGCGGTCGAAGCGCCGGCGCTCGCCGTTGCTGAACTCGAGGTCGACCTTCTCCAGCCGGTAGGCACCGACATCGACCTCCTCGCGCCCGTGGATGGTCGGCAGGGGGCGGCTCATGGCCGGCCTCGCGCATGGACAGACCGGCGGCGGCTCACCATCATTCGCGGCATGACGCAGAACATTTCCATCGCGCCGATGCTAGCAGAGGGCGATGTCGAGGCCTTCCTCACCCGCGACCTCGCCGTCGTCTGGCACCCCTGCACGCAGATGCGCGAGCACCGCGGCGAGCTGCCCCTGCTGCCGATCCGCCGCGGCCGCGGGGCCTGGCTGGAGGGCCTGGACGGGCGGCGTTACCTCGACGGCATTTCGAGCTGGTGGACCAACCTGTTCGGCCACGCGCACCCGCACATCGCCGCCGCCATCGGCGCGCAGGCGGCCGAACTGGAGCACGTGATCTACGCCGGCTTCGCCCACGAGCCCGGCCTGCGGCTGGCCGAACGGCTGGTGGCCCTGGCCCCACGAAGCGCGACGCATGCGCCCCTGTCCCGCGTGTTCTACGGCGAGAACGGCAGCGCGGCGATCGAGATCGCGCTGAAGATGAGCTTCCACGCCCACCAGAACCGCGGTGACGGCGCCCGCACGCGCTTCGTCGCGCTGCAGAACGGCTACCACGGCGAGACGCTGGGGGCGCTGGCGATGAGCGACATCCCGCTCTACCGCCGCATCTACGCGCCCCTGCTGCTGGAGCCGGTGTTCGCCCCCTCGCCCGACGCGTATCTCGCCGAACCGGGCGAATCGGCCGAGGCCTGCGCGCGCCGCGCGGCGGCGGCCCTTGGCGCCCTGTTCGAGCGCGATGGCGCGACCATCAGCGCGCTGGTGCTGGAACCGCTGGTGCAGTGCGCGGGCGGCATGCGCATGCACCACCCGGCCTACCTCGCCGAAGCGCGGCGGCTGTGCGACGCCCACGGCATCCACCTGATCGCCGACGAGATCGCCGTGGGCTTCGGCCGCACCGGCACGCTGTTCGCCTGCGAGCAGGCCGGCGTCACGCCGGATTTCCTCTGCCTGTCGAAGGGCCTGTCGGGCGGCGCGCTGCCGCTCTCGGCGGTGCTCACGAACGAGGCCGTGTACGAGGCCTTCTGGAGCGAAGACCGCACCCGCGCCTTCCTGCATTCGCACAGCTTCGCCGGCAACCCGGTGGCCTGTGCCGCGGCGAACGCCACGCTCGACCTGTTCGAGACCACCGATGCCATCGCCGCCAACCGAGGCACCGCCGCGACGCTCGCCGCCACCGCCGCGCGCTTCGCCGACCATCCGAACGTCGGCGACCTGCGCCAGACCGGCATGATCCTCGCCTTCGAACTGGTCGAGGACCGCGCCACGCGACGCGAGCACGCCGACCACCCGCGGAAGCGCACGCTGGCCGCCTACCGTGCCGGGCTCGAGGCCGGCGCCGTGCTGCGCCCGCTGGGCAACGTGCTGTACTGGATGCCGCCCTACGGCATCGACGAGGAGGCCATCGCCGTGCTCGACCGCGCCACCGCCGCGGCCATCGAGGCTTTCGTCCGATGCGCGTGATCCGCTGCCATGTCGAGGCCCCGCTTTCGGCCGGCGCGGTGATCCGCCTGCCCGAGGAGAAGAGCCTGCACCTGCTGCGCGTGCTGCGCCTGCGCGAGGGCGATGCCGTCACCCTGTTCAACGGCGACGGCCACGACTACGCCGCACGCATCACCGGCACCGAGAAGAAGGCCGTCGAAGTCACCGTCGATTCGGCGGAGACGCGCGGCAACGAGTCGCCGCTGGCCATCACCCTGCTCCAGGGCGTGGCGCGCGGCGACAAGATGGACCTGATCCTGCAGAAGGCCACCGAACTCGGCGTTCAGGCCATCCAGCCGGTGATGACCGAGCGCACCGAGGTGAAGCTCGACGCCGATCGCGCCGAGCGCCGCATCGCGCACTGGCGCGGCGTGGTCGCCGCGGCCTGCGAGCAGAGCGGCCGCGCGCGCGTGCCGTCCGTCGCCGAGCCGCGCGCACTGCACGAGGCCTTGGCCGAGCTGCCGGCCGACGCCCGCAGGCTCATCCTCGACCCGCACCAGGGCCGCGCGCTGAAAGCGCTCGACGTCGATACCACCCGGCCGGTGGTGCTGGTGATCGGCCCGGAAGGCGGCCTCGGCGAACGCGACCATCGGCTGCTGGTGAAGGCCGGCTTCGAGGGCGTGCAGCTCGGGCCGCGCGTGCTGCGCACCGAGACGGCCGGGCTGGCCGTGCTGGCGGCCCTGCAAGCGTTGTACGGCGACTGGGCTTGAGCCCGACGGGCTCAGCCGGGCGATGGGGCCTGAGGCTCAGCCCAGGCGCGCGATCACGCCGCTGAATTCCCCGCGACGCGACAACGCAACGACCGCGGTGTCCAGCTCGCTCCGAAGGGTCGCGCGATCATCGGCCCGCAGCGTCGCATGGCCGACCTTGCGGCCCTCGCGCGAGGTCTTGCCGTAGTCGTGCCAGTGGCCCGCAGCGCTGCGCAGCACCGGCGCGGCCTCCGGCATGGCGCCGACCCAGTTCAACATCACGCTGTGGCCCACGGCGGCCGTGCTGCCCAAGGGCAGCCCGAGCACGGCGCGCAAGTGGTTCTCGAACTGCGAGGTCTCCGCGCCTTCGATGGTCCAGTGTCCGGAGTTGTGCACGCGGGGCGCCATCTCGTTGGCCAGCAGCTGCCCGTCACGCACGAAGAGCTCCAGCGCAAACACGCCGACGTAGTCGAGCGCCTCGGCCACCCGCTGGGCATACGCCACGGCCTGCGGCTCGAGCGCGGCGCCGTCGGCACAGGGCGCCATCGAGGCCGAGAGGATCCCGTCGCGGTGCCAGTTCTCGGTCAGCGGCCAGGCGCGGAATTCGCCGTCGCGGCCGCGCACGGCCACCACCGACACCTCGCGCTCGAAAGGCACGAAGGCTTCGAGGATCAGGCCCACCTTCGGCGCCTGGGCGCCGAGGGCGGCCCAGGCCGCGTCGAGGTCCACCGGCGTCTTCAGGCGGAACTGGCCCTTGCCGTCGTAGCCGAGCCGACGCGTCTTCAGGATGCAGGGCAGACCGATGCGGGCCACGGCCTCGTCCAGTCCCGCGCGCGTGTCGACGGCGGCGAAGGCCGGTGTGCCGATGCCGAGCTCGTTGAACAGGGTCTTCTCGGCGAGGCGGTCCTGGGCGATGCGCAGGGCGCGCGGCGCCGGGAACACCGGGATGCGCGCCGCCAACCACTCGGCGCTTTCGGCCGGCACGTTCTCGAAATCGAAGGTCGCGACGTCGACACGCGAGGCGAACTCGGCCAGCGCCGTCTCGTCGCGCCAGTCGCCGACCACCATCGGCACGAACTGGCCGGCGCAGGCGTCGGCGCTGGTGTCCATCGCGAGGAAGCGCAGGCCCAGCGGCGCGCCGGCCAGCGCCATCATGCGCGCCAGCTGCCCGCCGCCGAGGATGCCGACGGTGGTCATGCGCGCGGGTCCGGCTTGGCCAGCACGGCGTCCGTCTGCTCGCGGCGGAAGCGCTCCAACGCGGAGGCGACATCGGCGTGGTCATGCGCGAGCATCGCGGCGGCGAACAGCGCGGCGTTGGCCGCCCCGGCCTGGCCGATGGCGAACGTGGCGACCGGAACGCCCGCCGGCATCTGCACGATCGACAGCAGCGAATCGAGGCCGTTCAGCGCCTTGCTCTGCACAGGCACGCCCAGCACGGGCACCGCGGTCTTGGCGGCCAGCATGCCCGGCAGGTGGGCGGCGCCGCCCGCGCCGGCGATGATCGCGCGCAGGCCACGCGCCGCGGCCGTCTCGGCGTACTGGAACAGCAGGTCCGGCGTGCGATGCGCGCTGACCACGCGCACCTCGTGCGGCACGCCTATGCGCGTCAGGCGATCGGCGGCGTGCTGCATCGTGTCCCAGTCGGACGTCGAGCCCATCACGATGCCCACCTTCACGGCGGTTTCCCCCAGACCTGCACCCGTCGCCATGGCGAGCCTCTCCGGCAAAACCGTATTCTAGACGGATCTTCCGTCAGGCCCAGCGCCCCGCCGCCCATGGACCGCAAGCTCCTCGATCTCCTGGTCTGCCCGGCCACCCACCAGCCGCTGCACCGCCTCGATGCCGCCCAGCGCGACGCCCTCAACGCCGCCATCGGCCGCGGCGAGCTGCGTCGCGGGGACGGCCGCACCGAGACCCGCCCCCTCGCCGACGCGCTGGCCAGCCGCGACGGCAAGCAGGTCTACCGCATCGACGACGGCATCCCGGTGCTGCTGGTCGAAGAGTCGTTGCAGGCCGCCGGTCTCGACGGGCTCGCGGCGCGCTGATGGCGCGCGATCTCGCACCGCCCCCGCCCGAGGCCGTCGAGGCCGCGGTGCGGGCCGCCCTCGCCGAAGACCTCGGCGACGGCGACGCAACGGCGGCACTCCTCGATGACGCACCGGCGGTCGCGCACGTGGTCTGCAAGGAATCCGCCGTGATTGCCGGGGGGCCTTGGTTCGAGGCCTGCTTCCGCGCCCTCGATCCCGCCATCCGCATCCGCTGGCACGTCAGCGAAGGGCAGCGCGTCGAACCCGGCACGGTGCTGTGCACCCTGGAGGGCCGCTCTCGCGCCCTCGTCAGCGCGGAGCGCAGCGCGTTGAACTTCCTGCAGACGCTCTCGGGCACAGCCACCACCACGGCGTCCTACGCGGCGGCGCTCTCCGGCACGCAGACGCGCGTGCTCGACACCCGCAAGACCTTGCCCGGCCTTCGGCTCGCGCAGAAGTACGCGGTGCGCGCCGGCGGCGGCGTGAACCACCGCATCGGGTTGTTCGATGCGGTGATGCTGAAGGAAAACCACATTGCGGCGGCAGGTTCCATCGCGGCGGCCGCGGCACGGGCGCGCGCCCTGCACCCGTCATTGCCGCTGATCATCGAGGTCGAATCGCTGGACGAGCTCGACCAGGCGCTGGCCACCGGCTGCACCCGCATCCTGATCGATGATTTCGACGACGCGATGATGCGCGAGGCCGTGCGCCGCGCCGCAGGCCGCATCCCGCTGGAGGTCTCCGGCAGCGTCTCGCTCGAGCGGCTGCCGGCCATCGCCGCAACCGGCGTCGACTACGTGTCGGTCGGGGCGCTCACGAAGCACGTGCGCGCCGTCGATCTGTCGCTGAGGCTCAGCGCGCCAGCATCAGCCAGGCGATAAGCGCGAAGGACGCGACGATCACCCCTACGGCGATCGCCTTCGTGAGGCCCGAGTTGCCCGCGGATGCCGCCGGTTCCGCCGACACCGCCCCCTTTTGCTGGACCTGCTGGATCTCCAGTCCCGGAGCCACGAGGATCAGCCGCACCTGGTCGAGTCGCAGTTCGTCGCCCGGGCTCAAGTGGCCCACCTGGACCCGCTTGTTGTTGATGAACGTCCCGTTCGACGAGCCCAGGTCCTCGACCTCCAAGCCCGACGGGCCCGGTTTCACCATGGCGTGGCGCCGGGAGATCTCCTCCACCGGAATCGCGATGTCGCACTCCGCCGAGCGGCCGATGGTCATCGGCCCGGTCACGCCGAACATTTTTCCGAAGGTGTTTCCGGAAACACCGCGCAACACGAACTTCGGCGCAGCCGCGCGAACGCGCGTCGCGCCGCTGTCGCCGTCGGCGGCCATGGCCTGCGCCGCGGCGACGACCGACGGCGGCAACGGCGAACTTCCGGCCACCGTCTTGGGCGACTCGTTGGCGACGAACTTCGCGACGACGCCGCCGAAACCGATCTGGTCGCCCGTACGCAGGGCCATCAGGGCTTTCACCGGTTTGCCGTTGACGAATACGGGGCCGGCACCTTCCGGCAGCTGGAGGTTGGCGCCCGTGCTGGTGATATGGACCTCGAGGTGTCGCGGCTCGATGCCCGGCGCGTTGATCACCACGACGCCATCGGGATCGCTGCCGATGCGGTTCACGCCCGATGCCAGCAGGGCCGTTGCGTGCTCACCGTTTGGAAAAACCAGCTTCATCCTTTTCCCCCGTGCTTGGCGGTGACCGTGAAGGCACGGTCGCGGCCGACAGTGTGCGCGAGGGGCGAGGGCTTCGTCATCCTCCCCGGGGCGCGCCCTTGCGTCGCCGCCTGACGGCCGCCACATTGCGAGGATGGATATCCTCAGCGTCAGCGTCCTCCTCATCACCGCCGGCTTGGCTTGGAACTGGTGGTCCGACCGCCGGGCCGCCGACGTGGCCACCCGCGTGGCCCAAAGGGCCTGCGAGCAGGCCGGCGTGATCTGGCTGGACCAGAACGTCCAGCGCGTGCGCAAGCGCCTCGCGCGAAACGACGACGGGCGCCTCGGCTGGCAGCGGGACTTCGACTTCGAGTTCTCGTCCAGCGGCCAGGAGCGCCAACTGGGCCGCGTCAGCCTGCTTGGCGAGCGCGTGGTGGGTCTGATCGGCCCGGAACGGGCCCCGCTGGTCTACGTCGGGCCGGGCGGGGTGTAGGCGTCTGCCGCGACCGCGCTCCGGTTACTTGATGATCCGCAGGTGGCCGCCGCGCTTGGGCGGCTCGGGCGCCGGGCTGGGATCATCGGCCGCATCCTGCGGTGGCGCCACCTCGCCCTCATCGGGAGGCAAGCCCATGCCCTGGCCGGTTTCCTGGGCATAGACGGCGAGCACCGCCGACACCGGAACGACCACGGTATGGCTGACGCCGCCGAAGCGCGCCATGAAGCTGACCTCGCGGTTGCCCAGTTGCAGGTGCGCCACGGCGCGCGCCGCGACATTCAGCACGACCCTCCCGTCCTTCACCGCCGACGGCGGCACCTGCAGGCCCTCATGCTGCGCGTCGACGAGCAGGTAGGGCGTCATGCCGTTGTCGACGATCCACGCATGCATCGCCCGCAGCAAATAGGGACGATTCGAGGTCATTAGGGCCGGCGTTCCGCCTTCGCTCATGCGGGGATCTCTCGCAGGGCCTTCTCTTCCGGCGTCAGGCTGCGGATGAAGCCGGGATTCCGGAAGATGCGCTGGCCGTAGTCATCGATCGGCTTGGCTTCCTTAGGAAGCACGATGCCGAGCGACGGCAGGCGCCAGATGATCGGCGCCATCGCGCAGTCCGCAAGGCTCATTTCCGGATTCAGGAAGAACTTCGACGCCTTGAACAGCGGCAGGGCCGCGAGCACGAGGTCGCGCAGCTGCTTGCGCGCGTTGTCGGCTTGGGCCTTGCTGCCGGCCTGCTGGGCGGCCTGGACGTGCGGCACCCATTCGTGCTCGAGGCGCAGCATGGCGAGGCGGAGCCTTGCGCGCGAGAGCGGATCGATCGGCATCAGGGGCGGATGCGGATAGCGCTCGTCGAGGTACTCCGTCACCACCGACGCCGAATACAGCACCAGCTCGCGCTCCACGAGCGTCGGCACGGAGTGGTAGGGATTCAGGTCGATCAGATCCTCCGGCGGGTTCGCCGGATCGACCGGGACCAGGTCGTAATTGACCCCCTTCGCGGCCAGCACCAGGCGGACGCGGTGGCAGAGGACGCAATCCCTTGCGGAGAACAGGGTCAAGGTGTTGCGCAAACGCGGGCTTGCAGCCATCGGCACTTCCCTTCGACGCGGCCCTCGACCCTTCGCCGACGGCCCAACAATCCCTAACGTGCCGTAAATGGGCCGCGAACCGCAAGGGCCATAGCCCCCTTGAACGGCGAAGGCCGCCCGGGGGCGGCCTTCGCGGCGCAGAACAGACCTCGCGGACCGCAGGATCAGTGCACGTCCTTCCAGTACTCCTGCTTGAGCAGGTAGGCCAGGAAGGTGAACAACGAGAGGAACAGGATGACCCAAACGCCCAGGCTCTCGCGCTGGAGGCGCGCTGGCTCGCCGACGTAGGTCAGGAACGCCGAGATGTCGAGGATGGCGCGGTCGTACTCGGCAGCGGAAAGGCGTCCGCGCTCGTGCTCCTGGATCACGAAGCCGTCCTCGGTCTTGCGCTGCATGCCCTGCAGTTCCCAGAGGACATTGGGCATGCTGGCGCCCGAGAGGACGGTATTGTTCCAGCCCATGGGACGGGTTTCGTCCACGTAGAAGGACTTCAGGAAGGTGTAGATCCAGTCCTCCTGGCCGATCTTGCCGCGGGCCGTGGTGGACAGGTCCGGCGGGGCCTTGCCGAACCACGCCTGACCGTCGCCCTTCGCCATGCCGGTCTTCATCACGTCGCCGATCTTGGCATCGCCCTTGATCAGGAACTGCTCGACCTGCTCGGGAGTGAGCTCGAGGTCCTCCGCCAAACGCGAGTAGCGCATGTACTGCAGCGAGTGGCAGGCGGCGCAGTAGTTCATGAACAAGCCGGCGCCGCGCTGCAACGAAGCCTTGTCCTGAAGGTCGATCTGCGCGTTGTCGAGGCTCACCTTGCCGGCGCCCGACGCGAGGGCCGGGGCCAGCAGCAACGCCGCCGCGGCGAGGAAGGCGGAAATGCGCGTCTTAAGCATGCGAGGTCACCCGCTCCGGAACCGGCTTGGTTTTGTCGAGGGAGGTCCAGATCGGCATCGTGATGAAGAAGCCGAAGTAGAAGATCGTGCAGATGCGCGCCACCAGCGTCTGCAGCTCGGAGCCCGACTGCAGGCCCAGCCAGCCCAGCACCACAAAGCAGATGCAGAACAGCGTGATCATCGTCTTGCTGACCCAGCCGCGGTAGCGGATGGAGCGGACGTTGCTGCGATCCAACCACGGCAGCAGGAAGAAGATCAGTGTCGCTGCACCCATCACGATGACGCCAAGCAGCTTGCCGGGGACGGCGCGCAGCATCGCGTAGTAGGGGGTGAAGTACCACACCGGCTTGATGTGCTCGGGGGTGACCAGCGGGTTGGCCTCGTTGAAGTTGTCGAACTCCAGGAAGAGGTCGCCGAAGGTCGGGGCGAAGAAGATGATGAAGCTGGCGATGATCAGGAACACACCGGCGCCCACGAGGTCCTTCACCGTGTAGTACGGGTGGAAGGGGATGCCGTCGAGCGGCTTGCCGGTGGCCTTGTCCTTCACCTTCTTGATGTCGACGCCGTCCGGGTTGTTGGAGCCGACCTCGTGCAGGGCGCCGAGGTGCAGCACGACCAGCAGCAGGATGACCAGCGGCAGGGCGATGACGTGAAGGGCGAAGAAGCGGTTCAGCGTCGAATCGGAGACGAGGAAATCGCCGCGGATGAACTCGGTGAGGTCACCGCCGATCACCGGGATCGCCGAGAACAGGTTGATGATCACCTGCGCGCCCCAGTAGGACATCTGGCCCCACGGCAGCACGTAACCCAGGAAGGCTTCGGCCATCAGCGTGAGGAAGATCAGCATGCCGAGCACCCAGACCAGCTCGCGCGGCTTCTGGTACGACCCGTAGATCAGGGCCCGGAACATGTGCAGGTAGACGACGACGAAGAACAGCGAGGCGCCGGTGCTGTGCATGTAGCGGATCAGCCAGCCCCACTCGACGTCGCGCATGATGTACTCGACCGACGCGAAGGCTTCCGTCGCGCTGGGCTTGTAGTGCATCGTCAGGAAGATGCCGGTGACGATCTGGTTGACCAGCACCAGCAGCGCCAGCGAACCGAAGAAGTACCAGAAATTGAAGTTCTTCGGAGCGTAGTACTCCGACATGTGCTTCTTGTAGAAGGGGATCAGGCCGGGCGTGCGCTGGTTGAACCAGTCCACGGCGCCGCTGACGGCATTCTCGATCTTGGCGTTCATCAGGCTGCCTCCTCCGGAGCGACGCCGACCACGATACGGTTGGCATCGGTCTTCGCGAAGTGATAGGGCGGCACCTCGAGGTTCGACGGCGCGGGAACGCCGGAGAACACGCGGCCGGCCAGGTCGAAGCGCGAGTTGTGGCAGGGGCAGTAGAAGCCGCCCTTCCATTCGCTGTCGAAAGCCTGGGGCTGCAGCTCGGGCACGAACAGCGGCGAGCAGCCGAGGTGGGTGCAGATGCCGACCAGCACGCCGATCTCGGGCTTGATGGCCCGCGTCTCGTTTTTCGCGAAGGCCGGGGTCTGGTCGGCATTGTCCGACTTCGGATCGGCCAGACGGTCATCCAGCGTGGGCAGGGCGCTCAGCTGCTCGCCGTTGCGCTTGAAGATCCAGACCGGCTTGCCTCGCCATTGGACCGTCATGCGGGCACCCGGCTCCAGATCGAGCTTGCTGATGTCCACCTCGACCGGCGCGCCGGCACCCTGCGCGCGGGCGCTGGGCTTCCAGGTGCTGAGGAAGGCGTAGCCGCCGGCGGCTGCGCCTGCGGCACCGACCACGGCGGTGGTCGCGGTCAGGAACCGACGACGCCCGTTGTTGACCCCTTCGTTGGCCATTCGGCTCTCCGAACTTCGCTGTACGTGAGGATGCGCAGGGCCAGAGCGGCCCGTCGCAGCAGGGCGGAAGTGTAGCCGAACGCCCGTTTGCCTAACAACGCCAGAACGTCTACGGGGCGCCCGCGGACGACATCGAAAGGGCGACCGACCCGCCGGCGCCAAGCGCCTCGCGGTAGCGCGCGTGAAGGGTGGCCACGCGGCCGACGTAGCGCTGGGTTTCGTCGAAGGGCGGCACCCCGCCGTAGCGGTCCACGTTGCCTTCACCCGCGTTGTAACCAGCGGCGGCGAGGGTGATGTTGTCGTCAAAACGGTCGAGCAACCAGGCAAGGTACTGCACGCCCCCCGCGATGTTTTGCGCCGGGTCGAACGGATCGGCCACGTTGAAGCGGTCGGCCGTTGCCGGGATGAGCTGCATCAGGCCTTGCGCACCCTTGTGGGAGACCGCGTTGGGATTGAAAGCCGACTCCGCATGGACGATGGCCCTCACCAGGGCTTCATCGACACCGAAGCGCGCCGCGGCGGCACGAATCTCGGCCGCATAGGCCGCGGTGTTCAGCCGGACGTTGGAGAAATCGACGCCCGGCAGCGATCCGCAGGCGTAACAGGTCTCGACATAGGTGAAAAGGGTGCGCACGGCGGCGCCGGCGTTCCGGGGACGGACGTTGGTGTAATGCGTCACCCCGTCCTTCGTATACGTGTAGACGGCGCCCCGGGTGACCCGCGCCCCACGGGCCGCAGGCGCCGGTGCCGCACCCGGGCCTGTCTGGAACGCCACGCGGCGGGTGGACGCCGCTGGCGCCGGGACGGAAGGTGCGTCCTCCACGGCGGCGGCGGGCGAAGCGGCGGCCGCAGGCGCCGAGCGCCCGGTGATCGCCGGGCGCGGGTCCGGCCGGTAGCTGGCTGCCACGGTGCAGGCCATTCCCGACTGGCGACGACTGCCGTAATGGGAGATGCCATCCGGACCAACGCAGCGGTAGAGCGTTCCGGCCCACGCCGCCGGAGCCCCGCCCGGGCCGAGGACCAGCGCAAGAGCGAGCCATCCGGCGAGGGCGGCGGGAAATGACGGTACGGGGGCGCGACGGCGACGCATGCGCGCAGTGTCCCCCTGCCCCGCCCGGCTGCCAAGCCCCGGGCGTACAATCCGCGCCCCATCCACCGGAACGGAGTAAGCACCGTATGCCCGGCAAGCTCTTCATCAAGACCCACGGCTGCCAGATGAACGAGTACGACTCGACCAAGATGGTCGACGTGCTCGCCGCCGAACACGGCCTCGAACTGACCGAGAACGAGGCGGAAGCCGACGTCATCCTGGTCAACACCTGCTCGATCCGCGAGAAGGCGCAGGAAAAGGTGTTCTCCCAGCTCGGCCGCTGGAGGGAGCTGAAGAAGGCCAACCCGAACCTCGTGATCGGCGTCGGTGGCTGCGTGGCCTCGCAGGAAGGCGAGGCCATCATCAAGCGCGCGCCCTTCGTCGACGTGGTGTTCGGCCCGCAGACCCTGCACCGCCTGCCGGAGCTCATCGACGCCAAGCGCGAGACCGGCAAGCCGCAGGTGGACATCTCGTTCCCGGAGATCGAGAAGTTCGACAAGCTGCCCGAACCGCGCGCCGACGGCCCGACCGCCTTCGTCTCGATCATGGAAGGCTGCAGCAAGTACTGCGCCTTCTGCGTGGTGCCCTATACCCGCGGCGAGGAAGTGAGCCGGCCCTTCGAGGACGTGCTGGTGGAAGTGGCCCAGCTCGCCGACCAGGGCGTGCGCGAGGTCACCCTGCTCGGCCAGAACGTCAACGCCTACCGCGGCGCGACCGAGGACGGCGGCACCGCCGACCTCGCCGACCTGATCCGCGCCATCGCGGAGTTCGAGGGCATCGGCCGCATCCGCTTCACCACCTCGCACCCGATGGAGTTCACCGATTCGCTGGTGGAGGCCTACCGCGACGTTCGCAAGCTGGCGTCCTTCCTGCACCTGCCGGTGCAGGCCGGATCGGACCGCATCCTCACGGCGATGAAGCGCAACCACACCGTGCTGGAGTTCAAGGCCAAGATCCGCAAGCTGCGCGAGGCGCGGCCGGACATCTGCATCAGTTCGGACTTCATCGTCGGCTTCCCCGGCGAGACCGATCGCGACTTCGAGCAGACGATGAAGCTGATCGAGGACATCGGCTTCGACCAGAGCTTCTCGTTCATCTACAGCAAGCGCCCGGGCACGCCGGCGGCCAACCTGCCGGACGACACGAGCCCGGAAGTGAAGAGCGCGCGCCTCACCCGCCTGCAGGAAACGATCACCGCGAACGCGCGGCGCATCTCGCAGGCCATGGTGGGCACCGTGCAGACCGTGCTGGTGGAAGGCCCGTCGAAGAAGAACCCGAATGAAGTCACGGGCCGCACCGAGAACATGCGCTTCGTGAACTTCGCCGGCCCGCAGCGCCTGGTCGGCCAGTTCGTCGAGGTCGAGATCACCGAAGCGCTGAGCAACTCGCTGCGCGGCCGCATCGTCACGCGCGAGACGGTGGCCGCCTGATGGCCGACGCTGCCGCGCCGCGCGACTTCACGCTGGAACCGGCGGACGGCGAGCGGCTGGCCAACCTCGCCGGCCCGCTCGACGCCCACCTGCGGCAGATCGAACTGCGCTTGGGCGTGCAGATTGCCAACCGCGGGGGCGTGTTCCGCGTGACGGGGCCGGAGAAAGCCACCACCGTCGCCGAGCGCCTGCTGCGCCAGCTCTGGGCGGATACCGAGACCGACGTGCTGACGCCGGAGGCCATCCACCTGCGCCTTGGCGCAGACGACGAGACGGCGCAAGAGCGTGACCTCGGCTTCGCCCCGCAGGACGTGGCCATCAAGGTCAAGCGCGGCACCATCCGCGGCCGCGGCGCCAACCAGGCGGCCTACCTGCACGCCATCGCCACGCACGACATCAACTTCGGCATCGGCCCCGCCGGCACCGGCAAGACCTACCTCGCCGTGGCCAGCGCGGTCGAGGCGCTCAACGAAGCCCGCATCCAGCGCATCCTGCTGGTGCGCCCGGCGGTGGAGGCCGGCGAGAAGCTCGGCTTCCTGCCCGGCGACCTTTCGCAGAAGGTGGACCCCTACCTGCGACCGCTGTACGACGCGCTCTACGAGATGCTCGGCGTCGAGAAGGTGGCCAAGCTGATGGAACGCAACGTCATCGAGGTGGCACCGCTGGCCTACATGCGCGGCCGCACGCTCAACGATGCGTTCGTGATCCTCGACGAGGCGCAGAACACCACGGTCGAGCAGATGAAGATGTTCCTGACCCGCATCGGCTTCGGCACGACCGCAGTGGTCACGGGCGACCTCTCGCAGATCGACCTGCCCAAGCACCAGAAGAGCGGCCTGCGCGACGCGGTCGAGGTGCTGAAGGGCGTCGACGGCATCAGCTTCAGTGTCTTCGAGGCCAAGGACGTGGTGCGCCACCCGCTGGTGGCCAAGATCGTCCGCGCCTACGACCGCCGCGACGCCGAGGACAGCGGCCCGCGATGAGCAGCGGCCGTGGCGACGTGATCGTGTACGACTTCGACGGCACCCTCGTCGAAGGCGACATCGGTGCGGCCTTCATCCGGCACCTGCTGCAGGGCTGGCGGCGAGCGCTGCTGCTGCCTTTCGCGCCGCTCGGGTTCGCCCTGATGCGCTTCGAGGCGACGCGCCGCGCCGGGGTCTCGATCTTCCTGTTCTTCGGCGCCCTGGGGCGCCGCATCGACCTCCTCGAGGCCATGGCCGAGCGCTTCGCCGAAACGCAGCCGATGCGCCCGCGCGAACGCGAACTCGCGTGGGTGCGCGCGGACGTCCGCGACGGGCATCGGGTGGTCGTGGCGACGGGCGCGTTCGAGCCGCTGGCGCGGGTCGCGCTGCGGCGACTGGGCGTGTATCCCGGCGTCACCCTGGTCGCCTCGCGACTGCGGCCGCGCTGGGGCAGCGCCGGCGTGGCGCGCCACTGCACGGGCGAAGCCAAACTGCGAGCCCTCGCCGAGGAGGGCTTTCCGCCCCCCTACGTGCGCGCCGTCTCCGATGCCGCGATCGACCTGCCCCTGCTGCTCGCCGCCCGCGAGGCCGTCCTGGTGAACGCCTCCGACCGCAGCCGCCGCCTCGCCCGGCAGGCGATCGGATCGCGCCTGGTCGATGCCGACCTGCCCGCGTTGCCCCTGTCCTGACGCCCGAGACTGCCATGCCCGCCACCACCGTCCACGTCAGCTATGGCCTCCCGCGCAGGGGCCTGCCCGCCGCCGCCAGCGTCCGCCGCTGGGTCGAGGCCGCGCTGGCCGGCCAGCGCCGGGCCATCGAGCTGGCGGTGCGCTATGTCGATTCCGACGAGGGCCGCGCGCTGAACCGCGACTACCGCGGCAAGGACTACGCCACCAACGTGCTGAGCTTTCCGGTCGAATTGCCGCCGGGCGTGCGCTCGCCGCTGCTGGGCGACCTCGTGATATGCGCCCCGGTCGTCGCGCTGGAGGCCCTCGGCCAGGACAAGCCGCTCGCCCACCACCACGCCCATCTCGTGGTGCACGGCGTGCTGCACCTGCTCGGCATGGACCACGAATGCTCCGAGGCCGAGGCCGAGGCCATGGAAGCCCGCGAACGCACCATCCTCCGCCGCCTCGGCATTCCCGACCCCTACGCCGAGCGCTGAGGACGACGCCGAGGTTGCAGGACCCTGCACCGGGCCCATCACGACCATCGGCTACACTCGGCCGTCCGTGCCCCCCGTCGGGGGCAGATACTGAAAACGAATGTCCGAGGACGACTCTAGTCCCCTGCCCGAGAAGCGCTCCTGGCTCGAACGCCTGTCGCACGCCTTCTCGGGTGAACCCGAAACCCGTGAGGACCTGCTGGAGATCCTCCGCGACGCCCGCAGCAACCGGCTGATCGAGGGCGACACGCTGAGCATGCTGGAAGGCGCGCTCAGCGTTTCGACGATGACCGTGGCGGACGTGATGGTGCCCCGCGCCCAGATGGTCTCGCTCCCCGCCGAGGGAAAGCTGCTCGACCTGATGAAGCACGTCGTCGAGAGCGGCCACTCCCGCTTCCCGGTGCACGGCGAGGACCGCGACGAGATCCTCGGGATCCTGCTCGCCAAGGACCTGCTGCGCGGCATCGTCGCCGACAACGCCGTGCAGGACGTGCGCGAGCTGCTGCGCCCCGCCCTGCTGATCCCGGACAGCAAGCGCCTGAACGTGCTGCTGCGCGAGTTCCGCGCCTCGCGCAACCACATGGCCATCGTGGTGGATGAACATGGCGGCGTGGCCGGCCTGATCACCATCGAGGACGTGCTCGAGGAGATCGTCGGCGAGATCGACGACGAGCACGACGATGCGGCCGACGCCTCCACCAGCATCGCCGCCGAGTCCGACGGCCAGTTCGTGGTCGAGGCGCTGACGCCGATCGACGAGTTCAACGAGCGCTTCGGCGCCGAGTTCCCGGACGACGAGTTCGACACCATCGGCGGCCTGGTCGTCGCTGGCATCGGCCACCTGCCGGAGCCGGGCGAGGCCTTCGAAAGCGGCCGCTTCCACTTCACCGTGGTGGATGCCGACCAGCGCCGCGTGCACAGCCTGCGCGTGAGGCTCCATGACGCCGGCCGCTGAGGCCGGCGACCCGGCCCCGGCGCGCGCCGGGCGCTGGGTGGCGCATGGCCTCGTGAGGTGGGCCCTCGTCGTGGTGCTGGCCCTGTTCGCCGGGGCCGCCCTCGGCGCACCGCGTGTCGGCGTGCTGACCATGGCGCCCGGCGAGGTGTTCTTCGAGCGCTTCGGCCACAACGCCATCGTCATCGACCGGCAGGACGGCCGCGAACCCACCAGCTACAACTTCGGCTACTTCGACCCGGGCGAGCCGGATTTCCTCGCCCGCTTCGTCGCCGGGACCATGCGCTACCGCCTTGTCGCCCTGCCGCTCGAAGCCGACCTCGCGCAATATCGCGCGAGCGGCCGGGGCGTCTCGGTGCAGTGGCTTGACCTGGACGCCGCCGAGGCCGCGGCGTTGGCGGCGATGCTCGAGGTGAACGCGCGCGCCGAGAACGCCGTCTACGACTACCGCTACTTCACCGACAACTGCTCGACGCGCGTGCGCGATGCGCTGGATGCGGCGCTCGGCGGCTTGCTGAAACGCACGCTCACCGCCAGCTCCGAAGGCAACACGCACCGCAGCGAAGCCGTCCGCCTGGCGTCGCCCGCGGCGTGGATGGGCACCGGCTTCCACCTTGGCCTCGCGGCGAAGGCCGACCGTCCACTGTCGCGCTGGGACGAAGCCTTCATCCCGATGCGCCTCGCCGACAGCCTGCGCACGCTGAAGCGCGCCGACGGCCGCGCGATCGTCGCTTCGGAGGCCGAACTGCTGCCTCACCGGCTGGCGCCCGAGCCGGCGGAGATGCCGCGCCTCGGCTTCGAAGCAACGCTCGCGGGAGCCGCCCTTGCCTTCGCCCTGCTGTGGCTGGGCCGCCGCGCGCCGCGCGCCGTGGCCGCGCTGGCAGGCGGTTTCTGGCTGGTCGCCGGTCTGGCCGGCACGACGATGCTCTTCCTGTGGTTCGGCAGCGGCCACGATTTCGCCTGGGGCAACGAGAACCTGTTCCTGCTCCCGCCACTGGCCCTGGCCCTGCTGCCGGGCGCCTTCAGGGCGATGCGTGGCCGGCCGCCGGGCCGGCTGTTCGGCGTGGTGATCGTGCTGGTGCTGGCGCTGGCCGCCGCCGGCGCTTTCCTCAAGCTGATGCCCTTCATGAAGCAAGCCAACGTCGAGTGGGTGGTGCTCCTGCTTCCGCTGCACTGGGCGCTGGCCCGGCATTTCCGCCGGCTTGCCGCCACGACAACCCCGGATCGATGATGCGGGCATGAGCCCGGTCATCCCGACGCACCCCGCCGCACGTACCGACATGGTGCGCGCCTGCATCCATTACCGCGACGGCAGGAAGGTTGCGGAACTCGCGCTCGATGCCATCTCGGACGTGCTGGGCGTGGACGACGGCAGCTTCGTCTGGGTCGGTCTCTACGAACCCGACGCCGACCTGCTGCACAAGCTGCAGGCGGAGTTCGGGCTGCACCCTCTCGCCGTCGAGGACGCCCTGAAGGCGCACCAGCGCCCGAAGATCGAGCCCTACGGCGATGCCCTGTTCATCGTGATGCACACGGCGCAGTCGGCGGCCAACTGTGCCATCGGCGTCGGCGAGACCCACGTGTTCTTCGGGCCCCGCTACCTGATCACCGTGCGCCACGGCGCGTCCCTGCCCTATGCCGCGGCGCGCGAGCGCGCCGAGCAGAACCCGGAGCTGTTCCGCCTCGGTCCGGGCTACGGGCTGTACGCGGTGCTCGACTACGCGGTCGACAACTACTTCCCGATCGTCGAGCAGTACCGCCGGGAGCTGGAGACGATCGAAGCCGACATCTTCGACAAGCAGTTCAATCGCGACACGATCCGCCGGCTCTACGACCTCAAGCGCGATCTCACCACGCTGCGCCTTGCGGTGTCGCCGCTGAACGACGTGCTGGCCCAGCTCACGCGCTTCTACCCGCACCTCGTCCGCGACGAGCTGCAGGTGTACTTCCGCGACGTGCAGGACCACGTGGCCCGCGTGGCCGAGGCCACCGACACCATGCGCGAGATGCTCACCGCGGCGATGTCGGTGAACCTGTCGCTGGTCGCGGCCGAACAGGGGGAGGTGGTGAAGCGCCTCGCCGGCTGGGCCGCCCTGCTGGCCGTACCCACGCTGGTCGCGAGCTGGTACGGCATGAACTTCGATTTCATGCCGGAGACGAAGGCGCGCTTCGGTTACCCGATCCTCGTCGGCGGCCTCGTCGTGACGGTGCTGGCGCTCTATCGCGTGCTGAAGAAATCGCGCTGGCTGTAGGCGGCGGTCGGCGCCCGTTGGCGCCTGCGCGTCACAGCATCCCGGTTTCGAGCTTGGCGGCTTCCGACATCATCGACTGGTTCCACGGCGGGTCGAACACCAGCTCGACGTCGGCCTCGGCCACCGTGGGGATGCGCTCGACCTTGCTGCGCACGTCGTCGACGAGGATGTCGCCCATGCCGCAGGCCGGCGCCGTCAGGGTCATGCGCACGTCGACCTTGCGAGCACCATCGTCGCGACGGCCGAGCTCCACCGTATAGACAAGACCGAGTTCGACGATGTTGACCGGGATCTCCGGGTCGAAGCAGGTGCGCAGCTGCTCCCACACCAGCTTCTCCACCTCGTCGTCGCCGGCGTCCTCGGAGAGCGCGAGGGCTTCGGGGGCCTCCTTGCCGATCGCGTCGGCATCCTCGCCCGCGATGCGGAACAGGTTGCCTTCGACGAAGACGGTGAACGAGCCGCCGAGCGCCTGCGTGATGTAGCCGACGCTGCCCGCCGGCAGGGTGACGCGCTCGCCCTGCGGCACCAGCACGGCGGCGCAGTCGCGGGAGAAGCTGACGGGTTCGCTGGAGCGGCTGTACATCGGCGGGAATCAGGACCAAATCGGGGCTGATTCTACCGGGCCGGCGGGAATCGGCGCGAGGGCGTCGCGAAGACACGGCGCCGTCGCCTCCCTGCGGCTACCCTGCGCGGCTCCGATCCGCTGGCCCATCCGCTTGAACACCGCCGTCCACCGTTCGCCCCGACGCCCCGCGACACGCCATGCCTGGGCAGGCCTCGTCCTCGCACTGGCCCTGCCGCTCGTGGTGGCGCTATGGGGCGCGGTGGCGCTCTGGCTGGGCGCCCCCGCTGCGTGGATGGCGGTGATCGTGGCGGCAGACGCCAGCCTGTTGCTGTCCCTGCTGCGCACCCCGCCGGGTGCCGCGCGCACGGCGTGGGCGCTCGGATTCCTCGTGCTGACCGCGGCGGCGAGCCTGTGGATGATGGCCGCCGGCGTGATCGGGCCCTCGTTCGGCCTGCTGCCCTGGG
The DNA here is from genome assembly GCF_054777375.1 of Silanimonas algicola. NCBI lineage: Bacteria > Pseudomonadati > Pseudomonadota > Gammaproteobacteria > Lysobacterales > Lysobacteraceae > Silanimonas > Silanimonas algicola. The sequence continues at coordinate 874,320 of NZ_BAAHAS010000003.1, read as the reverse complement.
AATCAGCCCTGCGCCTGGGGCCCGTGCTTTTCGGGGTGATCGCCGGCCCTTGGGCCACCCCCGCCAACGTCGCGTGGCTGGCTGCTGCGGTCGCCTTGACACTGTGGTGGAACCGCTAGGCCCCGACCCCCAGCCAAGCGAGGGCATCGTCCTCGTCGTCGAAGTAAGCCATGTCGAACCCGACGCCGACGGCACCGTGGGCGAGGAAATCGTGGTCACTCGAGGCCTGCGGCACGGTCAGCACGGCGATACGCATGGGCAGGTCCGTCAGCCCGGCGGCCTGCGCCTCGCGCACGATCTCGCGGTAGACCAGCAGGCTGTCGAGGCCCGCGGCCATCCATCCCCCCATGCGGCGCTCATCGACCAGCAAACGCCCCGCCCCGAGGCGGTGGGCCTCGGCGAGGATCGCAAGGCAATGTGCCTTGAGCTGCGGCGGATCGGGGGCGCCGGTGCGCTCGACGCGCAACACCGGCACTTCGGCGACGATGCGGAACTCGAGCGTGCCGTGACGCATCAGTGCCCGCCGCCGTCCAACTCCTTCATGCCGGCGATGAGCTTGGCGATCGCCCCGCTGGCGTCACCGTAGAGCATGCGCGCGTTGTCGGCGTAGAACAGCGCGTTCTCGATGCCGGCGAAGCCGGTGCCCTTGCCGCGCTTGACCACGATGACGTTGCGCGAATGCGACACGTCGAGGATCGGCATGCCGTAGATCGGCGAGGCGGGGTCGGTCTTGGCGACCGGGTTCACCACGTCGTTGGCGCCGATCACCAGCGCCACGTCGGTGATCGGGAACTCGGGGTTGATGTCGTCCATGTCGGCGATGATGTCGTAGGGCACGCCGGCCTCGGCGAGCAACACGTTCATGTGGCCCGGCATGCGGCCCGCGACCGGGTGGATGGCGAACTTCACCTGCACGCCGCGCTTCTGCAGCGCCTGCGTCAGTTCCCACACCTTGTGCTGGGCCTGGGCGACGGCCATGCCGTAGCCCGGCACGATCACCACGCGTTCGGCGTAGGCCATCATCGCCGCGACGTCGCTGGCCTCGATGGGCTTCTGCGAACCGCTGATCGCCTGCGCTTCGCCGGTGGCGCCGAAGCTGCCGAACAGCACGCTGCCGAGCGAACGGTTCATCGCCTTCGCCATCAGCTGAGTGAGCAGCATGCCGGCTGCGCCGACCACCATGCCGGCGATCATCAGCGCCTCGTTCTGCAGCACGTAGCCCTCGAAGGCCACGGCGAGACCGGTGAGCGCGTTGTACAGCGAGATCACCACCGGCATGTCGGCGCCGCCGATCGGCAGCGTCATCGCCACGCCCACGATCAGCGCCAGCGCGAAGAAGATCGCGATGACGAGGATCGCCGGCGACGGCTGCAGCACCAGCAGCACGCCGCTCAGCACCGCACCGGCCGTCAGCGCCGCATTGACGAGTTTCTGCGCCGGGAAGGTGTAACGCTTGTCCATGCGGCCGTCGAGCTTGGCCCAGGCGATCACCGAGCCGGAGAACGAGATCGCACCGATCAGCGCACCGACGACGGCGAGCACCGTCATCGTCGGGCTCATGCACGCGTGGTCGGCCATCGCCGTGGCGTCGCAGCTGCCGGTGTGGCTCGAGGCACTCACCAGCGCCGCGGCGCCGATGGCCGCCGCCGAGCCGCCGCCCATGCCGTTGAAGATCGCGACCATCTGCGGCATGTCGGTGAGCGGCACGCGCTTGCCCCAGACCCAGAACACCGCGCTCAGCACCAGGGCCAGCACCATCAGGCCGAGGTTGATCGGGTCGATGCCGTGCGAGCCCCAGGTGGTGGGCGCGACGAAGGTGACCAGCGTCGCCAGCACCATGCCGACGCCGGCCCACTGGATGCCGCGCCGCGCCGTCACCGGCGAGGACATGCGCTTCAGGCCGACGATGAACAGCACCGCGGCGATGAAGTAGCTGGCCTTGGCCAGCAGGTCGAGGAGGTTGTCCATCACGCGCCTCCCTTGCTCGACTTGAACATCTCGAGCATGCGCTCGGTCACCACGTAACCGCCGACCGCGTTGCCGGCGCCCAGCAGCACGGCGAGGAAGCCGATCACCCGCTCGGTGGTGGTGTCGGCGTGGGCCAGCGCGACCATCGCGCCGACGACGACGATGCCGTGGACGAAGTTCGATCCCGACATCAGCGGCGTGTGCAGGATCACCGGCACCCGCGAGATGATTTCGTGGCCGCAGAACGCGGCCAGCATGACGATGTACAGCGCGACGAACCCGTCCATCCGTTTCCCCATGTGGCGAGCCCGATGGGCCCTTGTCCCCGGCCCCATCTTAACCACGGGATGAACGTCGCCCGCGACCCGTCAACGCGCGCGGTGGGCATGGCGTTATGGCGGGCACGGCAACCGCCGTAATCCCGGAGCCCCGCCATGCGCCACCCTGCCCTCTCCCGCCGCAGCGCCTCGCTCGCCCTCGCTGCCGCCGTGCTCTTCGGTGCCTCAGCCGCCTCCGCCCACGCGACCGGCCCCATCGCCGACCGCTGGACGGCCCGCGGCGACGGCATCGATGCCCGCCTCGATGCCCGTGGCGAGCGGATCGACCGACGCCTCGACCACCGCGCCGACGTCGCGGCTTCGAACGGCCATCGTCTTCGTGCGGAACGTCTGGACGCGCGCGGCGACCGCATCGAGAACCGGCTCGACCACCGCGGCGACCGGCTCGAGCGGCGTGCCGATCGGATCGGCCAACGCCGCCAGGACCGTGGCGGCTGATCCCCGGGTCAACCGAATCCGGACCGCTGCGTTATCGTCCCGATGGATGGCCACGGACCCGCACGCCCCTTGAGCCCGAACGCGGCCCCGCCGGAAATGGCGCTCGACGGCTTCCTCGCCAGCGTCGAGCGGCGCGCCTTCCGGATGGCCGAGCTCGCGCTCGGGCACCGGGAGGACGCGCTCGATGCCGTGCAGGACGCGATGATCGCTTTCCTCGGCTACCGCGACCGCCCGCAGTCCGAGTGGCCGGCGCTGTTTTTCAGCGTGCTGCGCAGCCGGATCACCGACCGGCACCGCCGCAACACCGTGCGACGCCGGGTGCTCGCCGTGTTCGGCGTGCGCGACGAGGAGGACGCCGAGGACCCGATGGACCGATTGGCGGACAGTGCCCCCGGGCCCGCCGAGGCCGACGAGCGCCAGAGGGCTTGGAAGGCTCTGGGTGTCGCCTTGCGAGCCTTGCCCCGGCGCCAGCGCGAGGCCTTCCTGCTGCGCGAGCTGCAGGGCCTGTCCGGCGCCGAAACGGCCGCCGCGATGGGCTGTACCGAAGGCTCGGTGAAAACCCACCTGTTCCGCGCGCAGGCCGCGCTGCGGACCCAACTGGACGATTGGCGATGACCGCCCCGAAGAACGACCCCATCCGACGCGCCCGCAACCTGTTCGAGGCGCGGGTCGAGGCGCTGGACGGCCCCACGGCAACGGCGCTGCGCGCCCGACGACGCGAGGCACTGGCGGGCGATGCATCGCGCCGCCGGGATGCCCCCGGGTGGTTGCCGGCCAGCGGCATCGCCACGGCGACGCTGGCCGTGGTGCTGTGGTTGCCGCGCCCCGAGGGACCGGCACCCGCCCCCCCCGCGCCGGCGGCTTCGGAAGCCGAAGCGGCCCGCTTCGCCGATGCCGCCCTGATGGAACTCGAGGACGATGCCGAGTTCTACGCCTGGCTGGCGACCGTGCCCGATGACGCGGCCCGTCCCGAAGACGCCACGTCCCTGCCCGACACCCTGCCGAACGAAGGATTCACGCCATGACCCGGACCCTCGCCCTGACCGTCCTTCTCCTGGCCACGGGCTCCGTGGCCATGGCCTCGCCGGAAGCGCCCGCCGCACGCCCATGGGAATCGCTCTCCGACGCCGACCGGGCGGCGCTGATCGAGCCGATGCGAGAGCGCTGGGAACGCGCGACGCCCGAGCAACAGCAGCGCTACCTCGACCGTGCCCGCTTCTGGGCCAGCCTCAGCCCCGAGCAGAAGCGCCTTGCACGGGCCGGTGCCGAACGCTGGCGGCAGAGCGACGCCGACCAGCGCGGCCGGCTTCGCGAGGTCTGGCAGCGGTTCCAGTCGCTGCCGCCGGCGGAGCGCGACGCCGCACGTCGCACCTGGGAGTCACTGAGCCCGCCGCAGCGTCGCGCCTGGCTGGACGCCGGCGGCCCCGGCGTCGTACCGCCCCCCACCGGCGATCCGCCGCGCTAACGGCGCGCCATCGCACCGATCAGGCCGTCGCCGCGGCCTCGGCGCGCACCCAGCAGCTCTTCTCGATCAGCTCGTCGTTCCAGTCGAGCGCGATCGCGCCGTCCTTCAGGAACAGGCTGACGAAGTTCAACAGGTTGCGGGCGTACATCTCGCTGGCGTGGACGGCGCCGCTGCTGGGGAGGTTCAGCGGGCCGGCGATGGTCACGCCGCCGTGCTGCACGTTCTCGCCCGGGGTCGTCAGCTCGCAGTTGCCGCCGGTCTCGGCGGCCAGGTCGACCACCACACTGCCGGGCTTCATGCCGGCCACCATGCCCGCGGTGATGATCTTCGGAGCGGCGCGGCCCGGCACGGCGGCCGTGCAGACCACGACATCGATGGACCTGAGGTGGTCGGCGAGTCGCTGCTGCTGCAGCGCGCGCTCCTCGGCGCTCAGCTCGCGCGCGTAGCCACCGCTGCCGGCCGCGGACACGCCGAGATCGAGGAACTTGCCGCCCAGCGACTCGATCTGCTCGCGCGTCTCGGGGCGGACGTCGAAGCCTTCCACCTGGGCACCGAGCCGGCGCGCCGTGGCGATGGCCTGCAGGCCGGCCACGCCGGCGCCAACGACCAGCACCTTCGACGGACGGATCGTGCCGGCCGCGGTGCTGAGCATCGGGAAGAAGCGCGGCGCGAGCTGGGCGCCGAGCAGCACGGCCTTGTACCCGGCCATGCCGGCCTGCGAGCTCAGCACGTCCATGGCCTGCGCGCGCGTGGTGCGCGGCAACTTCTCCATGGCGAAGGCGGTGGCGCCGCGCGAGGCCAAGGCGGCCTCGCGGTCGCCGGGGGCATGTGCCGCGAGCATGCCGACAACGACGGCGCCCGGCTTGAGCTTCGCGAGGGTCGCGGCATCGGGCGACTGCACGCAGAGCAGCAGGTCGGCATCGGCCAAGGCCGCTTCGCCATCCGCGCCCCCGGCCGCGTCGTACGCGGCGTCGGGGAAACCTGCATGGGCCCCGGCACCGCGCGCGACGCGCACATCGGCGCCCAGCGACGCGAGCTTCTTGGCCGTTTCGGGGGTGATCGCGACGCGGCGTTCGCCGGCGGCGGCTTCCTTCAGGCAGACCACGGTGACCGGCATCGACGCGTCCTCGGATGGGGAAGCCCGATGCTAGCCCACGGTTCCCGCGCTGTCCTGCCTCAGGCGATGTCCTGCTTCAAGCGACCGACCATCCGCTGCAGGGCATCCTCGAAGGCGCCGCCCTGGGTATCGCGGAGCTGCAGCTTGCCGAGCTTCTTCAATGCCCCAAGCTCCTCGATCGAGGCGACCAGCATGCGGACGCCGCGACGGTTGACGAACATCAGCCGGTTCGAGATCGGAGAGATCCACGCGAGTTTGGCCGGCGCCAGCTTCTCGTCCTCGCCCGCCAAGCTGATCCAATCCCCGACCTTGAGATCGCGGAGCTGGGCAAGATCGTCCGGGTCGATCTCCGGCACGGCATCGGTGCCGCCCACGATCTTCAGGCGCGGCTGGGCGGGCACCGGCGGCGGCTCGGGCGCGACGCGAAGCACGGCCGCGGCCTGCTGTGCGGCCACGGCATCACCACGGCGCTGGGCCTCGACGCCGTCGGCGATGGCCTTGATGACGCCGTCCGCCGCCTCGCCCTGCACGCCGGAGCTGCCCAGGACGACGACCAGATCGGCGCTCAAGCCCTGCATCGCCGTGGGAATGCTCACGCCCGCCGCCTTGCCCCCCGGCAGCAAGTCGAGCAGCTTGTCCGCCAGCGACAGGGCGGCCGACCACGCGACGGATTCGGTGCCCTCGCGGAGCGCGACCAGGGACAGATGGTGCGACCAGCTGCGCGCGAGGAATTCGCGCAGGGCGGCCGGCACCTTCCTGCCGTCGACGCGGTTCGCTACTTCACCACCGGCCTGTATGCGGGCGTGCTCCAGGCGCTCCTGCCCGCGCTGCGCCTCGGCGGCGCGCTTCTCGGCGAGCTCGACGCGCTTCTGGTGCTGTTCGAGGAAGCCGCGCAGTTCGGACTCGAGGGTCTCGAAGATGGCGACGTCTTCGTTGAAGTCGCCGACGAGGGTGTCGACCACCTGTTCGGCCTTGCCGAGCATCTCGCGCTCGTGCGCGCTCTGGCCGCCGTTGCCCTCGCAGGCCTCGGTGACCGCGTTGAGCAGCCGGCGCGCCGGGTGGGTGCGATACATGAACATCTGGCGGTCCAGCAAAGCCACCTTGACGTAGGGCACGACGAGGCGGCTCACTAGGTTGCGCGCGCGCTGCTCGAAATCGTGCTCATCGAAGAGGACGTCGAACAGCATGCCGACGAGGTCGACCGCGTCCTCCTCATCCGGACTGATGCGCACCTGGTCCGGCGACAGACCGATGCGGCGGGCACTTTCCAGCAAGTCGCGCTTCAGCAGGACCGACAGCGAGGCTTCGTGGCGCTCCATCGTCTCCAGTACGGAGGGCGGCACCTCGGTTTGCATCAGCGACAACACCGAAAGCATCTCGGTGGTCTGAAGCGCGCGGCGCTCGGGCAAACCGTAGCCCGCAGGGCCGGCGGGCGCCGCGCCGGCATGCTGCGGGCGGAGCGCACGGAGCATCTCGCGCAACAGCGCGAAGACATTGGCGTCGTCCGGCGACGCCGGAGCGCCATGGCCGGGGCTCGGCGCGTGGCCGCCGACATCGTGCTCGGCGGAGGCCGGGGAAGCGCCCGCTCCCGCCGGCGACGGAGCGGCGCCGGGACGCGGCGGCGACGCGGCAGGACGCACCGGCGACCCGGGGCCAATGCCCTGGCGGGGCACGAGCCCGGCGGCGACGAAACGCTGCATCAACGGCTCGAGGATGTCGTTGAAGCGGGCCAACAGCTCGCGCTCGTAGTACTTGTAAAGCACCACCTGCAGCATGTTGGGCAGCTCGATGTCCCTGACCGCGCGGTGCAACGCGTGGCCGAAGTTCAGCGGGCTGAGCGGGTTCTGGCGGGGCGCAAGCGACTCGACGCCCATGATCCTGGCGAGCGCCCGGGCCAGCGCGTCCAGCGACGGGCCATGGGCGCGCTGCAAGGCCTCGACGATAAGGTCGGAGGCCAGCTGCTGCTCGAGCTCCTGCTCATCGACCAGGCTGAGGCGCAGGCCATCGACGCCGGCCTGCTTCGGCTCGATGAGCTCGTCGAACAACGCCTCGTACTGGCGCGCGAACTGCCGTTCGATCGTGGCCCGCGTGCTTCGAAGGGTGTTCATGGCCTCGAGGCGCGGCGAGCGCGCGAACGGGTCGGCCCCCTCGCCTTCCTTCTGGGCGAGATCGAACATCCAATCGTCCGCCTTGCCGAGCACGGCCACCACGAGCGACGACAGCTGCTCCACCACCGAACGGCGGGTGTAGCGCAGCAGTTCATCGTACGTGGGCGGTCGGGAACTCACGGGGTTCATGAACAGGCGTGGGACGGGGGTCGATTGACGAGCATAGTGGGCGCGTTGACACATGCAAACCGTGACGGGTCTGGCAGTTGGCTGCGACCGGACAGCGCGCCGTTACAATCCGCCCATGAATCTTCTCTCCGTCTTGATGCAGCGCCGTTCGGTGCCCAGTCGCCAACTCGATGCCCCTGGCCCCGATGCCGACCAGCTCCACGCGATGCTGGAGGCGGCCATGAGGGTCCCCGACCACGGCAAGCTGGCGCCCTGGCGGTTCCTGGCCATTCGCGGCGATGCACGCCATGCGCTCGGCGAGCGCCTCGCCGCCCGCGCCAAGGCGCTCGACCCCGACGCCCCCCGGGCCGCCGTCGACAAGGACCGCGAGCGCTTCAGCTTCGCGCCCCTCATCGTCGCCGTCATCGCCACGCCGGTGGAGGGCCACAAGGTGCCGGTCGTGGAGCAACTGATGTCCGGCGGCGCCGTCTGCTTCGCGCTGCTGCAGGCCGCACAAGGCCTCGGCTTCGGCGCCCAGTGGCTCACCGGCTGGGCCGCCTATGACCGCGAGATCCTCCAGGGGCTTGGGCTGGCGCCGCACGAACAGTTGCTCGGCTTCATCCACATCGGGACCGCGAAAGGCGAGGCCCCGGAACGCCTGCGCCCGACGCTGGAGGCGAAACTGGCGGAATGGACGCCGTGACGGCGAACGCGGTCCATCTCGTCGATTCGAGCCTCTACGTCTTCCGAGCCTGGCACGGCACGCCCATCGAGGCGAACGACGAGGACGGCTGGCCGGTCAACGCCGTGCACGGCTTCGCGCGTTTCCTCTGCGAGCTGATCGAGCGCACTCGCGCGGAGCGCCTGGCCCTCGCCTTCGACGAAGCGCTGGATTCCTGCTTCCGGAACGCGATCTACCCGGCCTACAAGGCGCACCGCGACCCGGCGCCCGAGGAGCTGAAGCGCCAGTTCGGGCACTGCAAGGCGCTCGGCGAGGCGATGGGCCTGCCGGTGCTCGCACACGTCGAATACGAAGCCGACGACCTGATCGGCAGCGCGGCCGCACAGGCGCGACGCGACGGACACGCCGTGGTGATCGTGTCGGCCGACAAGGACATGGCCCAGTTGCTCGATGAAGGCGACTGGCAGTGGGATTTCGCCCGCAACGAGCGCTGGGACTGCGCCGGCGTGAAGCCGCGCTACGGCATCCACGCCCACCAGGTGGCGGACTACCTCGGCCTCACCGGCGACGCCAGCGACAACATCCCGGGCGTGCCGGGCATCGGCCCGAAGACCGCGGCCACCCTGCTGGGCGTGTACGGTTCGATGGACACGCTGCTGGCCAAGCTCGACGAGGTGCCGCTGCTCAAGCTGCGCGGTGCCGCCCAGCACGCGGCGCGACTCCGCGAACACCGCGAGTCGGCGCTACTGTCGCGCCAACTCGCCACCATCGTCCGCGATGCCCCGCTGCCCGGCGATTTCGACGCCGCGCGCCGCCGCCCGCCGGACAACGACGCGATCGACCGATTGTGCGAGCGCCTGCGCATCGGCCCGATGACCCGGCGTCGCCTGCAGGACGCCGCCAGGATGCCGACTTGAAGGGAACGCGATGAACCCGAAGCACGAAGGCGAGGCGCAAGTCGCCTGGGAAGGCCGCTGGCTGCGCATCCGCACGCGCGGCAGTTGGGAGTACGTCGAGCGCACGCACGCCGAGGGCAAGGCGGTGATCATCGTCGCCGTCACCCCGGAGCGGAAGCTGCTGTTCGTGGAGCAGTTCCGCGTGCCGCTGCAGCAGCGCACCATCGAGATGCCCGCCGGCCTCGTCGGCGACAACCTCGGCGAGGACACGCTGGAATCCGCCGCGGCCCGCGAGCTGCTGGAGGAAACCGGCTGGCAGGCCAGCCACGTCGAAGTGTTGATGGAAGGCCCGACCAGCTCCGGCATGAGCACCGAAATCATCGCCTTCTGCCGCGCCACCGGGCTCACCCGCGTGCACGCCGGCGGCGGCGACGAGACCGAGGACATCACCGTGCACGAGGTGCCGGTCGACGAAGCGGCGCGATGGCTCACCGCGAAGATGGCCGAGGGCTACGCCATGGACCCGAAGCTGTGGGCCGGGCTGTGGTTCGTCGAACGCGACCCGGACGGCAGCTGCGCCGGCTGATCCGGCGCGGACCACGCTTCAGCGATACGCGTTCGTCGCATCCACCAGCAGGCTGGCGATCTCCGGCTCGAAGGCCGAATGCCCCGAGGTCGGCGCGATGTGCAGCTGTGCCTCCGGCCACGCCGCCTTGAGGTCCCACGCGTTCTGCACCGGGCAGACCACGTCGTAGCGGCCGTGCACGATGGTGCCGGGAATGTGGCGGATGCGATGGGCATCGCGCAGCAGCTGGTCGTCGTGCTCGAAGAAGCCACCGTTGACGAAGTAGTGCGCCTCGATGCGGGCGAAGGCCAGCGCGAAGGCCTCCTCCTCGTGGCCGGACATGAAGTCCGGGTCCTGGCGCAGGAAGCTCGTCGCGGCCTCCCAGACACTCCAGCGGCGGGCGGCGGCGAGGCGCACCGCCGGGTCTTCGTGCGTCAGGCGACGGTGGTAGGCCGAGATGAGGTCGCCGCGCTCGACCGCCGGGATGCCGTCGAGATACTGCTGCCAGGCATCGGGGAACAGGCGCGAGGCGCCCTCCTGGTAGAACCACTCGAGCTCCCAGCGGCGCAGCATGAAGATGCCGCGGAGCACGAGTTCGGTGACGCGGTCGGGGTGCGCCTGCGCATAGGCCAGCGCGAGGGTCGAGCCCCAGCTGCCGCCGAACACCTGCCAGCGCTCGATGCCGAGGTGGGTTCGGAGCTTCTCGATGTCCGCGACCAGCGCCTGCGTGGTGTTGTCGACCAGGTCGGCATGCGGCGTGGACCGGCCTGCGCCGCGCTGGTCGAACAGCACGATGCGGTAGTGATCGGGATCGTGGAAGCGGCGCATCTTCGGGCCGCAGCCGGCCCCTGGGCCGCCGTGCAGCAGCACGACCGGCTTGCCGTTCGGGTTGCCACACTGTTCGAAATACAGCCGGTGGCGGCGATCGACCTGCAGCGTGCCGGTGTCGAACGGTTCGATGTCGGGGTACAGGGCGGCCATGCGTCACTCCAATCCGGTTGAGCAAGGATACGAGCCCAGGCCCCGGCCGCGCGCGCTTGAACTGTCACGCTAGGCAGGTATGCTCGGGGCGAATGGAGCCCGCCACGCCGCATCAGGCTGTTGCGCTGGCCAGGGTCGAGAGCACCCCGGCAGGGGGGACTGCCCCCCAGCGTTTCCCGGCCGGCCCCGCCCCGCGCCTCCTCGGCCTCGATGCCCACGGCCGCATCCTGAACTGGATGACCTGGCAGGACGCCGCGTGCCTCTACGCCCGCGGCGCGGTGGCGTGGACGCTCGGCGAGCCCTGCCTGAAGGTGCGCGGCGGCGTGAACCGCTGGACCGGGCGGCAGAGCGTGCTCGACATCGCCCCGATCATCGCCGCCAAGGGCCATGCCAGCGCCCGCGTGCCCGAACCCACCCCGGCACTGACGAACGCCGCGCTGTTCGCGCGCGACCAGTGGATCTGCCTGTACTGCGGCGGGGACGGTCGCAAGCTGGCGCTGACGCGCGACCACGTCGTCCCGAGCTCGAAAGGCGGCAAGGACGTCTGGGAGAACGTCGTGGCCGCCTGCATCCACTGCAATTCGAAGAAGGGCGGGCGCACGCCGCAGCAAGCGGGCATGCCGCTGCTGGCCGTCCCGTTCCGGCCAAGCTGGGTGGAGCACCTGATCCTTTCGAACCGGCACATCCTGGCCGACCAGATGGCCTTCCTGACGGCACATCTCCCGAAGCGGGCACGGCCACAGGGCTGAGGGAAGGCCGCGGGCGGCAAGCCTCGTGACGCGGTGCACAGCCTGACATCCGGACACCACGGGCTGTTTGACCCGCAAGTGGGGCATTCCGATACTCGGGCGTCCCCGCATCGACGCCCCGTCCACCATGCCCCGACTGAGTTTTTCAGGCTTCGATCGCGCCGACGAGGCAAGGGCCCGCGAGGTGTTCGAGGGGCTGCGCCTCGCGGACTGGACGCTGACGGACGAAGCCACGGCGGACGCCGTCCTCATCGATCTCGATTCGATGTACGGGCAGATGGCATGGATGAAGGGGCTCGATGGCAGCAAGGTGTCCATCGGCCTTACCCGCGCCGCACGCGCCGACACCACCTACCGGATCGACGCACCGCTGGGCGGGGATGCCCTGCGCGACGTGCTGGTCGCCATCGGCGGGGGCGCCGCGATCGCGCAGGCCAGCCCCGCGCCGCTGCCGGCCCGCATCCTGCCGTCCAGCCCCTCCCAAACCACCCGCGACGTCGCCGCCGTCGCCATTCCCCCATCCGAGAGCCGACTGGCGGCACGGATCGCCCGCGCCACCGGGCCATTCGCTGTGCGATTCGGCGGGCTCCCGCGCGTGGTCGTCGATCCGGCCTCCCAGCAGTTCGCCCCTGGAAAATCCCTGAAGGCCCTGATCGACTACGGCCAGGCCGAGCTTCCGGCCGATGCGATCGAACCGCTCGACGCCGCGGGGGAGGCCCTGCGCGACGCGGGCGATCCCCAGCCACTGTCGCGCCTGCTCTGGCTGCTGGCCTTGGGCGGCGGGGCAGGCCAGCTGCAGGACCACGCCCCCGGGACCCGCTTCCAACTCGGGAAATGGCCGCAGGTGGAGCGGGAGTTCCCGAAGCACTTCCGCATCGCCACGGTGATGCTGAAAGCCCCCGCCACGATCGCCGAGATCGCCGCTGCTGCCGGCGCGAGCGAGGCCGAGGTCGCGGACTACGTGAATGCCGCCCTCGCCGTGGGCCACGCCACCGTCCCCTGACCTGACCCCGCGGGAGGCCGCGCTCGCCGGACCGCCCCCACGTCGCCATGACGGGGCTGAACCCCGCCACCGCTTCGGCTTGCCCCCTTCCCCCCGCGGGCGGACAATTCGCGACCGAATTGTTGCCGACGCCCGCGATGGACCCCCAGCGCTACCCGCGCCTCTCCCGCATCACCCTGCCCGCCGACCTGCGCCAGTTCCCGGAGTCGGAACTGCCTGCCGTCGCCGACGAGCTGCGGGCCTATCTCATTGAATCGGTCGGCCAGAGCGGCGGCCACTTCGGCGCCGGCCTCGGGGTCATCGAGCTCACCGTGGCCCTGCATTGGCTCTACGACACGCCCAACGACCGCCTGGTCTGGGACGTCGGCCACCAGACCTACCCGCACAAGATCCTCACCGGCCGCGGCGATCGCATCACCACGGTGAAGAAGAAGGGCGGCGTCGCGCCCTTCCCGAAGCGCAGCGAGAGCGACTACGACACCTTCGGTGTCGGCCACAGCAGCACCAGCATCTCGGCGGCGCTCGGCATGGCCACCGCCCTGCATCGCGCCGGTGATGCGCGCAAGGTCGTCGCGGTGATCGGCGACGGCGCGATGACGGCCGGCATGGCCTACGAGGCCCTGAACCACGCCGGCGGCATGGACCCGGAACCCGACGTCCTCGTCATCCTCAATGACAACCGGATGTCGATCTCCGAGAACGTCGGTGGGTTGACGAAGATGTTGGCGAAGCTGATGTCGTCGAACACGCTGAACGCGGTGCGCGAGGGCGGCAAGAAGATCCTCGGCGACAAGCGCAAGAGCCCGGCGGCGCGCTTCATGAAACGCTGGGAGGAGCACGCCAAGGGCATGTTCGTGCCCTCGACGCTGTTCGAGGAAATGGGCTTCCACTACACCGGCCCGATCGACGGCCACGACCTGCCGGCGATGCTGCAGGCGATGAAGCTGCTGAAGGGCAAGAAAGGCCCTCAGCTGCTCCACGTCATCACCACCAAGGGCAAGGGCTACGGGCTCGCGGAGGGCGACCAGATCGGCTATCACGCCGTCTCCCCCTTCGACCCGGACCTCGGCGTCGTGAGCAAGGGCGGCGCGAAGAAGCCGACCTACACCGACGTCTTCAGCGACTGGCTCTGCGACGCCGCGGCCGCCGAGCCGAAGCTGCTCGGCATCACCCCGGCGATGCGCGAGGGCTCGGGCCTGGTGCGTTTCAGCAAGGAATTCCCCGAGCGCTATTTCGACGTCGCGATCGCCGAGCAGCATGCGGTGACGCTCGCCGCCGGCATGGCCTGCGAGGGCGCGAAGCCGGTGGTCGCGATCTACTCCACCTTCCTGCAGCGCGGCTACGACCAGCTGGTGCACGACGTCGCCACGCAGAAGCTCGACGTGCTGTTCGCCATCGACCGCGGCGGCGTCGTCGGCCCGGACGGCGCCACGCACGCCGGCAACCTCGACCTCTCCTTCCTGCGCTGCGTGCCGCACATGGTGGTGATGGCCCCGGCCGACGAGGCCGAATGCCGCGCCATGCTCACGACCGGCCTGCGCCACGAGGGCCCGGCCGCGGTGCGCTACCCCCGCGGCACCGGCCCCGGCGTGGCCGTGCCCACCACCCTCGACGTGCTGCCGATCGGCAAGGCCGAGGTGCGCCGCCGCGGCAAGGGCGTCGCCCTGCTCGCCTTCGGCGCGCTGCTGCCGGCCGCTGAGCAGGTGGGCGCCGAGCTCGGCCTCACGGTGGTGAACATGCGCTTCGTGAAGCCGCTCGATCGCGAGCTGCTGCTCGAGCTCGCCGCCACGCACGACGGATTTGTCACTCTCGAGGACAACGTGGTGATGGGCGGCGCCGGCTCGGCGGTGCTGGAGCTGTTCGCGCAGGAGGGCGTGATGAAGCCCACCCTGCTGCTCGGCCTGCCCGACCGCTTCCAGGACCATGCCGCGCGCGAGGAGCTGCTGGCCGAGGCCGGCCTCGACGCCGCCTCCGTCCGGACCGCCGTACTCACGCGCTGGCCGTCTTTGGCCACGCCGGAGCTGAAAGCGGCGGGTTGAGCCCCGCGAGTCCGCAGGCTCAGTGGCCGGCGGCCTTCATCGCGTCAGGAATGCCCGAGGCACCGTAGCGCCGGCGCACCATCGGAATGGTGAGCATCGTGCTGGCCACCGCCATGAGCAGCAGCGCGGTGAAGGCGTCGGCGGAGATGACGCCTTTGTCGAGCAGGATGGTCGCGAAGATGATCTCGATCAGCGCCTTGGTCTGCAGCAGCCAGCCGATCAGGTAGGCCTCGCCGGGCTTCCATCCAAGGATACGCCCCGCGAGCGTGATGCCGATCCGCTTGCCGAGCACCGAGGCCACCAGCAGCACGGCCGCAGCGATGAACACGGCGCTGCCGCCCGCGTCCCACTCGGTGCGCAGGCCGGTGCTGAGGAAGAACACCGGCATCATGAAGACCAGCACGGTGTTGCGGACGAGGTCGAAGCGTTCCTCGGCGAACCAGTGGCGGTCGATGATGACGCCCGCGAGGAAGGCACCGACCATGAAGTGCAGGCCCGCGGCATCGGAGCCCAGCGCGCAGGCCAACAGCCACATCAGGCCCAGCGCCCAACGGTCGAACTCGCCGACGCGCGCGAGACCGCGGCGGACGAAGGGCGCGAGTACGGCGAAAGCCGCGAGAAAACCGACCTGGTGCAGCAGGCGGTCGCCATCGACGAGGATCAGCGCGAGCACGATCCAGATCGCGATGTCGTCGAGACTGGCGTAACGCAGCACCCGCTGGCCGAGCGGCGTGCGCAGGATGCCGAGCTTCTCCATGAAGAGCATGAGGATGGGCAGCGCGGTGACGGCCGCGCCCATGCCGAGCGCGGCGACGAACTGCAGCTCGTTGGCGTTCGGCCCGATCAGGCCGGGCATCCACTGCAACAGCGCCCAAGCCGCGGCGGCACCGACCAGCAGGGGCATGGCGAGTGCGAACCCGGCGGTGACCGTCGTCTCGCGGCGACCGGCCCAGGCCGAACGCAAATCGAGCTCGATGCCCGCCAGCCACAGGAAGATGATCACCGCCCACCAGGCGAGGCCGTTGAGGTTGGCCACCACCGTGGGCTGGAACAGCTGCTGGTGGACCTCGGGGAAGACGGTGCCGGCCACGCCTGGCCCAAGCAGGATGCCGGCGACGATCTGCACCACCACGAGGGGGGCGATGTCCTCGGTCCGCGCCAGCCGCCACACGAGCCACGGCAGGGCGAAGATGCCGAGCATCACGATCAGGTAGGCGGTCTTGGGGTGGATCAGCTCGGCCATGGGGCGATGCGTGGTCTCGGGGAGGCGCCATCCTAGGGCATGGCCATGGCCCCGGGCGGGGGTGGCGCGCCAGCGACTGACTTTCGTCAGTGACGCCGCCCTCGCGGCCTTGGCACAGTGCCTTCATGCCCGGCGCCGCATGCTGCGCGCGCTTTGACCTGGAGCCCCCATGAGCCGTCCGGAAGACCACCTGCGCGACCTGCGCATCGACCGCCGCCCCGGCGCCGCGCGCCCGGCGTCCCGCCGCAAATGGTTCGTCCTCGGCGGGGTCGCCGCCGTCGTCGCCGTTGGCGGCGTGCTGATGTCCGGCCGCCCCACGCCGGTCGACACCAGCGTCGCGCGCGGCGCGGCCGAGGCTGGCCCGCCCACCCTGCTCGACGCCTCGGGCTTCGTCACCGCCCGGCGCATCGCCACGGTGTCGTCGAAGGTCACCGGCCGCGTCGCCGAAGTGCTGATCGAGGAAGGCATGAAGGTCGAGGAAGGGCAGCTGCTGGCCCGCCTCGACCCCACCGACGCCGCGGCGCAGCTTGAACTCGCGGGCGCCCAGCTGGCCTCCAGCGAGTCGCAGCTCGCCGAAGCCCGCACCCAGCTCGCGCTGGCCGAGACCACGCTGAAGCGCCAGCAGGAGCTGATCGGCCGCCAGCTGGTCGCGCAGTCGGCGTTCGACCAGGCCAAGGCCGACCGCGATGCCCGCGCCGCGCGCCTGGCCAGCCTCGAGAAGGCCGTCGAGGTCGCCCGCGACCAGCGCGCGCTGACCGCCATCGGCGTCGACAACACCGAGATCCGCGCGCCCTTCGCCGGCGTGATCGTGGCCAAGGCCGCGCAGCCGGGCGAGATGATTTCGCCGGTGTCGGCGGGCGGCGGCTTCACCCGCACCGGCATCGGCACGCTGGTGGACATGGACTCGCTGGAAGTGAACGTCGACGTCAACGAGGCCTTCATCGGCCGCGTGCAGCCCGCCATGCCCGTCAACGCCGTGCTCAACGCCTACCCGGACTGGACCATCCCGGGCAGCGTCATCGCCATCGTACCCACCGCCGACCGCACCAAGGCCACGGTGAAGGTGCGCATCGCGCTCGACAGCAAGGACCCGCGCATCGTCCCCGACATGGGCGTGCGCGTGAGCTTCCTGGCCCCCGTCGATGCCGACGCGCCGAAGCCCACCGGCGCCTTCGTGCCGGAAGCCGCCATCGTGCAGCCCGCGCCGGCCGCCGAGGGCGAGGAGCCCGCGCGCCCCGCCGTGTTCGTCGTCGAAGACGGCATCGCCCAGCGCGTCGAGGTCACGCTGGGCGAGGAAGCCAATGCCGAACGCCACGTCACCGCCGGCCTGAGTGGCGGCGAAACGGTGATCGTCGCGCCGCCGAAGGGTCTCGCCGACGGTGCGCGCGTGGTGGTCAACGCCGCCGCCGGCCGCTGAGCGACCGCCCCGCCATGAGCACGCCATCGATGTTCCCGCTGGTCGAGATCCGCGACCTCACCAAGACCTACGTGCGCGGCAAACAGCGCGTCGAGGTGCTGCACGGCATCCAGCTCGACATCCCCGAGGGCGATTTCGTTGCGCTGATGGGGCCGTCGGGTTCGGGCAAGACCACCCTGCTGAACCTCATCGGCGGCATTGATTCACCGACCTCGGGCGTGCTGAAGGTGGGCGGCCAGCGCATCGACGACTACGGCGCCGACGAACTCGCGAAGTGGCGCGCCGAAACGGTGGGCTTCATCTTCCAGAGCTACAACCTGATGCCGGTGCTCAGCGCCCAGAAGAACGTCGAGCTGCCCCTGCTGCTCACCGACATGGGCGCCGCCGAGCGCGCCAAGCGCGCGCGCATCGCGCTGGACCTCGTGGGCATCGGCGAACGCGCCGGCCACAAGCCCAACGAACTTTCCGGCGGCCAGCAGCAGCGGGTGGCCATCGCCCGCGCCTTGGTCAGCGACCCCACCCTGCTGATCTGCGACGAGCCCACCGGCGACCTCGACCGGAAAACCGCCGACGAAGTGCTGCGCCTGCTGCAGCGCCTGAATTCGGAGTTCGGCAAGACCATCATCATGGTCACGCACGACCCGAAGGCCGCCGAGTACGCCAAGCGCACGGTGCACCTCGACAAGGGCGCCCTGGTGCAGGAGGCCGCGCACTGAGCGCGGACGACCCATGCTGAAGTACGTCGGCCTCGTGCTCTCGGGCCTCACCCGCAAGAAGCTGCGCACCACGCTGACCTTCCTGTCGCTGCTGGCGGCCTTCACCCTGCTCGGGCTGCTGCAGGCGGTGAACTCGCTGTTCTCCGGGGCCGCCGACTTCCTGGGTGCCAACCGGCTGATCACGCAGGCCAGCACCAGCTTCACCCAGCCGCTGCCGATGCGCCTGATGCCGCAGATCGAGTCGGTGCCGGGCGTGCGCGCGGTCTCGCACTCGCAGTTCTTCGGTGGCCAGTACGGCGACGCGCGCAGCTTCTTCCCGCAGTTCGCGGTGAACCCGCGGCGCCTGCGCGAGACCTACCCCGAGTGGGTGATGGAAGAGGACGCGTGGCGGAACTTCACCTCGACGCAGGACGGCGCGATCGCCGGACGCCTGCTCGCGGAACAGAACGGCTGGAAGGTGGGCGACATCATCCCGCTCAACAGCTTCATCTGGACCAGGGCCGACGGCTCGCGGCTCTGGGAGTGGCGCCTCGTCGGCATCTTCGACGGCAAGGACGAGGAGTGGCAGAAGCGCGCCAGCCTGATGTACCTGAACTACGGCCAGTTCGACGAGGGCCGCAACCCGGGCGCGCGCGGCCTCGCCGGCGTCTTCATCGTGCAGGTCGACGACCCGGCCGACAGCGAACGCATCGCCAGCACCATCGACGCCAAGTTCGCGAACTCGTCCGAGGAAACCAAGACGCAGAGCGAGCAGGAGTTCCAGCTCGGCTTCATCCGCCAGCTGGGCGACATCGGCCTGATCGTCAACCTGATCACCGGCGCGGTGTTCTTCTCCATCCTGTTCCTTACCGGCGTGGCCATGTCGCAGGCGGTGCGCGAGCGCATCCCGGAACTCGCGGTGCTGAAGTGCCTCGGTTTCACCGACCGGAAGGTGATGTGGCTGGTGCTGGCCGAGAGCTTCGCGCTCTGCCTGCTCGGCGCCTTGGCGGGCATGGTCACCGCCAGCCTCGTGATGAAGGGCCTGCCACCGGAGTTCCCGATCGCCGCCGATGGCTTCGTCTGGGCCGTGGCCGGCGCCAGCGTGCTGGTACTCACCGTGCTTGTCGGCCTGCCGCCCGCGCTGACGGCGCAACGCCTGAAGATCGTCGATGCCCTCGCCGGCCGCGCCGGTGATTCCCCGCTCGAACTCGCGCTGCGCAAGGCCATCGAATGGCCGGCCCTGGCTTGGCGCTGGGTGATGGGCCGGCCGCTGCGTCCGGCGGAGAACGACGCATGAGCACGTGGACGCAGGTACGCGAGATCACCCTGATGAACCTGCGCTCGATCCCCGAGCGCCTTGGGCCGTCGCTGGTGATCGTGGTCGGCATCGCCGGCGTGGTCGGCGTGCTCGTGGCCCTGCTCTCGATGTCGTCCGGCCTCAACGAAACGCTGGGCAGCGGCGGCCGCACCGACCAGGTGGTGATCACCCGCGGCGGCAGCAACGGCGAGCTGGCGAGCTTCCTCGCCATCGGCTCGGCCACGCTGATCAAGCAGGACCCCGGGATCGCCCGCGCCGACGACGGCACGCCGCTGGCCAGCGGCGAGCTGATCGTCATCACCGAGGTGCCCCGCCCCGGCCAGCGCACCGGCGCCAACGTCACCCTGCGCGGCGTCGAGCCGGTGGGGCTCTCGCTGCGCGACGGCTTCCGCATCACCCGTGGCCGGCTGTTCCGTCCCGGCGTGCAGGAGCTCGTGGTCGGCGCCGGGGCCGCGGCGCAGTTCACCGGCCTCGAGGTCGGGCGCACGCTGCGCTTCCGTGGGTCGACCTGGACCGTGGTGGGCCACTTCGAAAGCGGCGGCCAATACGACAGCGAACTGTGGAGCGACATCGGCACCGTGCAGAGCGCCTGGCGGCGCAGCGGCGTGTCGTCGATCCTCGCCCAGCTCAAGACGCCGACGGCGCTGCCCGCGATGGCCGCGCGCCTCAAGGAGGACCCGCAGCTCGACGTCGAAGCCAAGACGCAGCTCGACTTCTACCAGGGCCAGAGCGGCCAGCTCACGGCGACGATCGGCATCCTCGCCGGCATCGTCGCCCTGATCATGGCTTTCGGCGCCACGTTCGGCGCGCTCAACACGATGTACTCCGCCGTCTCCGCCCGCACCCGCGAGATCGGCACGCTCCGCGCACTCGGCTTCGGCGCCTCGCCGGTGGTCGCCTCGGTAATGGCGGAAGCCCTGCTGCTCAGCACCTCCGGCGGTGCGCTGGGCGCGCTGTTCGCCTACCTTGCGTTCAACGGCTACGCCGTGAGCACGCTCGGCGGCGGGTTCACGCAGGTGGCGTTCCAGTTCGCCGTGACCCCGCAGCTCGTCGCGATCGGGCTGGGGCTGGCGGTGGGCATCGGCTTCATCGGCGGGCTCGCCCCGGCGATCCGTGCGGCGCGCATCCCGGTGACGTCGGCGCTGCGGGAGTAAGCGTGGTTTGCTGCAGGCGCTGGGCACCGAAGTCGCTTGGAATCCGATCCGGATCGCATGGCATTGCGAACGGCGTTTCGGCCACAGAGGCCGTGCCCGCTTCCGACCCATGGCCAACATCGTCCGGCAGAGGCCTGTGACTCCGTCCAGCAGAGCTCGAATCGCCTCATGTCGGAACCGGCAAAAGCCTTATCGCCAGAAGCACCATGGAGATTCGCCTGCCCTACGATGGAGCAGGGACTGAGTCAGCCGCCCGCACGGAGGCCGCATGAGTGAAGGTCCATCAACGCAGGTTTGGAGCACGGGTCCTGCCAGTGAGGTCTTCCGCGTTTTCCTCCGCCTTGGACTGACATCGTTCGGGGGGCCCGTCGCTCACCTCGCCTACTTCAAGGAGGAGTTCGTCGCACGTCGCCGTTGGCTCGACGAAGCGCAATTCGCCCAGCTGCTTGCGATTTGCCAGTTCCTCCCCGGCCCTGCGAGCAGCCAGATGGGGTTTGCCATCGGCTTGTTCCGGAGCGGATGGACAGGGGCGCTGTTGGCCTTTGTCGGCTTCACCTTGCCCCCGGCGGTATTGATGGTGGGATTCGCCCTCTCGGAGACGCATCTCGACGGCGACATGGGACGCTCCGCCATTCATGGGCTCAAGCTCGTGGCCGTCGTCGTGGTGGCCCATGCCCTGTTCGGCATGGCGAGGCAGTGCGTCCCCGACCTTC
The DNA here is from genome assembly GCF_054777375.1 of Silanimonas algicola. Taxonomy (NCBI): domain Bacteria; kingdom Pseudomonadati; phylum Pseudomonadota; class Gammaproteobacteria; order Lysobacterales; family Lysobacteraceae; genus Silanimonas; species Silanimonas algicola. Next base: position 853,263 of record NZ_BAAHAS010000003.1, on the reverse strand, counting down.
GCCGAGCGGTGATTGCCTTGGGCGCTTTCGCGCTGATTACGCTGTCCGGCCAGGCCTGGGGACAGCTGGTGGCGATTGTGGCGGGAGCGGTGCTTAGCCTGTGGCTGTGTCGGCGAGTCGATACGCCCGCGACCACCGTCTTTCCTGTCCGCTACGGACGACGTGGCGGATTTGTCTTTCTGGCGCTGTTCGTCATCGGCCTCGCCTCGGCTTTGGCCATGCCCGATGGCGGCGCCCCCACGATGATCCAAGTCGCGGGAGCGTTCTATCGGGCGGGCGCCCTCGTTTTCGGCGGCGGGCACGTGGTGCTGCCGTTGCTGGAGCAGGCCGTTGTCGATACCGGTTGGGTAGCGCAGGATCGCTTCGTGACCGCCTACGGTGTGGCCCAATCGGTACCCGGCCCGATGTTTTCGCTCGCCGCCTTCCTGGGGGCAGACATCCCGATGGGCCTACCCTTTGCGGCCGGGGCTGTTGTAGCCGTGATGGGCGTCTTCATGCCGGGCTTTCTTCTGCTGCTAGCCGTTTTCCCGATCTGGACGAGCCTGATGCGCCACCCGTCCGCGCCCCGAACCATGGCCGGCATCAACGCAGCCGTCGTCGGGCTGCTGTTCGCCGCTTTCCTCGATCCGATCTTGGTCCAAGGCATGGCGACTCCGATGGACGGTGTCATTGCTGCCGTAGGCTTGGCGATGATGATTTCGCTACGTCTGTCGGCTATTTGGATCGTCATCGGGTGCGTCGGAGCGTCCATGGGCACTTCGCTGCTTTGACGCGGTACGGCGCGGTCCTACCGGCGGCGACGGGAGGCGCGGACTGGCCGCGAACTCTCGCAGCGCGCTCGCAACGCGCCAGCCTCGTTGCGCTCTTGAGGCGCAAGCCCGAAGCGCAGCTCCGGCATGCGCCTACCCCCGCTTCGGCGCCCGCGTCACCAGCACGACGCTCGCCAGGATGACCGCCATGGCGATCCACGTATCCGCGTCGAAGCGCTCGTACAGCACGACGGTGCCCAGCAGCACGGCGATGGCCGGGTTCACGTAGGCATAGGACGTGGCCAGCGCCGGACGCACGTGGTGCAGCAACCACACGTAGGCGGTGAAGCCCACGATCGAGCCGAACAGCGCGAGGTAGACGAGGGCCAGCGTCGACTCCAGTGGCGGCGCGCCGGCGAATCGCTCGCCCAGCAGGAGGGAGGCGATGGCCATCCACACGCCGCCGCAGAGCATCTGGCCCGCGGCGCTCATGAAGGGCGACGGCAGGTCCTGGTCGCGGCTCCACACCGAGCCCCATGCCCAGGACAGGGGCGCCACGATGAGACAGGCCATGCCGAGCCATGACCCGCGCAGCTCGCTGCCGAGGTTCAACAGCGCGACGCCGCCAAGGCCCACGACGATCCCCGTCCACTCCAGTGCGCCGAGCTTGCGGCCGCGCAGGGTGGAGAACACGGCGACGAACAGCGGCATCGAGGCCACGGCGATCGCGGCGAGGCCGCTGCTCACTTCCGTCTGCGCGAGGTTCACCAGCCCGTTGGCGAAGAGCACCATGAAGACGCCCATGGCCGCGAGGTTGCGCCACTGCGCGCGGGTGGGCGGGACCACGCCGCGCCAGCGCAATACGGCATAGAACAGCGCCCCGGCGGCGAGCATGCGGATCGCGCCCATCGCAAAGGGCGGGTAGCCCTGCACCCCGATGGCGATGGCGAGGTAGGTCGAACCCCAGACGAGATACACCGCCGCGAGCGCGGCGGCGACGGCAAGGCGAGGAGGCGAGGCGGCGCTCAACGGCACCGCGGTCCGACGGGAACGCTCACTCCGCCCAACGGGTGGCTTGGCCCGACGCCGGCAGGACGCGGGCGGTCAGGCGTTCGTCGGCGGCGAGCAGGTCCAGCGCGTCGGCCAGCACGTGGGCCGACTCGCGCAGCAGCGGGTCGATGTGGTTTTCCGCCGCCTCCTCGTCGGCCACCTGTTCGGCCACGTCGCGCTCGTCGGCCTGCAGGCCGTCGTCGGCGCGGCTCGGCAGGCTGTCGTCGAGGCCCAGGCGCTTGCGCTCCGCGGCGCGGGCCAAACGCTTGGCCTCGGCCGCCTCGCGCTCGGCGCGGCGGGTGGCCTCGTTCAACGAGATCGTGCCCTCCTCGCGCTCCCTGCGGAACTCGGCCACGTCCTCGCGCCACCAGCCGAACTCGACGTCCTTGGCGACGCGGGCCTCGTGGCGCTGCGCCAAAGGCAGCAGCATCGGTGCGAAATTGCCATAGGTGCGGTGCGTGGCGGGCTGGATTCGACTGGCCGGCAGCGCGTTGTCATAGCTGCTCTCGCCGAACTCGCTGGCATCCAGCGTGACGGGGAAGGCGAGGTCGGGCACGACGCCGTTGAACTGCGTGGTGCCGCCATTGATGCGGAAGAATTGGGCGACGGTGAGCTTCAGCTGGCCGAAGCGCGGCTGGCGGGCACTCTGGAAACGGTCGAGGTCGATGAGGTTCTGCACCGTCCCCTTGCCGAAGGTCGTCTCGCCGATGACCAGGCCGCGGCCGTAATCCTGGATGGCGGCGGCGAAGATCTCGGAGGCCGAGGCGGAGCTGCGGTCGACCAGCACGGCGAGCGGGCCATCCCAGGCCACGCCGGCGACGTCATCGCTCTCGATGCTGACGCGCCCCCCCGCCTCGCGCACTTGCACGACGGGGCCGGTGTCGACGAACAGGCCGGTGAGCTCGACGGCCTCCGTGAGCGACCCTCCACCGTTCCCGCGCAGGTCGACGACCACGCCGTCGACCTTCTCGGCCTTCAGCTCGGCGAGCAGCTTGGCGACGTCCGTGGTGGCGGAGCGCGCGTCGGCGTCGCCGCGGCGCTTGGCCTCGAAATCGGCATAGAACGTCGGCAGGCGGATGACCCCGATGCGCTTGCCGTCCGCCTCGATCATCTGGCGGCGCGCGGCCTGCTCTTCCAGCTTCACGCGGTCGCGGACGATCTCGACGATGCGGTGCGCGCCGTCGATGCCGTTGGCGGCCGGGATGGTGTCGAGACGCACCGTGGTGCCCTTGGCGCCGCGAACGAGCTGCACGACGTCATCGATGCGCCAGCCCATCACGTCGACCATCGGACCGTTGCCCTGCGCCACCGCGACGATGCGGTCACCCACGGCGAGCTGGCCGGTCTTCGCGGCCGGACCGCCCGGCACCAGCGTGCGCACCACCACGTAATCGTCCTGCGACTGCAGCACCGCGCCGATGCCCTCGAGCGAAAGGCGCATCGACATGTTGAAGTTCTCGGCGCTGCGCGGGCTCATGTAGCCCGTGTGCGGGTCGATCGACTCCGTGTAGGCGTTCATGAAGGTCTCGAACGCGTCCTCGGGCTTCAGCTGGTTCACCCGCGTCGCCATCTGCGCGTAGCGCTTGTCCAAGGTGCGGCGGATCTCGTCCGGTGCGCGTCCCGCCAGTTTCAGGCGCAGCCAATCGTTCTTGACGTACTTCTCCCACAGCGAATCGAGCTCGGCGCTGCTGGCGGCCCAAGGCGCGTCCTCGCGCTCGTAGCGCCAGACCTCGTCGGTGCTGAAGTCGAACTCGCCCTGCAGGCGCGCGCGCGCGAAGGCCACGCGCTCGGAGACGCGCAGCATGTAGCGGGTGTAGAGGTCGAAGGCCGGCTGCAGGCTCTGGCCCTTGATGGCGTCATCGAAGCGCCGCTCGTTCTTCTGGAAGGCGTCGATATCGGTCTGGGTGAAGAACAGCTTCTGCCCGTCGAGGCTGTCGAGGTAGCGGTTGAAGATGGCGCTGCTGAGCGCGTCGTCGAGCGGCTTGGGCGCATAGGCGTAGCGGCTGTCGGACAGCACGCCGTACACCATGCGTGCGGCGCCCTGCTGGTCGACGGTCGGACGGAAGGCCGGGGTCGCCGGGGCGGCAGGGGCCGCGGCGCTGCCGGAAGCGGCCGGCGGCGACAGCGCGGCGCCGGCGAGGGCCAGCGGCAGCGCAAGGGCGAGGATGAGGGGCAGCGGCTTCAGCATGGGATGTGGTCCGTCCGTTCGATGCAGCATGCCGCGATGGGGCGGCCGGTCAATGTGCCGGACGTCGCGTCAGGCGATGACGCCCGCCTCGGCCGCCGAACGGTCGGCGTGGTAGGACGAGCGCACCATCGGCCCGGAGGCGACGTGGCTGAAGCCCAGACCGTAGCCGAAGGCCTCGAGTTCCTTGAACTCATCGGGCGTCCAGTAGCGCATCACCGGATGGTGGTGCGGCGTGGGCTGCAGGTACTGCCCGATCGTGATCATGTCGACGTCGTGGTCGCGCAAATGGCGCAGGCATTCCTTCACCTGCTCCATGCTCTCGCCGAGGCCGAGCATGATGCCGCTCTTGGTCGGCACGGACGGGTGCTGGGCCTTGAAGCGCTGCAGCAGCTGAAGCGACCAGTCGTAGTCGGCGCCCGGGCGCACGTTCGCGTACAGCGGGCGCACCGTCTCGAGGTTGTGGTTGAAGACGTCCGGCGGGGCCGTGGCGAGGATCTCGAGCGCGCGGTCCATGCGGCCCTTGCCGCGGAAATCCGGCGTGAGGATCTCGATCTTCAGCTCGGGCGACAGCGCGCGTGCCTCGCGGATGCAGTCGGCGAAATGCTGGGCGCCGCCATCGCGCAGGTCATCGCGGTCCACCGAGGTGATCACCACGTACTTCAGGCGCATGTCGGCGATCGTCTGAGCCAGCTTCCGCGGCTCCGAAGCGTCCGGCGGCTTCGGGCGGCCGTGGGCGACGTCGCAGAAGCTGCAGCGCCGCGTGCAGACCTCGCCGAGGATCATGAAGGTCGCGGTGCCGTGGCTGAAGCACTCGTGGATGTTCGGGCAGCTCGCCTCTTCGCAGACCGTCACCAGCGCGTTCTCGCGAAGCTTCGACTTCAGCTGCTGCACGGCGTTGCCGGCGGGGATGCGCACGCGGATCCAGCTCGGCTTGCGCAGCTTCGGCGCATCCTCGAACTGGACCGGGCTCTTGCCGATCTTGTCGCCGCCGAGCTGCTTCTTGCCCGCCTCGAGCGCGTCGGGCGTCAGCACGGTGAGCGGGATGGTCTTGGTCGGCGTGGACATGGTTCGGGTCGCGTCGTCAGGGCTGGGCGGGCGCCGCGCCGAGGTCCGGCGGGTCGTCGCGCCACTCGGCGGCAAGGCCGAGCTGTCGGCAGAGGTGGGGCACCAGCACGTCGGCCACAAGGCGCAGCTCACCGGGGCCACCGCAGTCTAGCAGCGTGGTCACGGGCTGCCCGGCGTAACCGCAGGGATTGATGCGCTGGAAGGGCTCGAGGTCCATCGCGATGTTGAAGGCGAGGCCGTGGAAGCTGCATCCACGCCGCACGCGCAAGCCGAGCGCCGCGATCTTGGCGCCGTCGGCCGTGTAGACGCCCGGCGCGCCCTCCTTGCGGAAGGCGCCGATGCCGTAGGCGGCACAGGTGTCGATGATCGCCTGCTCGATGCGGTCGACCAGGGCCTTCACGCCGATGCCGAGCCGGCGCAGGTCGACCAGCGGATAGGCCACCAACTGGCCGGGGCCGTGGTAGGTCACCTGCCCGCCGCGGTCCACGGGGATGACCGGGATGTCACCGGCGGCAAGCACGTGCTCGGGCTTGCCCGCCTGCCCGAGCGTGAAGACCGGCTCGTGCTCGACCAGCCAGAGTTCGTCGACCGTGTCGGCACCGCGCCCGTCGGTGAGCGCCTGCATGGCGCGCCACACCGGCGCGTAGGCCTGCCGGCCCAGCCTGCGGACGTATACCGGCCTCAGAGCGTCCACTTCACCGCCGGGTGGGCCCGCAGGGCGCGGTGGGCGGCGTCGTAGTCGTCGCGCGAGCGGGCCATGAAGCTGACGGCGACCGACACATAGGCGCCCTTGGACGAGGCGCGCGTGCGCAGGCTGTCCGGCTCGACGGCAAGGCCGAGGTCACGGAGGGTCGCCGGCACGAGCTCGGGAAGGCCGGCGTCGGCCGCCCCCATGGCGGTGATCTCGAACACGCCGGGGAACTGGAAACCGCGGGATTCAGGGGTGTCGTTCATGGCGTCGATTATCGTCCCCCGCGGTGTGCGGCGGGAAGCCGAGCAGGCCGCACGGGGGCATGGCAGCATCGCGTGGACTCGCCACCGCCCGAGGATCACCAATGGACCCGAGCTCCCCGACCGACGCCGCGACATCGCCCGACGCGGTCGCACTCGCACAGGTGGCTGCCCGGCTGGCCGGCTGTCGGCTCGTCGTCCCCGACCTCGGCGAGGGCCTCGATCCCGGCACCGCCGGGCGCTTGGCGGCCGGCTTCGGCAACCTCGGGGAAGCGATCCGGCAAGCCTCGGCCATGGCCTTGGGCATCGCCGACCTGCTGCCGAGGATCGCCGCCGACAGCGATGCCCTGTCCGAACAGTCGCGCCAGCAGGCCGAGGCCGTGGATGCGGTGCTGGCCGGCACACATGCCCTTCGGGGCGCGTTGAATGCCGCGACCGATGCCTTGCACGGCGCCCGCCGCAACGCCGAGGAGGCCGACCGCGGGGCCGCCGAGGGCCATGCCCAGTCCGAGCAGCTGGCCGAGGCGATGCGCGAAGCACAGGGGCGCGCGAAGCGCATCCACCGGGTGATCGAGGTGATCGACCTCGTCGCTTTCCAGACCCACATCCTCTCGATCAACGCGGCCGTCGAAGCGGCGCACGCCGGCGAGCGCGGCAAGGGATTCGCGGTGGTGGCAGCGGAGGTGCGCACCCTGGCCGACCGCGCGGCGCAGGCGGCCAAGGAGGCGCGCGCCATGGTCGCGGAGGCCGAGCGGGCGCTGGCCACCGGCGGGCAGCGGGCGCAGGAGACGGGCGATCGGCTGAAGGCGCTCGGTGCGCTGGTGGCACGGGCGGGCGCCGGCATGGCCGAGGTCGCCAGCCGTGTCGACGCCCAGGACGCCGCACTCGCGGCGATGGAGGGCACGCTGGCCGACGTCGCGTCGATCAGTCGTGACAACGTCGGGCACGCGGAGCACGTCGCCCAGCTGGCGGCGGACGCGCGCGGCCGCACCGACATGCTTTCCGACTGCGTGCGCCTGTTCGAACTCCCGGCCGACCCGCTTTCCCATCCTCGGCATGCGCGGGTGCAGGCGCTCACCGCCGCGGCGGCCGCCGAGGTCGGCGCGGCCCTCGCCAGGGCCTTGAGCGAGGGCAGGCTGACCCGCGAAGCCCTGTTCTCGACGGCGTACGTCCCCATCCCCGACACCGACCCGACGAAGTTCAGCACGCCGTTCGATGCGGTCTGCGACGCCCTGCTGCCCGACATCCAGGAACCTGTGGCCGCGGCGGAGCCATGGATCGTCTTCGCGATCAGCGCCAATCGCGACGGCTACGTGCCCACGCACAACCTGCGCTTCAGCCAACCGCTCACCGGCGATCGCGCGCGGGATCTCGCCGGCAACCGCACCAAGCGCCTGTTCGGCGACCGCGTCGGCCGCACCGTCGGCCAGCACGAGGACCCTTGGAAGCTGCAGGTCTACCGCCGCGACACCGGCGAGATCGTGTTCGACATGAGCGTCCCGATCCTCGTCGACGGCTCGCACTGGGGCGGCTTCCGGATCGGCTACGCCCTCGGCTGAGGCCCGACCCGCCGCGACCGGACGCCGATCACTCGGCGTTCCACCACATCAGGAACTCGTCGTACATGCGGCCGAAGAAGCCGGCTTCGGCGACAGGCTTCAGCGCCACCAGCGGCGCCGAAGCCACTTCCTTGCCGTCGAGCATGACGCGCACCGTGCCGATGGCCTGGCCCTGGGCGAGCGGCGCGACGATCTGCTTCGGCACGTCGATCTGCGGCTTGAGGTCGCCGTAGCGGCCGCGCGGCAGCGTGACCAGCACCGGCTGCGTCACGCCGAGTTCGACCGTCCCTTGCTCGCCCTTGAACAGCGGCTGGGTGGCCAGCGGGGCGCTGCCGCCAAACAGCGCGTGCGTCTCGTAGAAGCGGAAGCCCCAGTTGAGCAGGGCGAGGTTGTCGCCTTCGCGGATGCGGAACGCATCGGTGCGCGAGTCGGTCTGGATGCCCATCACGACCGAAATCAGGCGCATGTCGCCGCGCTTGGCCGAGGCCGCGAGGTTGTAGCCGGCGTTGCGGGTGTGGCCGGTCTTGATGCCATCGACGCTCGGGTCCTTCCACAGCAGGCCGTTGCGGTTGTGCTGGGTGATGCCGTTCCAGGTGAATTCCTTCAGCGAATGCAGCGCATAGGCCTCGGGGAAGTCGCGGATCATCGCGCGGGCCAGCAGGGCCATGTCGCGCGCCGTCACCACCTGCCCCTCCGCGTCGAGGCCATGGGCGTTGACGAAGCGGCTGTTGGTCATGCCGATCTTCGCGGCGTAGCTGTTCATCAGGTCGGCGAAGGCCTCCTGCGTGCCGGCCACGTGCTCCGCCATCGCGATCGAGGCGTCGTTGCCGCTTTGCACGACCATGCCGGTCAGCACGGCATCGAGCGGCGCACGGGTGTTCACGTCGAAGCCGGAGTAGCTGCCCGCCGTGCCCGCGCCCCCCTCGCGCCAGGCGCGCTCGGAGATCAGCACCTGGTCGTCCTTCCTGATGCGACCCGCGGCCAATTCCGAGGCGACGACGTAGGCCGTCATCACCTTGGTCATCGATGCGGGCGCGCGCGGGGTGTCGATGTTCTGGCCGGCCAGCACCTGCCCGCTGGTGGCATCCATCAGGATCCAGGCCGCGCCCTGCGAGGCCGGCGCCGGCGGGATCGCCACCGGGACGGCGGCCGGGGCCGGCAGGCTCGGCCGCGGCACGGCGACCGGCTGTGGCACGGGTTGCGGCGTGGGCGTCTGGGCGACGGCGAACGTGGCGGCGACGATCAGGGGAAGCGCGATCAGGGACGGGCGACGCATGGGACGACGGGACTCCGGGGTGCGGGGAGCGCGGTGGCCGCGCTTGGAAAAGGAGGAAGGTTAAGGCGCGGCGGCTGAATCGCAGGCCGGGGTGCGGCGCAGGAGCAGCCGTTTCAGGGCTCCGCGCTGAAGAGCCGCGGGGTCGCCAGGCCGCTGTCGAGGATGCGGGCGGCCAGCGCCTGCGCCGCCTCCACGGCCTGGGCCGGGAATCGCACGCGCCAGACGCTGCGCTCACCGACGATGGCGTGGTCCAGTTCGGCGCCATCGACGCCCGCTTCCGCGAGGCGTTCAACGAGGCGCTCGGCATTCATGCGATCGCCGAAGCTGCCCACCTGCACGACCTGCGGCCCCGTGCCCGCCGGAGCGGGCGCGGCCGGACGCTCCGCGGCCGGGGGCACCGGCCCCCGCCAGCGGTTCGCGGGCACGGGCGCCGTGGGACGCGACGGCGCGGCGGACGCCGGCGGGACGGCATCGGCCAGCAGGGTGTCGTCGGGCCCCATCAACGCGCGCACCTCGACGCGGGCGGTGCCAGCCTGCTTCATGTCGAGGCGGGTCGCCGCAGCGTAGGACAGATCGATGATGCGGCCGGCGTGGAACGGCCCTCGATCGTTCACCCGAACCACGACGCTGCGGCCGTTGTCGAGGTTGGTGACGCGCACGTAGGTCGGCAGCGGCAGCGTCTTGTGCGCGGCCGTGAAGGCGCACATGTCGTACCGCTCGCGGCTGGAGGTGTGGCGCCCGTGGAACTTGTAGCCGTACCAGCTGGCGATGCCGCGCTCCTCGTAGCCTTCCGCCGAGTCCATCACCCGGTAGGTGCGGCCCAGCACGCTGTAGGTCTCTCGGTTGCCATAGCGCGATTTCGGCTCGCGGCGCGGGACCGGCTCGGGGATGTTCGACACGTCGATGGCCACGGGCGGCGGGCGGTCGGCCACGCCGGGCGCGTAGAGGCCACCCGCGGTGTAGAGGGACTCGTCGTGCTCGCGCATCGGCACGCAGTTCGGCGCCGGCGGAAGGGCGTCGACGCTGGCCGCGCCGCCATCGGGCAGCGGTCGCACGCGGCTGCCCGCCTCCCCGGCGAAAGGATCGGGCCTCGGCTTCGGCGCGCTGCCGCAGGCCGCGAGCAGCAGCGAGGCCATGACGAGCGCAGCGACGCGCGGCATCACGGCGCGACGTCGCCCGTGATGATCTCGTCGGCGAGCTGGTGCACCGCCAAGGCGTACATCGGCGAGCGGTTGTAGCGGGTGATCACGTAGAAGTTGCGGAATCCGAGCCAGTGCTCGGTGCCCTCCGCCCCTTCCAGCGTCACCAGCGTGGCCGGCGCGTCATGGCCCGCAGCCTCGGCCGGGCGGAAGCCCTTCTCGCCCAGTTCGGCGAGGTCGTAGCGCGGCTCGAGGTCGGGCGGCACGAACGCCGCCCCCTCGTTGGCCTTGGCACGCGCGACGACGGGGCGGCCCTTCTCCCACCCGTGCGCGACGAAATAGTTGGCGATCGACGCGAATACGTCGGGCAGCGAGCCGAACAGGTCGCGCTTGCCGTCGCCATCGCCGTCCTTCGCGTACGCGCGGTAGCTGGACGGCATGAACTGGCCCCAGCCCATCGCGCCGGCGTAGCTGCCCTTCTGCGCCGGGATGTCGATGCCCTCCTCGCGGGCCAGCAGCAGCGACTGCGCCAGCTCGTCGCGGAAGAACGCACCGCGCATGGCCTCGCGCTCCGGGTTGCCGAGCTTCGGGTAGTGGAAGCCCAGCGTGTACAGCGCGTCCAGCACGTCGAAGCTGCCGGTGATGCGGCCGTAGGCGGTCTCGACGCCGATGATGGCGACGATGTACTGCTTCGGCACGCCGGTCTCGTCCTCGACCTTCTGTAGCGCCTCGCGGTGCTCGGCGAGGAAACGGCGGCCACCGGCGACGCGGGCGTCGGTGATGAAGATCGGGCGGTAGTCCTTCCACGGCTTCACGCGCTCCGCGGGCCGCGACATCGCATTGACGATGCTCTGCTGGTAAGTGGCCTTGGCCAGCCAGCCTTCGATCTCGGCCTCGGAAAGCCCGTACTTGGCGGTGGCTTCGGCGATGAAGGCGGCCTTGGCCGCGGGGTCGGTTTCGGCGGCCGAGGCCGGGAGGACGAGGGCCGCGAAAAGCGCGGCGGACAGCGGGGCGAAACGCATCGGGATCAGGCCGGGGCATCCGCGCGACGACGGTCGCGCTGTGCCGCGGAATTTACCATGCAGCCCCATGGGGAATGTGCGAGGAAAGCCCGCGACACCTCGGCCATCTCGCGAGTTGCTTGCACGCCCATGCCTCGCAGGGCGGCAGGCGCTCGCCGAGCACTCCCGCCTCACCCACCCCAAGTCCGCCGATGCGCACCGGCCGCCATCACCATCCCGAACCCCGCGAGCAGCGATACCGCCGACGTGCCGCCATAGCTCAGCAACGGCATCGGCACGCCGACCACGGGCAGGAAGCCCGCCACCATGCCGGCGTTCACGATCACGTAGACCGAGAAGGTCAGCGCCAAGGCCCCGGCGAGGAGGCGCCCATAGGTGTCGCGCGCCTGCGAGGCCAGCCACAACGAGCGGGCGACAACGAAGAGATACAGCGCCAGCAGGAGCAGCACGCCGAACCAGCCGAACTCCTCGGCGTACACCGAGAACACGAAATCGGTCGTGTGTTCGGGCAGGAAATCGAGGTGGGCCTGGGTGCCCTGCCCCCAGCCTTTGCCCGTTGCACCGCCGGAGCCGATGGCGATCTTCGACTGGATGATGTTCCAGCCCTCGCCGAGCGGGTCCGATTCGGGGTCGAGGAACGTGAAGACGCGGGCTTTCTGGTAGGGCATCAGGAACTGCCAGCCCACCGGCATCGCGGCCAAGCCCAAGGCCGCGAACAGCCCGATGCGCCACCAGGCGATGCCGGCAAGGAACACGGCGAACACCCCGGAGGCGCCGACCAGCAGGCCGGTGCCGAAGTCGGGCTGGAGAACGGTGAGACCCACCGGCAGGCCGATGATGGCGGCGGTGATGCCCAGCGTGCGCCACTGCGGGGGCAGGACCGCCTGGTGCAGGAACCAGGCCACCATCATCGGCACGCTGAGCTTGAGCAGCTCGCCAGGCTGCAGGTAGAACACCTTCAGGTCGATCCACAGGTTCGCGCTGCGGCCGGTGCCGACGACGAACACCAGGCCCAGCAGCACGAGGCTCGCGAGGTAGGCCAGCGGCGTCCATTGCCGCAGCGTGGACGGCGCGACACGCGACAGGGCCACCAGGGCGCCGAGACCAACGGCGAAACGCGCGGCCTGCTTCAACACCGCGTCGAGGTCGCCGCCGGCGCTGGCCTGAACGACGAGGCTGATGGCCATGATGGCGCACAACCCGAGCAGCAGCGGCAGATCCAACTTGTCGAGCCAACGCCAGGCGAAAGCACTGGTGGCGCGCAGGAGCAGGTTCATCCGCGAGGCTCCGTGGTGGGCACCGGGATCACGACCGGCCCGTCGGGCGCCGATGCGGGCGCCGAGGTGGGAGCCTCGGCCCGGACGGCCGGCGGTGGCCCCATCCATGCATCGAAGATGCGCCGGGCGACCGGCGCCGCCGCGGTGGAACCGGACCCGCCATGTTCGACGACGAGGGCCAGCGCGATGGTCGGTGCGTCGGCGGGCGCGTAGCCGACGAACAGGGCCTGGTGGCGCAGGTGGTAGGGCAGCTTCGCCGGATCGAGGCGCTCGGTGCCTTGTCGGCTCACGCGCTGCGCCGTGCCGGTCTTTCCGGCCATCAGGTAGTGCGCCCCGGCCGCCGCGCGCGCCGCCGTCCCGGTCGGGCCGTGCATCGTGGCGACGAGCCCCTCGCGCACGGCGGCGAGATGGGCCGGATCATCCACCACCGGCAGGGCCGGCGGCTGCGGTTCGGGCCTGCGGGGCGCACCGAAACCGGCCTGCGTGGCGCGGACGAGGTGGGGGCGCCGAAGCTGGCCGTCCCCGGCCAGCACGGCCGTGCCTTGGGCGAGCTGCAGCGGCGTGGTCACCCAGTAGCCCTGCCCGATGCCGGCGATCACCGTTTCGCCGGGAAACCACGCCTGCCGGAAGCGCCGCTGCTTCCAGGCACGACTCGGCAGCACGCCCGCGACTTCGCCGGTGAGGTCGATGCCGGTGGGCTTGCCGAAGCCCATGCGGTCGAAATCGGCGCTGATGCGGTCGATGCCCAGCTTCATCGCGAGGTCGAAATAGTAGGTGTTCACCGACTGCGCCAGCGACTCGCGCAGGTTCACCGCGCCATGGCCGCCGGGGCGCCAATCACGGTACTCGCGCGCCTGGCCCGGCAACCGGTAGGCACCGGTGGAGAACACGGTGGTCTCGGGGGTGATCAGGCCTTCTTCCAGTCCCGCCAGCGCCATGAAGGGCTTCAGCGTCGAGCCGGGCGGGAAGCCGCCCAGCACGTTGCGGTTGAACAGCGGCCGGGCCACGTCCTCGTTGAGCCGCCGGTAGTCGTTGAAGGAGATGCCGCCGACGAACAGGTTGGGGTCGTAGCTCGGCAGGCTGACCATGGCGAGGATCTCGCCGGTCGTCGGGTCGATCGCCACGGCAGCGCCGTGCTGGCCCTGGAAGGCCTCGACCATGGCCTTCTGCAGGGCGATGTCGATGCTCAGGTGCAGGTCGGCGCCAGGCTTGGCGTCATGCCGTCGCAGAACGCGCAACGGACGGTTCTCGACGTTGGTCTCGACCTCCTGGTAGCCGACGTCGCCGCGCAGCCGGCTCTCGTAGAAGCGCTCGAGGCCGGTCTTGCCGATGTGCGGCAGCGCCGCGAAGCGCGACTCCCCGCGCGCTTCCATCGCATCGATGTCGTCCTGGTCGATGCGCCCGACGTAGCCGACGATATGCGCCGTGAGCTCGCCAAACGGATAGCGCCGCGTCAGGTAGGGCACGACCTCGACGCCGGGGAAACGGTGGCGGTCGACCGCGAGCCGCGCGATCTCCTCCTCCGACAGGCGGAGCTTCAACGCGATCGGCTTGAAGCGCCGCGACCCCTTGCGGGCGTTATCGAAACGGCGCAGCTCGTCGTCCGACAAGGCCACGCGCTCGCGCAGCGCCGCCAGCAGCTGCGGCATGTCCTCGACCCGCTCCGGGACGATGTCGAGCCGGTACGCCGGGGCGTTGTCGGCCAGCAGCACGCCGTTGCGGTCATAGACGAGGCCGCGCGCCGGCACGATCGGATCGAGCCGGATGCGGTTCTCCTCCGAGCGCGTGGCGTACTCCTCGTGCTTCTGGATCTGCAGATGGCCGTAGCCCAGCGCCAGGGCGCCCAAGGCCGCGGCGACGCCGAGCGCCGCCAACAAGGCGCGGCGGCGGAACTGCTCACCTTCGGCCGCGGCGTTGCGGACCGGCCGGGCGCGCCACCGCCTCATCGGCTGCCGGCCCGCTCGCGGTGCCGCAGGCGCAGCGCATCCAGCAGCAGGAAGCCCCAAGGCCACACCACCAGCGCGACCAGCGGCGCCAGCGCAGCCCCCCAGCCCGGCAGGCCCGCGCCAGCGATCAGGCGGATCGACGTCATCAGGGCAAGGTCGTTCAACAGCAGCAGGCCCACGGCCGCCGACTGCTGCCACAGCGGGAAGAACCGCAGTTGCGCACGGAAACGCTGGACGAGGAACACCAGCACCGCCATGCGCAACGCCTGCTCGCCGAGCAGCGTTCCGGCGACCACGTCGGCCAGCAGGCCAACGCTCCAGGCCAGCGCCATGCCGCCGCGGCCCGGCGACTCCAGCGCCCAATACACCAGGACCAGCGCCATCAGGTTCGGACGCAGGCCGTCGAACGGTGCGGGCAGCGGCAGCACGAGGAACAGCAGGGCGAAAGCGAGGCTGCCGAGACGCAACCAGACGGGCGCGTCGCGATTCATGCGCGCGGCTCCGGAGCCCTTGCCAGCGCCGGGCCCGCCGGTGGCGTCGCCAGGGTCACGGGCGCCTTGGCCGGTGCGTCTGGCGCGCCGGGCTCGGGGTCGCGATAACCGGGGGGGATGGGCGGCCCGACCTCGATGTCGATCTCGCCGCGCATCACCAGCAGCACTTCAAGGCCGCGGTCGAGCTGGGCCGCCGGTGCCACGTCAGCCACCAGGAACAGCCGGGTGTCGTCCGGACCGACCGCACGCACCGTACCGACGGCGAAACCGGCAGGGAATCGGCCACCGATACCCGAGGTGACGAGGAGGTCGCCCTCGCGGATATCGGCGGACTGCGGGATGTTGGGTACGCGGAGGGTGTCGCTCTGGCCCGTCCCAACGGCAACGAGCCGCAGGCCGGTGCGGACGACCTGCACCGGGACCGAATGGCTGGCATCCGTGAGCAGCAGGGCCGTGGCCCCGTGCTCGGAGACCTGCACGACCTGCCCCAGCATGCCGCCGGCATCGATCACCGCTTGCCCGACCTCGACCCCTTCGGCGCTGCCGCGGTCGAGCCGCACGCGCTGGCGCCACGGGTCGAGATCGACGTCGATGATGCCGGCCATCTGCACGGCCAGCCGGAAATCGCCCTTGCCTCCGAGCAGGGCCCGAAGGCGCTGGTTCTCGCGCGCCACCGCCTGCAAGCGGGCGAGCTGGGCGTCGCGAAGCTGCAATTCACGGCGGAGGGTGATGGTCTCGTCGGCCAGCACCTGCTGGCGGCTCAGCGCGGTGTCGGCCCAGCGCCACAGCGCGGCCGGTAAGGCGGCAAGGCGCCAGACCGGCTCGGCCGCGGTGGACAGGACGGCGCGAACCTTCGGCGACAGGTCGCCGCGATGGTCGGCGACCATCAGCGCGGCGGAAAGCGTGATGCAGGCCAGCAGCGGCAGCGTGCCGGCGGCCGTCTCCGAGAGCTTCGGCGCTGGCGATCCGGCGTGGATCACGGGTGACGGGCGGTCGTCGGCGTACCGGGGTTCACTCCGGCGAGAAGAACTCGTTGCCGGTCATGTCGACCAGCTCGAGCGCACGGCCGCCACCGCGGGCGACGCAGGTCAGCGGATCGTCGGCCACATGCACCGAGAGGCCGGTCTCTTCGGAGAGCAGTTTGTCGAGGTCCTTCAGCAGGGCGCCGCCGCCGGTCAGCACGATGCCGCGCTCGGCCACGTCGGCGCAAAGCTCCGGCGGGGTCTGCTCCAGCGCCTGCTTCACCGCGGTGACGATGCCGGACAGCGGCTCGTGCAGCGCTTCGAGCACCTCGGCCGAGGTGATGGTGATGTTGCGCGGCACGCCCTCGGCGAGGTTGCGGCCCGAGACTTCCATCGACCGGGCCTCCTTCTGCGGGTAGGCGCAGCCGATCTCGAGCTTGATGCGCTCGGCCGTGGCTTCGCCGATGAGGGTGCCGTGGTTGCGGCGCACGTAGTTGATGATGCCCTCGTCGAACCGATCGCCGCCGATGCGCACCGACTGGGCGTAGACGATGCCGTTGAGCGAGATCACCGCCACCTCGGTCGTGCCGCCGCCGACGTCGATCACCATCGAACCCGCGGCCTCGCCCACCGGGATGCCGGCGCCAATCGCGGCGGCCATGGGCTCTTCGATCAGGAACACGTCGCGGGCGCCGGCCTCGAGCGCCGACTCCTTGATGGCGCGGCGCTCGACCTGGGTCGAGCCGCAGGGCACGCAGATCAGCACGCGCGGGCTGGGGCGCAGCAGGCGGCTGGTGTGCACCTTCTTGATGAAATGCTTGAGCATCTCCTCGGTGTAGGTGAAGTCGGCGATCACGCCGTCCTTCATCGGCCGGATGGTCATGATGTTGCCCGGCGTGCGGCCGAGCATGCGCTTCGCCTCGGCCCCGACCGCGGCGACCGACTTCGCGGAACCGACCCCGCGGTCCTGGCGGACGGCGACGACCGACGGCTCGTTGAGAACGATGCCCTGTCCGCGGACGTAGATCAGGGTGTTGGCCGTGCCGAGGTCGATCGACAGGTCGTTGGAGAACAGACCGCGGAGCTTCTTGAACATCGGGGATCGGGCCGGAAATTCGCTGGAAACAAGCGGCCAAGGGTAGCAACCGCCCGCCCCGGCCCACAAGGAAAAAGCCCGTTAATGCGGGTATCCTTCGCGACCCGCCCGGACGCCCCGGGCCCCGCGCCCCGCCCACCGGCCGGGGACCGACCGTTCCCGAGGACCGACCCCGATGAGTGCTGCCCTGATCTGCGGCTCGCTGGCCTACGACACCATCATGGTGTTCCAGGACCAGTTCAAGAACCACATCCTCCCGGACAAGGTGCACATCCTCAACGTGTCCTTCCTTGTGCCGCGGATGCGCCGCGAGTTCGGCGGCTGCGCCGGCAACATCGCCTACAACCTGCACCTGCTGGGCGGCAAGCCGCTGCCGATGGCCACGGTGGGCGCCGACTTCGGCCCCTACCGCCAGCATTTCGGCGAGCTCGGCATCCCCCTGACCCACGTCAAGGAGATCGCCGACCTCTACACGGCGCAGGCCTTCATCACCACCGACCTCGACGACAACCAGATCACCGCCTTCCACCCGGGCGCGATGATGCGGTCCTACGAGAACCACGTCCGGGACGTCCCCGGCGTCGGCTTCGGCATCGTCGGCCCGGACGGCTACGAGGCCATGCTGCAGAACTGCACCGAGTTCGCCGAGTGCGGCATCCCCTTCATCTTCGACCCGGGCCAGGCCATGCCGCTGTACAACGGCGACGAGCTGCGCCGGATGATCGACCAGGCCACCTACGTGACGGTCAACGACTACGAGTCGAGCCTGCTGCAGGAGCGCACCGGGTGGTCGGCCCAGGACATCGCCAAGAAGGTGAAGGCCTACTTCATCACCCGCGGCCCGAAGGGCTCCGAGGTGCACACCCCGGACGGCATGATCCACATCCCCTCGGCCACCGCCATGCGGGTGGTCGACCCCACCGGCTGCGGCGACGCCTACCGTGCGGGCCTGATCTTCGGCTTCATGAACGGGCTGGACCTGGCCACCACCGGCCGCATCGCCAGCCTGATGGGCGCTCTGAAGATCGAGCACCTGGGCCCGCAGAACCAGCGTTTCGATTACGCCGAGTTCGCCGAACAGTTCCGCCAGCAGTTCGGCTACGCGCTCTGACGGGCCGCGCGGACGGCCGGCACGCCCGCGCGTGCCCCCCCCGCGGCCCCGGGACTCCCCACGCCCCCCCCTTTCGAAATCAAAGGCTTGCAGGCCTGCGGCCATGCGCGCAGCGGCTCTCGCGCCAAGGCACTGGACTTGAAGTGAAGGAAGTATTAAACGTTGTCGCTGGTCACACGGCCTGCACAGCGTCTGACCGGGCGTCGACGCGGCAGCGTCTCGTCAGCCAGCCTTTCTTCATGATCGACCAGCAAGGACTACAACCCCATGACGCAACGTAACCCGCTCGCCGCGAGCGTCCAGCGCGCGTTGGTGCTCGGCATCGCCGGCACCGCCGCCATCGGCGCCCCGACCTTCGCGCAGACCGCCCCCGCCGGCGAAGAAGCCCAGACCCTCGACGCGATCGTCGTCACCGGCAGCCGCATCCGCCGCGTCGACACCGAAACCGCGACCCCGGTCTTCACGATCGACGCCGCCGCCATCGACCGCACCGGCGCGGCGACGATCGGCGACTTCCTCCAGGACATCCCCGCCATCTCGGGCGCGGCCACCAACCCGTCCGTGAACAACGGCGGCGGCACCGGCGCGGCCACCGTCTCGCTGCGCGGCCTGGGTGACGAGCGCACGCTGACGCTGCTCAACGGCCGCCGGATGGTCTACAACGACATCAACTCGATCCCGATGGCCGCCATCGCGCGCGTCGAGGTCATGAAGGGCGGCGCCGCGGCCATCTACGGCACCGACGCCATCGGCGGCGTCGTCAACTTCATCCTGAAGCGTGACTTCGACGGCGGCGAGCTGTCGGTCGGCTACGGCCAGTCCAGCGAGGGCGACGCCGAGCGCACCACCGGCAACGTGACCTACGGCTGGTCGGGGGAGCGCGGCAACGTGCTCCTCAACCTCAACTACAACGACCAGCGCGAAGTGCTGGCCGCCGACCGCGAGTACTCGCGCAACGCGCTCACCCTCTACTCGGGCACGGTCACCGTCGGCGGCTCGAGCCGTTCGGACGTGGGTCGTTACGTCGTTCCGCGCGCCAACGCCGCCGCCAACGGCATCAACTGCCCGGGCACCGGCGCCACCGTCGCCCTCGCGCGCTCGGCCGGCCGTCCCGGCACCCAGTGGTCGGACTTCCGCTGCTTCAACAACGCCACCGACCTGTTCAACTACCAGGCCGTGGGCAACCTGCAGCTGACGCCGCAGGAGCGCGCGGGCGCCTTCTTCTCGGGCCGCTTCAACATCAATGACAACGTCACGGCCTATGCCGAGATGTACAACCAGAGCACCCGCGCCTACGGCCAGATCGCCCCGCTGCCGTTCGACGCCCGCCCGGGCCAGGACGAAGTCACGATCTCGCCGGACAGCGTGTTCTGGCCGTTCGCCGGCCTGACCACCGGCCTCGTGAACAACGACCTGCGCCTGCGCCTGTCGGCCATCGGCAACCGCCGCTTCTCCTTCAACACGGACGTGACGCAGATCTCGACCGGCTTCGAAGGCGCGATCGGCGACAGCTCGTGGTCGTACGACGTCGGCATGACCTACGGCAAGCTCGAGCAGAGCGGCCTGTCGACCGGCTACCTGTTCACCCCGGCACTGGCCAGCGCCCTCGGCCCGTCCTTCCGCGACGCCAGCGGTGCGCTGCGCTGCGGCACCCCGGCGGCCCCGATCGCCAACTGCACCCCGGTCAACTTCTTCGGCGACCTGTCCTCGGCCGCCGACCAGGCCGCGCTGGCGCGCATCTCCTCGCCGTCGATCAACACGACCGACGCGACGCTGAAGAACTTCTACGCCAACACCTCGGGCGACCTGTTCGAACTCCCGGCCGGCATGGTCGGCGGCGCGTTCGGCGTCGAGTACCGCGAGGAATCCTCGGCGTTCGAGCCGAGCTTCCTGGCGGTCGTCGACCCCACCAACTACACCTGTCTGATCTCGTCGGAGGCCTGCACCACGCGCGCCGTCGGCGAGTTCGACGTGACGGAAATCTACGGCGAAGTGCTCTTCCCGCTGCTCGCCGATGCCCCGCTGGCCCAGAGCCTGAACGCCATCGCCGGCGCCCGCTGGTCGGATTACTCGACCTTCGGCAGCACGACCAACTGGAAGGTCGGCCTGGAGTGGCGTCCGATGGACGGCCTGCTCGTCCGCGGCACCGTCGACAAGGTGTTCCGCGCCCCGACGATCAACGACCTGTTCCAGGGTGATTCGGCCTCGTCTGACAGCTTCTCCGACCCCTGCAACCGCTGGCGCGGCGCGCCGGTCGGCAGCCCGCAGCGCCTCGCCTGCGCGAACGTCCCGACCGACGGCACGTTCAACCAGACCGACACGCAGCTCTCGGCGATCAAGGGCGGCAACGCGGCCCTGCAGCCGGAAGAAGGCAAGGTGTTCACCTACGGCGTGATCTACGACCCGAGCTGGCTGGAGGGTGCGTCGGTCTCGGTCGACCTGTGGCGCGTCTACCTGAACGACACGATCGGCACGGTCGGTACGCAGACGATCCTCAACAACTGCTTCAACAACGGGCAGTTCTGCAACCTGTTCTCGCGCAACGCGTCGGGTGAGATCCTCCGCCTGTTCGACCGCAACGCCAACGTCGGCCGCACCGACACGAAGGGCGTGGACTTCGGCCTGAAGTACCGCCTCGAGGACACCGCGTTCGGCAGCTTCCAGGTCTCGCTCGACACGACCTACACCGCGCAGTTCGACGTCAAGACGATCGTGCTCGGCCAGGTGGTCGCCCAGCAGTACCTCGCCGGCACCTTCCTGTCCTCGGCCAACGGCGGCCTCGGCAACTACAGCCGCGTCCGTTCGCTGGGCTCGCTGGGCTGGTCGATGGGCGACTGGGACGCGCAGTGGACCTCGCGCTACGTGAGCGGCTTCAGCGTCGGCGCGGTGTTCCCGAACACCCGCACCAACGTCTGCGCCGACCTTGGTCTCGCCATCGTCGCCGGCGGCACGCCGGGCTGCCAGTTCGACCGCGGTTCGCAGACCTACCACAACCTGCAGGTCGGCTATAACCTCGAGTCGTGGAACACGAAGTTCCAGATCGGCGTCGACAACGTGTTCGACAAGCAGCCGCCGATCATCTACCAGAACAACTCGCTCAACGGTAATACCGACGAGCGCACGTTCGACACCGTGGGCCGCTACTACTGGGCGACGGCGACCGTGAAGTTCTGATCGACGATCAGCCGGAGTGAATGAAAACCGCGCGGGGCGACCCGCGCGGTTTTTCTTTGCGCGTCAGTCGAGCGAATAGCCGAAGCGTTCCGCCCAGGGGGCGAGCAGGTCGAGCGTCTCGGCGTCGAACCAGGGCCGCCACGCCTGCCAGCGACCGACCGCACGGCGGTTCACCGGCTGCACGACCTGGGTGTAGCTCGGGGTGCTGATGACGCCGCGCGACTTGGCCCGCTCGGTGAAACCGAGCAGTTCGTCGCGCCAGTCGAGGCCGAGGAAGCCGAACAGCCGGCGGCCTTCCGCCGCCACGTCGGCCACGAGGTCCTCGTAGCGCAGCACGTGCGTCGGCACGCCGATCGCGTCGCGGAAGTCGAAATACGTGCGGAACACCCGGTCGTACATGCGCGCCGTGGTCTTCAGCGTCTCGAAGGTCACCGCGAAGGCCGGCGCGCGGAAGTTCTGCATCCAGCACGAGACGACGACGTCGCAGGGGTGGCGGAGCGCCAAAACGGCCCGCGCGTCGGGGAAGAGCGCTGCCACCAGCGGCAGGCGCACCAGGTACAGGGGGTTCTTGTCGACCGGACGCCGGCCGCCGAGGTCGGGCCGCTGGCGCTGCACGTCGGCGAAGTACCGCGCGCGGAAGTCGCGGCGGCGCTCGGCCGGCAGGTCGACGAGGGCGCCGGGGTAACCCCCGGGCAACGCGTTCATGCGCGTCACGAGGCGCTGCAGGAAGGGCTGCTCGTCGAAGGAGGCGAGACCGGGGTGCGCGTCCAGCAACTGCTCGAGGAGCGTCGTCCCCGAGCGTGGAAAACCGACGACGAACAGCGGATCCCGGTGGCCGTCGTCGGCTCCCTCGCGGACGCCGGTCTGGAACGGCGGCACCGGACGATCCAACGCGGCGAGGAGGCCGTCCTCGCGCATCAGGTTCGGATGCGCCGCGTTGACGTGGGCGAGGCGCTCCGCATGCCCCTGCGAAAAAGCCGAGAAGGCCGCCGCGTGGTCGCGCATCTCCGCGCAGGCCTTGCCGAGTTCGAAGCGGAGGTTGGTGCGCAGGGCGGGATCGCGCGGCGGATCGGCGAGTACGGCTTCGAACAGCGCGCGCGCGGCCTCCGGGCGGCCGCGTCGTGCCGCCAGCCGCGCGTCGAGCTGCGCCAACGCGCTGGCCACCGCCGGCGCCGCGCCCGCGCGCGCCGCGTCCACCCTCGCGCGCACCGCGTCCGCCTCATCCAGCCGGTTGTGGCGCTCATGGCAGGTCGAAAGCCCGATCAGTGCGCCAGGATGCCCCGGGTCCTCCCCCAGCAGGGCTTCGAAGGCGCGCTGCGCATCGGCGTAGTTCGCAAGGTTGAGCTGGATTTCCGCGGCCTCGACGCGGAGGTCGAACGGCAGGGCCGGCGACCGCAAGGCCGCAAGGGTCGCCGCCGCCTGGTCGGTCTCATCCATCGCGAACAGAACGCGGGCGCGGAAAAGCAGGAATTCGGGATCGAGCGCCTCGAGCGCCAGCGCCCGCTCGATGCAGGTCAAGGCCGGCAGCGGCCGGCCGTTCGCCAGCTCCGCGCGCGCCAAGGCGTAGAAGAGCGCGGAACCGCGGTCGCCGCGCTGGAAAGCCTGCTGCAGCGGCGGCAGCGCCTCGGCCTCTCGGCCGAGTTCGCACAGCGCGTTGCCGAGGTTCGTCCAATGCTCGGGGACCTCGGGCTGGCGCGCCACGAGGACCTCGAACAGCGGCAGGGCCTCCGCGGCACGGCGCTGGCCGGCGAGCGACAGGGCGAGCACCACCACGGCATCGACGGGCGCCGCCATCGGGTCGCGCGTGCCCGCGAGGGCGAGGACCTGGCGGGCCTCGGCTTCGGCGGCGGCGGCATTCCCCTGCCCGAGCGCGGCGAAGGCGGCCCGGAGCGCCGCCTGCACATCACCCGTCTCGTTGGTCCGGCCTGTGGCCATCCGGGCTCCTTGTCTATGATTCGCCTGCGGCGGCGCGCCGCATCGTAAAGGATTCCCGTGACACCGGCTCCCGATCCGCGCGACCGCCTGTCGCGCTTCGTGCAGGTCTTCGACGACGCCCTGCCCCTGCCCGTCTGCCAGCAGCTGGTGCAGGGTTTCGAGGCCCTCGGCGAGCAGCAGGTGGCGAATGGCCGCCACCGTCGCGATTGGCTGGCGGGCAGCGCGTGGACCGAGCTCGACATCGGACCGCTGGCGGACGCGGCCTTCCGCGAGTCCCTGCTCTCGGGCATCCACCATTTCCTCGCGCGCTACAACGCCGCGATCGACCTGACGCTTCCCGTGCCGGCCACGACCAAGACCAGCGAGTGGATCCTGAAGCGCTACCGGAACGACGGCGACGAGCGCTTCCAGCCGCATTTCGATTCGGTGGGGCCGGTCTCGAACCGGTACCTCGTGTTCCTCTGGTACTTGAACGACGTGGCCTCGGGTGGCGAAACCGCCTTCGTCGATCTCGACCTCGCCGTGACGCCGAAAGCCGGACGCCTGCTGGTCTTCCCGCCGTACTGGATGTTCCAGCACGAAGGCCGGCCGCCGATCAGCGGCGACAAGTACATTCTTTCCACCTACCTGTTGTTCTGAAGGCCGCCATCGCGATGAGCCACTCCACCCTCGCCGCGTTGGCGCGTGCCGTCTACGAGCTGTCCGGCGACCTGCGCGCGCTCGGCCCCGAGGCAGACGCCGCGCTTGGCGGCGAAGGCGCCGCCGACGCCCGCGTGCGCGAGCTCCTCGCTCGCGTGCATGACCTGCGCGGGCAACTCACGGCGACGCGGTCGTCCTGGCTCGGCGCACAGCGCGATCGCCTCGGCCTCGATCCCGGGGCGCGCGGCCTCAAGCTGCACATCGGCTGCGGAGCCCATGCGCTGCCCGGCTGGGTGAACCTCGACGTGCATCCGGCGCCGCTGTGCTGGAACGTGCACTGGGGCCTCCCATTCGCCGACGGAGCGGCCAGCCATGTGTTCGTCTCGCACCTGTTCGAGCACCTGTTCTTCCCGCACGACGCGATGGCCTTCCTCGGCGAACTGAAGCGCGTGCTCGCGCCGGGCGGCCGAGTGCGCCTGGTCGTGCCCGACGTGGCCCAGCTGATCGACGCCTACCAGCGTGGCGACCGGGAGTTCTTCGCGAAACGTGCCGCGCATTGGGCGAACGCCCGCGGCGACGGCCCGCTTCTCGCGCAGTTCCTCAACTACGCCGGCGCAGGCCCGGATCCGGGCTACCTCTTCGAAGCGCACAAATTCGGCTACGACTTCGAGACCCTCGCCCACCTGCTTCGTGAAGCCGGCTTCGATGGCGTGGTGCGCAGCGGGTACATGGCCAGCGCCGATCCCGAACTCCGGCTCGACGACCAGAGCGCCGTGGCCGGCGCCACGCACGGCGATGGCCACTACTCGCTGTTCGTCGAGGCCGTCGCGCCACCGGTCGTCGGCACGCCGCTGCCGACGGCGGCGCACGAGGCGCGCCGGCGCGGCGTGGTGCTGATGGCAGAGCGCCGCATGGAGGAGGCCGAGGCCGCATTCCGCGAGGCCATCCGCCTCGACGCGGGCATGCCTGCGGCGCACCTGAAGCTCGGCCGGCTGCTCGAATCGACCGGCCGGGCCGGCGAATCCGTCGGCGCCTACTTCCGGGCACTCACGATCGCGCAGGGCCGCGGCCTCTGGCTGGACGAGGCGAGCACGCCACCCGGTCTCCGCGCCGACGTGCTGCATGCGATGGCCGTGGTGCGGGAACGGCGGGTGCCCGTGCTGATGGGCCTGATCGAACCACTCGAAGCCCGCTTCGGGCGCGAGGCGATGGCGCGTGTGCGTGCGGGCCTCGCCCACCACCTCGGCGCCGAGTCGCACCCGCCGCGGGACGCGCGGCAGGCACCGCGCTTCCTCCATGTCCCCGGGTTGCCGGCCACGCCATGGCTCGACACCGCGCTTTTCCCATGGCTGCCCGCCCTCGAGGCCGCCTTCCCGGCGATGCGCGAGGAGGCCTTGGCGGTGCTGCGGGCCCGCGATGGCGTGCGGCCGTTCCTGCAGGCGCCGGAGGGCGTCTCGCTGGACCCCTACCTCGGTGGCGACGGTGCCCGTTGGGACGCCTTCTTCTTCTATCGGGACGGCGAACGCCACGCCGACGCCGCTCGCCAGGCCCCGTCGACGGCCGCGGCGCTCGAGACCCTGCCGCTGGTGCGTATCCGCGAGCATGCCCCCGAGATCTGTTTCTCGATCCTCGCGCCCGGCACCCACATCAAGCCGCACCACGGCGTCACCAACACGCGAGTGGTGGTGCACCTACCCCTGGTGGTGCCGGAAGGATGCACGCTGACGGTGGGCGGCGACGAACGCCACTGGCGCGAAGGCGAAGCCTGGGCCTTCGACGACACCTTCCTGCACGAGGCGCGCAACGACAGCGGGCAGACGCGCGTGATCCTGCTGATGGATGCGTGGAACCCGCACCTGAGCGAGGCGGAGCGCATCGCCGTGACCACCATCGTCGAGGGCATCGGCGACTTCAACCGGGGCTGAGCGTCCCCGTCCAACGCTCAAGCGCCCAGCAGGGCGCGCTCCGCCGGAGACACCATCCGCCACTCGCCAGCACGGAGGCCCAAGGCGTCGAGGCGCAGCCCGCCGATCGCCTCGCGCCGGAGGCTGACGACGGCATTGCCGGTGGCGGCGAACATCCGCCGCACCTGGTGGTAGCGGCCTTCGTGCAGGGTGAGCCGCGCCTCGCGCGGGCCCAGCACCTCGAACTCCGCCGGGAGCAGCGGCTTGTGCTCACCCTCCAGCAGCAACGTGCCCGCCGCGAACAGCACGGCTTCGTTGCCGCGCAGATCTTCCGCCAACGTCGCGCGGTACACCTTCGGCTGGTGGTGCTTCGGGCTGGTGAGGCGATGCAGCAACTGGCCGTCGTCGGTGAAGAGCAACAGGCCCGAGGTGTCCTTGTCGAGCCGGCCGACCGGCGAGACGATCGGGTCGCGCGCCTTCCAGCGCGGCGGGAGCAGGTCATAGACGAGTCGGCCGGGATCCTTCGTCGAGCAGGTGACGCCGACCGGCTTGTGAAGCACGGCCAGCAGGCCCGGGGGCGCATCGAGTGCCCCGCCGTCGAAGCGGATCGCCGCATGCGGCAGTCGATGGCCGCCGCGCGCGGGCGCGCCCTCGCCCACCTCGTCGTCCACGTAAAGCGCTTCGCCTCCCGCATCGGTGATGCGGCCTTCGGCGACCAGTGCCTCGACTTCGCGCCGCGTACCGTATCCGAGCGCCTGCAGGTACTGGCGTAGCTTCACCGCTTTGCCGCTCATGGTCGGGGCTCCCACGCTCGGTAGACCTTGAACCCCGCCTGCTCCGCGAGAAGTTCGCCACGCCCGAAGACCTCGCGCAGGGCCTCCTCGTAGGGGAGGTGGCGATTGGCGACCATCAGGAACTGGCCGTCGCGCTTCAACCCGCGCGCCGCGGCGGCGATGAACGCGCGGCCGAGCGCCGGCACCCCGCGGCTGCCGACATGGAACGGGGGATTGCTGAGCACCGCATCGAATCGACCGGGCACGCCGCCGGCCACGTCCTGCCAGTGGAAGCGCACCGGTACCCGGGCACCGGCGAGGTTGCGACGAGCAAGGTCCAGCGCGCGATGCTCTGCTTCGAACAGGTCGACCGACTGCACCGCCGCGCTGCGTTCCACCACGGCCATCGACAGCAGCCCGGTCCCCGCACCGAGATCAGCGACGGCGCCGCGAAGCGTTGCCGGCAAGTGCTCGATGAGCAGGCGCGAACCGGCGTCGAGCCGCCCTTCGTTGAACACGCCGGGACGCTGCCAAAGGCCGGAAGCCGCGTCCCGGCGGGGCGCGTCGGCTTCGATCCAGCGCGCAACCAGGCGCTGCGTCGCTTCCGGCAGTACCGGTGGCCGTGGCGCCGTCCAGAACGCCCGGCCATGCGCCTTGCTTCGGTGCCCCGCCAAGGGCTGAAGCGCGGCAAGGTCCTTCTCCGCACTGCGCGCACCTTCGTCGTTCAGTGCCACCCCCGCCACGAGACCACCGACAACCACGTCCCGCAGCGCGCGGGCAAGCAGGGCACGCCCCAGCTCGCGGGAGCGTGGCAGCAGCACGATGACGGCCTCGGGCGCAGCCGCCTCGAGCGGCGCGAGGCCATCGGCGACGACGATGCCCTCGGCACGCAACGCATCGTGCCAAGGCTTGAACCCCTGCTCACCCGACCAGACAAGGCCCGGCGGCGCGCCCAAGGCCATGCCGGGCAAGGCGTGGAGGACGTGGACCGTGGCGGCGGACGACAGGTGGGCGACGAGGTCCGGAAGCGCCGCGCGCAGCACGGCTTGGGGTGAAGGTTGGGCCATGGCGCCAGTGTATCGGCCGCTCAAGCAAGGACGACGCGATTCTTCCCCGACGCCTTTGCTTCGTAGAGCGCCTCGTCGGCGCGACGGTACATCGCGAGGAACTCGACCGGTCCACGGGCGGCGACGAGGCCGATGCTGGCCGTCAGGCCGCCGGTCGCGGATGCGATCCCCGCCAGCTCGGAGGCGACGGCAAGGCGGAGACGCTCCGCGAAACGCTGCGCCCCCTCGGCGTCCGTGAGTGGCATCAACACGACGAATTCTTCGCCGCCGAAACGCGCCACCACGTCCTCGGCACGCGACTCCGACAGCAGGCGTGCACCCACTCGCGCGATCGCATGGTCACCGAGCGCATGGCCGCCGTGCTCGTTGAGGCGTCGGAAGTCATCGAGATCGATCACTGCGAGGGCGACCGGCGCGTCGCGCCGGCCCGAGAGCGCCAACAGGGGGTCGGCGAGTTCGTGGAAGCCGCGGCGATTCAGCAGGCCGCTCAGCGGATCGCGCGATGCGAGGCTGTGCAGATCGCGCCTGACGCGCTCGGTCGCCAGCAGGATGAAGGCGACGGTGATGCAGGTCAGGGCCAGCATCGCGGACACGAGCAGCACGGGAACGACGAAGCCCCCGACGAGGAAGCGCGCGGCATCGGCGCCCTCGAGGAATACCGTCGCGACGCGCCAGCTCTGGACGAGGGCCAGCATCGCGAGGCCCACGGCCATCAGCAGCGGACCGAGGCCTGCCAGGCGGCGATGGGCCCGCAGCAGGGCATGCAGGGCGACGACCAGGCAGGCGACATGCAGCGACGCCAGCAGCGCCACGCGCAGCTCGGCCCATCCGCCGAGGACGGTCGCGCCGGCCGCGACG
The DNA here is from genome assembly GCF_054777375.1 of Silanimonas algicola. Lineage (NCBI taxonomy): Bacteria > Pseudomonadati > Pseudomonadota > Gammaproteobacteria > Lysobacterales > Lysobacteraceae > Silanimonas > Silanimonas algicola. Next base: position 825,031 of record NZ_BAAHAS010000003.1, on the reverse strand, counting down.
GCGTAGGTGGCGAGGCCCGCCGCCGCGAACGTCCGGGCACTGCCGGGGAACCCGAAGAAGCGACGCACCGCGATGGGCGTCAGGACCATCGACGGCACCCAGAAGGCGTTCTGCACCAGGATGGCGGCGGACGACGCCGAGAAGCCCGCGGCCAGAAGCCCCGCGGCCACCGCGACGCAGGCCAGCGAGATCGCCCAGGCGCCAAGGCCGCGGGCCTTGTCGGCAAGGCCGATGCGAAGCGAGAGCGCCACGACGGCGAGCAGGCCCTGGACCAGGGCCAGCACGACCAGCAGGGTCGGTTGGTCGAGCATGCGGCGTCCCCCTCGCCGTGGCGGTCAGACCCCGATCGGGTTGGCCTTCTCGGGGTCGATGTTGAAGACCTTGATCGCGCGGGCCACGTCCTTGGCGTTCATCTTGCCTTCGGCCGCGAGCGCGGCGACAGCGGCGTGCGCGATGTAGTAGCGGTCGACCTCGAAGTGACGACGCAGGTTGGCGCGGGTGTCCGAACGGCCGAAGCCGTCGGTGCCGAGCACGGTGTACTTCATCGGCACGAAGGCGCGGATCTGGTCGGCGAACTGGCGCACGTAGTCGGTGGCGGCGATGGCCGGGCCCTGGCGGCCTTCCAGCAGCTCGGTGACGTAGGCCTTGCGCGGCGCCTTCGCTTCCGGGTGCAGGCGGTTCCAGCGCTCGGCGTCGAAGCCGTCGCGGCGCAGCTCGGTGAAGCTCGGGCAGCTCCAGATGTCGGAGGACACGCCGAATTCCTTGTCGAGCAGCTCGGCCGCGGCGATGGCTTCACGCAGGATCGTGCCCGAGCCCATCAGCTGCACGCGCAGCTCGCCCTTCTTCGGCTTGCCGGCGTCCTTGAGCAGGTACATGCCCTTGATGACTCCCTCCGCGGCGCCTTCCGGCATGTCCGGGTGGGTGTAGTTCTCGTTCATCAGGGTCAGGTAGTAATACTCGTCCACCTGCTCCGTCATCATCCGCTGCATGCCGTGCTGCAGCACCACCGCGACCTCGTAGGCGAAGGTCGGGTCGTAGGGTCGGCAGTTCGGGATGTTGCCGGCCAGCAGCTGCGAATGGCCGTCCTCGTGCTGCAGGCCCTCGCCGTTGAGCGTGGTGCGGCCGGCCGTGGCGCCGAGCAGGAAGCCGCGGGCGCGCATGTCGGCGGCCTGCCAGGCCGAATCGCCGATGCGCTGGAAGCCGAACATCGAATAGAAGATGTAGAACGGCAGCATCGGCACGTCGTTGGTGCTGTAGCTGGTGGCGGCGGCCATCCAGCTGGCGAAGCTGCCCGCCTCGTTGATGCCTTCCTGCAGCACCTGGCCGGCGTTGTCCTCGCGGTAGAACATCAGCTGGTCGGCGTCGACCGGCTTGTACTTCTGCCCGTGCGGCGAGTAGATGCCGATCTGGCGGAACAGCCCTTCCATGCCGAAGGTGCGCGCCTCGTCGCAGATGATCGGCACGGTGCGCGGGCCGATCGCCTTGTCGCGCAGGATCACGTTCAGCGCCTGCACGAAGGCCATCGTCGTGCTGATCTCGCGGTCGCCGCTGCTCTTCAGCAGGCGGTCGAACACGGCGAGTTCCGGCGCCGGCAGCGACTCGCTGGCCTTGACGCGGCGCTGCGGCAGCGAGCCGCCCAGCGCCTCGCGGCGCGCCTTCAGGTACTGCACTTCCGGCGCGTCGGGGCCCGGATGGTAGAACGGCACCGAGGGCAACTGCTCGTCGCTCACCGGGATGTTGAAGCGGTCGCGGAAGGCCTTCACCGCCGCGTCGTCCAGCTTTTTCTGCTGGTGGGTGATGTTGATCGACTCACCGGCCTTGCCCATGCCGTAGCCCTTCACCGTCTTGGCGAGGATCACCGTGGGCTGGCCCTTGTGGGCGGTGGCGGCGGCATAGGCCGCGTAGACCTTGTGCGGGTCGTGGCCGCCGCGGTTGAGGCGCCAGATGTCCTCGTCGGACAGCGAGGCGACCATCTGCCTGGTCTCTTCGTACTTGCCGAAGAAATGCTCGCGCGTGTACGCGCCGCCGAAGGCCTTGCAGTTCTGGTACTCGCCGTCGACGGTTTCCATCATCAGCTTCTTGAGCGTGCCATTGGTGTCCTTGGCGAGGAGCGGGTCCCAGTAGCTGCCCCAGACCACCTTCAACGCGTTCCAGCCGGCGCCGCGGAAGACGCCTTCGAGCTCCTGGATGATCTTGCCGTTGCCGCGCACCGGGCCGTCGAGGCGCTGCAGGTTGCAGTTGATGACGAACACGAGGTTGTCGAGTCCCTCGCGGCCGGCCAGCGAGATCGCGCCCAGGCTCTCGGGCTCGTCGCACTCGCCGTCGCCCATGAAGCACCACACCTTGCGGTCGGAGACCGGCATCAGGCCGCGGGCCTCGAGGTACTTCCAGAAGCGCGCCTGGTAGATCGCGGCGATGGGGCCGAGGCCCATCGACACGGTGGGCGTCTGCCAGAAGTCCGGCATCAGCCACGGGTGCGGGTAGCTCGAGATGCCCTTGCCATCGACTTCCATGCGGAAGTGGTCGAGCTGCTCCTCGGTGAGCCGGCCTTCGAGGAAGGCGCGGGCGTAGACGCCCGGCGAGCTGTGGCCCTGGATGAACAGCAGGTCGCCCGGATGCTGGTCGTTCGGCGCGCGCCAGAAGTGGTTGAAGCCCACGTCGTAGAGCGTGGCCGCGGAAGCGAAGCTCGCGATGTGGCCGCCGAGCTCGCCCGGCTTGCGGTTGGCGCGGACCACCATGGCCAGCGCGTTCCAGCGGATCAGCGAGCGCAGCTTCCACTCCATCTGCGCATCGCCCGGCATCTTGGCCTCGAGATGCGCCGGGATGGTGTTGATGTATTCGGTGGTCGGCGCGAAGGGCAGGTGCGCGCCCGCGCGGCGCGTCAGCTCCACCATCCGCTCGAGGAGGTGGTGCGCGCGCTCGGGGCCGTCGGCATCGATCACCGCCTTGATCGACTCCAGCCACTCCTGGGTCTCGGTGGGGTCGATGTCGTTCGCCAACACATCCTGCAGCCAGTTCATGCCTTCCCGCTCCGCGTCGAAACTAGAGCTCGGAGTCTAACAGCCGTCGATGGAGGCCCAGCGCCGCTGCATACGAATACGCCGGCGTATGCGGCTCAGCGGACCACCAGGACGGGGGTCCGGCATGCGGCGAGGACCTTGGAAACGGTCGATCCGAGCAGGAGGCCCGACAGGGCGCCGTGGCCATGGGAGCCCATCACGACGAGATCATGCCCCCCCGCTTCGGCCTCTTCCGCCACGAGGCTGCCGGGATGACCGACCTTCAGCACCTCGCGGGCGCTGCGTCCCGCCGCCGCCAAACGCTCCCGCGCCGCGCGCAAGGCCTCCTCGTGGTCGTGCGCATGCTGGGCCGCCACGATTTCCGCGCCGACCGCCATCGCCGCTCGCGGCGGCAGGGGCGGGGACACGTGGATCAGCGTGAGCACGGCGTGACCGAACATCGCGGGCCGGGCCAGCACATGGTCGAGGGCTTTGGCCCCGAAGGCACTGCCATCAACGGCGATCAGGACATTCAACATGGGGAAGCGTCTCCTCGGACCGGATGAGTCGGCATCATCCTGCCAGCCTCCGGCCCGGCCCGATTTGGCGCGGGTCAATCCGGCCTCCGCCCTCCCGCGCGCCCCGCCCCCCCCCCCCCGCCTCCGCCTCTGCAAACCGGCTCAGAGCCGAAGGAAACGCCGTGGCACCGCCATCTTGAGCAAGCGCTCGAAGGACTTGCGACGCAGGCCCGGATGGCGGAACCCGGCGACGATATGCGGCCACCAGTCACGCTTCCGAGCGAGCAGCATGGCCCGGCGCGCCTCCGACTCGATCCGGTACATCGCCGCGAGGCGCCGCCCCATCTCCCGCCGCTGCGCCGGCACCGCGGCGACGTCGGCGCAGCGCGCCTGGTCTTCGGCGATCTCCGCATACATGCGCAAAGTGCGCTCGTAGCGCTGGCGCTTGGCGTCGGCGCCGCCGCCGTGTGCGAACACCCAACCATGCAGGTTGCCGGCGTGGATCCGGTAGTCGAGCCAGGGCTCGTCGAGGCAATGCACCTCGCCGTACAAGGCGCCGCGCAGGGTGATCATGTTGTCTTCGACCATGCCGTGCAGCGGCGGCAGGTCGTCGAGCAGGAAACGCCGCATCGCCATGGAGGCGCCGAGCAGGCAGACGAAACTGCCGCGCTCGAGCAGCCACCGCTGGTCGGCACGCCGGAAGCCTGGGTCGCGGGCGCGGCGGGCGATCACCGTCCCTTGGGCATCGATCTCGTCGACCGTCGTACCGACGAGGGCGACATCGGGATGGGTCTCGAAGAAGGCCAGGGCGCGGGCGACGCGGTCCGGATGGGAACGGTCGTCGCCCGCCTGGAAGATCAGGATGTCCCCGGCGGCTTCGGCCGCGACGACGTTGATGTGCGCACACAGGCCGAGGTTGTGCGCGTTCCGACGGACCACGAGGCGGTGCGGCCCGCGGTAGTCGCGGGCGAAGGCCTCCGCGATGGCGAAGCCCTGGTCCGGGGCCGGCGAGGCATCGTCGGAGACGATGATCTCGCAGGGCACGGACTGCGCCACGGCGCTCTCGAGCGACTCGCGGATCGTCGAGCCCATCCGGTAGGCCAGCAGCAGGATCGTCGCCCGCGGTGACGTGCCCACGCCCGTCGCCGACGGTTCCCTGCCCAAGACCATGCCCCGGGGGCGATCAGACCGCGCGTTCCGCGCGGATCAGCGCGTCCACCGCCGCAACGGCCGTCATATTGACGATGCGACGGATCGTGGCCGAGGGCGTCAGCACGTGGGCCGACTTCGAGAGTCCCATCAGGATCGGCCCGAGGCCGACGCCGTCGGTCATCGCACGGGTCAGGTTGTAGGCGGCGTTGGCGGCGTCGATATTCCCGAACACCAGCAGGTTGGCCCGCCCCTTCAGGCGCGACTCCGGGAACACCCGCTCGCGCAGCTCCTCGTTCAACGCGAGGTCGGCGTGCATCTCGCCTTCGACCTCCAGCTTGGGCGCACGCTCGTGCAGGATCGCCAGCGCGTCGCGCAGCTTCTGCGCGCTCGGCGCCTCGGAACTGCCGAAGTTCGAGTGCCCGACGAGCGCCACCTTCGGCGTCACGCCGAACAGGCGCAGGCGGAAGGCCGCCTGCTGGACGCAGTCGGCGATCTGCTCGGCGCTCGGATCGACCTGCACATGGGTGTCGGCGAAGAAGAACACCCCCTTGTCGTTGAGTACGGCCGATAGGGCCGACAGCCCCTTGCTGCCATCATCGAGGCCGAGGACCTCGCGCACGTAGCGCAGCTTGCGTGCGTAGCGACCGACCATGCCGCAAAGCATGGCGTCGGCCTCGCCACGGCGGACCATGAGCGCGGCGATCACGGTGTCGCGGCCACGGACGATGGCCTTGGCCGCCGAGGGCGTGACGCCCTTCCGCTGCATGATCTGGTGGTAGAGCTGCCAGTACTCGTTGAAGCGCGGATCGTCGTCGATGTTGGTGATCTGCACGTCGACGCCCGGGCGGATGCGCAGGCCAAGGCGCTGGATGCGCCGCTCGATCACCGCCGGACGACCGACGAGGATCGGGTGCGCGAGGCCCTCGTCCACCACCGTCTGTACGGCGCGCAGCACGTTCTCCTCTTCGCCCTCGGCATAGACGACGCGCTGGCGGTTGACGCGGGCGCGGTCGAACACCGGCTTCATCATCAGGCCAGTGCGGAACACCCACTGGCTCAGGCGGTCGCGGTACTGGGCGATGTCGACCGGGCGCGTCGCCACGCCGGAGCGCATCGCCGCCTCGGCCACGGCCGGGGCGAGCGAGACCAGCAGGCGGGGATCGAAGGGCCGCGGGATCAGCGACTCAGCGCCGAACTGCACCGGCTCGCCGCCGTAGGCGCTGCCGAGGTCGGTGGCTTCGCGGCGCGCGAGCTCGGCGATCGCGATCACGCAGGCCCGCTTCATCTCCTCGTTGATCGTCGTGGCGCCGACGTCGAGCGCGCCGCGGAAGATGTAGGGGAAGCAGAGCGCGTTGTTGACCTGGTTCGGGTAGTCGCTGCGGCCGGTGGCGATGATCGCATCGGGGCGCACCGCCTTGGCGTCGGCCGGGTGGATCTCGGGGTTCGGATTGGCCAGCGCGAAGATGATCGGGCGCGGCGCCATCGTCGCGACCATCTCGGGCTTGAGCACGCCGCCCGCCGACAGGCCGAGGAAGACGTCGGCGCCGTTGACGATCTCGGCGAGGCTGCGGAACGGTGTCTCGCGGGCGTAGCGCACCGTGCCTTCGTTGAGGTCGGTGCGGCCGGTGTGCAGCACGCCGTCCTTGTCGACGACGAGGATGTTCTCGCGCTTCATCCCCAACGCCACGAGCATGTCGAGGCAGGCGATGCCGGCCGCGCCCGCGCCGCTGACGGCCAGCCGCACTTCGTCGATCGGCTTTCCGACGACGTGCAGGGCGTTGGTGATCGCCGCGCCGACGATGATCGCCGTGCCGTGCTGGTCGTCGTGGAAGACCGGGATGTTCATCCGCTCCCTGAGCTTGCGCTCGACGATGAAGCACTCCGGCGCCTTGATGTCCTCGAGGTTGATGCCGCCGAAGGTGGGCTCCAGCGAGGCGATGATGTCGACCAGCTTGTCCGGATCCTTCTCCGCCACCTCGAGGTCGAAGACGTCGATGCCTGCGAACTTCTGGAACAGCACGCCCTTCCCTTCCATCACCGGCTTGCCGGCCAGCGGGCCGATGTCGCCGAGGCCGAGCACGGCGGTGCCGTTCGAGATGACCGCCACGAGGTTGCCGCGCGCGGTGTAGTCGCTGGCGCTGGCCGGGTCGGCCACGATCGCCTCGCAGGCCGCCGCGACGCCGGGCGAATAGGCCAACGAGAGATCGCGCTGGGTGACCAGCGCCTTGGTCGGCATGACCTTGATCTTCCCGGCGGGCGCCTGGCGGTGGTAATCGAGGGCGGCCTGTTTGAACGCGTCGTGCTCGGACATCAGTGGGGTCTTTCGAAGGCAGGCCGGCATTCTATCCATGCCGTCATGAAGGAAGCGGACGGGGGCGTATGGGGGTGGTCGACCGGGGCGACCTCGCGCGACCCCGCACGCCTGCGACGCGTAATCGCGGGGCCAGCGTCAGCGAGCCAGGGATGGCGAGCGCGCGGCTCGGGGCAGGACAGCCCCGAGTCCGCGAGGAGCGGCACCGCGGTCATGCGAGGCAGGCGCGACCGGCAGCGGCGCGATCAACGCGCCTTAGCGCCCTGCGTCCCGCGGCTCCGACGCCGCCACACCGAACAGCCGCGGCACGGCATCGAGGTTCTCGATGTCGACCTTGTCGAGCCGGATGGTGTTGGCGAACAAGGAAAAGGCGAGGATTCCCGCGAGGCCGTTCGCGCGCTTCGCCCAGGGCGGCAGGTAGTGCGCGGGGGCGATGGCGCCGCTCTCGAACGCCGGGGCGAGGTCGAAGACGTCTTCGAGGGTCATCTTGCCGGCGAACAAACGGTGGGTCAGCGCCAGCTTCTTCTGCCGCAGGCACCAGCGGAAGAAAGTGTGTACGCGCACCAGGCCGGCGAGGTAGACCCCATCCTTGGTGAAGGCCGCACCGCCGGTGACCGGCACACCGCGGAACACCCGGGCCGCCGAGGCGAAGCTTTCCGTCTCGCGCTGGCCGGCGTCGAGGAAGAAGCGGAACACGTCGATGAAGTCCGCGCCGCGCAGCGCCATGTCGATCGCGAGGATGCGCAGGCTGATGCGCTTCATGCGCTCGATGTCGATGTGGCCGGTGATCAGTTCCGCGAAAGTGGCCAGGCCTTCCTGGGTGGCGATGATCCGCGGCGAAGTGCGCGACAGGGAGGCGAAATGCGGCTGCTCGCGGCCGTTCAGCGCCGTCAAGGTGTGCACGAAGGCCTCGTGCTCGCGGAGCTGGTGGATGTCGTACTCGCTGAAGGCCGCCCCGGCGCGCAGGCGGATGCGCGTGGGGCCGGCAGCGGCCTTGGCGATGAGGTCGGCGTCCAGTTCGACGCTGACCTTGCCAGGGCCGAAGAAGCCGTCCATGTCCTGCTGCAGTCGTTCGCGGACGACCGGCGCCTCGACGGCGTCGTCGTCGGTGTCGACGGCGCGCAGCTCGGCATCGAGCTCGTCGGCGATGCGGATGAAGTGCATCGCCGCGTCGAGGCCGGACACGCCCCCCCCGGGCAGCACGTCGCCGGGGCGGCCGAACAGGCGGATGGCATGGTCCGTGACGGCCGCGGTGCCCACCGATTCGAGCAGCAGCGCGGCGGTGTGCCAGCTGTCGGCGGTGCGACGCAGGTAAAGCCCCAGCGGCTCGTGGGGATCGCAGGCCTGGGCGATGGCGCGCAGTTCGGCCCGGACGTCCGCATGGTCCTCGGGCACGAAGTCGGGCTCGGGCAGGCGCTGCACGCCGCGCCGCCAGCGGTCGAGGAACTCGCGCTGGACGCGCTGCTTCCAGCTCACCGCCTGCAGCAGGCGCAGGCGCCGCGTCGCCCGCACCATCCGGGCGTCCAGTTCGGCCAGGCTCTGCAGCGCGGCGCCGTCGGGCATCGGCAGCCCTCCTCGGAAGTGCGACGGTCAGCATACCCCCGGCATCCGCCCCGTTGACCGCCACGCCCGCGCGCCGCAGCCTTGGGCCATGGCCGCCACTGCCCTCGCCCCGACCACCCGTCCGCCCTGGCGCCACAGTCTGAGGACGCGCATCGCCCTGTGGTTCGGGTTTCTGGCCGCGGCCGTCGCCGCCGTTGGCGGCGTCGCCGTCCATTCCGTGGCCGAGCGACGCGCGCTCGAGGACGCCGAAGCCACGGCGTTGCGGGAGCTGCGGCGTGCCTCCGCCGAGTTGCAGGCGCTGCTGCAGGCCGTCGAAGTCAGCGCCGCCACGCTGGCACGCAGCGAGGCGGCCGCCGGCGGCGACGCCGCGCGGCTCCGCACCCTGCTCGACGCGACGGTCCTGAGCGAGCCGAACGCGGCAGGCGGCCTCGTGGCCCTCGCCCCGGGATTCGCGCCTGCGGGCGACACCGCCTGGGCGCGCTACGTCGGCAAGCGGGGCCGCGGCCTCGCGGAGGCCGACCTCGTGGGGCGTGGCCTGGACGTGGCGGCGCAGCCCTGGTTCCGCGACACCGTGTCCGCGGGCAAGGCGCGCTGGTCGGCCCCCTACTTCAATGAAACCGCGGGCGGACGGTGGATGATCACGCTGAACCAGCCCCTGCCCGCGAGCCCGGCGGGCGTGGCGCGCGGCATGGCCAGCCTCGACGTGCCGATCGACCGCTTCAACCAGGCGCTGGCACCGTTCCGCAACGATCCTCGCTTCCGCGCCGCATTGCACAAGGGCACGCTCTGGATCGGCGACTCGGAATGGCTCTCGGTCGGCACGCCGCCGCCCGCTTCCGCCGTGCTCGACGACCAGCGCGCGAGCCTGGAGGGCGGGCCTCCGGGCACCGGCTTGCGCGCACTCGGCCCGGGACTTCGCGGCATCCATGAGCCCCTCGGCGACGGTTGGGGCGTCATGGTGCTGCTTGATGACAACGCGGTGCTTGCTCCGCTGAGGGCGACGGCGTGGCGCTTCCTCGGCGCCACCCTGGTGGTGATCGCCCTTCTGGCGCTGCTCAGCAACGCGCTGGCACGCAGCGTCACCCGGCCGATGGTTCAGCTCGGACGGGCGGCGCAACGACTGGCGCAGAGCGGCTTCGAGATGCCGACCGCGCTGCTGGTCCGCAAGGACGAGGTCGGCCAACTCGCCCGCGTGCTGGACGGCGCCGATTCCGCGCTGCGCCAGCAGATGGCGCACTCGCAGCGGATGGCCCAGGAACAACAGAAGCTGGACAGCGAGCTGCGTCTCGCGCACGACCTCCAGCAGTCGATGCTGCCGCCGTCGACCGCGGTCGACGTGCACGAGGGCCATCTCGACATCCACGCGGTCCTGAAGCCGGCCAAGAGCGTGGGGGGCGACTTCTACGCCTTCCACCCGCGGGAGGACGGCATGCTGTGGTTCGGCATCGGCGACATCAGCGACAAGGGCGTACCGGCCGCGCTGTTCATGGCACGCACGGTGGCGGTGCTGGAAGCCACCGCGCGCAACACCGATTCCCCGGCCCTGATGCTGGCCCGCGCCGCGCCGCGGCTCGCCGAGGGCAACGAGAGCTGCATGTTCGCCACGGCGCTGTGCGGGCTGGTCGACCCGCACACGGGGATGTTCGAGCTGGCGAGTTCCGGCCATGAACTGCCTTTCATCGTCCGCTCCGACGGACGCATCGAGCTTTTCGAAATGGAAACCGGCGCGCCGCTCGGCATCGATCCCGACGCCTATGGCGAGGGCTATGCCGGGATGCTCGCGCCGGGCGACGTGCTGTTCTGCTTCACCGACGGGGTCACCGAGGCACGCAGCCGCTCCGGCGAGCTCTTCGGCGAGGCGCGCCTCCGCGAGGCGCTGAAGCCCGGCCGCGGCGCGGCGCAGGTGGTGGCCGACGTGGTCGCCGCGGTCGAAGCCTTCGCCGCCGGGGCCGAGCCCGCGGACGACATCACGGTGCTCGCGGTGGGCCTCGTGGCCCCCGAGAGGCCCGCCAGCGATCCGCTGCATTTCTCCATCTGGCCCTCGGGCCTGCGTGCGATGAACCGCGCCATCGACGAATGCCTCGGCAGCCATGGCATCGATGCCGAAGGGCAATCGGACGTCCGCCTGGTGCTGGAGGAGCTCGTGGCCAACGCCATCGACCATGGCGGTGCGGTGGAGTGCACGGTCGACCTGTCGTTCACCGAACGCACGATGACGCTCAGGATCGTCGATGACGGCGCGCCCTTCAACCCGCTCGACGGCCCGGACCTCGAGCTCGACGCCGACGACCTCGACCGGCCGATCGGCGGCCTCGGCCTGCACCTGATCAAGACCATGAGCCTCGACGCGGTCTACGCGCGCGAGGACGACCGCAACCGACTCACCCTCGTCCTGCCAAGGAACCCGACCCAATGAGCGACGATCTGCGCATCTCCATCGAAGGCAGCGGCCCGAAGCGCACCTGCCGGCTGGCCGGCCATCTCGACACCCACACCTACCAGCGCGCCGACGCCGAGCTGGAGCCCATCCTCGCCGACCCTTCGATCAACCTGCTGGTGCTCGACCTCTCCGACCTCGAGTACATCAGCTCGGCCGGCTTGCGCACCGTCTTCCGTGCCCGCAAGGGCCTCGGCAGCCGGGGCGGCAAGGTGCTGGTGGCCAACCCGCAGCCGCAGATCCGCAAGGTCTTCGACCTGGTGAAGGCCGTCCCCTTCTCGGAGATCTTCAGTTCGACCGCCGAGGCCGACGCCTACCTCGACGCCATGCAGAAGCGCGTGCTCTCCGGCGACGACGACTGAGGCGCGGGCGGGCCGGGGGTCCGGCGGGCCGCGGCGACGGCGTGTGCAGGGCGTGATGGCGACGCGGTTTCGGCACCAGAGGACTTGCCGGAAGCCGGAGCCCCGCGCATCTTCCGTCGTGGAACTTCCATATTCGCTATGGGAATCCCGCACCGTCTTGCCGCGCCGAACCGCCAGCCCAAGGATGTCGCCATGAACCGACCCGCCCTGCTCGCCATCGCCATCGCCGCGGCCCTGTCCGCCGGCGCCACCCACGCCCAGTCGAACGCCACCGCCGACACCGAGGCCGCCGACGACACCCAGACCCTCGACGCCATCGTCGTCACCGGCACGCGCGTCGCCGGGCGCTCGCGCAACGACACCGCCGCCCCGGTCGACGCCATCGGCGTCCAGCAGCTTGAACGCACCGGCTCGCCGGAGATCAACCAGGCGCTTTCCGTCGCCCTGCCCTCGTTCAACTTCCCGCGGCCGGGCCTCACCGACGGCACCGACACCGTGCGTCCGGCGCAGTTGCGCGGCCTGGCGCCCGACCAGACGCTCGTGCTCGTCAACAGCAAGCGCCGCCATTCCGCCGCGCTGGTCAACGTCAACGGCTCGGTGGGTCGCGGCTCCGCGGCCGTGGATCTCAACACCATCCCGACGGCCGCCGTGCGCACCGTCGAAGTGCTGCGCGACGGCGCCTCGGCACAGTACGGCTCGGACGCCATCGCCGGCGTCATCAACGTGCTGCTGCGCGAGGACGACAGCGGCGGCGGCGTGACCGTCAGCTATGGCCGACGGGAAAGCGAGTACACCACCCCGGTGACGCCTTTCAGCATCATTGCCGCCCCCACCAGCGCGGGCGGCGTGGGCGGCGTCCAGGCCGGCGCCCCGGCGACGCCCAACTGGGCGCAGCCGACCGAAGTGACGCGCGACGTTTCCGACGGCGAGACGACCACGATCTCGGCCTGGAAGGGGCTGTCGCTCGGCGGCGCGGGATTCCTGACGATCTCCGCGGAGTTCAAGGACCAGGAACGCACGGAGCGCGGCGGCTACGACAACCGCCAGCAGTACGCCCTGGTCAACGGCGCGTTCGACCCGCGCGAAGCGACGTTCAACCGCTTCAACGCGTGGTACGGCGAACCGGAGCTGGAGCAGAAAACGCTGTTCGCCAATGCCGGCATCGACTTCGAGAGCGGCGCCCGCCTCTACGGCTGGGCGAGCTGGCAGGACCGCGACGCCCGCTCGGCGGGCTTCTACCGCTCCGCCCGCGACGCCCGCAACATCACGGCGATCTATCCCGACGGCTTCCTGCCGATCATCGCCCCCACGGTCATCGACAGCAGCGTGGCCGGCGGTGTGAAGTGGAACTGGGGCGAGTGGTCGATGGACACGTCGCTCGTCTGGGGTCGCAACGAGATGGACTTCACCATCGAGAACACGCTGAACCGCTCCATCGGCCCCAGCAGCCAGCGCAGCTTCCAGGCGGGCGGGTACGACTACACGCAGACGACCTTCAATTTCGGCGGCACGCGCAGCTTTGCGCTCGACGCCTTCGCTTCCGACCTCTACCTCAGCGCGGGCCTCGAGGCCCGCGAAGAGACCTACCGCATCTTCGCCGGGGAGCCCAACTCCTACATCAATGGCGGCGTGCTGTTGAACGGCGCGCCGACCGCCTCGGGCGCGCAGGTCTTCCCCGGATTCCGCCCTGCGAACGAGGTGGACGAGTCGCGCGAAGCCATCGGCCTCTACGTCGACCTCGAAGCCAACCTGACCGAGAAGCTGCTGGGTTCGGTGGCGATCCGCGGCGAGGACTACTCCGATTTCGGCAGCAACCTCAGCGGCAAGCTGGCGATGCGCTACGACTTCAACGAAACCTTCGCGCTGCGTGGCTCGCTGCAGAACGGCTTCCGCGCGCCGTCGCCGCAGCAGCAGTTCTTCACCGCCACGTCGACCAACTTCATCAACGGCGTCCCCTTCGAGATCACCACCTTCCCGGCCACGAGCCCGGTGGCGGCGGCCCTCGGCGCGCGTCCGCTGGAGGCCGAGGACTCGATCAACCTGTCGCTTGGCGCGGTGATCAACGTCGGTGAAGCCACGCTGACGATCGACGCGTATCGCATCGACATCGAGAACCGCATCGTGCTGTCCGAGAACATCGGCACCGGCACGTCGGCCACTGACGTTGCCGTCCGCAACTTCCTGACCGCGCAGGGCTTCGTCGGCATCGGCGGCGGCCGCTTCTTCATCAACGGGGTCGACACCGAAACCACCGGCGTGGACGTGGTGTTCACCGCCCCCTTCGAGACGGCGTCGGCCGGGCGCTTCGACCTGACCCTGCTGGCCAACTGGAACAACACCGACGTCACGCGCCTGCCGACCACCAGCGTGCTGTCTTCGTTCAACCCGGCACCGGTGCTTTTCGGGCGGGTGAACGTCCTGACGTTCGAGGAAGGCTCGCCGAAGGACAAGTTCGGCGCCAATGTGAATTGGTCGCTCGACCGCTTCGGCGCGACGCTGCGGGCGACCCGCTACGGCGAGGTGCTCGCGCCCGGGACGACGGCGGCCACCGACTTCCGCCTGAGCCCCGAGGTGGTGGTCGACCTGGAAGGGCGCGTGCGGCTGTGGGAAGGGACGGAACTGGCGATCGGTGCCGAGAACCTCACCGACCGCTACCCGGACCCGTTCCCCGTCGCCCTGCCGGCGAATGGCTCGAACGCGCGCTCGTTGAACACCACCGGCAACACGCCGTACTCCAACTACGCGCCGTTCGGCCGCTCGGGCCGCTTCGTCTATGCCCGCCTGAGCTACAACTTCTAAGCCCCGGCCGGTTTCAGCCGAACAGATCGCCCTGCGTCGCCCCGTGCGGCGCGGGGCTTTCCTCGGCCCGCGGACCGGCCCTGCGTCCGTCGAGGCGCGGTCGCACCTGCTTCATCCGGCTGCCGTGCTTCGCCAGCACGGCCCGTGCGCCTTCCCGCATACCCTCGGCTCGGCGCCACCATGCGGTGAGCTTGGCTTTCGCCTCGCGGGCGGCCTGCTCATGGTCGCGGACCGGTTGGGGGTAATCGCGGCCAAGCACCACGCCATGCTTCGCGAGCTGCGCCGGTGGCAGCCGCCAAGGCAGGTGGATCCACGGCGCCGGCAGTGCCGCGAGCTCGGGCACCCAGCGCCGCACGAACGCGCCCCCGGGGTCCTGGTCGAGGCCCTGCTTCACCGGGTTGTAGATGCGCGGGATGTTGATCCCGGTGACACCGCTCTGCATCTGCACCTGCGGCCAGTGGATGCCGGGCTCGTAGTCGGTGAACCGCCGCGCGAGGTGAAGCCCCGTCTCTCGCCAGTGCAGCCACAGGTGGTAACTCGCCACGGCCACCAGCATCGCGCGCATGCGGAAGTTGATCCAGCCGGTGGCGGCCAGCATGCGCTGGCAGGCGTCCACGAACGGCCAGCCGGTGGTTCCGGTGCGCCAGGCCTCGAAGGCGTTGGCGTTGAAGTCGCCCTCGCGCAGACCGTCGAAGCCGCGGTGCGTGTTGCGGAATTCGATGGCGGGTTCGCTCTCGAGCTTCTGCATGAAGTGGCCCTGCCAATGCAGGCGGGATTCGAAGCTCTGCAGCGCCCGCGCCGGCGTGCCGCGCCCGGCCCACTGCGCCGCACGCGAGGCGGCGACGGCCTCGCGGATCGACAGCGTGCCGGCGGCGAAGTGCACGGACAGCCGCGAGCACACCTTCGGCGCGCTCAGTGGGCTGCTCATGCCACGCGAGTAGGTCGCCCCCCGCCCGTCGACGAAGCTGCCGAGCAGGCGCAGCGCCGAGGCCCGTCCGCCGGGCTGGCGGCCCGGGCAGGGGTCGTCGGGCAGGCCGAGGTCGCGGGCGTCGGGAAGGGCGTCGCAGCGCGAATCGGCGAGGCGACTGCCGGCCTCCCCGCACGACGTTCCCCCGTCTTCGACGCCTGGACGGAGCGCGATTGGCGCCGGCAGCGGCGTCTCCCCGTTGTGTCCTTCCCAGTGCCGCGCCCAGCCGTCGCGGCGCCGCAATCGGCGGACCGTGCTGCCGTTCGGGTGCTCGACGAAGGGGATGCCGGCGTCGCGCAACCACGCGCCGACGCGGCGGTCGCGAGCGAAGGTCCAGCCGTTGCCGGTTTCCTCGTGCGCATGCACTTCGGCGACGCCGAAGACGCCGTGCAGCGCGGCGAACGTCTCGACCACGTCGCCGCGCAGCACTCGCAACGGCGCGCCAAGCGCGGCGAGCTCGGCGCGCAGTTCGTGCAGCGACTCGCGGACCACCGCCCACTGCCGCGCGCTGGCGTCGTCCTGCTGCCAGAGCGCAGGCTCGACGATGTACACCGGAAGCACCGGGCGGCCGCTGGCTGCGGCGGCGAGTAGCGGCGCGTGGTCGGCGGCGCGCAGGTCGCGCTTGAACCAGACGAGGGCATGGGGCATGGCGGCATGCTGCCCAACGTCCGCTGCAGCGCGGGTGAAACCGCCGAGGGGTGGTGCGCTCGGCTAGTCTGGCAGCCCCTGATTCCCGCGCGGCCTGTCGCCGCAAGGCCCTTGCAATGACCGATGCCCCTACCCTCCTGCTCGACGCTACCGAAGCCCGCGTGCTCGGCTGCCTCGTCGAGAAGGAAACCACCACGCCCGAGCAGTACCCGCTCACCGAGAACGCGGCCCTTCAGGCGGCCAACCAGAAGACCAGCCGCGAACCGGTGATGGCGCTGGAAACCGGCGAGGTGGCCCGCGCGCTGCGCGGCCTCGAGGCGAAAGGCCTCGCGCGCCGGGTCGACGGCGCCCGCGCCCTGCGCTTCGAGCACACCGCGGCGCGCACGTTGGAGCTCACGCGCGGACAGCTCGTGGCACTGGCCCTGCTGGCGCTTCGGGGCCCGCAGACCGCGGCGGAATTGCTGTCGCGCAGCGAGCGCATGCACCGTTACACGGACGCCGACGACCTCGCGCACGCGCTGGATCGTCTCGCGGCGCGGGGCTTCGCGGTCGCGCTGCCGCGCGCGCCAGGCCAGCGCGAGGGGCGCTGGGCGCACCTGCTTTGCGGCCCGGTGGACCTCGACGCCATCCCCCGCGTTTCCGCCGCATCGGCGGCCCGCGGGCCGTCCACCCGCGACGACGAGACCGTGCTCGCGCGCATCGAGGCGCTCGAAGCCCGCATCGCCACGCTGGAGGCGCGGCTCGGCACGGGAACGCCCGGGGACTGAGGCCGTGTCGCCCGCCCGACCGCCGAAGGCGCTCCTTCCGCGACGCCCCGAGGGCGACGCGCCGACGCTGGCGTCGCCGTGCATCCGCCAGTGCTGCCTCGACGACGCCGACGAGTGCCTCGGCTGCGGCCGGACCCTCGACGAAATCAAGGCCTGGCACGCCGCGGGCGCAGAAGGGCGGGAGGCGATCCTGCGCGCCGCCGCCGTCCGACGCCTGGCACGCGCACGGCGCCTGTCTGGCGGCCTCTGAGCGGACCCTGCGCTTCGGCACAGGGCGCGGCACCGTCGCTGCGGTTACGCTCGGCCCCTCGCCACAGGGGAAACCACGCATGCGCCACGCCCGCCTTGCCGTCGCCACGGCCCTCGCTCTTGCCGCTTTTTCCACCACGGCCGCCGAGGCGCCGAAGTGGGACGTCAACGGCGAACACGGTCCCACGAAAACGGTGCGCTTCACGACCGACGAAGGCACCTGGCTCGACCTCGACGTCGCGCCCGATGGCCAGACGATGGTGTTCTCGATGCTCGGCGACCTCTACCGCCTGCCGATCACCGGCGGCCGCGCCACGCGCCTCACGTCCGGGCCGGCCTGGGACATCCAGCCGCGCTTCTCGCCGGACGGCTCGGAGATCGCCTACACCTCCGACCGCGACGGCGGCAACAACCTCTGGCGCATGCGCGCCGACGGCAGTGGCGCCACGCAGGTCACGAAGGAGCGCTTCCGCCTGCTCAACAACCCGGCGTGGACGCCCGACGGCCAGTACCTGATCGGCCGCAAGCACTTCACCGGCCAGCGCTCGCTGGGCGCCGGCGAACTCTGGCTCTACCACCGCGACGGCGGCGACGGCCTGCAGCTGACGAGGCAGAAGAACGACCAGCAGGACCTCGGCGAACCCGCCGTGTCGCCGGACGGCCGCTACGTGTACTTCTCGGAGGACGTCAGCCCCGGCCCCTCGTTCGAGTACAACAAGAACCCCCATGGCTTGATCTACGCGATCAAGCGCCTCGACCGCGAAACCGGCCGGATCGAGACGCTGGTGAGCAGCCCCGGCGGCGCGGTGCGTCCGCAGCCCTCGCCGGACGGCAAGACGCTCGCCTTCGTGAAGCGCGTGCGCGAGAAGTCCGTGCTTCACCTGATGGACCTCGATTCCGGCCAGGTGCGCCCGCTGTGGGACGGCCTCGAGCGCGACCAGCAGGAAGGCTGGGCGATCTTCGGGCCCTACGCGAACTTCGACTGGACGCCGGACGGTGCGGCCCTGGTCGTCTGGGGCCGTGACGGCAAGTTCTGGCGCGTCGATGCCGCCAGCGGCGAAGCGACGAACATCCCGTTCAGCGCCGAGGTCGAACAGCGCGTCACCGAGGCCCCGCGCCAGCAGAAGCGCCTGCCCGATGGCACGTTCACCCCGCGGATGGTCCGCGACGTCGCCACCTCGACCGACGGGCGCCGCGTGGCCTTCCACGCCGTCGGCCGCCTGTGGCTCCGCGAAGGCAATGGCACGCCTCGCGCGCTCACCGGCCGCGACGACCGCTTCGAGTACCAGCCGGCCTTCTCGCCGGACGGCGGCAAGCTGCTGTTCACCACGTGGAACGACGAGGCGCGTGGCCAGGTCGTCGAGCGCGACCTCGCCAGCGGCACCGAGCGCGTGCTGACGACCGTGCGCGGCGTGTACTACGGCCCGCGCTACTCGCCGGACGGCCGACAGGTCGTGTTCGTGCGCGATCGCGGCAACTCGGTGATCGGCAGCGCGTGGGGCCGCGACGCCGGGGTGTACGTGGTGCCGGCCGCAGGCGGGGAACCCCGAAAACTGGCGGACGACGGCCGCGAACCGCAGTTCAACGACGATGGCACGCGCGTGCTGTTCCTGACCGGCGGCGGGCTGTCGAAGAAGCTGGTTTCCGTGGGCCTGCACGGCGAGGACCGCCGCGATGTGCTCGACCTCAAGTACGTCGACGCGGTCAGCGTGTCACCGGATGGCCGGCGCGTCGCCTTCACCGAGCTCTTCAACGCCTACGTGGCGCCGCTGCCGCAAACCGGCGCGGCCGTGGCCCTGTCGAAGGACACCAAGGCGGTGCCGGTCACCGCGCTGTCGACCGATGTCGGCGCCTACCTGCACTGGTCGGACGCCGACACCCTGCACTGGCTGGTCGGCGAGCGCTACGTCAGCCGCGACGTGGCGGCCTCCAGGGACGACGGCGGCCGGGCGCTCGGCTTGCGCGTGCCGGTCGACACGCCCACCGACGTCGTCGCCATCACCGGCGGACGCGTGGTGACGATGCGCAACGCGCAGCGCGAGCAGGAAGTGATCGAGGACGGCGTGGTCGTGCTGCGCGGCGACCGCATCGTCGCCGTCGGCCGTGCCGGCGAGGTCGCCATCCCGCAGGGCGCGCGCGTCGTCGATGCGGCAGGCAAGACCGTGCTGCCCGGCTACATCGACGTCCATGCGCACGCGAGCCATTTCTTCAGCGGCGTGATCCCGCAGGCGAACTGGAGCTACGCGGCCAACCTCGCCTTCGGCGTGACCACGATGTTCGATCCCTCGGCCAACACCGAGACGGTGTTCTCGCAGGCCGAGCTGGTGGAAGCCGGCCGGCTGCTCGGCCCGCGCGTGTTCTCGACCGGTACCATCCTTTACGGCGCCGACGGCGACTTCAAGGCCGTGGTGAACTCGATCGACGACGCCCGCGCCCACCTGCGCCGCCTGCGCGCCAACGGCGTCTTCGCGGTGAAGAGCTACAACCAGCCGCGCCGCGACCAGCGCCAACAGATCAACCAGGCCGCCCGCGAGCTCGGGATGATGACCGTCGAGGAAGGCGGCAGCACCCTGCAGCACAACCTCACGATGATCGTCGACGGCAGCAGCAACATCGAGCACAACCTGCCGGTGGCGCCGCTGCGCCGCGACGTCGTCGAACTGTGGCGCCAGACCGACGTGCGCAATACGCCGACGCTCAACGTGAGCTTCGGCGGCCTCTCCGGCGAGTACTGGTGGTACGCGCGCGACAACGTCTGGCAGAACGAACGCCTGCTGCGCTTCTTCCCGCGCGAGACGCTGGAAGCCCGCGCCATCCGGCGCGAGACCGGCCCGGACTGGGACTACTGGCACATCACCGTCGCCGAGTCGCTGAAGACCCTCCGCGATGCCGGCGTTCGCGTGCACGTCGGTGGCCACGGCCAGCTGCAAGGCCTCGGCTCGCACTGGGAAATGTGGTCGCTGGCGCAGGGCGGCTTCACGAACTTCGAGGCGCTGCGTGCCTTCACCATCGACGGCGCCGACCACCTCGGCTACAGCGCCGACCTCGGCTCGATCGAAGCCGGGAAGAAGGCGGACCTCGTGATCGTCGACGGCAATCCGCTCGAGACCCTGGCAGACAGCGCGAGGACCACGCACGTGATCATCAACGGCCGCCTGTTCGACGCCACCACCCTGGCCGAGATCGGCGGTCGCGAGGCCCCGGCCCCGACCTTCTACTGGCAACGCCAAGGGAACGGCCTGATGCGCGGCGCCGAGTGGGGTCCCACCGCCCCCTGCCACTGCCCGAAGAGCCATCGCGCACCGATGCCCTGGGAGTACGGCGGGTCGTGGGCCGGCCGATCGAACCCCAGCCGGGTGGAGGACGCTGGCGCGAATTGACACGCTGCCTCGACCCATCGGGCGACGGATTTCGCTAGGCTCGGCCGCATGCGACGACTGCTGCTGATCCTCGCGATGCTCCCGGGCGTGGTCGCGCCCCGCCCGGCCCTGCCCGAGGCCGGAGCCTTGCCGGGCCGGCCGCCGGACGTCCTCGTGCTGTGTTTCGAGGACAGCGACGTCCTGCCTTGGCGCAGTCGGGACAAGGTGGGGCTCAACTTCACCATGCTGGACGCGGTCGCGGCCCGCACGGGCGTGCGCTTCGAGTACCAAGGGCGCCCTTGGCGGCGCTGCCACGACGACCTGCGCGCCGGCCGCGTGGACGGCACCTTCGGCATGAGCGTCACCACGGAACGGCTCGGCTTCGCCGCCTTCCCTGGCGGCGATAACCCGGATGCCGGGCAGCGCATGTTCGAGGGCGGCTACGTCTTGGTGCGGCGGCGGGGGGCCCGCGTCGACGTCGATGGCACCCGCATCACCGGGCTGACCGGCCCGATCGGCGCCGAAGCGGCCACCTCGATCGCCCAGGAGCTGCGTCTCGAGGGCTACGCGGTGGACGACGCCGCGCCAAGCCCGCAGGCCTTGCTGCGCAAGCTCGCCGCGGGACGCATCGCCGCCGCGGCCGTGGGCACCGACCAGATGCACCAGCTCCGCCGACAGCGACCGGCATGGCTCCTCGAACTGGAAGAGGCGCCTCGGCCGCTGCGGCACAAGCCCTACTTCCTCGCACTTTCCAAGCCTTTCGTCGCCCGGCATCCGGAGCTCGCGGCGCGCCTCTGGCAGGCCGTCGCCGAGGTGCGCCAGAGCGAGGCGTACCGGGCCGCACTCGCCCGCGCACGGGGCCGGGCGGTGAACGGAGGCGCGCCATGAGGCGTCCGGGCAAGCCGCTCGCCGCGCTCCTCCTTCTGGCGATGGGTCTTGGTGCCGGTGGGACGATGGCCGATCCATCGGTTCGCGCCCGCGCCTCGGAGCCGGCGACGCTCGACTTCTGTTTCGAGGAAACCCCGGCCGTCCCGTGGCGGACGCGGCAGAAACAGGGCCTCTACTTCGAACTGCTCGACGAAGTGGCGCGGCGCCTCGGGTTGCGCTTCAACTACCACCCGCAGCCGTGGACCTACTGCATCGCCGAGGTCGCGGCTGGACGCAAGCACGGCGCCTTCGCGGTGGCTTTCTCGCCGGAACGCGTCCGGGTGTTCGCTTTCCCGCCCGGCGCACCCGCGCACGAGGCCGACGTCCTGCGGCAGGACGACATCGTGCTGATCCGACGACGCGGCACCGCGGTCGACGTGGTCGATGGTCGGCTGGTCGGAGCGACGCGCCCCATCGGCGTGCTGCCGGGCTATGCCATCGGGGACGACCTGCGACGCGCGGGCTGGGAGGTCGAGGCGACCTCGCGGGACCATCTCGTCCAGCTGTCGCGCCTCGCCAACGGGGACCTCGACGCCATCGCCCTCAGCGCGTTCCGCTGGGCGCAGCTCCAGGCCGCCGGCGGCGTCGCCCTGGAGGCGCTGGAGGCGCTGCGGGAGCCCATCCTCGACAAGCGCTACTACCTTGGGTTGTCACACGCTTTCGTCGCCGGGAACCCCGATCTCGCGCAGCGCCTCTGGTCGACGACGCGGGATGTCCGCAATGGCGAGGTCTTCCAGCAGCGCGAAGCGGCGGCAGTCGCCGAGGCCCTTTCACCGCGCGCGACGCCCTAGGGCTTCCGGCCTGACACAGCGCGGCTCGTTCCGCCAGCCTGTCCGACGCCGGCGGCCGGGGGGACAATCGACGGCCGTACCACCGTTGCCGAGTCCCGATGTCCGCTCCTGCTGCACCCGCCCCTGAAGCCGCCGGCCTCGCCGCGCCCGTCCGTCCCGCCGCCGCGATCGCGGCCACCATCGCCCAGCGCATCGCCGCCGAGATCGCCGCCCAGCCGGCGCAGGTGAAGGCGGCCGTCGAGCTGCTCGACGAGGGCGCGACCGTGCCCTTCATCGCCCGCTACCGCAAGGAAGTGACCGGCGGCCTCGACGATACCCAGCTGCGCAACCTCGAACAGCAGCTGGGCTACCTGCGCGAGATGGAAGAGCGCCGCGACGCGATCCTCGCCTCCATCGCCGAGCAGGGGAAGCTGACGAAGCCGCTGCTCGATGACGTGCTCGCCGCCGACAGCAAGTCGCGCCTCGAAGACCTCTACCTGCCCTACAAGCCCAAGCGCCGCACCAAGGCGCAGATCGCCCGCGAGGCCGGCCTGGAACCGCTGGCCGACGCGATCCTCGCCGACCCGACGGTCGCCCCCGAGGAACGCGCCGCCGCCTTCGTCGATGCGGACAAGGGCGTGGCCGATGCCGCCGCCGCGCTTGACGGGGCCCGCGCCATCCTGATCGAGCGCATCGGCGAGAACGCCGCGCTGGTCGGCGAGCTGCGCGAGTGGCTGCAGGCCAAGGGCGTGCTGCGCTCGAAGGTGATGCCGGGCAAGGAGACCGAAGGCGCGAAGTACCGCGACTACTTCGAGCACGTCGAACCGATCGCCACGATTCCCTCGCACCGCATGCTGGCCCTGCTGCGCGGCCGCCGCGAGGAGATCCTCGGCGTCGACCTCGAACCCACCGCCGACCTCGAGGCCGGCCACGCCTATGCGGAAGGCCGCGTCGCGCTGGCCGCCGGCGTCAGCCCGAAGGGCCGCCCCGCCGATGCCTGGTTGCTCACCACCTGCCGCCTCGCCTGGCGCGCCCGGCTGCTGATGCACCTGTCCGTCGACCTGGTGAGCGCCGCGCGCGAGAAGGCCGAGGCCGAGGCCATCGCCGTGTTCGGCGACAACCTCAAGGACCTGCTGCTCGCGGCCCCTGCGGGCATGCGCCCGGTGCTCGGCCTCGACCCCGGCCTGCGCACCGGCGTGAAGGTGGCCGTGGTCGATGCCACCGGCAAGCTGGTCGCCACCGACACGATCTACCCGCACGAGCCGAAGCGGCAGTGGGATTCCTCCATCGCCCGCCTCAAGCAGCTCTGCGCCGCGCATGCGGTCGAGCTCATCGCCATCGGCAACGGCACGGCCAGCCGCGAGACCGACAAGCTGGCCGGCGAGCTGATGGCCAAGCACCCCGAGCTGAAACTCACCAAGATCGTCGTCAGCGAGGCGGGCGCCTCGGTGTATTCCGCCTCTGAACTCGCCGCCCGCGAGTTCCCCGACCTCGATGTCAGCCTGCGTGGCGCCGTCTCCATCGCCCGCCGCCTGCAGGACCCGCTGGCCGAGCTGGTGAAGATCGAGCCCAAGGCCATCGGCGTGGGCCAGTACCAGCACGACGTGAACCAGTTCGCGATGGCGCGCGCGCTCGACGCCCGCGTCGAGGACTGCGTGAACGCCGTCGGCGTCTACGTCAACACCGCCTCGGCGCCGCTGCTGGCGCGCGTGTCGGGCCTGAGCACGACCGTCGCCGAGAACATCGTCCGCTACCGCGACGAGCACGGCGCGTTCCGCTCGCGCCGCGACCTGCTGAAGGTGCCGCGCCTCGGCGAGAAGACCTTCGAGCAGTGCGCGGGCTTCCTGCGCATCGCCGGCGGCGACGAGCCGCTCGACGCCTCGGCCGTGCACCCCGAGGCCTACCCGGTGGTGGAGAAGATCGTGAAGGCCTGCGGCCGCCCCATCGGCCAGCTGATCGGCGACGCGGCCAGCCTGCGCGGCCTGAAGCTCGAGCAGTTCACCGACGAGCGCTTCGGCCTGCCGACGGTGAAGGACATCGTCAAGGAACTGGAGAAGCCCGGCCGCGACCCGCGCCCGGAGTTCAAGGCCGCGCGCTTCGCCGACGGCATCGAGGACCTGAAGGACCTGCGACCCGGCATGGTGCTGGAAGGCGTGGTCACCAATGTCGCGGCCTTCGGTGCCTTCGTCGACATCGGCGTGCACCAGGACGGCCTGGTCCACATCAGCGCGCTGTCCGACAAGTTCGTGAAGGACCCGCGCGAGGTCGTGAAGGTCGGCGACGTCGTGAAAGTAAAGGTGCTGGAGGTCGACGTGGCGCGGAAGCGCATCGCCCTCACCCGCCGCCTCGACGACGTGCCGGGCGAGGCCCGGGGCGGAAAGCGCGAGGAGCGGCCGGCCCCGAACCCGCGGGGCGACCGGGACGCCAGGGGGCCTCGTCCGGACAACGGGCGCCCGGGCGGCCGGGGCACCCCGGGCACCGGTCCCGCCCCGGCCAACAGCGCCATGGCGGACGCACTCAGGGCACTGAAGCGCTGATCGAGGGTCGTTCCGACAGGAATTGACCGCGGGCGGCTTGTCGGGCGCCCCCGCTTCCGCACAATGGGGGTGACGGCCTACCCACGGGACACGCTCATCGCCAAGGCGCGCGCACTGCTGTTCTGGCTGCTGCTGTCCGTGTCACTCCCGGCGGCGGCCGGCCCTTGGTGGCTTTTCGGACCGGCCGCGGACAACGCCGGAGCCGAGCTGGTGGTCTACGAGGCCAGCGAACGCTCGTCTTGGCCGAACACGCAGGCGCAGATCCATTGGTGGTCCACCGGGCAGCAGCGGCTGCGCGGCGTCGACTTCCAAGGCGGCACCTTCTGGCTTCGCCATCGCTTCCGAAGCAGCAGCGACGGTGGCCGGTATGTGGTGATGCCGGGGAACACGTTCTTCCACACCGCCGAGGTCCGGGTGTATGGCCCGGACACGGTGCAGGGTGGCGTGGTGGGCATCGGGCGGGACTCGCCCTTCGTGATGCACCAAGGCGTGACCGTCGACCTGCGGCCGGACACCGACTACGACGTGCTCGTGCGGATGGAGACACCGCTGTTCACCTCGCGTCCGCGCGTCGACCTGTACCGGGACGGTGCCTTCACGCAGCGGGTCCGCAACGAGACCCTGCTGTTCGGCGTGGCGCTGGGCGGATTGCTCGCGCTGGGCATCTACAACCTGCTGATCGGCGCATGGACCCGATCTTCGGCCTACGTCTACTACGGCGGGCAGTCGCTCGCCCTCGTGGCGGGCTGGGCCTTCTATTTCGGACTGCCCTACCAGTGGTTCGGCTGGCAGGACCCCACCATCAACTACGCGGTGTTCTTCATCGCCCTGACGGCCCTGCATGCGGGGTTCTGCCGGAGTTTCCTGCAACTGTCGAGGCTGAACCCGAGGCTCGCCCATGTCGCCGATGGCCTGATGGTGCTTTCCGCCATCGGCCTGCTGGGCGCCCTCACGATGCCGAACACCGCGCACCTCTGGGCCACCGTGCTGGTCGGCCTGGCGATCGCCTTCGCGGTGGGCTCCAGCCTCTGGGCGCTGCTGAACGGCGTCACGCAGGCGCGCTTCATGCTGGTGGGCTACCTCGCGATCCTGGTCCCCGGGGTGATCATCCTGCCCGCCAACCTCGGGATGATGGACGACCTCATCGACAACGCCGACTTGCTGGTGCTGATCGGCAACGCCGTCGAGGCGATGCTGCTCGCGGTGGCCCTGGCGGACAGGGTGAAGTCGGTCGAAGCCTCCCGCGAGAGCTTCCGCGTCGGCATGCAGGCGGCGCTGCGCCAGGCCAGCACCGACCCGCTCACGGGCCTGCAGAACCGCTATGCGTTCAACCTGCGTTTCGAGGCGATCCTCGACGCCGACAAGGCCCTGCTGGCCAACGGCCTCCTCGTCGCGATGATCGACCTCGACGGCCTGAAGGCGATCAACGACCAGGAAGGCCACGCGCAGGGCGACGCCCTGCTGTGCGCCGTCGCGCGCGCACTGCGCGAGATTTCGACGCCCGGCGCGGAGGTCTACCGCCTCGGCGGCGACGAATACGCGGTGCTGGTGCTGGCCGGCGACGAGCTGTCGGGCCAGCGGCTTGCCCGCGAGTTGCAACGCGTCGAGTCGGACGTGCGGGCGATGGGCTTCGCCCAGGCCGGCCTCAGCTTCGGCATCGCGACCTCGGACCGCGCCCCCCTGACCAGCCGCCACCTCGCCCAGTTGCTCGAGCTGGCCGACCAGCGCATGTACGAGAACAAGGCCGTACGCAAGGCGCAGCGCCCCAATCACCGCTCCGCCTAGTCCGACGCACCGCCCGTGACGCGACGACGACGGGCTTGGCGATCAGCGGGTGATCCGCCGCACCTGCACGGTGCCGACGCGGGCCTCCGGACCCTCGCTGCCCTTGGGTTCCGTCCACACCAGCACGGCCACGTCGCCGAGGCTGGCGAGGCGAGGCATGCCGGTGCCCCGGCCCGGCGGCAGCAGCGCCACGTCCTGCACCGCCGCCGGCGCCAGCGACGGGGACAGGGTGGCGATCCGGAGGGCCTGCGCGCCGCCCGCACCGGCCCCGAGCCAGGTCGCGAGCCAGCGGTCCCCGCGCCAAGGCGCGAGGTCGGGGCGGCCCAGCACCGCCTCGCCGGATTCGAGGGCGGTCGCCGGATCGGCCGCGCCGACGAGCGCGCCCTTCACCGTCAGCGTGGCGCCGGCCATGGTGGGCCACAGCGCGGCCACCCGATCACCGGAGGCCGCGAGCGCCGGCCCGTTCACCGGGCAGGCGGCGATCTGCCACCCGTCCGTGCGCACCGCCGCGCCCGGCGTCCAGCGCCCGTCGCGGTAGTCGGCGGCATAGACGTCGCGGATCTCGTCCTCGCTGCGGTCGCGGTAGACCAGCGCGGCGCCCTCGCCGCGACCCACGAGGTCGGTCGGGCAGCAGGAGCACACCCGCGCATCGACCTCCTGCGCATGGCGAAGGACGAAATCACGGCCGATCTCCGCGGAACGCAAGCTCATCGGACCTTCCGCATGCGCATGGCCGCCGCTCGACGCGCCCTGGCCGGTGCCGTGCGCGTCGTGCCCACCAGCCGGCGCCGGCGCCAGCGTGTTCCGGCCGTCCAGCCAGGCCAGCAGCATCCGGTCGCCGCCCATCGGCACCATCGAGACGAAGCCGTGCTCGGTGGGTGTGCGGTCGTCGTGCGGCGTGATCGGCGCGCTCCATGAGCGGCCTTCGTCCTCGGAGCGCACGAGGCGGATGTCGTAGGCGTAGGTGGAGGGGCCGCTCTTCTGCAGGTACCAGGTCCACCAGTCGCCGTTGTCGGCGATGGCGACCGACGGGAAATCGGCCCAGTTGACGAACCAGTCGCAGCCGCGGGCCACGTCGCGCGGGGTGCCGAGCGCGCCGTCGCGGCCCAGCGTGGCCGTGCGCAACGTGGCGCAGCCGTCCGCATCGCGCTCCTGCCAGCTCAGCACGAAGCGCTGACGGGCCGGATCGGCGACCACGTTCGGCTGCGCCGCCGGCCGCTCGAGCGCCAGCGGCACGGGGCTGATCGACAGCGGTGCGTCGGCCTCGGGGGCCGACACGGACGGCGAGGCACCGCAGCCGGCGAGCCCGCCCAGCGCGAGCAGCACCGCGACGGGCGCCGCGCGATTCAGAAGCGACGCTGCCACACCACCTCGACCCACCGCGGCTCTCCGATCAGCACCTGGTTGCCGGCATTGTAGGCGGTGGTGGCGTAGGCCTTGTCGGCCACGTTGCGCACGCGCAGGCCCACGTCGCCCCAGCCCGTGCGCCAGTTCGCGTTGAGGTCCAGCGTGGCGTAGCCGGCGAGCCACTGCGTGTTGGCGGTATTCGCGGGGCGGCGGCCCACGGCGCGCAGGCCGGCGGCCAGGCTGAAGGCGTCCGTCGCCTGCCAGCGCAGCCACGTGGTGGCGAGGCGTTCCGGCACGTTCACCGGCACGTTGCCACGGCGGCTGACGAGGGCCGTGCCCACGCGCTCGTCGAAGCGGCCGAAGGCGGCATCGAGCACCGCGGCGCTGCCTTCCAGCGTCCAGGCCTCGGCGAGCGGCAGCCGCACCGACACTTCGGCGCCGCGGGCGCCCTGCGCGCCGATCTGCTGGAACAGGTTCGGATCGGCCGGGTCGCGCGACAGGATGTTGGTGCGCTCGATGTCGTAGAGCGCCAGCGTCCAGTCACCGCGGCCGAGGCGCTGCTTCCATCCGAGCTCCCACTGGCGGGCGTCGGTGAGGTCGAAGCGCGCATTGGCGAGGCCCAGGGTGGTGATCTGCGCCGGCGGCTCCGAGCCGCTGGCCCAGCTGGCATAGACCATGCCGTCCGCGCCCAGCGCGCGGGTCACGCCGAGGCGCGCGCCGTTGCTGACGTAGCGGCGGTCGAAGCGCACGCCGGAGACGACGTTCAGCGATTCGACCTCGGTGCGGTCGTGGCGCCAGCCGCTGATCACGCGCCAGCCGTCGGCCACGTCGAGGCGGCTCTCCAGCCAGCCGGCGCGCTGTTCGATGTCGGTGGCGGTGCGCGGCAGGAAGGGATCGAGGCTGACGAAACTGCCGCGGCTCGACGGGAACAGCGGCACCGTGTCGGTGAAGCGGAACGGGCTGTTGCTGGCGCGATCGTGGTCGTTGCGGTCGGCCTGCACGCCGAACACGATCTGGTGCGGCAGGCCGAGCAGCGTGTGCGTCCACGTGCCCTCGGCCAGCGCCCCGCGCAGCGCCTGGTCATGCTGGGTGGCGAGGTAGTCCGCCCGGCGCACCGTGGCGGTGGCGGGCTGGTAGGTGTAGGCCTCGGTGTTGCGCCAGCGACGCAGCTCATCGTTGTGGAAGGCCACGACGCGGCCGCGGAAGGCGCTGGAGGGCGTCCACTCCAGACGGGCGCGCGTCCAGCGGGCATCCATGTCGAGGACGTCGTCGACGATGTTGAAGTTGGCCTCGCGCAGGCGCTCGTCGAAGCGGCCGTCCACCAGCGGCGTACCGAAGTAGCCCTCCGCATCGTCGCGCCAGCGGTCGATGGCGACGCTGGCCAGCAGGGTCTCGCCCAGCGGCACGGCCACCTCGGCCGTCACGTGGCGGAACAGGAACGACGTGTCGTTCGCATAACCGTAGGAACCGCGCTCGTCCGAGGCCTGGTAGGTCGCATCGACGCGGTAGCGGACCGCACCGTCGCCGATGGCCCCACCGTGGCCGGCGCCGAGCGTCCACGTGCCGTAGCGGCCGAAGCCGGCATAGGCGCGCGTGCCCGCGACGCCGTCAGCGCGCTGCGGCACGAGGTTGATGGCGCCACCCACCGCGCCCTGCCCCGCCGACAGGCCCGCCGGCCCGCGCAGCACTTCCACCTGCGCGTAGTTCAGCGTGCTGCGCGGCGCGATCTGCCAGCCGGGATAGCGGATGCCGTCGAACATCACCGGGCTGTTGAACACGCCGGCGAAACCACGGCCGCTGACGTTGATCGTGCCGAAGCTGTAATAGCCCACCACGCCGGGCGCGTTGTCGAGCGCTTCGACCGTCGTGCTCTCGAGGCGCTGGCGCAGCGCGTCCTGGTCGATCACGTCGACCGAGGCCGGCGTCTCGCCCACCGCGAGGTCGAGGCGCGACCCTGCCTTGGCGCGCCGCTCAAGGCGAGTCGGGGCGGCGGCGGTGACCTCGACGGTGTCGAGTCGCGTGGCGTCTTGCGACGTCGACGGGGACGAGGCCGGCGCGGGCGCGGCATGCGCCGTCACGGCGGCCAGGGCGAGGGAGATGGCAAGGGGGAGAGGAGCGCGCATGGAGGGCATCGGGACGGAAACGAGGCCGCGCATGATGGCGAAGCCCACGGGCGGAGGGGATGCGTCCATTTGTCGCAGGCGCGCGGCCGACGCCCCTCGGTCACATGGCCGGGATGTGCCGAAGCGGAGAGTAGGCGGCCCCGCCCCCGCACACCCCGCCCCATGCTTTGGCCCTTGCTCGCCTTCACCGCCCTGATCGTCGTCGCGTGGATCGCCGCGCTGGTGTGGCTGTCGCGCGGCTTCCGGCGGGGATGGCTGCTGCGGGACGAGGCGCCACCGACGCCGCCGAGGCGCGATCTCAAACTTTGAGCGTTGCGAGTTCGGCGGCGGCCTCCCTCAGAACGCTTCGTCGAAGGCCACTTCGCCCTCCACGCCGACCTGGTAGGCGCTGACCCGCCGCTCGAAGAAGTTGGTCAGCTCCTGCACGTCCTGAAGGTCCATGAAGGGGAACGGATTCCGCGCCCCGGTCTTGGCCTTGAGGCCGAGCTGCACGCGGCGCTGGTCGGCGACGTAGTCGAGGTACTCGCGCATGTCCTTCAGCGACAGCCCGGCCATGCCGCCGGCCAGCACGTCCTCGGCGAAGGCCAGTTCGACCGCCACGGCCTCGTCGAGCATGCGGTCGACGTCGGCGGCCCACTCGGCGTCGCAGAGGGCCGGCTCCTCCTCGCGCGCCGTGCGGAGCACCTCCATGGCGAAGGCCATGTGCGCGCTCTCGTCGCGGAACACCCAATTGGTGCCCGAAGCGAGCCCGTGCAGCAGGCCACGCGAACGCAGGTAGTACACGTAGGCGAAGGCGGCGAAGAAGAACAGGCCTTCGATGCAGGCCGCGAAGCAGGCGAGGTTGAGCAGGAAGCGCCGGCGGTCGGCCGGCGTATCCAAGCGGTCCAGCGACTGGATCGAATCGATCCAGCGGAAACAGAACGCGGCCTTGGCCTGGATGCTGGGGATGTTCTCCACCGCGGCGAAGGCCTTCGCCCGCTCCGCCGGGTCGGGCAGGTAGGCGTCGAGCAGCGTCAGGTAGAACTGCACGTGCAGCGCCTCCTCGTAGAGCTGGCGCGACAGGTACATGCGCGCCTCCGGCGCGTTGATGTGCTTGTAGAGGTTCAACACGAGGTTGTTCGCCACGATCGAATCGCCGGTGGCGAAGAAGGCCACGAGGCGCTGGATCAGGTGGCGCTCCGCGGCCCCAAGCTTGGTGGCGAGGTCCTGCACGTCGGGCGCGAAGTCGACCTCTTCCACCGTCCACGTGTTGCGGATGGCGTCGCGGTACATCGCGAAGAACTGCGGGTAGCGCATCGGCCGCAGGGTCAGGTCGAAGCCGGGGTCGAGGAGTTTCGGGCTCATGGCGGCGCTCACTGGCAGGCCTCGCAGCTTCCGGGGTTCTCGAGCGAGCACACGACGGCCGCGGTGTCGTCGGGCGCGGTGGCGGCACTGGCGGCGACCGTGGTCTTGGCGATCTTCGTGGCCGGGCGCGAGCGCAGGTAGTAGGTGGTCTTCAGGCCCTGCTTCCACGCGTACATGTACATCGAGCTCAGCGCGCCGATGCTCGGGCTCTCCATGAACAGGTTCAGCGAGGCGCTCTGGTCGATGTACGGGCCGCGCGCGGCCTGCAGATCGACCAGCGCGCGCATCGGCAGCTCCCACGCGGTGCGGTAGATGCGCCGCAGGGTGTCGGGGATCTCGTGGATGCCGGCGATCGAGCCTTCCGCCTGCTTGATGCGGTCGCGCACGTCCGCCGTCCACAGGCCGAGGCGCTTCAGTTCCTCGACGAGGTGGCGGTTCACCTGCAGGAAGTCGCCGGACAGGGTCTCGCGCTTGAACAGGTTGCTGACCTGCGGCTCGATGCACTCGTAGCAGCCGGCGATCGAAGCGATCGTCGCCGTCGGCGCGATGGCGACCAGCAGCGAGTTGCGCAGGCCGTGGCGGGCGATCCGCGCCTTCAAGGCCTCCCAGCGCGGCTCATCCAGCGGCGTCACGCCCCAGAGGTCGAACTGCAGGCGGCCGTCGGCCGCATGCGTGTCGGCGAAGGCCGGATGCGCGCCCTGCGCTTCGGCGAGCTCGCAGCTGGCCGACAGCGCATGGAAGTAGATCTCGGCGCTGATCCGCGTCGAGAGCGCCTTCGCCTCCGCGCTGTCGAAGGGCAGGCGCAGGGCGAAGAACACGTCCTGCAGGCCCATCAGGCCGAGGCCGACCGGGCGCCAGCGCGCGTTCGAGGCCGCGGCCTCGGGGATCGGGTAGAAGTTGAGGTCGATGACGCGGTCGAGCTGACGCACCGCGGCGCGCACGGTTTCGCCCAAGCGCTCGAAGTCGACGCCATCCTCGCCGAGGTGCTGGGCGAGGTTGATCGAGCCGAGGTTGCACACCGCGGTGTGCTGCGCGGACGTCACCTCGAGGATCTCGGTGCACAGGTTCGACAGGTGCACCACGTGGCCGGCGCGCGCCGCCTGGTTGCAGGTGGCGTTGGCGCGGTCCTTGAAGTTCATCCAGCCGTTCCCGGTCTGGGCCAGCGTGCGCATCATCCGCGCGTAGAGGTCGCGGGCCCGCACCTGCTTGCGCGCGAGGCCGCGGGCTTCCGCGCCCTGGTAGGCGAGTTCGAAGTCCGCACCGTGCAGGTCGGCGAGCTCGAGCACGTCGCTGGGGTTGAACAGCGACCAGTGCAGGTCGGCCTCGACGCGGCGCATGAACAGGTCCGGCACCCAGTGCGCGAGGTTGAGGTTGTGCGTGCGCCGGGCCTCGTCGCCGGTGTTGTCGCGGAGCTCGAGGAACTCCTCGATGTCGGCGTGCCAGGTCTCGAGGTAGACGCAGGCCGCACCCTTGCGCTTCCCGCCCTGGTTCACCGCCGCGACGGAAGCATCCAGCGTCTTCAGCCAGGCGACGATGCCGTTCGAGAGGCCGTTGGTGCCTCGGATCAGCGCACCGCGCGAGCGGATGCGCGTGAACGACAGGCCGATGCCACCGGCGAACTTCGACAGCCGCGCGACGTCGGCATACGCCTTGTAGATGCCTTCCAGCGAGTCCTCCGGCGAGTCGAGCAGGAAGCAGCTCGACAGCTGCTCGTGGCGCGTGCCGCTGTTGAACAGCGTGGGCGAGCTGGGCAGGTACTCCAGCCGCGCCATGCGGCCATACAGCTCGATCGCATCGGCCACGCCCGTCGCCAGCGCCGAGGCGATGCGCAGGAAGAACTGCTGCGGCGTCTCGATGACGAGCCGCGTTTCCGGATGGCGAAGCAGATAGCGGTCGTAGACCGTGCGCAGACCGAAGTAGTCGAAGCGGGCATCGTTCGCGCGGTCGAGCGCGTCGTTCAGCTTCCGCGCGTTCGCCTGCACGAAGCCGAGCAGGCGCTCGTTGACGAGGCCGAGCTCGGCGCCGCGCTGCACGCTCTGCGAGAAGGCGTGGATGCCCTGCCCGCCCACTTCCTTCTCGATGACGGCGGCGAGCAGGCGCGCCGCGAGGCGCCCGTACTCGGGCTCCTCGGCCGTCAGTAGCGCCGCCGTGCGGATCGACAGCTCGTCGAGCTCGCGGGTGCTGGCGCCGTCGTAGAGGCCCGAGATCGTGCGGGTGGCCACGCGCATCGGGTCGACGGCATGGAGCCCCTCCGCGCAGCGCTGGATGGCGCGGACGATCTTGCTGAGATCGACGGGTTCGCGGCGACCGTCGCGCTTGGTGACGGTCATCGCCGGGGCGTGGTGCGGCGGGCGAAGGTCGAAGGTGTCGGCGGCGCGCAGGCGCTCGCCATCGACGGCGGTCGCCGTCGCGGTGGAGGTACTCATCGGTGGTTCTCCGTGGTGGAGCACGGGCCGCCCTCCCTCCCTCGGGGATGACGAGCAGCACCGCGCGTTGTGCATCGCGCGGTGGGCCGGCAGGTCTTCGGGCTCGCGGACACGGACGGGGCCACCGTCCACCTACTGGCCGTCGCTTCCCGGGCGATGAGTCCCCCAGTGCATTGACGGCGGTCGTTTCCACATACCGCTGCGGGGCAGCCCCGGAATCGCACCGGGTTCCCTTTTCATCCCGGGCGCGAACCCGAGAACCGACGACCCCAGCCTATGGGGGTCATCGGGATCCGTCAACACAAGATATTGGGGCAAGCAGGCGGGGCGATCGTGTCACCGCGTTCCCGCGTACACCGTCGCCACCGGCAGCATCACCAGTCCGACGACGACCATGGCGAGCGACACCCAGCGCCATCCGCCCATGCCGTTCCAGGAGGCGCGCGATCCGCCTTTCCAATCCAGCCTCTCCTTGGCGCGATCGGCCAAGCGGATCGCGTAGATGGCGCAACCGGACACGGCAAGGAACGTCAGCGCGAGGCCGAACAGGAACCACGGGATCTTCGTCCAACAGCCGCCGAAAGTGCCGAAGTGCAGCGGGTCGGCCAACTCGCTGATGCGCTGGTGCACGTTCAGGGCGCGCGCGTCGGCGCACAGCAGACCCTCGCCGCTCGCGGGGCCCACCCACGCGGCGGTGGCGCGCGGCCGCACCAGCCACGCGCTGCGTTGGCCCTGGAACACCAGTGCACCGGAGCGCTGAGCCGGGAATACGATCATCTCGATCTCAAGGCCGGGGTCGGCACAACGCACGGCAGCGAGGCTCGCGGCAAGCGTCTGGCCCGCGTGGCGCGACCGCGCGCAGGCATCGCCGCCCTCGCCTGCCACGGGGACATCCACCGATGGCATCGCTGGCGCCTCGCCGCCAAGGCTCTCGACGAGGTACCAGACGCTCGTCACCGCGATCAGCAGCAGGAACCACCGGCTCCAGACGCCCAGCAGCCGATGCAGGTCGCCCCACAGGGTGCGCGGTTTCGCGATGCGCACCGGCTTGAAGAACCCGCGCCACCACCCCTTGTAGACGACGAAGGACGTGACGACGCTGACCAGCATCAGCAGCGCCAGGGCCGAGACCAGGGGCACGCCGACCTTGGTGGGCAGGTTAAGGTGCCGATGCACGTTGCGAAGCACGCGCTGCGCCCCCCCACCACACGCCCTCGCCCTGCACGGCGCCGGTGTTGGGCGAACGTGCAGGAACCCGAGCCGGCCGTCGTCGAACTCCACCATCAGCCGCGCGGCAAAGGCACCCGCAGCGGGCTCGTCGATCGACAGGATCTGCTTCGTGCGCGGGCAGGCCGCAGCGCGGCTATGTTGCAAATGCTTCTGGCTTGCGAAAACAGCCTTGCACCACCCGTCAGAACCTCACCTTCACC
The DNA here is from genome assembly GCF_054777375.1 of Silanimonas algicola. Classification (NCBI taxonomy): domain Bacteria; kingdom Pseudomonadati; phylum Pseudomonadota; class Gammaproteobacteria; order Lysobacterales; family Lysobacteraceae; genus Silanimonas; species Silanimonas algicola. The sequence continues at coordinate 790,211 of NZ_BAAHAS010000003.1, read as the reverse complement.
TCGCCCTGAACGCTGCGCGGCGGGAAGATGTGCGGATTCGTCGCGGCCGTGTAGAAGTCGCCGTCGGTGAGGTTGTCGACGCCCAGCGCCAGCATCACCTTCGGTGTCATCTGGAACGCCACGCGCGTGTCGACGATCAGGAAGTCGCTGCTGGCGCCCCAGACGTCGCGCCGCACTTCGCTGTTGTCGAGCGTGGCGAACTGCGTGCCGCTGTAGCGCGCGCCCAGCGTCAGGCTGAGCCGGTCGCTGGCGCGCCACGTGGCCTGCAGCGAGGCACGCCAGTCCGGCACGCCGGGCTGGCGCTTGCCGACGCTCGCCGGGTTGTTGGCGTTGGCGACGATGCGCGAGTCGGCATAAGTGACGCTGCCGGCGACGTCCAGACCCCGCAAGCCCACGTCGACGAGGTCGACGGCCACTTCGACGCCGTTCGTCCGCACGCGGTCGATGTTCTGGATGTTGGTGACGAGCGTGGCGACGTTGAGCTGCGAGAACAGGGCATCGTCGACCACGTCGCGGAACAGGCTGGCACGGAGCATCCCGTTGCCGAGCTGGCGCTCGACGCTGAGCTCCTGCGCATCGATGCGCTCCGGCGTCAGGTTCGGGTCGTTGTTGATCAGCACGCCGACGCTCGTCAGTCCGCCCTGGAACAGCTCGCTGACGGTGGGGAACCGGTAGGCGCGGGCGACCGCGCCGCGCACCGCCCAGTCGTCGTTGATCGCGTAGCGCAGCGCGCCCTTCGGCGAGAAGAATTCGTCCTCCCGCTCGCCGAAAGCGACTGTTCGCGTCGCGTTCGACAGCCGGCCGTCACTGGCCCGCCACTGCTCGAAGCGACCTCCCAGCGTCAGCTCCAGATCGGGCTGCAGCATCATCGCGTTCTGTGCGAACAACGCGCGGGTCGTCGTGGTGCCGGCGAAGGTGTCGATGCGCGTCGTGCCGTCGGCGCGGAGCCAGTCCGCGGTGTTGCGCGTCTCGGCGTCGAGCCCGTAGCGCGCCTGCTGCACGCCGAAGCTCAGGCGATGCCGCCCGCCGTCAGGACGCCACGTGGCCTTGGCATCCAGCGTGCGCCAGCCGCTGTTGTCGTCCACCACCGTGCCCACGCCGCCCAGCGCCGCACCCGGAAAGGCCGTGCCGGGACGCCCGCGACGGTCCTCGCGATAGTCGTAGTCGGTCGCATTGACTTGCCAGCGCCAGTCGCCGCCGTCGCCGCCGACCAGCGAGACGCCCTGCATCAGGTGCTCCATGTCGAACTTGTTGTTGCGGAACAGCGAGGCCGGCAGCGCGTAGCGGAACCCGCCGACGTTGACATTGCCGCTGAACACCGGAGTGCCGTTGGCGTCGCGCAGGTAGGTCTCGACGCCGGTCAGGTCGTCATCGAGGAACAGCCCAGCCTGGTAGGTGGCCACAAGGTTCGGCGCGAAGGCGTACTCCACCTTCAGCCGCGCGCTTTGCATCACCTTCTCGTGCAGGCCGCTGGCGCTGCCGAAGATCGCGCGCGGCGCGCCGTTCGGGCCGACGTCGAACACCGCGCCGGAGACCGGGATGTCCGTCGGGCCGGCCGGCGTGGTCGACAGCGGCCGGTTGGCGAAGCCTTGGGGCGCGGCGGAGATGTCGGAGCGCGCGTAATTGAGCCGCCAGCTCAGGCGGTCGTGCCGGTCGCCCACCGCCAACTCGACGAGGTTGCTGGTGTGCGACGTGTCCGACGCGTACAGATCGAAAGACTGGTGCGAAACGGCGGTCTTGGCCGAGGCCTCGAAGCGCTCCGGCATACGCGTCTCGATCTTGATGACCGCGCCCGCGGAATTCCCCGGATACTCGGCCGAGAACGGGCCGTACGCGACGCTGATGCGTTCGATCTCGTCGGGCGAGACCATTCCCCAGCGCGGCGCGAAATCGGCGCTGTTGCCCAGCAGGTTCGACAGCGGCAGGCCGTCGACGAAGACCAGCGAACGGGCCGACACATTCGCGCCCGCGCTGCGCGTCGACAGGTTGGACGAACGGTCCCCGAGGTAGCGGTTGCGTACCGCGATGCTGGGCACGTACTTCAGCACGTCGTGGGAATTGAAGGCGTTGTTGCGGCGCTCGATCGTCTGGCGGTCGAGCGTCACGATGGTGTTCGGCATGTTCGCGTCGAAGGGCTTCGCGTCCGCCTCGACGCGCACCGCGGGCAGCGTTCCGGCATCGTCGTCGTTCGACGCGGCGACCACCGGCGCCGGGGACGGCGAGGCAAGAACGGGCGCGGCAGCAAGCAGCAGGCCGGTGCCGAGCAGGGTGCGGATGGCGAACGACAGGGCGTTCGGCGACGGCGGGGTCGTCGAATGGAATGCGGTCATGGAGGGCTCTGAACAAACCGAAGGGCGCCAGCCCAGCCGGGCTGCATATGCGAATCATACGCATCCGCGTACGCAATGAATCGTGAAGATGGCTTTACGGCTCCACCCGCACCGTCCGCCCCAACGTACTCCGGCGCATCTCCGGGCCTGCCCTCTGGATGCCTCGACATTCCAACGAGACCTCGCGGAGGGCAGCGTCGCCGCTATCCCCGGCGCACGTCAGAGCGCTCACGCCACCATCGGCTCGTTCACCACCGATAGCCGGCCTCGATTCCGACCACTCGCAGGCGCCCGACCACCGCATAGGCGGTGCCGTCCGCCCCGAAGGCGACGTTCTGGTGCGCCGTCGAAGTGAACACCCGCTCGCCGGTAACGTTGTCGAGGAACATCTCGCCGAGAGCGCCGCGTCAACAGCGAAACCGGAGGCGTCATGCCGCATCGACAGCCCGGCCACGCGCTTCTGCTCGCGGGTCCGCTTGGGGGCATCGTCGATCATCTGGTAGGGTCGGACGGCCCGGCCGCCGTTGAACATGTCGCGGTAGCGGGCGTCGTACACCGCACGGTTGATCGGCAGGAATCCTGGTCGTACAGGGCGGGGGCGTCGAGCTTGTTCCACGACAGCACCGCATTGACCTCGGTCACCTCGGTGGGCGTCCAGCGCAGATTGGCCTGCGCCAGCGATTCCTCCAACGCGCCTGGCTCGTTGATTGAAGACGCGATGTTTCGGACGAAGCGTTCGGCATCGTCGCACGACACCGTCACCGAGTCGGCGAGCACGCCGGGGCGCAGCGCGCTCGAGGCCGTCGCGCGCGCGCCGAAGCCCAGCGCGTTACGGAAATCGATGGCCGTGTCTTCGAGCGTGGCGGTGACGATGACGATGACGATGACGATGACGGCGTCAAGCGTCTCCGCGGTGGCGGGATTGTTGGCGGAGGGCGGCGGCGTCTGGGCAGCGGCGGCGGATGCGCAGTTCGCAGCGATGGCAACAGCCAGCACGTGACGGATCGAGGACATGGGCATTGCAGCGAAGAGGAACGGCGTCATCTCGTAACGACTGCGTTCACACCGACAGCGTCCATCCCGCCACGCCCACCGTCACCGCGCAGGGCATCAGATCGGCGAGCGCGGGCACGCGCTGCACCACCCCGAAAAGTCGTCCCTGCACGCCCCGCATCGGTCCGAATGGCGCAAGCACGGCACGCCCACTGCGCGGCATCCACTCCGCCAATACCGCTGGCAGCGTCGAAGCCGGAATGCCCCACGGCATCGGCGGGGCCACGTAGTGCCGCGTTAGACGGAATCCACCGAGGGTCTTTCGCGAGAACCACGGCGGGATCGCGTCGAACATCAGGACGTAGTCGCGGAAATGCCGGTCAATGGCGCCAAGCAGGCGCTGCACGATTTCCGGCGGCAGGTACATCAGCAAGCCTTGTGCGGAGATGAACACCGGCGCCGAGGCGTCGACGCTATCCATCCAGCGTGGGTCGGTGGCACTGATGGCGAGATGCCGGACCCGGCCGCCCGCCGGCAGGAAGCGCTCGCGCAGCGCCATCGCTTCGGGAAGGTCGATCGCCAGCCAGCGCACGTGACCGTTGTCGCAGCGTCGCACCTGCGTTTCCAACCCGCAGGCCAATTCGACGACTTGCCCGGACGGATGGCGGGCCAGCCAGTCCTTCAGTGCGCGATCGAACATCGCCGAGCGCAGGGCGTGCGACCCGTCCGCGCGGCCAAAGTGGCGCTCGTAGTCGAAGTCGATGGCATTGCGGATGGCGACGGCATCGGCATCGCCAAGTCGCGCGTCGGGGCGCGCGGCTTCGCTGGCGCGGTTGTGCAGTGTCCAGAGGAGCGTGAGACCAAGACCGCCGAGGCCGTCGACGAGCGGAGCGACCGGAGGTGGACGTGCGTTCATGAGTTCGACCACACCGCAACAAGTCGGACATCACCGTACCCAACCCGATCAAGAAATGCAACTGCGACTCATTGCTATTTATTTCTTTCCAGGAAAGCGGCGACGACGCCCACCGTGCGCGCAGGATCCTCCTCCTGCGGCACGTGGCCGAGGTCGTCGAACACCACGAACTCGCTGCCCGGGATGGCGGCATGGAAGCGCTCGCCGGCGGCGAGTGGAATGAGCCGGTCGCGCGCGCCCCAGAGGATCAGCGTGGGCTGGTTGATCTCCGACACCGGCTGCGTGCTGGCGGGCTCGCGACGGCCGCCGAAGCGCGCCATCAGCGCGGCGCGGTTGCCCTCGCGGGTGGCGAGATCGAAGTAGCGGTCGACGAGTTCGGGCGTCACCTTCGACGGGTCGCCGTAGACATTGCGCAGGCTCGATTCGATCACCGGGCGCGGCAGCACGCGCTCCAACAGCGGGGCCGCCCACGACATCCGCGCGAGGCGGAAACCGATCGGCACCGAGCGCGGTGCGGTGGCGGCCGTCGCCGCCGCATCGGGGGCCGGCGCACCAGAGGCATCGACCAGCACGAGGCCGACGACGCGCTCCGGATGCGCCAGCGCGGCCTGCCAGGCGATGCCGCCACCGTAAGAGTTGCCGCCCACCACCACGCGCTCGACGCCGAGGTGATCGAGCACGGCGATCAGCACCTCGACCTGGCGCTTCATCGAATAGTCGTGGCCCGGGTCCGGGCCGGTGAGGCCGAAGCCCGGCAGGTCGTAGCGGATCACGCGGCGCGTCGGCGCGAGCGCGTCGGTCCAGCCCTGCCACGTGTGCAGCGAATCGCCGGTGCCGTGCAGCAGCACGATCGGCACCGGGTCCTCGCGCGGGCCTTCGTCGCGCAGGTGCAGCGGCAGCCCGAGGATCGGCGCGATGCGCGAAGGTGGCGCGCCCCATCGGGCCATCAGGGCGTCGGCGGGCTGGTCGGGGGCCCAGGCCGAGGCCACGAAGCCCCCCGCGGTGACCACCGCCACGAGCGCGAGCCATGCGAGTCCTTTGAACAGTCGGCGCAGCCAGCGACGCAGCATCGTCAACCTCGGCAAGGGGGTGTCGTTCACACTCTAGCGAGGGCCACCCTCAGCCGCGCGGCCAAGGCGCGAAGCTGCGCGGCGTCTCGGCTGGCGCGTCGAGGCCATGCACGTGGCCGTGGTCGAGACCGGCGTGCGTTTCGGCCACGGCAAGCCCGGCCATCGCGCCGACGCCCAAGGCGACGGGCAAGGCGCGCACGCGCCACCAGCGTCCGCCACGCGCGGGATGGCGCCGCAGCCCCGGCGCCAGCGCGAACAGCGCGAGGTAGAGGAAGCCTCCGGCCGCGACGGGCGCCAACCACTGCAGGGCCGGTTCGGCCGCCGGCCCGGCCAGCAGGCCGGCCAGCGCCCCGACGAAGACGCTGGCCGCGCTGCCCAGGTTGGCCTGCGCCGCCTCGCGCGGGCTGAATCCGGCATCGACGAGGATCGCGTAGTCGCCCAACTCCTGAGGAAGCTCGTGGGCGAGGATCGCGACGACGGTCGCGATGCCCAGCACTGGCGAGGTCGCGAAGGCCAAGGCGATCAACAGCCCGTCACCGAGGTTGTGTACCGCGTCGCCACCGAGCGACAGCGCCGCCGTTCCGCTGGAACGATGCCCGCGAGGCAGCAGCCGACGCAGGGTCGCGAACAGCCCGAAGCCCGCGCCGGCCAGCAGCAGCGTCGGCGCCATGCCGAGGGCATCGATGGCATGCGGCAGCAGATGCAGCAGCGCGTCCCCGGCCAGCACGCCGATGGCCAAGGCGATCAGGGGCGGGATCCAACGGCGCCGCCGCGCGGCACTGCGCAGCAGCAGGGGTCCCACCAGGGCCATCGACGCCACCAGCGCGCAGGCGAGCAGCGTCGCGCCCCACCAACCCCATCCCTCGAGCCCGACGCTCATCCGTCGATCGCCACCAGCAGGCGTGGCCCGGCGGGATCGCGCGGGGGCGAGCGGTGGAACTGGGCGGGGCCGCCGCCGAGCGTCCCGCGCATCAGCACGACCCAGCCCGGCTCGCAGCGCCACACCGCGTCCGGATCGAGCACGTGGTCGTTGCTGCCGTCGGCCGGGCGATGTGCATCGATGGCCGACGCGGGCAGGCACTCCGTTCCCGGGCCCGCGTAGGTGCAAAGCAGCCGGAAGGCGACGTGGTCGGCATGGAATCGCCGGCACCCGTCATCGACCAGGCGTTCGACGCGCAGCTGTCGCGACACGCCCGGCCGGAGCAACGCGTGCAAGGCCACCAGCTGCCGAACGTCGCGCGCCAATGCCGGCGAAAACGGCGTGCCCCACGCCTGGACGGCGTCGAGGACCGCCGCATCGGCTCGACCGTCGTCGACCGGGACCACGAGGCGCACCGCGGGTCCGAACCGGAGCGCCTGCGCTTCGGCCTGCACGTCCGCGGCGAGCGCGCGGCGCCAACAGGCCGCGGCGAGCGGCTCCTGGCCGGGGCGCCGCAGCACCGCCGCGCTGTCGCCGAAGGCGACCTCTGGCCTGCGCGCGCCGTCAGCCGGCATCGCGCGCGGCCCGGTCGAACCAGTCCAGCACGCGGGCATGGTGCTCGCTGCCGTAATGACGGACGAACTGCTGGGTGTGGTGCGAGGCCGGATCGCGAAGGTCGGCGAGCCGCGCGGCAATGAACGCAGGCGTCAGGGGCAGGCCGCAGTCCTGCTCGATGCAGCGGCGCCAGTCGGCGTAGGTGGTCGGGATCATGGCGGTCTCAAGGCATCACGAAGGGGGACAGGCCCGGCGGAAGTGCTAGGATGTAACTTTATAACATCCTATCTGCGCCATGGACCCCCGCCTCCCCGTCACCGTCCTCTCCGGCTTCCTCGGCGCCGGCAAGACCACCCTGCTCAACCACGTGCTGCGCAACCGCGAGGGCAAGCGCGTCGCCGTGATCGTCAACGACATGAGCGAGGTGAACATCGACGCCCAACTCGTCCGCGACGGCGGCGCCGAGCTCTCCCGCACGGAAGAAAAGCTGGTCGAGTTCAGCAACGGCTGCATCTGCTGCACGCTGCGCGACGACCTCCGCGACGAGGTGAAGCGCCTCGCGGCCGAGAACCGCTTCGACTACCTGCTGATCGAATCCACGGGCATCGGCGAGCCGATGCCGGTCGCGGCCACCTTCGCGGTGCGCGACGAGAACGGCTTCTCGCTGGCCGACGTGGCCCGCCTCGACACGATGGTGACCGTGGTCGACGCCGAGACCTTCACCCGCGACTTCTGCTCGCCGGACCGCCTCGCCGACCGCGGCATGGTGGCCGGCCCCGACGACCAGCGCGGGCTGGTCAACCTGCTGGCCGAACAAGTCGAGTTCGCCGACGTCATCCTCGTCAACAAGACCGACCGCGCCGGTGCCGAGACGACGCAGCAGGTCAAGCAGGTGATCCGTGCCCTGAACCGCGATGCCGAGATCCTCGAGACCACGCATTCGGCCGTCGCGCTGGACCGCGTGCTCGGCACCGGCCGCTTCGACTTCGTGAAGGCGCAGCTGGCGCCCGGCTGGATGAAGGAGCTGCGCGGGGAGCACACGCCGGAGACCGAGGAATACGGCATCACCAGCTTCGTGTACCGCGCGCGCCGGCCGTTCCACCCACAGCGCTTCTTCCGCCTGATCAACGAAGGCCTCGGCGGCGTGATCCGCAGCAAGGGCTTCTTCTGGCTGGCGACACGGATGGACTGGGTGGGCGAGCTCTCCACCGTCGGCGGCGCGACCCAGCATGAAGCCGCCGGCTTCTGGTTCGCGGCGCGCGACCGCGTCGACCAGCGCCGCGTCGGTGAGCGCCTGCGCACCGGCGAACGCGTCACGGCCCCGCTGCCGGAAGCGCACCTCGTCCACGACGCCAACGAATACGCCGCGATGAAGAAGCTCTGGGATCCCGCCTGGGGCGACCGCCGCCAGGAACTCGCCGTGATCGGCGTCGGGCTCGACGAACAGCGCGTGCGCGAGGAACTCGATGCCTGCCTGCTCACCGACCGCGAGATGCGCCTCGGCCCTGCCGGTTGGCAGGGCCTGCCCGACCCCTTCCCGCGCTGGCGGATGGGCGGCGCGGAGGACTGAGCGCACGGCGCGCGCGTCCTCCTTCCTCGATCTGTTTCGCCTCTCCCTTTTTCTTTCCCGTCACCCACCATGCCCACGCCCATCCGCACCCGCCTCGCTGCCGCGCTCGCCCTCGCCGTGTCGTCGACCGCCGTCGCCAATCCCGCCGACGAGGCCCGCCGCCTCGACACGGTCATCGTGATCGGTGAAGCCACGGAGACGCCCGAGCTCGACGTCCAAGGCTCGCTCGACGTCATCACCCGCAGCGAGATCGGCTACGAGAACGTCAACGACACCAGCGCGCTGTTCAACAAGATCCCCGGCCTGTACATCGCCCGCTACAACCAGGGCCTGGTGAACTCGGACATCGCCCTCCGCGGCTTCTCCGGCGACGGCGAGACCCCGCACGTGAAGCTGCTGGTCGACGGCGTGCCGATGAACCTGCACAACGGCTTCGGCGAGATGGACCAGCTGTTCCCGACGGGCATCGAGTCGATCACCGTGTTCAAGGGCACCAGTGATCCCACGGTGGGCCTGCTGGCCATCGCCGGCAACGTCCGAATCCAGACCCGCGAGGACGTGGCGCGCGAACTGCGCCTCTCCTACGGCAGCTACGACGCGCGCGAACTGCAGGCCTATGCCGGCTTCGAAGACGGCCCCGTGACCCACAGCTACACCCTCGGCTGGCGGCAGACGGCGGGTTACCGCGAGCGCATGGACCTCGACAAGCGCGCCTTCGGCGGCCGCTGGTCGCTGGCCATCAATGACGACACCACGCTGCGCGCCATCGTCCGCACGGCGAGCTACGACGGCGACTCGCCGGGTTACCTCACGCGGGCCGAGTCGCGGAGCAACCCGCGGCAGTCGGCCAGCTACGCCGACCAGGACGGCGGCGACAAGCACGTGGAGCACGGCAGCCTGCATTTCGACCAGCGCATCAACGACGTGCTGGGCTGGTCGGCGAAGGCCTACCTCAACCACTTCGAGCGCGAGCGCTGGGTGCGCTTCTCCGCCGCACAGACGCTGCAGAACCGCTTCGACGACCAGGACCAGCAGGGCCTGCTCGTCTCGGCGCGCTGGGCCATCGACCCGAACTGGACGCTGGACGGCGGGATGGACGCCGAAACGCAGGACGTGATCGAGCAGCGCTTTGGCACGATCGGCCAGAGGCGCGTCCGCGACACTGCGGCGGTGCTGCGCAACCGCGACTTCACCTTCCGCCACTGGGGCGCGTGGACGCGGCTCGGCTTCCGCGACGACGACCGCTGGGGCGCGAACCTCGCGCTGCGCGCCGACCGCATCGGCGGCGATTACCTGCAGTTCAACGCGGCGGGCGTGCCCTCGGCGCGCGACATCCTCGACTTCGGCACGATCGTGCAGCCGAAGCTCAACGCCTTCGTGGCCTTGGGCGGGGACGCCCAGCTGTTCGCCAACGCCGGCCGAAGCTTCCAGCACCCGCTGTTTGCCGACGCGTTCACCGCCGGCAACCGCCAGGCGCGCGATGTGTCGATCAACGACGGCTGGGAGATCGGCGGCACCTGGCAGCCGGCCACGGGCGCGCAGCTTCGCCTGTCGTACTGGGAGCAGACCGCGAAGGACGAATTCGTGGTCGTGGACGGCACGGCGCAGAACGTCGGCGAAACATCGCGCAAGGGCTGGGACTTCGCAGCCGACTGGCGCATCAACGAGCGCTGGACGCTGTGGGGCAACCTCACCACCGTCGACAGCGCCATCGTGCGCCCGGCCTCGAACCGCCGCGCCTTCATCGGCAACGAGCTGCGCGGCATTCCGGACCGCACCGCGTCGCTGGGCCTGAGCCTGCGTGCCACCGACACGCTGACGGCGCGCCTGCACCTCGACCACCAGGGCGACTATTTCGTCAACGAAGCCAATCTTGGCGGCCAGTACGGCGGGTTCACCCTGCTGCATGCGAGCGTCGAACAGCGCTTCGGCTGGGGTGTCCTCGCGTTGCAGGTCAACAACCTGACCGACCGCTTCCACGAGTACGTGTTCGACTTCAGCGAGGACGGCAGCAACACCATCCATTCGCCGGGCGACGGTCGCAACGCCACGCTGTCGGCCACGATCGAGTTCTGACCATGGCCGTGATCGACCTAGCGCCCCGCCCGCCGGCGCTCGAGGTGCGAGGCCTGGTGGCTCGCTACGGCGAGACGCCCGTCCTGGACGACGTCTCCCTGCGCTTGCATGCCGGCGAACTGCTGGCCGTGCTGGGCGGCAACGGGGCGGGCAAGTCGACCTTGCTGAAGGTGCTGCTCGGCCTGCTGCCGCCGCGCTCGGGCCAGGTGCGCGTGTTTGGCGTGGACCCCTCGGTCGATCCGCGGGCGGCGCGCGCCATGCTCGCCTACGTGCCTGAGAACGTCGCGGTGTACCCGCACCTCGATGGCTTGGAGAACCTCCGCTACCTGCTGGGGCTGGCCGGGCGCCGCCCCGACGACGCGGCGCTGGCCCTCGCGCTGCGCGAAGTGGACCTGCCCGAAGCCGCGTGGCGCCGGCGCGCGGCGGACTATTCGAAAGGCATGCGCCAGAAACTGCTGATCGCGCTGGCCCTGCTGCGCGAGGCTCCCCTGCTGTTGCTCGACGAACCGGCGTCGGGGCTCGATCCCGACGCCACCGACCAGCTCGCCGCCCTGCTCTCGCGGCTGCGCGATGCCGGGCGCGCGATCCTGATGGTCAGCCACGATCTCGAAGCGACCAGCGCCATCGCCGACCGCTACGTCTTCCTCGCGAAAGGGCGGGTGCTGCGCGAGGGCGACGACCTCGCCACCCTTGGGGCGGACGCCGCCGCACTGCGCGGCCTCTACGCCCGCCGCGCGGACCTCGCCCCATGAGCGCGCTGCAGCGCATGGCCTCGATCGCCAGGAACGAGCTGCGCCGGCTGCTCCGTGAGCGCCTGGCACGCTCGCTGGGCCTTCTCGGCGCCAGCCTCCTGCTGCTGTCGCTGGGGCTCGGCGCGGCACGCGAAGGGCAGACCACCGAGCGGCAGGCCGACTACGCCGCGCGCGCGGATCGCGACTGGCACACCCAACCCGACCGCCATCCGCATCGCGTCGTGCATGCCGGCGACTTCGTGTTCAAGTCGCCGGGGCCGCTGGCGCGCATCGACTGGGGCATCGAATCGCAGGTCGGGCGCAGCGTCTTCCTCGAGGGCCACCGTCAGAACACGGCGAACTTCAGCGACGCGGCGCTGTCCGGCGGGCTGCTGCGCCTGGGCGACCTGTCGCCCTCGCTCGCGGTGCAGCAGTGGCTGCCGCTGCTCGTGCTCCTCGCGGGCGCGGCATCGCTCGCCGGTGAGCGGGCGAGTGGCGTGCTGGCCACCAGCCTGATCGGCGGGGCGCGGGGCCACGAGGTGCTGCTCGGCAAGACCGCGGCGCTTTGGGCGTTCGGCCTGTTGATGGCCGCACCGGTGTTCGGCGCGCTGCTGTGGGCCGTGGTGACGCAACCGTCGCAGGCCGCGCGTGCCGCGGGCCTCGGCGCCAGCTTCGCCACTGTCCTGGCGCTGGCCGCCATGGGCACGACGCTCCTTTCCTGCCTCGCACGCAGCGCGCTCGGCGCCCTGCTGGCCGGCGTCGTCACGTGGTTCGCGCTGGTGGCCGTCGCGCCGCGCGCGGTCGCGAGCTGGGCCGAGCTCAGCGTGCCTGCACCGACGCAGGCCGAGGTCGAGCAGCGCGTCGCCGTGGTGCTCGCGGAAGTCGGCGACGCGCACGATCCCGACAGCACACACTTCGCCGCGTTCCGGCAGCGCGTGCTGGAGGACTACGGCGTGTCGCGCGTCGAGGAGCTTCCGGTGAACTTCGGCGGCCTGGTGATGCTCGAGGGCGAACGCCTCACGACAGCGGCCATCGGCGCGGAGGTCGATCGCCAGCGCGACGCTTGGCAGGCCCAGCTGGACCTCGCCTCGGCCTTCGGCTGGGTCTTCCCGACGCTGGCGATCCGCCACGCGGCACAGGCTTTCGCCGGCACCGACCTCGCCCACCACCGCGACTTCCTCGACCAGGCCGAGCGCCGTCGTTTCGCCACGGTGCAGGCCCTGAACGAGCTGCATGCCACCCGGATCGCCGCCCTGAATGATCGCGAGCAGAAGCTCGACGCGTCGCACTGGGCCGATATCCCACGGAGCGACATCGCGCTGCCCGCGCTGCGGAAAACCGCGCCGGATCTGGCCATCACCCTCGCACCCGCCGGGCTGTGGCTCGTGGCCGGGTGCCTGGTGCTTGGCGGGCTCGGCCGGCGCTTGGAGCGGCACGCATGAGCCTCGCCATGGAATTCCGGCTGCTGCTGCGATCGCCGCTACTCATCGCCGCGACCGTCGCCGCAACGCTGGTGACCACGCTGGCGCTACTCGCTGGCATCGCGCAGGTGCGCCATCTCGACGCCACGATGCGCGACGCCCTGGCTTTCGATGCACAGGCTCTGGCCGATGCACGGTCGAAAGCGGCATCGATGCCGCTCGACGCGGGGATGTTCGGCTACGGGATGCGCTTCGCCGTTCCGCATCCGGCGGCCCCCGGCGCCTGGTTCAACCTCGGGGACACGCTGGCGCAGTCGCCCGTTCAGCGACTGCGGCTGCTGGGGTTGCAAGGCCAGGTGCACGATGGAACCGGTGGCAACCCCGCCGCGCGCGCCGCTGGCGCCTTCGACGCCGCTTTCGTGGTGGCGGTGCTGCTGCCCCTGCTCGCCGTAGCCGTGTTCGCCCCCCTCGCGGCGGAAGAGCGCGAGGCGCGACGCGACGCCCTGCTAGCGGCCTTGGTCGCCAGGCCACGGACGTTCTGGGCGAGGCGAATCGCGGCGCGCGGGACCCTCGTGCTGATGCCGGTGCTCGGCCCCATCGCCATCGCCTTGATCGCGATGGGCGCCCCCCCATCCTTCGGCATCGGCGTGCTCGGCGGCACCACCCTCTATGCCCTCGGTTGGATCGGCATCTGTGCCAGCCTCGCGCTGCGCTTGGGCGGCAGCAGCGATGCCGTGGCGGCACGCCTGTTCACACTATGGGCGCTGGCGGCGCTGGTGCTGCCGGCCTTCGGCGGCCTGGTCCTCGATCGCATCGCTCCCCCGGTTCCCGGCAGCGCCATCGCATTGGCCCATCGCGATTCGGTGAATGGCGCCTGGGACCGACCCAAGTCCGAGACCTTCGAAGCCTTCTTCGCACACCATCCCGAGTGGCGCGGCACGCCCCCGGTGACCGGGCGGTTCCACTGGAAGTGGTACTTCGCCTTCCATCTGGTCGCCGACCGCCGCGTGGAGCCCCTGCTTGCCGAGGCCGCCGCTGCCAAACGCGATCGCCAGCGCAGCCGCGACGCGCTCGGTTGGGTGCTGCCGACGGTCGCCCTGCAGAACCTCTTCGACGGGCTCAGCGACCAGGGCATCGAAGGCGACGCCGCACGCCAGCGGGCGGCACGCGACTTCCACGATCGCCTGCGCATCGCCTTCTATCCGTTCGTGTTCGAGGAGCGGCTGATCGGAGCGTCGGACCTCGCGGCCCTGCCGGCGCCCGCGCCAAGCGTGCGCGAACTACGGCACCGGCCCGCCGCCTGGGGGGCGCTGGGCATCTTCGCGCTGCTTGGGCTCGGCGCCCTGTGGCGCCCTGCGCGACGCGTCGGCTGAGCGCGGCACCCACGCGGCTGGCGCTTCCGATGCGCCTGGCGCCTTCGGCTTCGCCTTTGCCCATGCGACGAAGCTGCGGCGCGGCGGCGCTGCGCCAGGGCCTTCCACTGCGGCGGGCAGCGGTGGCGATGCCTCCGCGGGGAACGCCTCGTCCTGCAGGCCGTTGAGACTCTGGTAGCGGTGCGCCCCGGCGAACAGCGCCGACAGCGGCCCGTAGCCATGGGAAAGACCATCCAGCTCGCAGGCCGCGGCAGGGATGGCGGCGGCGACCATCGTCGCAAGGCACAGCGGTCGGGCCCAGCGGGCCAGCGGACGATCAGAATGCGCAATGGTCATGGCGTGCTCTCCTCAGAGGCCTGCGCCCTGCTGCCGGGCGATCTCGTGGCGGATGATCGGGGTGTCGCGCTGGCGCACGGCCTCGTCCCAGAGCTGTTCGACGAACACCGGCTCGCGCTTCGCGAACGACGAGGAGAACACGAGGAAGTACCCGCGCGGCTGCATCACGGTCGGGGCGGCCTCGACACCGTCGAGGACGCCAGGCCGGCCGCGCAGCGCAGCGTACTGCGGTTCGGCGACAAGCACGCCTCCAAGACGGCCGCTGCGCAGCTTGGCCAGCATGGCCGTGACGTCAGGGTGGTTTTCGTCGGTCTGCGCGCCGCCATCCCGGGCGAAGGTGGCGGAACTGTGGCCCCGCTCGACGCCGACGGGACCGGTGAGATGCACGAAGCGCCGGCCGTCGGTGTCGGCCGCATCGCCCCGGCGCCGCAGCAACCGATAGCCTTGGGCGAACAGGCGGCGCGATTCGTCTGGCTCGCCACGGGCGTCCCTGGGGTAGACGAGATCCACGGCGCGCTCCGGCGTGAAGCTTGCACCGAGGATGGCGTCGACATCGCCGCGCGAAGCAAGGACGAGGCAACGCATCCACGGCAGCGGTCGCAGCTCGAAACGCCACGACGGGATGGCGCGCGCAACCGCGCGCATCAGCTGGAGCGAGAAGTGGCCGCCATCCGGTGGCCCGAGCTGGTCGTTGTAGCAGATGTGTACGGCGCGGGGGCCGCCCGCCCCCGCAGGCTCGGCGGGCGCCGCGCTGCAGGCACCGGCGATGCCGCCGACGACGAGGGCGAGCACCGCGGCGATGCGGCCCTCCGATGCCACCGGATTATTCCTCGATCAGTTCGAGGCGATCGAGCTCCATCGCGTAGGCCGAGGTGGCCATCGCATTCTCGACCAGCGAGGCGCGCACGGTGCCGTGCACCCAGTAGGCGTCCCAGAGGTTGCCAAGCTCGATGGGGTTCTCGGGCTTGATGTAGATCAACTGGTTCGGCGGCGGCGGCGGCACGTGGACGCAGGCGCCAAAGTACGGCACGAGGAACATCTCGGTGACGCGCTGCTGGTCGTCGAAGGCGATCGGCACGAGATAGCCCGGCACCTTGCCCTTCACGCCATCCATCGCCGCGACGGTCTTGGTGCTGCTCATCACCTGCGGCATCTGCATCTGGCCCTCGTGGTCGATCTCGGGCATTTCCTCCAGCGCCTTCAGGTCTTCCGGCGGCAGCAGCTCGAGCCAGTCGATCTCGCGGACGTCGCTCCTCGGCAGCCCGTCGGTAGACGGACGGGCGCCGATCGCGGGCTCCTGCGCGGCGACAGGGACGGGCGAAAGGAGTGCGGCGGAAAGCACCGCGGCGGCAAAACACCGGAACACACGGATCGACATCGAGAACACCTCGGCAGTCAGCGGTCGACGGCCACGCCGTCCTGCAGGGAGCGCAGGTAGGCCAGGGCCGCGGGGAACAGGCCGAGAAGGATACCGCTCCCCCAGATCCCGCCGAGCACAGCGGCTTCACGGATCGACGGAAGGCCCGGGGACAGGAAGACCCCGAAGCGGGCCTCCAGCCAAGGCCCCAGCAGCCACAGGGCCCCTTCCAGAAGGATCACGCCCAGGGCCAGCCCGGCCCCCGTCAGCAGGGCCGCCTCGGCCAGCAGCAGGCCGAACACGTGGCGCGGCCCGGCGCCGACGGCGCGCAGCAAGGCCATCTCCCGCCGCCGCTCGTTGAGCGTGGCGAGGATCGTGGTGAGCAGCACCATCAGGGCGGCCAGCACGGCGGCACCAGCGGCCACCAGCAGGGCACGCTCGACGCCCCCCATCAGCGCCCACAGTTGGGTCAGGGCCACGCCCGGCAGGATCGCCGTCAGCGGCTCGGCGCGGTACTCGTTGACCACGCGCTGCACCTGGAAGGTGGCCGTCCGCGATTCCAACCCGACGAAGGCGGCGGTGATGGTCTTGGGCCGCAGTCGCTCCATCGGGATCGCCGTGGCGTCGACCGGTGCGCGGCCGATCGGCATGCCGCCGCGCCAATTCAGGTGGATGGCCTCGATGGCCTCCAGCGAGACGAACACGCCCTGGTCGATGGCCGTGCCGGTGCGGGCCAGCACGCCGACGACGGTGAACGGCTGGTCGTCGTGCTGCTGCGTGGCGACGCGCGCCGTGCCGTGCGCGAGGACGATCGGCGTTCCGGGGGCGTAGCCCAGCGTGTCGGCCACGTCGGCGCCGATCACCGCGTCGTGCAGGGCTTCGAATGGCCGCCCTTCGCGGAACGCCAGGCCGCGCTGCTCGCCGAAACCCATGCGGACGAAGTACTCGCCCGTGGTACCGACCACGCGATAGCCGCGATGCGAATCACCGAGGCTGATCGGCACGGTCCAGGCCACCGGCGGCAAGGCCTTCAGCTTCTCGTAGGTGTCCCATTGCAGGTTCGCGGTGGGCTCGCCAAGGCGGAACACCGAATAGAGCAGCAGCTGCACCGGGTGCGCGCGGGCACCGACGATCAGGTCGGTGCCGGCGACGGAGCGCAGGAAGGCGTCCCGCGCTTCATGACGGATGCGTTCGATGCCGAGGAGCAGGAGCACCGACAGGCCGAGCGTCATCACGGTGAGCAACACCGTGGCGCGGCGGTTCTTGAGGCTGGCCCAAGCCAGTCCGACGAGGCCCCTCATGCGACGGCCTCCGGAGCGTCGACGCCGGCGGCGGTGAGCTCGCCCAGGGCCTGCTGGCGGGGGAAGCGCGAGGCCAAGCCCAGGTCGTGGCTGACGAAGAGCAGCGCGGTGCCCGCGGCGTCGCATTCGGCGAACAGAAGGTCGATGAACTGGTCGCGGTTGCGGGTGTCCAGCGCCGAGGTCGGCTCATCGCAGAGCACGAGGCTGGGGCCGCCGATCAGCGCGCGCGCCGCCGCGACGCGCTGCTGCTGGCCGACGGACAGCTCGATGACACGGCGCGAGGCCTGCGCCGCCTGGCCCAAGCCCAGGGCCGCGAGGTAGTGCCGCGCGGCCGCGTCGAGGCTGCCGAAGCGCTGCAGCGCCCGCTCGCGGCGACGCGTCGAGAAGCGGCAAGGCAGCGTCACGTTGTCGATCATCGACAGGAAGGGCAAGAGATTGAACTGCTGGAACACGATGCCGAGGTGGTCGGCACGCAGGCGGTCACGGGCCGGGCCGGAGCGCGTCGCCACGTCCTCGCCGGCCACGCGAACGACGCCGTCCTGCGGCAGCAACGTGCCGGCGACCAGGTTCAGCAGGGTGCTCTTGCCGGTGCCGCTGGGACCGTGCAGGAAGACGCGCTCCCCGGCCTCGAGGGAGAGGGAGGGCACCGCGAGGGTCCATGCGCTGCCGGGCCACGCGAAGCGCAGCCCTTCGATGCGGAGAACCTCGCTCATTGCGCCAGCGTCAAGCGGTTGGCCGAGGCCGTGAGCGTCTCCTCGCGTGCGCCATTGGCGTCCAACAATTGGACGGTCGCGGACTGCAGCGAGGGGAAGGCCGCGAACAAGCCGGTCTCGATCGCGCGAAGCGCCGCCGGTGCCGCACAACGGAACCGATAGCGCGCCGTCCAGTCCGCATGCGCGCCGTGATCGTGATCGTGATCGTGGTCGTGATCGTGATCGTGGTCGTGGTCGCGCGCGCCGCTGGTGCCCGGCACTTCAAGCACCGGACCCTCGGCGACGCAGCCCGCGGCGACGTTGAACCGCCAAAGGCGCGCGTGGTCGAGCATCGCCTTCCGTGCCGCCGCGACCCGTGACTCCTCCTCGGGCGTCTCCGCCGCGCGCTCGAAGCCGACGAGGTCATGTGCCGTGGCCCGAAGGTGGATTTCGACCTGCCCCCCGTCAAGGGCCACGTCGATGAAGGCCTGGCCATGCACATGGGCGTGCTGGGCTTGCGCATCGCCGGACGACGGGAAGGCGAGCGCCGCGAGCAGCGCGAGACAAAGCGGACGGGCGGTCATGGCAGGCTCCGGAGAGAAGGGGGTTACACAATAACGTTCCCACTTCAGCAGCAGATGAATCCGCACCGCTGCCATACTCCGCGCCCTCTCGAATCCCGGCCGCCCCGTGAGCACCCGCGACCTTGCCCTGCTCGTCCTGCTCGCCGGCCTCTGGGGCAGCTCTTTTCTGTTCATGCGGATCGCCGGGCCGGAGCTGGGTGCGGCACCGCTGGCCTGGATGCGCGTGACCGTCGCCGCCACGTTCCTCGGGATACTGCTGGCCGTGCGGCGGGAACCGGCACCGCTGGCCGGGCGCTGGAAGGCGATGACGCTGATGGCGTTCACCAACACGGCGGCACCGTTCCTGCTGCTCACCTGGGCCACCATCCACCTCAGCGCCGGTTACGGCGCCCTGCTGAACGCCACGACGCCGCTGTGGGGTGCCGTGATCGGCACCCTGTTCTTCGGGCTCGCCGCCGGGCGCCAGCTGTGGGCGGGACTCGCCCTCGGCTTCGTCGGCGTCGGCGTGCTGGTGGCGGGCAAATTGAACGATATCGGCAGTGCGGCCCTGCTGCCGATCCTCGCCGGCCTCGCCGCGACGGCCTGCTACGGCCACGCGGCGCACTACGCGCGCACCGGCTTCCACGGCGTCACGCCGCTGGGGCTCGCCTTCGGCAGCCAGCTCCTCGCCAGCCTGTGGCTGCTCGGCCCGGCCCTGGCCGAATGGCCCGCGGCATTCCCATCGTGGCAGGCGTTGGCCTGCGTCGCCTTCCTGGGCGTGGCCTGCACCGGGATCGCCTACCTCATCTACTTCGGGCTGATCGCCCGCATCGGCTCGACCAAGGCGACGATGGTCACCTACATCGCGCCGGTGTTCGGCGTGGCCTGGGGCGCGCTGTTGCTGGAGGAAGCGATCACGCCGGCCATGCTCGCCGGCGGTGCAGTGATCCTCGCCGGTGTCGCGGTGGCGGGACGGGCCCGCCGGGCCTGATCCTCAGCACTGATCGCGTTCGACGCGATTCCGACCGCCCTGTTTGGCCCGGTACATCGCGGCATCGGCCCGCGCCACCAGATCGGCGGCGCCGGCCGGACGCCGCGTACTCCCCGGCTCAAGGCTGGCCACACCGAAGCTGGCCGTGAGGGACAGTGGCCCCGCGGTGGTCTGGACGGGTACCGCCGCGATAGCCTCCCGCAGCCGTTCGGCGATCACGCTGGCCTGCACGCCATCGGCGCCCGGCAGCACGACGACGAACTCCTCGCCGCCATGGCGCGCCGCGACGTCGCCGCCACGCAGCGGGTCCGACAGGCGGCGCGCCGCCTCGACCAGCACCTCGTCGCCCACCGCATGGCCCCAGGTGTCGTTGACGGCCTTGAATCGGTCGATGTCGACGAACAGCACCGACAGCGGGCGCCCTTGCGCGCGTGCCTCGTCGATGCGCCGCGGCAGCACCTCGGCCAAGGCGCGGCGATTGGGGAGGCCGGTGAGCGCATCGCGTTCGGCCAAGGCCTGCATGCGGTCGCGCTGGCGCCGCAGGGCGCCAAGGCGCTGCGACATCGCCACGGTCATCGTGATGGCGAACCATGCGCCAGCCAACAGCAGCGCCTCGCCACGCCACGCCCGCAAGGCGTCGTCGTAGAGCGGCCCGACCACCGCGAGCGGCGGCACCATGGCGATCAGTACCGCGAGCGCGCCGCGCGAGCCCCGATGGAGCAGGACCACCATCAGGGGCAGCAGGGCCACGAACATCGCGGCGGCGATGCCGCGCAGCGCGGGATAGACGAACTCGCGGCCCGGTGGCCAGAGGAACCAGGCCAGCACCGCCGCCACGGCGAGGCCTCCGGCCAACGCGTGGGTGATCGCCAGCCGGGGAAAGACGCGCTCCGCCCGCGAATGGGTCAGCGCTACCGACCAGACACCAGCCAGCGCCAGCGGCGGCAGGACGAGGATGGCCACCTGCAGCCCCTCCGGCGATTCGATCCAGGGCCGCGGCCAAGCCGCGAGCCCGGTGCGCAGACCGATCCAAAGCGAATAGGCGGCGATGGTGGCCGAGAAAACAAGCGAGGCGCGATCGCGGACATTGGCGAACAGAAGCAGCGAGGAAAGCAGCATCGCCGCGAGGATGGCGAAGCCGCCGACGCGGATGGCGAAGCGCAGCGTGTCCTCGCGCTGCACCGCCGCCGGGTCGCCGTAGCGCAGGGTCATGGCCCATCCGAGCCAGCGGTTGGACGGCGCGGTGACGAGGATCGGCTCGCGCGAGCCCGGCGCCGGGCTGAACTGCGCACCGGGGCCGGAACGCAGCCGGGCGTCGGTGCTGCGGCTGTCGAAGGACAGGCCGCAGCGCCGCTCGTCGCCGCGCTGGAACGTCACGAGCCCCGGCGGCGCATCGAGCACCAGCACCGCCTGGCCCCACGACGGCCAGCCCTCCGCCGGGGCCTCGATCCGGACCTGCTGGGCGTCCGCGGACAGCGGCCCATCGCAATCCAAGCTGACGCCGAAGGGGCGACCCTGGAGACGCTCGACGGCGACGGCGCTCGCCGCCCCGGGCACCACCCACGCCAGCCAGACCAGGAGCGTGGCGACCAGATGGACGGCGGTGGGGCGTTTCGGGTTCGGCATCCGGTCCGGCCGGCAGGGCTCAGCCCGTATTCTGCACCCCGGCGGCGATGCCGTTCACCGTGGCGGCCAAGGCGCGGAACCGGGCGTCGTCCGGGCGGCCCGCGGCGCGCCAATCGCGCAGCAGTTCGACCTGCAGCAGGCTGATGGGGTCGACGTAGGGATTCCGCAGGCGGATCGAGCGCGCCAGCCGGGCGTCGCCGGCCAGCAAGGCGGCGCCTCGCA
The DNA here is from genome assembly GCF_054777375.1 of Silanimonas algicola. Taxonomy (NCBI): domain Bacteria; kingdom Pseudomonadati; phylum Pseudomonadota; class Gammaproteobacteria; order Lysobacterales; family Lysobacteraceae; genus Silanimonas; species Silanimonas algicola. The sequence goes on along the minus strand of NZ_BAAHAS010000003.1, from coordinate 769,169 downwards.
GCATCTCGACGCCCTGCACCGTGCGTTCGAACTCGGCGCCGATGTCGGCGAAGTAGCGCGCGTGGCGCTCGCCGGCGAGCTGCGAGTAGGCTTCGAAGATGCCCAGCTCGGTCTTGGCGAGGATCATCTCGAGGTCGTCGAGCACGGTGTCGAAGAAGGGCCAGTCGCGGGCCATTTCCACAAGCGCGGCGTCGCCGAAGCGCTCGCGTGCCGACTGCAGGGCACTGCCCACGCCATACCAAGCCGTGAGGTTGCTGCGGTTCTGGCTCCAGCCGAACACCCAGGGGATGGCGCGCAGGCCATCGAGCCCCGCGCCGCGCTTGCTCGGCCGCGAGCCGATGTTGAGCCGCTCGATCACATCGATCGGGGTCGCCTCGCGGAAGTAGTCGACGAAATCGGCGCGCTCGTAGACGAGTTCTCGGTAGGCGTTGCGCGACACGTCGGCGAGGTGGTCGGCGATCTCGCGCCATGCGGCCTCGCGCGGCTCCGGCGCCCGCGGCGCCAGCGTGGCGCGCAGCACGGCGGCGGTCGCCTGCTCGAGGTTGCGCAGGGCCAGCGCGCGCAACCCGTACTTGCGATGGATCACCTCGCCCTGCTCGGTGAGGCGCAGCACGCCGCCGACGGAACCACGCGGGCCGGCGATGACGGCGCGCTCGGTGCGCGTGCCACCGCGCGAGACGGAGCCGCCGCGGCCGTGGAAGAAGCGCAGCTTCACGCCGAACTCGGCCGCCACGTCGCCCAGGCGCACCTGCGCCCGCTGCAATGCCCAACGCGCGGCCATCAGGCCGCCGTCCTTGGCGCTGTCGCTGTAGCCGAGCATCACCCACTGCAAGTCGCCGCGCGCCTTCAGGTGGGCGCGCCAGCGCGGGTCGGCGAGCAGGTCGCGGAGGGTGTCCGGCGCGGCCGCGAGGTCGTCCACGGTCTCGAACAGCGGCGCCACGTCGAGCGGCACGCGGCCGAGCGCGTCCACCAGCCCGGACCAGCGCGCCAGCGCGAGCACGGCCAGCGCGTCCTCGGCGCTTCGGCTCATGCTGACGATGTACAGGCCGAAGGCACTGGCGCCGTAGCGCGACCGGCCCTCGATGACCGCGCGGAACACCTGGCGCATGCGCAGCGCGGCCGGCGCGTCCTTCGGCAGGGCGCGGGCGGGCAGCGCCTGGCCGGGCTCGACCACCGGCAACGCTTCGTCAAGCGCGGCGTGCAGGCGATCGACGCGGACAGCGCGGTCGCGTTCGACGAAGGACGGCTCGCCCAGCCATTCGCCGATGGCCTGCCGGTGCACGTCGGCATGCTGGCGGAGATCCAGCGCCGCGAGGTGGAAGCCGAAGGCCGCCACGCGACGGCGCACGCGGCGCAGCGCGAACACCCCGGCGTGTTCGCCGCGGCTGCCGAGCAGGCTGTCCTCGACCAGGGCGAGGTCGGCGTCGAGCGAGGCGGCATCCGGGTAGCCCGTCAACCGGTCCTCGCGCGTCGCCGTCAGGCGCGCCTGCACGAGGCCGAGGAACGCGCGGTAGGGCGTGTCCTCGTACTGCAGGGCCTGCGGCCAGCGCGCCGCGTATTCCTCCAGCTTGGCCTCGAAGCCGGCGCTGAAGGCCACGCGGGTGCGCGACTGCGTCAGCATCGCCTTCAGGTGCTCGATGTCGCCGATGTAGGCCGCCAGCACGCGCTGGCGCTGCTGGTGCTGGGTGGTGGCGATGGTCTCGGCGCCCACCGCCGGGTTGCCGTCCATGTCGCCGCCCACCCAGGTGGCGAAGCGCAGCAGGGCGGGCAATTCCGGCACCTGGCCGTACACGGATTCGAAGGCGACCTCGAAGGCCTCGAAGAACACCGGGAGCACGCGGTAGAGCGGATCGCCGAGGTAGTAGCCCACCTGCGCCGACTCGTCGGCCACCGTGGGCTTGTGCGGCGCCGCGCTCTCGGTCTGCCAGCCGGCGGTGAGCGCGGTGCGGATCACCTCGCGGTCGGCGCGGGCCTCGGCCGGCGTCCGCGTGCCATCGATGTCGGCGATGAGGGCCTGGGCGATCACGGCCTCCTTGTCGAGCAGGGCGCGGCGCACGGCCTCGGTCGGGTGCGCCGTGAGCACCGGCTCGATGCGCAGCGCCGGCAGCAAGGCCAGCACCTCGTCCATGCCGATGCCCTCGTCCTTCAGGCGCTGCAGCGCGTCCTGCAGCCCGCCGGGCTGGGCGCCGCCCCCGTGGCGCTGGTAGTCGCGGCGGCGGCGGATGCGGTGCACGCGCTCGGCGAGGTTCACGGCCGAGAAGTACAGGGCGAACGCGCGCACAAGGTCGGCGTGCTGCTCCGGCGGCAATGCCCCGAGCTGGGCCTGCAGGTCGGCCAGCGGCGCACCGTCCTCGCGACGGCGGATGGCCGCCCGGCGCACGCACTCGACCCGCTCAAGGAAGCCTTCCCCCCCCTGGTCGGCGAGGATCTCGCCCACCAGGCTGCCCAAGCGACCCACGTCCTCGCGCAAGCGCGCGTCGGTGGCGGGGAAATCGATATCGCGGAGACGGGCCGCCGCAGGGGTGGGGAGGGGGGAACCAGGAGTGTCCATGCCTTGAATCTACCGCGTGAAGGCCGCGCGTGGCGGCGTGAATACGTGTGCAGCGGCCCCGGCGACATCGCGACGCGGAATGACGTCAGGCATGACCATCGGGCTACGGGCCACGAACGCCTTGACGGTATCCTCACAACCCCTCTCCGCTGCACCGAGCCCGTACCCGTGAAGACCCGTCTTGCCCCGAGCCGACTCGCCATGATCGTCGCCGCCGCACTCGCCGCCACCGCCTGCAACAAGCCCACGGAGGCGCCAGCCGCCGACACGGCGCCGGCCGAGGCCGCCGCCGTCAACACCGGCAACCCGTTCTTCCAGCCCAGCGCCCTGCAGGACCAGGCCCCGGACTTCACGCAGATCAAGGACGAGCACTTCGCTCCGGCCTTCGAGGAGGGCATGAAGCAGCACGCGGCCGAGATCCGGGCCATCGCCGACAACGCGGAGCCGGCCACTTTCGAGAACACCATCGTCGCGATGGAGAAGAGCGGCGCCACCCTGATGCGCGTGGCCAGCGTGTTCTTCAGCCTGGCGTCCTCGAACACCAACGAGACGATCCAGGCCGTGCAGTCCGACATGGCGCCGAAGCTGGCCGCGCACGAGGACGGCATCTACCTCGACCCGGCGCTGTTCGCCCGCGTGAAGTCGCTGTACGACGCCCGCGACACGCTCGGCCTCGACGCCGAGTCGGCCCGCCTGCTGGAGCGCAGCTACCAGGCCTTCGTGCGCGCCGGTGCGCAGCTCGATGACGCCGGCAAGGCCCGCCTGCGCGAGATCAACGGCCGCGAGAGCAGCCTGACCACCGAGTTCAGCAACAAGCTGCTGGCCGCCACCAACGCGAATGCGGTCGTGGTCGACAGCGTCGACCAGCTGAAGGGCTTCTCGGAAGGCGACGTCGCCGCCGCCGCCGAAGCGGCGAAGGCGCGCAAGCTCGAGGGCAAGTGGGTCATCACCCTGCAGAACACCACCCGCCAGCCGGCCCTCGTGAGCCTGCAGGACCGCGCCCTGCGCGAGCGCGTCTGGCGCGCCTCGGCCGAGCGCGGCGCGCAGGCCGACGTCGACACCCGTCCGATCGTCCTCGAACTGGCGAAGCTGCGCGCCGAGAAGGCCGCGCTGCTCGGCTACCCGACCTGGGCGGCCTACGTGCTGGACGACCAGATGGCGAAGACGCCGGACGCGGCCTACAAGATCCTGACCGACCTCGTGCCGAAGGTCGTCGCCAACGCCCAGGCCGAGGAAGCCGACATCGCCAAGCTGATGGCCGCCGACGGCATCGACGGCGCCGTCCAGCCCTGGGACTGGGAGTACTACGCCGAGAAGGTCCGCGCCGAGCGCTACGCCCTCGACAACGCGCAGGTGAAGCCCTACTTCGAGCTCGACCGCGTGTTCAACGACGGCATGGTGTTCGCGATGGGCCAGCTGTTCGGCATCACGCTGAAGGCGCGCCCGGACCTGCCGGTCTACCACCCCGACGTGAAGGCCTACGAGGTCTTCGACGCCGACGGCACCTCGGTGGGGCTGTTCTACGCCGACTACTACGCCCGCGAGAGCAAGCGCGGCGGCGCCTGGATGAGCGCGTTCGTCTCCCAGAGCGAACTGCTGAACCAGAAGCCGGTGGTGGTGAACGTCATGAACATCGCCAAGCCGGCCGACGGCCAGCCGACCCTGCTGTCCTTCGACGAGGTCAGCACCCTGTTCCACGAGTTCGGCCACGCCCTGCACGGCTTGTTCTCGAAGGCGAAGTACCCGAGCCTGTCCGGCACGGCCGTCTCGCGTGACTTCGTTGAATTCCCCTCGCAGTTCCAGGAAGACTGGGCGCTCGACCCGAAGGTGCTGGCCAACTACGCCAAGCACTACGAGACCGGCGAGCCGATCCCGGCCGAGCTGATGGAGAAGGTGCTGGCCGCGCGCGGCTTCAACCAGGGCTTCGACTCGCTCGAGTACATCGCCTCGGCCCTGCTCGACCTCGACTGGCACACGCTGACCGCCGACCAGGTCCCGACCGACGTCGAGGCCTTCGAGAAGGCCGCGCTGGAGCGCCACGGTGTGGCGATGAACGCCATCCCGCCGCGCTACAAGAGCACCTACTTCGCCCACACCTTCGCGGGCGGCTACTCGGCCGGCTACTACGCCTACCTGTGGGCCGAAGTGCTGGCCGCCGATGCCTTCGCCGTGATGGGCGAGCGCGGCGGCCTCACGCGCGAGAACGGCGATGCGTTCCGCAAGGAGATCCTGTCGGTGGGCAACACGCGCGACACGATGGAAAGCTACCGCGCCTACGCCGGGCGTGATCCGCAGGTCGACGGCCTGCTGAAGCGTCGCGGGCTGCAGTAAGCCGCAACGCTCCCGCTGCAGACACGAAGGCCCGCGCATGCGGGCCTTCGTGCTTCCGGGCCTCGCTCAGGCCGCGGCGAGGACACCATGGTGGTCGCAATGCCCCCCATGCGGATGGTGCAAGTGACCGTCGACAAGGTAGTCGACATGGTCGCCATGCGGCACGGCCTCATGGCCGCAGCCGGGGCCATGCACATGGTCGGCGGCATGCCCGCTGCAGGCATGGCCTCCGGTGCAGGCCGCGGGGTTCTGCGCATCGATGCCGATCGCATGCTCATCGACGTGGTCGCCGTGCACATGGTGCAGGTGGCCGTCGTGCAGGTAGTCCACGTGGCCGTCGTGCTTGACCGCCGTGTGGCCGCAGCCCGGGCCGTGGACGTGGGGATGGTTCGCGTGGGTGGTGCAGGCCATGGCCGTCGCTCCTTGGGGATTCCCGGGCCACGCTAGCGACGAAACGCCGCGGACAAAATCACAGCGATGGGATGTTATTTCCTAACGGCACGGCCTCAGCCCTTGCCGTGGCAGGCCTTGTACTTCTTCCCCGAACCGCAGGCGCAAGGGTCGTTGCGCCCCGGGGTCGCATCCCTGCGGACGGGCTGCTTCGGCGTCTTGCGCTCAAGCCCGCCCGCATAGAGGTCGTGCAGCACGGCCGGCAGCTGGCCGACGATCGCCAGGCGGCCCTCGTGACCCGGCTCTTCAATTTCCTCGCCACCGGACAGCGACTGGATCAGGTCGAGGGCTTCCGTGACCCACTCGTCCTTCGCTTCCCACTCGCCCCACTCGAACTCGTGGAAACCCACCGCCTCGAGGAAACCGTCGGCCCATTCGGCGCCGACCGGGATGTCGTCCGCCGGCGGCGCTTCGCCATCCTCGGGCACCCAGATGAAGGGCATGTCCTGGTCGGTGAAGTCCTCCTCGCCCAGCTTCACGCGGCGCTCGACGGCGGCCTTCAGGTGCAGGATGGGGGCGTAGTGCTCGTCGCGGTCGCGCGCGCCTTCCCACCGCGGCTCCTTGCCCCACACGCGCGGCATCCAGTCGGCCTGCGCGATCGGTTCGGGCGACACCGCCACGCCGGACAGGAAGCCGTCCAGCTGCTCGAGGCTCATGCCGCCGAAGGGGATGGCGCGCTTCTCCAGCATTTGCGCCAGGGATTCGGCATCGGCATCGGTGAACACGTTCGACATGGCGGCAGGGCAATACGGCGACGGGGCGACAGTATGCGCCACCGCCCCTCGAACGCGCCGCCCGCTCAGTACGCGAACTCCTTGAAGAGCGGATCGACGCTGCCCTGCCACTCGCCATGGAACAGTTCCAACTTCCGCTCCGCCGCGGTCTGGTTGGCCAGCGCCATCTCGATCAGCGGCTCGAGGTACACCGCTTCGCTCGCGCCGCTGCGGTTCAGTCGCGCGCGGCGCTTCAGCCCGGCCTCGCTGATCCTCAGCGATTCCAACGCCAGCTCGCGCATCGTTGCCGAGCGGAAGGGTAGCTTGAAGCCGTGGCGCGGCACGCCGTCGCGCAATGCGTGGCGCTCCTCCAGCGTGAAATCCTTCACCAGGTCCCAGGCGGCCTCGAGCGCCGCGGCGTCGTACAGCAGGCCGACCCAGTAGGCGGAGAGCGCGCAGATGCGGTTCCACGGGCCGCCGTCGGCGCCGCGCATCTCCAGGTACTTCTTCAACCGCACCTCGGGGAAGGCGGTGGTGAGGTGGTCGCTGAAATCGCGCATCGTCGGCCGCTCGCCGGGCAGCACGTCGAGCCGGCCGTCCATGAAGGCGCGGAAGCTCTTGCCCGAGGCGTCGATGTAGGTGCCGTCGCGGTAGACGAAGTACATCGGCACGTCGAGCAGGTAGTCGACGTAGCGCTCGAAGGAAAAGCCGTCCTCGAACACGAAATCGAGCAGGCCGGTGCGGTCCGGGTCGGTGTCGGTCCAGACGTTGCTGCGGAAGCTCATGAAACCGTTCGGCTTGCCTTCCGTGAACGGCGAATCGGCGAACAACGCCGTGGCCACCGGCTGCAGCGCCAGCGAGACGCGGAACTTCTTCACCATGTCCGCCTCGCTCGAGAAATCGAGGTTGGTCTGGATGGTGCAGGTGCGCGTCATCATGTCGAGGCCGAGCGAACCGACCTTCGGCATGTACTCGCGCATGATCCTGTAGCGGCCCTTGGGCATCCACGGCATGTCCTCGCGACGCCACTTGGGCTGGAAGCCCATGCCAAGAAAGCCAAGCCGCAGCGGATCGGCCGCGGCCTTCACCTCGTAGAGGTGCTGGGCCGTCTCGCGGCAGGTGTCGTGGATGGTCTCGAGCGGCGCGCCGGAGAGTTCCAGCTGCCCGGCCGGCTCCAGCGTCACCGAGGCCTTGTCCTGCACCAGGGCGATCAGGTGGCCGTTCTCCTCCACCCGCTGCCAGCCGAACCTGGCGATGCCCTCGAGAACCGCGCGGATGCCGCGCTCGCCCTCGTAGGGGATCGGCTTCAGGTCCTCGTGGCGGAAGCCGAACTTCTCGTGCTCGGTGCCGATGCGCCATTCCGGGGACGGCTTGCTGCCCGAGGCGAGGTACTCGATGAGCTGCGCACGGCCCTCGATCGGCGTGGTCTTCTCGGCGCTGGGTCCGGACATTCGCGAAACCTTGGATGGGCGTTCGATGACGATGGGGGCAGGGCGTGAAGACCGCAAGGCGGCCCCTCACTCGGCCTTCGCGAGCCCCAGCCAGCCGCTCACGACCGCCCGCGCCTCCTCGACGCCCAGCTTGTCGGGCGACGAGAACAGTTGCGCCGAGGCCACGCCCCCCAGTTCCTTGCGCACCTTGGCCAGCGTCTGCGACTGCGCGCCGCGAGAGAGTTTGTCGGCCTTCGTGAGCAGCACATGGCAATGCAGGTTGCGGCGGAAGGCGAAATCCACCATCTGGCGGTCGTAATCCTTGAGCGGGTGACGGCTGTCCATGACCACCACGAGGCCTGCCAGCGACCGCCGGCTCTGGAAATAGCCCTCGATGAAGGCCTTCCAATGCTCGCGCAGGTGGAGGGGCACCTCGGCGTAGCCATACCCGGGCAGGTCGACCAGATAGCGCTCCGGCCGCACTTGGAAGTACACGAGCTGCTGGGTGCGTCCCGGCGTCTTCGAGGTGCGGGCCAGGCCGTTGCGCTGGCAGATCGCGTTCAGGGCGCTGGACTTCCCGGCGTTCGATCGCCCAGCGAACGCCACCTCGGCGCCGGTGTCGGCCGGCAACTGCTCGGGCAGGTGCGCCGCCTTGAGGTACTCGGCGGTCTGCAGGTGGTTCGTGGCCATCGGGGGTCCTTTCGCATCCGGGCGCAGAGTGTGGGGGTTCACGGGCCACCCCGGAAGCCCGCGTGGCGCCGGCCGGCGTCCGTGGCCCCCGGATCTTCGTTGACCCACCGCCGAGCCGGCTGGGATAATCCGACGTCCTGCCGCGGCCTCGCCGCCGCGGCCCAGTTCCGTCTCACTTGCCTTGAACACCGGAGTGTCCGCATGACGCTGAAGCGCATCCTTGCCGTTGGAGCCGCCGTGGGTACGGCGCTCGCCCTGGCCGGCGTCGCGATCGCCCAGTCGACCGAAGTCCCGGCGGCCGCACCCGCCGCGGCGGAAGCGCCGGCGGCCGATGTCACGCCCACCGCGGAAGCCCCTGTCGCGGTCGCCACCGAGCTGCCGGCCGACGGTCCTGCCATGCCGGGCGACGCCACGGCCGGCGAGGCCAAGGCTGCGTCCTGCGCGGCTTGCCATGGCGCCGACGGCAATGCCGCGGACCCTCAGTACCCGAACCTGGCCGGCCAGCACGAGCACTACATCGCCCGCCAGCTGGCGCTCTTCAAGAGTGGCGAACGTGACAACGCCATCATGCTGGGCTTCGCGGCCACGTTGTCCTCGCAGGACATGCGCGACATCGGCGCCTACTTCGCCAAGCAGACGCCGCGTCCGGGCGTCGCTGACGAGTCGCTCATCGCGGAAGGCCCGAACGCCGGCCGCAAGTTCTACGAGGTCGGCCAGAGGCTTTACCGCTCCGGCGATGCCGCCCGTGGCATCCCGTCCTGCGCCGCCTGCCATGGCCCGGCCGGCGCCGGCGTCCCCGGCCCGAGCTGGCCTGCGCTGCACGCGCAGCACGCGCAGTACACCGCGCTGCAGCTCCGCGCTTTCCGCGACGGGATGGTCTGGGGCAAGGACGGCAACGCGAACGCCATCATGGCGGCCGTGGCCCGCAACCTGACCGACGAAGAGATCGACTCGCTGGCCAGCTACCTGCAGGGCCTGCATGACGTCCGCGACGCCGCCCCGGCCGACGCGACGGCCGCCGCCCGCTGAACGGCGGCGGGAACTTTCCTCCCGCCCCGCGATCCGAACCTGCGAGCCGGCGGCCTACCGCCGGCTTTTCATTTCCGACCCGAGGATTCCCGATGCTCCGCTCGCTCGCCCTGCTTGCCGCCCTTGTCGTTCCCGGTCTCAGCGTCGCCCAGGCCGCAGGCGGCGCCCCGCGCCTCGGCATCGACTACGAAGTGATCTCGCCCGCGCAGCCGACCTTCGGCCCCCCCGGCAAGATCGAAGTGGCGGAGGTCTTCAGCTATCACTGCCCGGCCTGTGCCGACTTCAACCCGTACTTCGAGCGCTGGAAGGCGAATGCCCCCGCCGACGTCCGGGTCACCTACGTGCATGCGGCCTTCGGCGGCGCCATCGACAACCTCGCCCGCGGCTTCTATGCCGCCGAGACGCTGGGGGCCACCGAGCGCACGCATACGCCGTTCTTCCGTGCGTTCCACGTCGACCGCAAGATCACGACCGGCAGTCCTGAAGAAGTCGCCGACGTCTACGCCAGCCTCGGGCTCGACCGCAAGCAGGTGCTCGACACGATGAACAGCTTCGGCGTCACGTCGCGGGTCAACCGCTCGAAGCAGTTCGCCCAGCGCACCGGTGCGAACTCCACGCCCACCGTCATCGTCGCGGGCAAGTACCGCCTCAACGCGACCCGCGAGGGCGGATGGGAAGGCCTGCTGCGCACGATCGACTACCTCGTCGCCCGCGAGCGCGCCTCGGCGCCGGCCCGCCCGGCCGCCGCGCCTGCCGCCGCGCCGAAGCCCGCCCCGGCCCGCTGAGCCCACGACGCTGCGCCTGCTGAGCGCCAACATCCAGGCCGGCCACAGCACCCGCGCCTACCGCGACTACGTGGTGCGGGGCTGGGGCCACGTCCTGCCGAACGGCAAGCAGCGCAACCTCGACGCCTTGGCGGCGCTGGCGCGTCCGTTCGACATCGTCGGGCTGCAGGAGAGCGACCCCGGCAGCCTGCGCTCCGGGTTCACCAACCAGACCCAAGCCCTCGCCGAACGCGGGGGCTTTCCTTACTGGAGCCACCAACCGAATCGCCGCGTCGGCCGCATCGCCAGCAGCGCCAACGGACTCCTCGCGCGGCTCGCGCCCAAAGCCGTGTTCGACTACGCCCTCCCCGGCCGACTGGGCGGCCGCGGCGTGATGCTCGCCCGCTTCGGCGAAGGTCGGGCGGCGTGGGCACTGGCGGTCACGCACCTGTCGCTCGGGGTGCAGTCGCGACGGCAGCAGCTTGATTTCCTCGGCGAGCTGCTCGCCGACGAAGCACGTCTCGTGCTGATGGGCGACTTCAACTGCCCGGCCACTTCGCGCGAATTCGAGGGTCTTTACCGGCGCACCGCCCTGGTGCCCCCGCCGGAGCGGATCGCCACGTTCCCCAGCTGGGGGCCGACGCGTTCGCTCGACCACGTTTTCACGGCAGGATTCCGCGTCGCCGACTACGAAGCGATCCCCGCCGCGGGATCGGACCATCTGGCCGTGGCCGTCACGCTGGAACCGATCGCCAACGCGTCGCCGGACTAGGCCAAAGCGGGGTCATGGCCACAGGAGCGCCGCGCCCACCGCGGCCAACGCGATGGCGAACACCCGCGCCAACGCCACGCCGCTGAGGCGATGCGCCAGTCGCACGCCGTATGGCGCCGCGATCCAAGCGCCCACGCCGATGCCCAAGGCCGCCGGCACGTGCACGTGGCCGATCATCCCGAACGCGGTCGTCGCACCGGGGCCGGGTGCCGACGGGGAACCGGTCGACGGGGCGAGCGCGTAGGTCGCCGCACCGGCCAGCGCGATCACGATGCCGCAAGCCGACGACGTGCCCACGGCGCGCACGGTTTCCACCCCGCGCGACACCAGCAGCGGCACCGTCAGGCTTCCACCGCCAATACCCACGACCGCGGAGACGGCGCCGATGATGCCGCCGGCCGCGCCCAACCAGGGGCCGCGGGGCACGGGCGCCACCAGCGCGGGCGCCGTCGCGGAAGGCGTTACCCGCTGCGGCCACGCCATGCGCATCGCCATCAGCAGGCAGAACACGCCGACCAGCATGGCAAGGGTTGCGCCATCGACGCCCACCGCCCAGACGCCGCCAGCCACGCCGCCGAGCGCGAGGCCGGGCGTGAGCCAAGCCACTGTCGGCCACATCACGCTGCCGCGCTTCCGATGGGCATTGGTGGAGGCGCCGGCCGTGACGATGATCGAGGCCAGGGACGTGGCCAAGGCGACATGCATCACGCTCGATCCGGGGACACCGAACAAGGGCATCAACGCGGCCAACGCCGCCACCAGAACAATGCCGCCGCCGATGCCGAGCAGGCCGGCGAGCACGCCGGCCACCACGCCGAGCAGGGGAAACGCGAGCCAGGTGAACTCAGGCATCACGCAGGGGCTCCGTTACACTGCCGGGCATGCGAAACCTCTTCATTTCCTTCGCCGTCATCGGCGGCATTGTCGCGGCAAGCGCGGCGCAGGGCGAGTCACCCACCGTACGGCGCGCCGAGGTGCGCGCCGCGTTCGAGGCCGCCGACCGCGGGCAGCTCACGCGCGCAGACGTCGCTCGCCTGCAATCGCATCCGCTTTCCGGCTGGCTGGACGTGCTTGTGCTCGAGCGCGACCTGCCCGGCATCAGCAGTGAAAGACTCGAGGGCCTGCTCCAGGACCTCGGCCCCCAGCCCGCGGCCACACGGCTTCGCCACGCATGGCTTCGCCGCGCCGCCGCCGACGGGCGCTGGGCCGATTTCCTCTTGCATGACCGGCCGGGCGGTGACGTCACCCTGCAGTGCTACTCGCTGCAGGCGAAACTCGCCACCAATGCCGTCGATGCGACCTGGATCCAGGCCGCCACCGGACTGTGGCTCAGCGCCGATTCGCAACCCGGCGCCTGCGATCCGGTGTTCACCGCCCTCGCCCAGCGGGGCGAGCTTACGCCCGCCCTGCGCTGGCAACGCATCGAGCTCGCCGCACGCGCCGGCAACACCGGGTTGATGCGCGCCGCGGCGCGCAACCTGCCCGAGACCGAACTGGGCCTGATCCGCGACTACGCCGCGTTCATCGACGCCCCACACGCCCGCGCCGCGCAGTGGCCGAAAGACGCCCGAAGCCGCGCGATGGCGGAGATCGGCCTGACGCGCCTCGCGCGCCGCGATCCGGGGGCCGCCGAGCGCTCCCTCGCATCGCACGCGGCGCTGCTTCCCGAGAACAGCCGGGAGCACGGCGCGGTGCGCGCGGCGATCGCGCTCTGGACCGCCGCGAACTACGGCGCGGAAGCGGCACGCCGGCTCGCCGCCGTGCCGGATGCCGCCTTCGACGAGGCCCTGCATGGCTGGGCCGTGCGCGAAGCGCTCGCGCGTGGTGACCGTGTCGCGGCACTGAAAGCCATCGAGCGCATGCCGGCGGCGCTACGGGGTACCGCGCAATGGCAGTACTTCGAGGCACGCCTGCGCGAAGACCTCGGGGATCCCGCGGCGGCCCGGCCGCTTTTCGCCGCAGCCGCCAGGAGTCCGACCTTCCACGGCTTCCTCGCCGCCGATCGCGCCGGCACGCCCTACGCACTCTGCCCGCGCGACCCGTCCAACGACGCACGCATCGGCCGCGACGTCGAACGCAACGCGGCCTTGGTGCGTGCGATCGAGCTGTTCCGCATCAAGCGCCCGGCGCTGGCCGCGTTGGAGTGGCAGGCGGCGGTATCCGGCATGGACGACACTCGGCGCGTGCTGGCCGTGCAGAAGGCGATGCGGGCCCGCTGGTACGATCGCGCCCTGTTCGGCATGCCGGCGAACCCGCAGGCGCTGCAGTACTACTCGCTGCGCTTCCCGCTCCACCACGAGGCGCTGATCCGCCGCGAGGCGCGGAAGCACGGCCTCGAGCCCTCGCTGGTCGCCGCGCTCACCCGCGCCGAGAGCGCCTTCATGCCGGAAGCGCGCTCGCCGGCGAATGCGCGGGGCCTGATGCAGCTGCTGCCGTCCACGGCCGAGGGCGTGTCACGCCGTCTCGGCCTGCCGTACCACGGCGCGGACAGCCTGTTCCGCCCGGAAGTGAACGTACCGCTGGGCACGGCCTATCTCGCCCAGCGCATCGGCGACAACGGCGGCCTCGCCTACCGCGCGATCGCCGCCTACAACGCCGGGCAGGGCGCGGTGCAGCGCTGGATGACGGCGAGGCCCTCGCTTCCGGCCGACTACTGGATCGAGACGATCCCGTTCCGGGAGACCCGCGAGTACGTGCCGAGAGTACTGGCCTTCAGCGTCATCTACGACTGGCGGCTCGACGGGCGGACACGTTCGCTGACCGATCGCCTGGAAGGGCGCGACGACCACCATCCACGGCAGTTCGCCTGCGCCACCCCGCACGACGCTGCCGTGTCCTCGGCCGCGCCCACCGCCCGCTGAAGGAGCGACCATGAAGATCACCCTGCTCGGCGCCACCGGTTTCGTCGGCCGAGTCCTCCTCGCCCGCCTCGCCCAGGAAGGCCACCAGCTCACCGTGCTGTCGCGGAATCCGCACGCGCACCTCGTGCGCCTCCTGCCGCCCGGCACGCGTGTCGTCACAGGCGATGTCTACGATCCCGAATTGTTGAAAGCGACGTTCGCCGGCACCGACGCGGTCATCAACCTCGTCGGCATCCTCAACGAGGCGGGCGACAACGGCCGCGGGTTCCACCGCGCCCATGTGGCGCTGACCAAGCTCGTCATTGCCGCCTGCCAGCTGGCGGGAGTCCAGCGCCTGCTGCAGATGAGCTCGCTCAACGCCGGCCGCGGCGACAGCTTCTACTTGAAGACCCGAGGCGAGGCGGAGGCCGCGGTGAAGGCCAGCGGCCTCGATTGGACGATCTTCGAACCCTCGGTGATCTTCGGCATCGGCGACGGCTTCTTCTGCCGCTTCGCCGAGCTGCTGAAGCTCAGCCCCGTCCTGCCGCTGGCGAAAGCCGGCACGCGCTTCGCCCCGGTGTATGTCGGCGACGTGGTCGAGGCCATGCGCCGCGCCCTGCACTCGCGCGCGACGGTCGGGCAGGTCTACGAGCTCTACGGTGCCGACGTGATGGCGCTCGGCGAGCTCGTGCGCTTGACGGCGAAGCAGCTGGGCCTGAAGCGCGTGGTCGTGCCGCTGCCCGATGCGCTGGCCCGCCTGCAGGCCTTCGCTTTCGACTTCGTGCCGGGCAAGCCGTTCTCCTCCGACAACTACCGCTCGCTGAAGCTCGACTCGGTCGGCGCCATCGACGGCCTGCACCAGCTCGGCATCACCCCGACGCGCATCGGCCAGCAGCTCGCGACGATCCTGGGTTCCCCCGCGGAAAAGCAGCCGCGCTATGACCGCTACCGCAGCACTGCCCGCTGACGCCCACGTCTACCTCGTCGGAGGCGCCGTACGCGACGCCCTGCTGGGTCGTGCGCCCGGCGATCGCGACTGGGTCGTGGTCGGCACCGACGTGGATTCGATGCGCGCGGGGGGCTTCCGCGCGGTCGGCGCGGACTTTCCCGTCTTCCTCCATCCGGATACCGGCGAGGAATACGCCCTGGCCCGAACCGAACGGAAGTCCGGGCGCGGCTACACCGGCTTCGTCGTGCATGCCGACCGCTCGGTGACGCTCGAGGACGACCTGCGGCGCCGCGACTTCACCATCAATGCGATGGCCCAGGCGGCGGACGGCGCGCTCGTCGATCCGCTCGATGGCCACGCCGACCTCGAGGCCCGCGTGCTGCGCCACTGCAGCCCGGCCTTCGCCGAGGATCCGCTCCGCGTGCTGCGCGCCGCCCGCTTCATGGCGCGCTTCGCCCCACTCGGCTTCCGCGTCCACGACGACACGCTCGCCCTGATGCGCGGCATGGTCGAGGCCGACGAGCTCGCCCACCTCGTGCCCGAGCGCGTCTGGCAGGAGCTGAAGCGCGCGCTCGGCGAAGCCCAACCCTCCGCCTTCCTGCAGACGCTGCGCACCTGCGGCGCGCTGGCCGTCGTGCTGCCCGAGGTGGACGCCCTGTACGGCGTGCCGCAGCGCGCCGAGTACCACCCGGAAGTGGACACCGGCGTGCATGTCGAGATGGTGGTCGACATGGCGGCGAGGCTGGCGCCGGGCGAGGCCGCCATCGGCTTCGCCGCGCTCACGCACGACCTTGGCAAGGCGCTGACGCCGGCCGACGTGCTGCCCCGCCATCCGATGCACGAACACGCGGGCCTGAAGCCCCTCGCCGCGCTGTGCGCGCGCCTCAAGGTGCCGAACGCCGAGACCCAGCTCGCCACCGACGCCTGCCGCGAGCACCTCAACGTGCACCGTTTCGACGAACTTCGCGACGCGACGGTGTACGAGCTGATCGAGCGCTGCGGCGGCCTGCGCCAGGGCTCGCGCATCGACGCGCTCGCGTCCGTGTGCGAAGCCGACAAGCGCGGCCGACTTGGCCATGCCGAATCCGACTACCCGCAGGGCCGGGCACTGCGCGCCTGCCGCGATGCCGCCCTCGCCCTGCAGGCCAAGGACGTCATGCGCGACGGCCTGGCGGGTCCGGCCATCGGCGAGGCCTTGAAAAAGGCCCGCATCGCCGCGATCGGCGCGGCACGGCGGGCCCTCAGCGGCGGAGCCGTGCCTCCAGCCACGCCGGCAGGCTGATCCATAAACCGAGCGCGGTGCCGAGGCCCACGCCCAGTGCGTTGGCCAACATGTCCAAGGCGTCGCGCTGCCGGTCCACGGTGAGCGCGCCCTGCGCCCATTCCATCGCCGCGCCGAGCACCAGCAGCGACAGCAGGGCCGCGCGACGACCCGGTGTCGTCGCGAAGCAGCCCATCGCCCACCACGCCAAGGCGGCGTAGGCCAGCGCGTGGTTCAGTTTGTCGGCATGGGGAAACAGCGGCGCCGCGCCTGGCACGGGTGGGCCGAGCGACAGCAGAAGGCACAGCGCCCAGCCGACGGCCCAGAGTCCGATCCAAGCCCCGCGCCAACGCAGCGCGATGCGATCGCCCATCGTCGCCCCGCTCACAGCCGCCTCGACAGTTCGCCGAAAGCGAATGCCGCCGAGAGGTCGACGTCGCGGGTGAAGCCCATCACCTGGAAGCGCTCACCCATCTCGCCCGGCATCGTCAGCTTGCGGATCTCATTGGTGCGGCGGTAACGCTCGCGATCGTCGACCAAGGCCTCGGCCTCGGCGATGCGCTGGGGCAAGCCATTGGCGATGAGGAAGCTCGACTGGCTGCAATAGCCGGCGAAATCGAAACCGGCATTCGTGCCGGCTTCGGCCAACGCGGTGAAATCGACGAAGGCGGTGATGTCCTGCAGCCCCGGCAGGAAGAACGGATCACCGTGCGCGCGATGGCGGTAATGGCAGACCAGCGTGCCGTCGCTACGCTCCGGCAGGTAGAACTCGCGGCGCGGGTAGCCGTAGTCGACGAACAGCATGGCCCCGTGTTTCAGCAAGCCGCCGATGGCCTGTATCCAGTACGGAAGCTGGGGCAGCACCTCGGAGCGGTAACCGTCCGGCAGCGGCGCTCCCAGCGTGCGTTCGACGTGGCGCACCGATGCGCGCACCAAGGCATCGGCGGGCTGGTCCACGCGGATGAATTCGCCCTTCGCATCGAGACTGACGAACTCCTCGTACACCTCGCCCCCGCGGATCGCGAAACGCGTGGTCGGCAGCGCATCCAGAACTTCGTTGGCGAACAGCACGCCGGCCCATTCGCCCTCC
This sequence comes from Silanimonas algicola, assembly GCF_054777375.1. Lineage (NCBI taxonomy): Bacteria > Pseudomonadati > Pseudomonadota > Gammaproteobacteria > Lysobacterales > Lysobacteraceae > Silanimonas > Silanimonas algicola. The sequence goes on along the minus strand of NZ_BAAHAS010000003.1, from coordinate 752,299 downwards.
GGCGGCCCGTCCAGCCAGTCGCAACGCGCGAACACCGCCGGTGGCAGATGCTCCCGCAGCCGCTGCTGCTGGCGCTGCCGGAGATCGGCGCTGGGTTCGAGGATGGCGTAACGCTCGGGCAACACGCCGAGGCGCTCCGCATGCTGCAGGAAGGCGATGGCGAACGCGCCACTACCCCCGCCGAGCTCGAGGAATCCAGGATGCGGCAAGCCACGCAGAATGGGCGATACCGCCTCGCAGACGCATTCCGCGAACACGTTGCCGAGCTCGGGCGAGGTGATGAAATCGCCGGCTTCGCCGAACTTGCTCGCCCCGGCGCTGTAATAGCCGAGTCCCGGCGCGTACAAGGCCAGCTCCATGAAGCGGGCGAAGGAGATCGTTCCGCGCTCGTGGCGAATGGCCGCCTGCAGGAGCGCGGCGAGGCGGGCACTGTGGGCCCTCGCCTCGATGCTGGGTTCGGGAAGGCCGAAAGTGCTCATGCGTCATCCGGAGGACGGTGGGGCGGGGCGGCAACGCCGCCCGGGAAGGCAGGCGGCATCCACGGAAGGAGGATTCAGCCGGAGACCGTCACCCATTGTCCATCACCGGAGCCGATGCCGACCTCGCACCGCGATGGAAGCTCGACCCCCGACTCGGCGAGCGTCCGGAGCACGTCGGATCGGACCACCTCGGCGAGGGCCTCGCCGGTGATGTTCTCGACGGGCAACACGATGACGTCGCCGGCGGGGAAAACGAACCGCGAGGGGCCGATCGTGGCTTCGATGGCCCCGTCGGCTTCTGCGATGCGCAGGTAGCGCGATGCCGACGGCAGCAAGAGATACTCGTCGAGACCGGCACAGACCTTGCGCAGGGCCCGCTTCAGCAGGCCGTAGTCGACCGCCATGCCGTCGCCGCGAACGACGTAGGTCGCGACCATGCGGACCCGGTAGTTGTGGCCGTGGAGGCGCTCCCGGGAACCGTCCGGGAAGATGGTGAAATGCGCGGCGGAGAACTTGATGTCCTCCTTGCTGATCTCGATCTGGACTTCGCGTTCGACGGGGTTCAACCGATGTCTCCCTGCATGGGCCGCATGATGACTTCCTCGAGGACGGCCGATCGGCTCAAGCGATGGGCCAGCACCGCGACCTCGGCGACGTCCGATGGCGCCATGAACCGCGCGGCCGGAAGATCCACCCCCGCCCACGAGTCGGTGAGCGTGGCACCCGGGAGGATCGCGACGACAGCGATGTTCTTGGGCTTGAGCTCCTCCCGGAGGCTGCGCGACATACCCAAGAGCCCGTGCTTGGCGACCGAGTAGGCGAACCCGCTCGGATAGCCCTTGATCGATGCCACGCTGGCGATATTGATGATCGTCGCATGGGACGAAGCCTCAAGATGGGGCATCGCGGCCTTGGTGAGCATGAAGGCCGATCGCAGGTTGGCGTCCATGGCCGACACGAACCGCGAGGTGTCGCTTTCCGCCAACGTGCACGGATCGAAGAACCCGGCGTTGTTGACGAGGACGTCGATGCCACCGAAGCGTTCCGCCCCCCACTCCACGAAGCCGAGGCAGTCCGACTCGACGGTCACGTCCGCGCGGAACCCCGACAGCCCGGGCGTTGTCGCCAGGGCTCCCTGCAGCGCCCGCTCTCCCCGGGCGCAGATCCCCACATGGCTGGTGTTCGCGAGGAAGGCCCTCGCGATCGCCAAGCCGATCCCTTTCGACCCGCCACTGATGAGAACGTTCATGGGGTTCTATCCTCGTTCTAGAGCGGCCGTGGCCACTGGTCGCCGACGACGAGCGACACGTTGTTCCGCATCGCCGACCGGAGCACGGATTGCGTCATCATCGCGATGTCCTGGGCGACGAAGAGCTGTTTCTCCGGGCTCTTCAGGAAGCCCTCGCCGTCGATCGTCCACGTCGTCCAGATCGACGTGACGTCTCGGCCGCCAGGCTTCACGGGTTGGTACTTCACCCTCGTCCAACCCACGCTACGCGCGCCGGCGAAGGTCGGTGCAAAAGCATTCCTGAGCTCCTGGGTGAGTGGTGAATCCGCCCAGAAGATGACGATCACGCGATTGACGTTCAGGCCGACCCAGCAGCGGAGCACGGGGGCCTGCGCTCCGGCCTCCCCGTCCAGTGCGATTTCATACTGCGCGCCGAAGATGTCGCGGATACCGGCCGGTGGCGCGACACGCACCTTCAAGTCGCCTTCAGCGGTGATCTTCCGCAGATAGCGGGGGAGATGGTCCAGCAGCCATCGCCGGGTCTTGTCACGAAGCGTGGCGACACTGACGTCGGCCTCGGCGAAGAAAAGCACGAGGGCGAACAACAGTCCGGTCGCCGCCATCTGGAGGATGGACATGCAGACCAGGAACCAGTCGCGGAAGCCGGTGTTGCCCACGTTCGCCAGGACCAACCATGCCGACCCGACGAACAGGACGAGCAGGATGCCAACCAGCAGCAGGCGCACCCAGGGCGGCAGGCTGATGAGGTTCTTCGAATCAACCATGGTCTCTCGCCCTGTGGACGACGATCCCGACGGCCGCTGCCGGCGACGAAGGGATCCGCTTCCGGGCCGTCACCGAGACGGAATGGACGGGCAACTCCCGGAGCACATGTTCGGCGATGGCACCCGCGCAGGCCTCCAGCAGCCGGTACTTCCCCTCGATCGCGGTACGGCGGGCGATCTCGATCACCGTCGTGTAGTCGACCGCGTCCTCGATGGCGTCGCTGTCCGCGGGCTTGCGGTTGTCGAAGCCCATCTCGATGTCGAGGACGATCGGCTGCTGGATGCGCCGTTCCCAGTCGTGGATGCCGATCGTGCACTCGATCTCGAGCGCCTCGACGAAAACCTTGTCCATCGGAAGTCCTTGCAAGGAGCGCTCAGCCTGCCAGCGGCGATGGCAAGGCCGCGACAGCGTCGAGGCTGGCCATGTCCCAGCGCGGCTGCACGCGGAACTCGAAGTCGCGCTGCCCAGCCGCGAGCCGGGTCGCGCCGGCGAAGGCGATCATCGCGCCATTGTCGGTGCAGAACTCGAGGCGCGGGAAGCTCACCGCGAGCTTGCGCTTCGCAGCCAGCGCCGCGAGGCGGGCCCGAAGCTGCCGGTTGGCCCCGACGCCGCCGGCGACGACGAGCGCCCTCATGCCCGTTTCGCGCAGGGCACGCTCGCACTTGATGGCCAGCGTCTCGGTCACGGCATCCTCGAAGCCGAGGGCGAGATCGGCCTTGGTCGCGTCGGCGCGGTCCGAGGCCTGCCAGGCCAGCAGCACCTGGGTCTTCAGGCCGCTGAAGCTGAAATCGAGCCCGGGCCGGTCGGTCATGGGCCGCGCGAACTTGAAGCGGCTCTCGCGCCGCCCCTCGGCCTCGGCCGCCGCCCGCCCCTGCAGGGCCAGCGCGGCGAGTTGCGGGCCACCGGGATACGGCAGGCCCAGCATCTTCGCGGTCTTGTCGAAGGCTTCGCCGGCCGCGTCGTCCAAGGTCTCGCCGAGCAGGGTGTAGCGGCCGATGCCCTCCACCGCGACAAGCTGGGTGTGCCCGCCCGAAACGAGCAGGCAGACGAAGGGCGGCGGCGCGGCGCCGGCTTCCAGCAGCGGCGAGAGCAGGTGCCCTTCCATGTGGTGGACGCCCACGCTGGGCACGTCCAGCGCCCAGGCCAACGCGCGGCCGGTCGCGGCCCCGACCAGCAGCGCGCCGATCAGGCCAGGGCCCGCCGTGTAGGCCACGCCGTCCAGATCGGCCACGGCGACCCCGGCCTCGTCGAGGGTCTGGCGTACCAGCGGCAGCAGCTTGCGGACGTGGTCGCGGCTGGCGAGTTCCGGCACCACGCCGCCATATTCGGCATGCAGGGCCACCTGGCTGTAGAGCGCATGCGCCCGCAGGCCGCGTGCCGTGTCGTACACGGCCACGCCGGTTTCGTCGCAGGAGGATTCGAGGCCGAGGACGATCATGGGGTGCGCGGGGCATGGGCGGCCGGCGCGGCGTGCCGGTGGGCAGCGGAGGCCAGTCCTGAACAAGGGGCGGGGCTGACTTGCACGGCCCCGGAAAGCCCGCGTATCATACGCGGCTCACCCGGAGCACCGGGTATTTTGTCGACCCGAGAACCCCTATGCCCAACGTCAAAGTCCGCGAGAACGAGCCGTTCGAGTTCGCGCTCCGTCGTTTCAAGCGCACCTGCGAAAAGGCCGGCGTCCTCGCCGAGACGCGCAAGCGCGAGTTCTATGAAAAGCCGACGCAGGAGCGCAAGCGCAAGGCCGCTGCCGCCGTGAAGCGTCAGCTGCGCCGCTCGTCGCGCGACGTCACCAAGCGCCAGCGCCTCTACTGAGCGCGGCGCCTGCCGCAAGAAGCCGGCCCGCCTCAGGCGTCGCCGGCTTTTTGTTTTTCCAGCCCCGGAGAATCCCATGTCCCTCAAGCAGCAGCTCACCGACGACATGAAGACCGCGATGAAGGCCGGCGAGAAGGATCGCCTCGCCACCATCCGCCTCATCAATGCCGCCCTGAAGCAGAAGGAAGTCGACGAACGCATCACGCTCGATGACGCGGCCGTGCTGGCCGTGCTCGAGAAGATGGTCAAGCAGCGCAAGGACTCGATCAGCCAGTACGAGGGTGCGGGCCGCGAGGACCTCGCCGCCGTCGAGAAGGCCGAGATGGCCATCATCCAGGCTTACCTGCCGGCCCAGCTCTCCGAAGCCGAGATCGATGCCGCCATCCAGTCCGCGATCGCCGAGGCCAATGCCGGCACCGGCCCCGCCGCGATGGGCAAGGTCATGGGCGTGCTGAAGCCGAAGCTCGCCGGCAAGGCCGACATGGGCCTCGTCCCGCAGCGCCTCAAGGCCGCACTGGCCGGCTGAGCCGCGCCGTGCCCCTTGCGGCCACGATGCGCCGCACGGCGGCGCCGGTCATCGCCCTGCGCGCCGGCCCGAAGCCGTAAGCTTCCCCCATGGCCGGCCGCATCCCCGACAGCTTCATCGATGGACTGCTCGCTCGCGTCGATATCGTCGAGCTGATCGGCTCGCGCGTCCCGCTGAAGCGCAAGGGCAAGGAATACACCGCGTGCTGCCCGTTCCACGACGAGCGCACGCCGTCGTTCTACGTCAGCCCGACGAAGCAGTTCTACCACTGCTTCGGGTGCGGCGCGCACGGCACGCCAATCAAGTTCCTGATGGAGTACGACCGCCTCGAGTTCGTCGACGCGGTCGAGGAACTCGCGAAACGGCTCGGCCTCGAAGTGCCGCGCGAAGCCGGCGGCCGCGAGGCGCCGCGCGAGGGCCAGGACCTCTATGCCGCGCTCGATGCCGCGCAGAAGTACTTCCAGCGCGAGCTCGCGAACAGCGAGGTCGCCAAGCGCTACCTCGAGAAGCGCGGGTTGGACGCCGCCACCATCGAGAAGTTCGGCATCGGCTGGGCGCCCGATGGGTGGAACGGCCTGATCGATGCGCTCGGCAAGGGCGATGCCCGTCGCATCGACCTGCTCGACAAAGCCGGACTGCTGTCGAAGAACGACAGCGGCCGCATGTACGACAAGTTCCGTGCCCGCGTGATGTTCCCGATCCACGACCGCCGCGGACGCGTCATCGCGTTCGGCGGACGCGTCATCGAGAAGGACGACGGCCCGAAGTACCTGAACTCCCCGGAGACGGTGCTGTTTCACAAGGGCCGCGAGCTCTACGGCCTGTGGCATGCGCGCCAGGCGCACAGCAAGGTGCCTCGCCTCATCGTGGTCGAAGGCTACATGGACGTCGTCTCGCTCTGGCAGTTCGGCATCACCACCGCCGTCGCCACGCTGGGCACCGCCACGACGCCCGACCATGCGGAGCTTCTGTTCCGCAACGCAGGCGATGTCTATTTCTGCTTCGATGGCGACGCGGCCGGTCGCCGCGCGGCGTGGAAAGCCCTCGAGTCCGTACTCCCGCGCATGACCGACGGTCGCCAGGCGTTTTTCCTGTTCCTGCCGGAGGGCGAAGACCCGGACACCGTCGTCCGCTCCCAGGGCGCGGCCGCCCTCGACGCCGCATTGGCCTCCGCACAGCCCCTGAGCGAGTTCTTCTTCGCCCAGTTGGCCAACGACGTCGATCTTTCCAGCGCCGACGGCAAGTCGCGATTGGCGGAGCGTGCGAAGGCCTACATCGCCCGCATTCCCGACGGCGAATTCCGCGATCGCATGCAGGCGCTGCTCGTGCAGCGGACGGAAGTCGGCTTTCATGCGAGCGCCAAGCTCGCCGACTTCACGCGCGAGCTGGTCGAGCTCGGCAGCCAGATCCAGCGCGACGCGCTCGACATGTCCCAAGGGCGCATGCCGGAAGGCTATCTCGTCAGCGTGCCGCAGCTGAGCAACGAACGCTTCCCGCGGCGGTCGGCAAGCAGCGACGGCGCGTCGCGATTCGATCGCGGGGGCTACGGACGGCGCCCTCGCACGGCGGCCGACCGCATCCTTGCCGAGCTCCCGACGTTGAGTGCGCCACGCCCGGCGGGCGTCGACCATCGACGCAGCTTGGTGCGCACCGCCATCAGCCTGCTGCTCAGCCGCCCCGCACTGGCCGAACACGTGACCGACCTCGACTGGATCGAAACGCTGGAGCAGCCGGGCGTACCGCTGTTTGTGGAACTGGTGAAGCTCGCCAGCCATCGCCCCGGACTCAGCACCGGCGCCTTACTCGAGTCATGCGCCGATCATCCGCAGGTCGAAGCACTGCGGAAGCTCGCCGCACAACCGATGGCTGGCGACGATGCCGGCCTAGAGGCGGACTTCCTGGGCTGCGTGAGGAAGCTGTGCCAACAAGCCATGGCGCAGCGCCTCGAGTGGCTGAAATCCCAGCCGACGCTCGGCGATGACGAGAAGGCTGAGCTCCGCGCGCTGCTGTCGCATCGCCTGTGACGCGGACCCAAAGTAAGCGGCTAAGTTTGCAACCAACAGCAAGACGCGAACGCCGTTTCCGCTGGTGAGCCATCAGCGGCGCCCGTCGACGCAGGTGCTCCATGGCCGTCCGATTTGTGCAAAGAAAAACCCCGCCCTATGAGGGGCGGGGTTTAGGTGTAAGGCCCTGGCGATGACCTACTCTCGCATGCGGATGCACACTACCATCGGCGCGTGCGCGTTTCACTTCCGAGTTCGGGATGGGATCGGGTGGTTCCACGCAGCTATGTTCACCAGGGAGAGGGTGGAGGGTCGCTGTTGCCTGTTGGCTCAAGCGCTCACGCTCTCATAGGGTCTTGTGACGTAACAGTTTGGTTTGACTTGTCTTCTGTGTCGAAGGGCAAGGCAACTTGAGGTTATATGATCAAGCCGCACGGATCATTAGTATCGGTAAGCTCAATGCATTACTGCACTTACACACCCGACCTATCAACGACGTAGTCTTCATCGTTCCTTTAGGGGACTTGTGTCCCGGGAGATCTCATCTTGAGGCGCGCTTCCCGCTTAGATGCTTTCAGCGGTTATCGCTTCCGAACATAGCTACCCGGCAGTGCCACTGGCGTGACAACCGGAACACCAGAGGTTCGTCCACTCCGGTCCTCTCGTACTAGGAGCAGCCCCTCTCAAATCTCCAACGCCCACGACAGATAGGGACCGAACTGTCTCACGACGTTCTGAACCCAGCTCGCGTACCACTTTAAATGGCGAACAGCCATACCCTTGGGACCGACTACAGCCCCAGGATGTGATGAGCCGACATCGAGGTGCCAAACACCGCCGTCGATATGAACTCTTGGGCGGTATCAGCCTGTTATCCCCGGAGTACCTTTTATCCGTTGAGCGATGGCCCTTCCATACAGAACCACCGGATCACTAAGACCTACTTTCGTACCTGCTTGATCCGTCGATCTTGCAGTCAAGCACGCTTCTGCCTTTGCACACATTGCGCGATGTCCGACCGCGCTGAGCGTACCTTCGTGCTCCTCCGTTACTCTTTGGGAGGAGACCGCCCCAGTCAAACTACCCACCATACATGGTCCCCGACCCGGATAACGGGCCCAGGTTAGAACGTCAAGCACATCAGGGTGGTATTTCAAGGATGGCTCCACCGAAGCTGGCGCCTCGGTTTCATAGCCTCCCACCTATCCTACACAGACGAACTCAACGTTCAATGTAAAGCTATAGTAAAGGTTCACGGGGTCTTTCCGTCTTGCCGCGGGAACGCTGCATCTTCACAGCGATTTCAATTTCACTGAGCCTTGGGTGGAGACAGCGCCGCTGTCGTTACGCCATTCGTGCAGGTCGGAACTTACCCGACAAGGAATTTCGCTACCTTAGGACCGTTATAGTTACGGCCGCCGTTTACTGGGGCTTCGATCAAGAGCTTCGCTTGCGCTGACCCCATCACTTAACCTTCCAGCACCGGGCAGGCGTCACACCCTATACGTCCACTTTCGTGTTTGCAGAGTGCTGTGTTTTTGATAAACAGTCGCAGCGGCCTGGTCACTGCGGCCTCCATTGCTGGAGGCGTACCTTCTCCCGAAGTTACGGTACTATTTTGCCTAGTTCCTTCACCCAAGTTCTCTCAAGCGCCTGAGAATTCTCATCCTACCCACCTGTGTCGGTTTACGGTACGGTCTTGCGTGAGCTGAAGCTTAGAGGCTTTTCCTGGAAGCGTGGGATCGGTGACTTCGTCCGATAGGACTCGTCTCGTACTTCGGCCTTAAAGGGCAGCGGATTTGCCTACCGCCCAAGCCTTTGCACTTTCCCCGGGACAACCAACGCCCGGTACACTTACCCTTCTCCGTCCCCCCATCGCACTCACGCGAGGTGCTGGAATATTAACCAGCTTCCCATCGACTACACCTTTCGGTCTCGCCTTAGGGGCCGACTCACCCTGCGCCGATGAACGTTGCGCTAGGAAACCTTGGGCTTTCGGCGTGCGGGCTTTTCACCCGCATTATCGTTACTCATGTCAGCATTCGCACTTCCGATACCTCCAGCAGCCTTCTCAAGCCACCTTCGCAGGCGTACGGAACGCTCCTCTACCGCGCACACAAAGTGTGCACCCCAAGCTTCGGTACATCGCTTAGCCCCGTTAAATCTTCCGCGCAGACCGACTCGACCAGTGAGCTATTACGCTTTCTTTAAAGGATGGCTGCTTCTAAGCCAACCTCCTGGCTGTCTATGCCTTTCCACATCGTTTTCCACTTAGCGATGATTTTGGGACCTTAGCTGTGGGTCTGGGTTGTTTCCCTTTTCACGACGGACGTTAGCACCCGCCGTGTGTCTCCCGCATAGTCTGTCCTGGTATTCGGAGTTTGCCATGGTTTGGTAAGTCACGATGACCCCCTAGCCATAACAGTGCTCTACCCCCAGGAAGATTCGTGCGAGGCGCTACCTAAATAGCTTTCGAGGAGAACCAGCTATCTCCGGGTTCGATTAGCTTTTCACTCCTAGCCACACCTCATCCCCTACTTTTGCAACAGGAGTGGGTTCGGGCCTCCAGTGCGTGTTACCGCACCTTCACCCTGGGCATGGCTAGATCACCCGGTTTCGGGTCTACTTCCTGCGACTATGCGCCCTATTCAGACTCGGTTTCCCTTCGCCTACCCTATACGGTTAAGCTCGCCACAAAAAGTAAGTCGCTGACCCATTATACAAAAGGTACGCAGTCACCCTTGCGGGCTCCTACTGCTTGTACGCATACGGTTTCAGGTTCTATTTCACTCCCCTCTCCGGGGTTCTTTTCGCCTTTCCCTCACGGTACTGGTTCACTATCGGTCAGTCAGGAGTATTTAGCCTTGGAGGATGGTCCCCCCATGTTCAGACAGGGTTTCACGTGCCCCGCCCTACTCAATTTCATCATCGTGGCCCTTTCACATACTGGGCTATCACCGTCTAT
>NZ_BAAHAS010000003.1:372500-740000 GCF_054777375.1 Silanimonas algicola | reverse complement strand
GCCCGAGGGAGCCGCACACTATACAGCAGTTTCGAAGTTCGTCAACACCGCAGCGCCAACTTTTTCTTCTCCACCCCCCTCCGCCGCGCCGCCCGTTTCCGAAGCCACCCAGCGAAGGGGCGCGAACTATAGGCAATCGAGGCCGCGGATTGCAAGCCCTCTCGAGCAGCCATCCACGTGACATGGCAGACAGTTCAACCGCTGCCGGACGAAGCGTGGGACAGACGACGGACGTCGGCGCCCTAGAATCGCGGACCGGCCACAGACTGGAACCACGAGATGCGACACCACCTCTCCCACTGGCTTCTCGCCGCCGCCACCGTAGGCGCCGCCGCATGCAGCGGTTCCGCAGGACCTCATTGGGTGGAATTGGGAGGCCAACGCTTCCACGTGGAACTTGCCGATGACTTCGAGGAACGTGCCCGAGGGCTGATGTACCGCGAATCCATGCCGGCCGACCACGGCATGCTTTTCGTGCACGAGAACGAGGCGCCCCTCGCCTATTGGATGAAGAACACCAAGATACCCCTGGACATCCTTTACTTCGATGCTGAGCGGAGGCTCGTATCGATCCAACGGGGTGTTCCGGTCTGCACAGCAGGCGACCGCTGCCCGAGCTATCCGAGCCGAGGCCCGGCGAAGTACGTGCTGGAACTCAACGCGGGACGCTCGGACGCCCTCGGTCTCGACCGCGGCGATGTGATTACTTTCTCGCCGGACATCCCGACAACGGGGCAACCCTGACCAAAGCGTGTCGCTCGACCTCCCCCACGGGAGACGCCGACCATGCGCAGGGAAGCATCAGGCCTGGACCATCTCGAAGTCGGCTTTCGACACCCCGCACTCCGGGCACTGCCAGTCCTCCGGCACGTCGGCCCAGCGGGTGCCCGGCGCGATGCCCTCGGCCGGCCAGCCCTCGGCTTCGTCATAGATGAAGCCGCAGACGACGCAGACCCAAGTGGTGAAGGCGGAAGAGGTGGCCATGGCTTGGAGAGATCTCGTGGAATGGCGGCAGCCTGCCACGCCGCACACGCCGCGACGAGTAGGATGACGTGATGACGCTGCGCGGCCTTTACCTGATCACCCCCGACGACGACGACAGCGATCGACTCCTTGAACGCGTGGCGGCGGTCTTGCCGGCCGCGCCCGCCCTGCTGCAGTACCGGAACAAGCGCGCCGATGGCCCGCGCCGCTTCGACGAGGCACGCGCGATGAAGGCGCTCTGTGATGCGGCGGGCGTGCCGCTGGTCATCAATGACGACTGGCGCCTGGCCCTCGACGTGGGCGCCGCCGGGGCCCACCTCGGCGAAGACGACGGCGATCTGGCGGACGCACGCGGCGCTGCGCCGGGCCTGCTGCTCGGGGCGTCCTGCTACGACGACCTTTCGCGCGCGGAACGCGCCGCCGCCGCCGGCGCCGACTACCTCGCGTTCGGCGCCTTCTTCCCGACGCGGACCAAGGCGACCACGCGACGCGCCACCCCCGGCCTGCTGGCCACCGCCGCCGCTCTGTACCGGCCGCGGGTGGCCATCGGCGGGCTCACGCCGGACAATGCCGCGACCCTCGTTGCGGCCGGTGCCGACCTGCTGGCCGTGGTGGGCGCGGTGTTCGATGCCCCCGACCCGCTGGCCGCCGCGAGGCGCTTCCAGGCCCTCTTCGATGCCCGCCCGGGCGCGGCGGGAGCCCCACCGACCGCCCCTCTCCTGTCCTGATCCGATCCCCAGAATGAAGACCGACACCAGCCACGCCCTCTACACCCGCGCCCTCGACCTCATGCCCGGCGGCGTCAATTCGCCGGTGCGGGCCTTCAAGTCGGTGGGCGGCGAGCCGTTCTTCGCGAAGCGAGCCAAGGGCGCATGGATCGAGGACGTGGACGGCAACCGCTACGTCGATTACATCGGTAGCTGGGGCCCGATGATCGCTGGCCATGCACGGGAGGAAGTGCTCGAGGCGATCCGGGAGGTGATGATCGACGGCACTAGCTTCGGCGTGCCGAATGCGCTCGAAGTCACGATGGCCGAAGAGATCACCCGTATCGTGCCCAGCTGCGAGATGGTGCGAATGGTCAACTCGGGCACCGAGGCGACCCTGTCCGCCATCCGCCTCGCGCGTGGCGCGACCGGCCGTAATCGCATCGTCAAGTTCGAGGGCTGCTACCACGGCCACGGCGACAGCTTCCTCGTGAAGGCCGGCTCCGGCGCGTTGACCTTCGGCCTGCCGAACTCGCCGGGCGTGCCCAAGGCGCTGGCCGACCTGACGCTCACTCTGCCATTCAACGATTTCGCCGCCGCCACGGCACTGTTCGAGGAAGTGGGCGCCGACATCGCCGGCGTCATCGTCGAGCCGGTGGTGGGCAACGCCAATTGTATTCCGCCGGAACCGGGCTACCTCGAGCACCTGCGCGCTCTCTGCACGGAGCACGGCGCACTGCTGATTTTCGACGAGGTGATGACCGGATTCCGCGTCTCGCTTGGGGGCGCGCAGCAGCTGTATGGCGTGCAGCCCGACATCAGCACCTTCGGCAAGATCATCGGTGGCGGCATGCCGGTGGGTGCCTACGGCGGTCGCGCCGAGCTGATGCGGCAGATCGCCCCGGCCGGCCCGATCTACCAAGCCGGCACGCTGAGCGGCAATCCGGTGGCGATGGCGGCCGGGCTGGCGACGCTGAAGATCATCCAGCAGCCGGGCTTCTATGCCGACCTCGCCAAGACCACCGACACGCTGGTGGCCGGCTTCCAGGCCGCGGCCGAAGAAGCCGGGGTCGCGTTCTCGACCCGCCATGTCTGCGCGATGTTCGGCCTGTATTTCACTGCGGAACGGGTGACGAGCTTCGAACAGGCCAAGGCCGCCGACACCGCGCGCTTTAACCGGTTCTTCCACGCCATGCTGAAGCGCGGCGTCTACCTCGCGCCCTCGGCCTTCGAGGCCGGCTTCGTCTCGTCCATGCACGGCGACGCCGAGATCGCCCACACGCTGGAGGCCGCGCGCGCGGCCTTCCGCGAGGTCGCCGCGGCCGCATGACCCCGAGACCGCGCCCGAAGCTGGTGGTATTCGACCTCGACGACGTGCTCGTCGAGTACCAGCGCGAGCGGCGCATCGAGGCCTTGGCCCGAGCGGTCGGCGCGCCGCCGGCCACGGTGCTGGAGGCGTTATTCAAGAGCGGTCTGGAAACGAAGAACGGCCGCGGCGAGCTCGGCCTCGAGGACTACCTCGACGCGGTGCGCCGCCGCCACGGCTTGGATATCCCGTTGGACGCCTTCATCGATGCACGCCGGCAGAGCATGCGGCTGCGCCGCGACGTGCTGGGCCTCGCCGAACGCATCGCCCCGCAGACGACGCTGGCGCTGTTCACCAACAACGGCCAATGGCTTGGGCGGCAGCTGCCAAAATTCTTCCCAGAGCTTCGCCCGCTGTTCGGCACCCGGATGATCACCACCGGCCAGCTGGGCCTGACCAAACCCGACCCGCAGGCCTTCTACGCCTGCCTGTCGACGCTGGGTTTTTCCCCGGCGTCGGCGCTGATGATCGACGACCGTACGGAGAACGTGGGGGGCGCCCAGAGCGCCGGCCTCGACGCGATCCACTACACCTCGCCCCCGCAGCTCGCCGGCGAGCTGCTGCGCCGGGGCTTCGACCTGGAACCCGTGCATGCGCCCTGAGCTCCACCTTGAAACCCTCGCCGTCCACGCGGGCGGCGAAGCCGATGCCCACAACGGCGCCGTGGCTCCGCCGCTGCACCTGTCGACCACGTTCAAGCACGGCCCAGCCGCCGAACGACTGGCGGGCTACGAGTACCAGCGCGAGGGCAATCCGACGCAGGACCGGCTGGAGACCGCGCTCGCCGCTCTGGACGGCGGCGGCGCCGCACTCGCGTATGGCTCGGGCATGGCGGCGATGACGGCGGCGCTCGAATGCTTGCCGGCCGGCAGCGAGGTGCTGATCCCCGAGGACTGCTACGCCGGTCTGCGCTCGCTGGGCGCCGAGTTCCTGCCCGAGCGCGCTGTGACGGTGCGCCGCGTGGACCAGACCGACGCGGCCGCCGTGGCGGCGGCGATGACGCCCGCAGTGAAGATGATCTGGGCCGAAACGCCCTCGAACCCGCAGCTGCGCATCGCCGACCTCGCCGCGCTTTCGGCGATCGCGAAGCAGCACGGTGCGCTGCTGGCGGTGGACAACACGTTCGCCACCCCCGTGCTGCAGCGACCGATCGCGCTCGGCGCCGACCTCGTGATGCACTCGACCACCAAATACATGGGCGGCCACAGCGACGTGATGGGCGGCGCCCTGGTGTTCGCCAAGCGCGATGCCTTCTTCGAGAGGGCCGCGCATCGCCGCCACATCACCGGCAACATCCTTGCGCCGTTCTCGGCGTGGCTGACCCTGCGCGGGCTGCGCTCGCTGCCCGCGCGCATGGCCTGGCACTGCGCGAACGCGCGCCGGGTCGCCGAATTCCTCGCCGCGCAGCCGGCCGTCGAGACGGTCTACTGGCCCGGCCTTCCCACCCACCGCAACCACGCCATCGCGGCGCGCCAGATGTCGGATTTCGGCGGCATGGTCTCGGTCACCTTCAAGGGCGGTCGCGAGGCGGCGCTGGCCTTCGCCGGAGCCGTCGAAGTGTTCACCAACGCCACCTCGCTGGGCGGCGTGGAGTCGCTGATCGAGCACCGCGCCTCGGTCGAGGGGCCGAACCCGGTGTCGCCGCCGGGGCTGCTGCGCTTGAGCGTGGGCCTGGAGCACGGCGATGACATCGTCGCCGATCTGCAGCGCGGGATCGACGCGCTGCGCTGAGCGCACGGGTCGCGCGGCCCCGTCGTCGACCGTCCGCGTGCGGCGCCGCGCGCACAGACGGCCGCGCATCCCCGGATTCGCCCCGGCTTCACGCGCGAGGCGCCGCTGGTGCCAATGGCGACCGGCGCGCGTCGACCGCTGATGAGACCGCGCCACCGCTGATGCATGGCTTCACCGGCCCATCGCGAAGGCCGGAACCGCCGCAGCGACGATGCCTCCGCGCCCGACGAACCGGGCGTCAACGGAGATCTCGCAATGCAGTGGCTATTGTTCAACGTCCTCGGCTTCCAAGCCGTCTGGTGGGCCTGCGTCATCGGCGCCGGCAAGGGGTGGCCATGGGCCGGCCCCGTCGCCGCCGTTCTGTATGCCGCGGCCCATCTTCACTTCTCGCCAACCCGACGCCGGGACGTCCGTCTCCTCGCGAGCGCCCTCGTGGTCGGCCTCGTCCTCGATGGGTCGCTGGGGGCCAGCGGCCTGCTGACCTACGCGGCCGCCGGCGAAGTCCGGCTCATCGCTCCTCCCTGGATCCTGGCCCTGTGGGCGGGCTTCGCGCTGACGCTGACGCACTCCATGGCCGCCTTGGCCTCCCGTCCTTGGGCGGCCGCCGCCCTCGGGGTCCTCGGCGGGCCGCTGGCCTACGCCAGCGCCGCGTCCGTCGCGGGTGCCGTGCGCTTCGACCACGGCATGGTGGAGGGCCTCGTCGCCATTGCGATCGGCTGGGGCGTGGCGATCCCGCTGCTGTACGGCATCGACAAGCACCTGACGAAGAACGAGCGGGAGGCCATCGCATGAGCACCCTTGGCATCGTGATGTTGATCTGGGGCCTGGCCGCGGCGGGGATGAGCCTTGCGTTCCTTTACGCGCGGCAAAGGAAGAACATGGGCTACGTCGACGTGTTCTGGGCGCTGGGCATGGCGGTCGCGGCGGTGATGGCCGGCCTGCTGGGCGAGGGCAGCCTGGCCTCCCGCGTCCTCGTGGCCCTCTTCGGCGGTTTCTGGGGCGTCCGCTTGTTCCGGTTCCTCTGGCACCGCGTGCGCGGGGAGGCCGAGGACGGTCGCTACCAGGCCATGAGGGCGGCGATCGGGAACGGCGCGCCACGCTGGTTCGCCTTCTTCCAGCTCCAAGCCTTGGTGATCGCCCTGTTCTCGCTGCCCTTCGTTGCCGCCGCGGCTGGCGCGGGGGGCATCGACAGCGCCTGGGTCTGGGCGGCGGCCGCGGTGTGGGCGATTGCCGTCGCTGGCGAAACGCTGGCCGATCGTCAGCTGGCGGCCCATCGTCGCGACCCCGCGCAGAAGGGCCGCACGTGTCGCCGCGGCCTGTGGGGTTGGTCGAGGCACCCCAACTACTTCTTTGAGTGGATCCACTGGTTCGCCTACGTCGCGCTGGCGGCGACGGGGCCCTTGGCGTGGCTGGCGCTGGCCGGCCCCCTGCTGATGTTCGCCTTCCTCTGGCGGGTGAGTGGCATTCCCTGGACGGAAGCGCAGGCCCTGCGCACCCGCGGGGACGACTATCGCCGTTACCAGCAGGAAGTCAGCGCCTTCTTCCCCCTTCCACCGCGCACCCACCGCGCCTCCTGATCCGGCGCCCCTCGTGGAGACACAGATCATGACCAAAACACCACACGTCGCTTTCGCCATCCTCGCCCTGCTGCTGCCGGCCGCGGCGACCGCGACGATCCAGCAGGAAATCGCCACCGCTCGGGACCTGGAAAGCCGGGAGGTCCTGTTCCGCGAGCAGCACATCGTCCGTTTCGATAACGGGGAGCCGGCGGAGCGTCTCGTGATGTACCGCTGCCTCGACGGCCAGGCCTTCGCGCGGAAGTGGGTCCGGTATGCGGACACGCCCTCGGCGCCGTCGTTCCAACTCGAGGATGCCCGCAGCGGCTATCGCGAGGGCGCAGAACAGACCGCTTCGGGCACCCGCGTGCGCTGGACGCCGCCCGGTGGGAGCGAAGCGTCGGGACTCCTGCCTTCGGGCCCCCTCGTGGCCGATGCTGGCTTCGACGAGTGGGTCCGCGGCTACTGGGCCCCCCTCACGCAGGGCAAGACCCTCGAGATGCGCTTCCTCGTCCCGTCCCGGCTTCGGGCCTATGAATTCGATGTGTCGCCGATCGATTCCGGATCGCCCGACCTCCAGGCCTTCCGCCTGCAGTTGGGCGGCTGGTTCGGATGGCTGCTGCCGTCGATCCGGGTGGCCTATGACGGCCAGACCAAGCGATTGCGCTGGTTCGAAGGCCTGTCGAACCTTCGCGACGACGCAGGCGAGGCGCCGATGCAGGTGAGGATCGACTTCCCGCCCAAGCCGACGCCCGCCGACCAAGCCACCCTCGACACGGCCGCCCGGGAAGCCCTCGTTGGCTGCACCGTCCAACCCGCATGAACCCCCAAGACCGAAAACGCAGGAACCCCGCATGAACCATCCGCCGCGAGAAAAGACGCGCCTTTTCCAATGGATCGTGCTCGCCGCCGCCCTGCTGCTGGTTGCTTGCGCCGGCAAGGAGCCCCGCCCCATGCCCCCGCTGTACCCCGCCCCCTCCGTGGACCTCCCGAGGTTCATGGGCACGTGGTACGTCATCGCGCACGTGCCGTACTTCTTCGAGGAGGGGAAGGTCGCCACGCGGGACGAATATCGGCTGCGGGCGGACGGCCGCATCGACAACGACTTTGTCTACAAGGACCGCTTCGGCGAAGACGACAAGCGGTGGCGAGGCATATCCACCGTGATCCCGGGCAGCGCCGGCGCACGATGGAAGGTGCAGTTCGTCTGGCCGTTCTCCACCGAACTCGTGGTCGTGCATGTCGACGACGATTACCGGGGCGCCGCGCTAGTGACGCCGAACCGGAAGCTGGCATGGGTGTTCGGCCGCGAGCCCACCATGGAGCCCACGCGTTACGAGGCCCTGCTGGATCGACTGGCCGCGCAGGGTGTCGACCGGAACGCCCTCCGCCCGGTTCCGCAAGTCCCTCCCGCCCAGAACGGGGACTGACGCTCCTTCGATCCCGATCACCGGGGCGTGCTGGATGACCGGCACGCCAACCACCCTTCGTTGGACCACGGAACGGGGAGGACCGTCAGCTGCCCGCCGGTCGCGCTTCGCGCATCGCCTCGGCCAAGGCGAGTTCGCCGCGCTGCTCGAGGGTTTCGACGACATTGCGGAAGTCGCGTTCGTCGCGGTTCTGGCTGAGCTTGCGCTTGCCTTCGATCCGCTCGATCGCGATCTCGATGGCGACGATGTGGGCGAGTTCCGACGCGAGGTAGTCGGCCGCCGCATCGCCCATCTTCCACGGCACCGGCTCGCCCGCCTCGCTCTGGCGCGTGAGCTTCGCCACCGCGCCGCGGACGGCGTTCGTGTCGTCGAGCACCCGGATGCGGCCATGCACGTGCACGACCTCGTAGTTCCAGGTCGGCACATGGCGGTGGTGCTCGTGCTTGCTCGGGTACCAGTTGGGCGAGATGTAGCCCTGGACGCCGCGGAAGACGACCATCACCGCATCGCCCTCGGCCACCGCGCACCAGACCGGATTGGCGCGTGCGACATGGGCCAGCAGGGTGCCGCTGGGACCGCGCTCCGCTTCGAGCACGAAGGGCAGGTGCTCCGCTTCGAGCCCTGCGGCGGTCGCGGTGACGAGCATCCCCAGCGGATGCTCACGGATCAGGCGATGCCATTCCTCGGGCCGGTGTTCGGCGAACTGGGCGGGTTGGTACATGGGCGGGGCCGGTTCCCGAGAGTGCCGTCAGAGGAAAAGGTCGGGCGACAGCGGCTTCGACGGGTCGACCGCGTAGCGCGTGAAGTCGGTCTCGCCGGCCTCGCGCAGCACGTCCTCGTCGATCAGGAAGTGGCCGTGGAAACCGCGGGCCTCGCGGCACAGCACGGCATGCGCGGCGTCGGCCACGATCGCCGGGGTGCGGCAGCCGGAGACGTCGATGCCCGGGATCATGTTCAGCGCGTCGGTGGCGATGACCGTCTTCGGCCATAGCGCGTTGACCGCGACGCCTTGGGGGCCGAACTCCGCCGCGAGGCCGAGGGTGACGAAGCTCATTCCCATCTTCGCCAGCGTGTAGCCGGTGTGCGGCCCCCACCATTTCGGGTCGAGGGTGGGCGGTGGCGCGAGCGTGAGGATATGCGGGTTTGCCGACTTCAAGAGGTGCGGCAGGGCCTTCTGCGCGCAGAGGAAGCTGCCGCGGCTGTTGACCTGGCTCATCAGGTCGAAGCGCTTCATCGGGGTCTCGAGCGCGCCCTTGAGCCAGATCGCGCTGGCGTTGTTGACGAGGATGTCGAGCCCGCCGAAGCGCTCCACCGTGGCGGCGACCGCGGCCTCGACCTCAGCCTCCTCGCGGATATCGCACTTGATGGCCAGGCCTCGGCCCCCGGCCTCGTCGACCGCGGCGGCGGCATCGTGGATGGTGCCGGGCAGTTTCGGGTTGGGCACCGAGGACTTCGCCGCGATGGCCACGTTCGCGCCATCGCGGGCCGCGCGCAGGGCGATCGCGAGGCCGATGCCGCGGGAGGCGCCGGTGATGAGCAGGGTCTTGCCGGAAAGGCTGGGCATGGCGCGGTGGGAAGAGCGAAGAACGCGAAGAGTAACGGTTGACGGACGGACGCGGCGTCAACGGCGCCGCTCGTGGGCGGCGCATGGCGACGTCATCCGGGCGCCTCGACGACCCACCTATACTTGTCGCATGGACTCCATCCGCTGGGACGCCCTCCTCGACTGGATCGCACAGCACCCCATCGCGGCGGGCGTGGTGATCTTCCTGATCGCCTTCGGCGACGCGTTGCTCTTTGTCGGCGTGGCCATTCCAGCGACGCCGCT
The DNA here is from genome assembly GCF_054777375.1 of Silanimonas algicola. Classification (NCBI taxonomy): domain Bacteria; kingdom Pseudomonadati; phylum Pseudomonadota; class Gammaproteobacteria; order Lysobacterales; family Lysobacteraceae; genus Silanimonas; species Silanimonas algicola. Next base: position 730,398 of record NZ_BAAHAS010000003.1, on the reverse strand, counting down.
GCTGTTCGCGGTCGGCACGCTGGTGGGATTGGGCCATATCGACGGGACCTATGCGGTGGCATGCGCGGCGCTGGGCGCGTTCTGCGGCGATGGTGTGAGCTACCTCGCCGGAAGGCGCTATGGCGACTCCCTGCGGACACGGTGGCCTTTCGCGAACAATCCCCAGTGGCTGGAGCGGGGCGATGCGGCATTCCGACGCCACGGCATGAAGAGCCTGGTGATCGGGCGCTTCGTTGGCGCGATCAGGCCGTTCATTCCCGCGATCGCCGGCATGGTGCGGATGCCGGCGCAACGGTACGCGTTCGCGACCGGCGTCGCCGCCGTGTTGTGGGCGCTGCTGTTCCTGGCGCCCGGCTGGCTCTTCGGCGCATCGCTGGATCTGGTCGCCGCCGTGGCCGGTCGACTGGCGATCGTGATCGGACTGGTCCTCGCACTGGTCGCCGTCGTGTGGGCCGTGGTGCTCTACTCCTGGCGCTGGCTGGCGCCACGCGCCCACGGCCTTCTCGTGCGTCTGCTCGACTGGTCGCATCGCCACCCCGTGATGGGACGCTACTCGGAAGCCCTGATCGACCCGAAGCGCAGGGAGTCACCATCCCTGCTGATGCTGGCCATCGCCCTGCTCTTCGGGGCATGGGGCTTCTTCCAGCTGCTGGTGTCGGTCGGTGGCGGCGAAGCTCCCTCCAGGTTCGACCTCGCATTCCACCAGGCGATGTTCGGACTCCGGCATCCCCTCGCCGATCCGGTGATGGGCTTCTTGGCGACGCTGGGTGACCCCGTGGTGCTGGGACCCGCCGTCGCCGCCGCCGCGGCCTGGCTGTTCTGGCGCAAGCGACGCATCGCCGCGTGGCACTGGATCGCCGCGCCCAGCTTCGCGATCGTGTTCGCGTGGGCCTTGGGCTGGCTGATCGACCTGCCGAAACCCCCGGCAGCGACCGCCGTGAGCGGGTTCTCTTTCCCCTCTCAGTCGGTGCTGTTGGCGACGACGGTGTACGGGTTCTTCGCCGTCCTCGTGGCGCGGGAGATGCCCGGCCGACGCCGCGTCTGGCCGTACGTCGTGGCCGCCCTGCTGGTGGGGCTGCTCGGGTTCTCGCGCCTCTATCTCGGGGCCCATTGGCTCTCGGACGTGCTCGCCGGGGCCAGCCTGGGCCTCCTGTGGATCACCGCTCTCGGGTTGGCGTACCGCAGGAGAGTGGCGCGATCGTTCTGGGTCCGCCCCGTGACGGCCATCTTCTTCGGCATGGTGCTGTTGGTGGGCGGCTGGCACGCCACGCGCTCCGCGGAAGAGCTGATCGTCGCCTACGACCCGCCCGTCGAGCGCGAGTCCATCGACGCCCGGCGCTGGATCGGCGGCGACACGGAGTTGAACCTGCCCACGCGCCGCAACGAGCTGCGAAGCCGCGATGCCTGGCCGCTGAACGTGCAGTACGCCGGCCACCTGCCGACGCTGGTGCGTCAGCTCACCTCGGCGGGCTGGGCCCCCGTGCCCCAAGCGGACTGGCGCGGGTTGCTCATGATGCTCGACGACGATGCCACACCGCTGACGCTGCCGATCATGCCCGCTACGCACGAGGGGCATCCCGAGGCCCTTCTCATGGTGCTCGCCGGGACGGCGCCGGAGCAGCGACAGGTGCTTCGACTCTGGCCCGCACCGTATGCGCTCGGCCACCGTGATGAGCCGCTGTGGCTCGGGACCGCGCAAACGCTGCGCTTCGCGACTCGAGGCGACGGGTTCGTCCGCTACTGGGCCGTGCAGGACGGGAACGACGACGCTTTGCAGCAGTTGACTCTCGACGCCGCGGCGCTGCGGGTCGGCGAGGGCGACGTCCTGCGACTTCGTGCGCCGCCTTCCGGGAACTGATGCTCAAGCCAGCTGCGGCAACCAGCGCAGCACGGCATCGAGCCGTAGCGAAGGATCGTCTTCCTCCAGCAGGTGCAAGCGCTGGTCGACATCGAGCGGCAGCAGCTCCGCGAGCCGGCAAGAGACCCAGCCCGCGTCGTCGAAGCACGCGCCATCCGCATAGGCGTGCGGGCCGCCAGCCCGCTCGAGCATCCGTTTCAGCAAGTCGACGAGGAAACCGTGCTGAGGCTCGACCGCGACCTGGGGCGTCGGCGGAAGCCAGCGCACTTCGGCCACCACCAGGCCGTCGGCCTGCGTGGCCGTGCTCGCAACAGCGAAGCGGCGCTCGCCCTCCACCGCGATCCCGAGCATGCCCCCGGGCTGCACGTGGAAATCGACGATACGTGCCTCCGTCCCGATCTCTGCAGGCTGCGCCGGGCCGCCGACCTCGGGCCCATCGACGATGAGGGCGATGCCGAAGCTTTCGCCCTTGCGCGCGCAGCGCTTGACCATGTCGAGATAGCGCGGCTCGAAGACGCGCAGCGCCATCACCCCGCCGGGCATGAGCACGGCCTTCAGGGGGAAAAGAGGGAGGGAATGGGTGGCGGCGGGAGGGGAAGCCATGGCGGAGGCGTCGAAGCGGTACATGGGACCGACCAAGGATGGTGGCGACCTTGCCCACAAGGTCGTGACACAGGGCTCAAGCCGCGCATCTCGGCCATCGGGATACGAAATCTGCGGCCGGGCCGTCAGTTCTATTGGCAACCAAGCGCTTTTCCCATCAAGCACTTGGCATCGAGTCATCGCTCGAATGAGGCCCACATCACGACAATGTGTTGACAGCGCGGAAAAGCCCGTGGTCTTGTCGATGCCATGAACTTCACCGCCCCGACCTTCGCTGCGCTCACCGCCTCGGCCCTCCCGGTCGCGGTCCGCGACGTCGCGCTTGTGCCGGTCGTCCTTGTTGTCGTCGTCCTTCTTATTAGCCCCTTCACCGGTGCGGGATCGACGTGACCTAGCAACAACGCAACAACAAGGTCCGAAACGAAAACCCCGCACCGGCAACGGTGCGGGGTTTCGCGTTTCAGGCCTTCGAAACATCCCCGAAGCCTCGAAACCGCCCTCACCCCGTGAACTCCGACCAGATCAAAACCGGCCCGTCCCGCGCTCCCGCCCGCGCCATGCTGCGCGCCACCGGCCTGTCCGACGCCGACATCGCCAAGCCGCTGGTGGGCGTGGTCCACACGTGGTCGGACATCTCGCCCTGCAACCTGACGCTGCGCGACCTCGCGCAGTCGGCTCGCGAAGGCATCCAGGCCGCCGGCGGTACGCCGATCGAGTTCAACACCATCGCCGTCACCGACGGCATCGCGATGGGCACCACGGGCATGCGCGCCTCGCTGCCGTCACGTGAAGTCATCGCCGATTCGATCGAGCTGGCCGTGACCGGCCACTGCCTCGACGCGGTGGTGGTGCTGGTGGGCTGTGACAAGACCATCCCGGCGGCCGCCATGGCGCTGGGCCGCATGGACCTGCCCGGCGTGGTGCTCTACGGCGGCACCATCCAGCCGGGCGTGTGCAAGGCGAAGAAGATCACCGTGCAGGAGGTCTTCGAAGCGGTCGGCGCGCACGCGGCCGGGCGCATCGACGACGCCGAGCTGGGCGAGATCGAGCGCCGCGCCTGCCCGGGCGCCGGCGCCTGCGGCGGCCAGTTCACTGCCAACACCATGGCCATGGTGCTGACCACGCTGGGCCTGTCGCCGATGGGCCTCAATGACATCCCGGCCACCGACCCCGCGAAGAAGGACGCCGCCTTCCGCTGCGGCGCATTCGCGATGGACGCGTGGCGCGCCGGTCGTCGGCCGCGCGAGGCGATCACCGCGGAAGCGCTGCGCAATGCCGCGATCACCGTGGCCGCGACGGCCGGCTCGACCAATGCCGTGCTGCACCTGCTGGCGATTGCCCATGAAGCCGGTGTGCCCTTCCCGCTGGAAGAATTCGAAGCCGCTTCGCGCACTCCCGTCATTGCCGACCTGAAACCCGGCGGCCGCTTCACCGCGGTGGAGCTGCATGCCGCGGGTGGCACGGCGCGCGTGCTGGACGAGCTGCGCGCCGCCGGCCGGATCACCGACACCGCGACCATGACGGGCCAGACCCTGTTTGCGGCCGTGGAGGCGGCGATGGCGAACCCGCCGGCCGCCGGTGACATCACGCCGACCGAGGTGGTGCCGGGCTTCGCCGCGCCGCTGAAGCCGCACGGCGGCTACTCGGTGCTGTACGGCAACCTCGCGCCGGAAGGCTGCATCTGCAAGCTGCCGGCGAAGCATCGTCGCCATGAAGGCCCGGCGCGCGTGTTCGATTCCGAAGACGCCGCCTTCGCCGCCGTGCAGGCGCGCGCCATCCAGCCGGGCGACGTGGTCGTCATCCGCTTCGAAGGCCCCGCGGGCGGCCCCGGCATGCGCGAGATGCTCGCCGTGACCGCCGCGCTGGTGGGCCAGGGCCTCGGCAACGACGTCGCGCTGATCACCGACGGCCGCTTCAGCGGCGCGACGCACGGCTTCATGGTCGGCCACATCAGCCCCGAAGCCGCCCGCGGCGGCCCCATCGCGCAACTTCGCGACGGCGACCGCGTGGTGATCGACGTGGACGCCCGCGAGATCCGCACCGACGCCGACCTCGCCTCGCGCGAGCCCGCCCGCATCGAACCTCGCGTGCGCCATGGCGCGCTGGCCAAGTACGCCCGCCACGTCGCCTCCGCCAGCCGCGGGGCGATCACCACCGGTTAGGCCACTCGGCCCACCACGCGCCGCCTTCCCCATCGCCTCCGAACACCCGATTCCACTTTCCCAACGTTTCTTCCCAAGGACCTCGCCATGACCACCGCCACCACCGCCCCCGCCGCCCTGCAACAACGCACCGTCGCCGTCATCGGCTACGGCAGCCAGGGCACCGCCCACGCCAAGAACCTGCGCGACTCCGGCGTCCGCGTCATCGTCGGACTGCGCGCCGGCGGCCCCACCGAAGCCAAGGCCAAGGCCGACGGCTTCGAAGTGCGCGAGCCCGCCGACGCGGTCCGCGCGGCCGATGTCGTCGCCGTTCTGACGCCGGACATGGTCCAGCCGCAGCTCTACCAGCAGCACATCGCGCCGAACCTGAAGTCCGGCGCCTGCCTGCTGTTCGCGCACGGCTTCAACGTGCACTACGGCCAGATCAATCCGCGCCACGACATCGACGTCGTGCTGGTGGCCCCGAAGGGCCCGGGCGCGCTGGTGCGCCGCGAGTTCGAGATCGGCCGCGGCGTCCCGAGCGTGTATGCCGTGCACCAGGACCAGAGCGGCTCGGCCGAGACGATCGCACTGGCCTACTGCGCCGGCATCGGTGGCGGTCGCGCGCAGCCGATCAAGACCACGTTCAAGGAGGAGACCGAGACCGACCTGTTCGGCGAGCAGGCCGTGCTGTGCGGCGGCGCCACCAAGCTGGTGATGGCCGGCTGGGAGACGCTGGTCGAAGCCGGCTACCAGCCCGAGATCGCCTACTACGAGTGCCTGCACGAGCTGAAGCTGATCGTCGACCTGCTGTACGAAGGCGGCGTCACGCAGATGCACCGCTTCATCAGCGAGACCGCGCAGTACGGCGACCTGACGCGCGGCCCCTACGTCGTCGACGAGCACACCCGCACGCAGATGAAGCGCGTGCTGGCCGAGATCCAGGACGGCCGCTTCGCCCGCGAATGGATCGCCGAGTACCGCGCCGGCAACCCGAACTACCGCGCGCTCAAAGCAGCCGACCTGGAGCACCCGATCGAAGCCGTGGGCCGCAAGCTGCGCGCTGGCATGCCGTGGCTGCAGCCGCGTGGCGAAGCGCCGGCGAATCCATCGGCAACGGCAGCGTCGACGACGGCCACCCCGCAGGCGACGCCCGCCGAGGCCGGTGCATGAACGGAGCCGAGTGGCTGGTGAAGGCGCTCGAGGCCGAAGGGGTCGACACCCTCTTCGGCTATCCGGGCGGCTGCATCATGCCCTTCTACGACGCCCTGCTCGGCAGCACGATGCACCACGTGCTGGTGCGCCATGAGCAGGCCGCCGCGCTGGCCGCGAACGGCTACGCGCGCCACAGCGGCCGCGTTGGCGTCTGCGTCGCCACCTCCGGCCCCGGCGCGTCGAACCTCGTCACCGGCATCGCCGACGCGCTGCTGGACTCGGTGCCGATGGTCTGCCTGACGGGCCAGGTGCCGACGCACCTGATGGGCACCGACGCGTTCCAGGAGCTGGACGTGTTCGGCATGACCCTGCCGATCGTCAAGCACAGCTACCTGCCGCGTTCCGTCGACGAACTGCCGGCGGTGCTGCACGAGGCCTTCCACCTGGCGCGCAGCGGCCGCCCCGGCCCGGTGCTGATCGACCTGCCGAAGGACGTGCAGCTGGCGAAGGCCGACCACCTGCCGGCGCCGGCACCGATCGCCAGCCCGCCGGTGGTCAACGCCGTGCCGGTGGGGCTGGTGGAGGCGCTGGCCCTGATCGCGCGGTCGAAGAAGCCGGTGGTCTATGGCGGCGGTGGCATCGCCATCGCCGGCGCGACGAAAGCCTTCCGCCGCTTCATCGCCGCGACGAAGATGCCGACGGTGCTGACGCTGCGCGGCCTGGGCGCCCTGCCCTTCGACCACCCCGCTTTCCTCGGCATGCTGGGGATGCACGGCTCGCGCGCCGCGAACCTGGCCGTGCAGGAAAGCGACCTGCTGATCGTCGTCGGCGCGCGCTTCGATGACCGCGCCACCGGCAAGCTGGCCGAGTTCGCCCCGCACGCGAAGGTGATCCACCTCGACGCCGACCTGGGCGAGATCAACAAGCTGCGCCGCGCGGACGTCTCGGTGCATGGCCGCATCGACAACAGCTTGAACGCGCTGTGCGCCGCGATCAGCCGCTGCGACGAGTGGCGCACCCTGTGCGCCGAACGGGTGCAGAAGCACGCCGCCCGCTACGACGCGCCGGGAACCGACATCTACGCCCCGGCCTTGCTGAAGCGGCTGTCGGAGCTGGCGCCGGACGCGATCGTCGCCTGCGACGTGGGCCAGCACCAGATGTGGGTGGCGCAGCACTGGGGCTTCAAGGACCCGACGCACCATCTGAGCAGCGCCGGCCTCGGCACGATGGGCTTCGGCCTGCCGGCGGCGATCGGCGCGCAGCTGTCGAACCCGGCGGCCACGGTGGTCTGCGTCAGCGGCGACGGCAGCATCCAGATGAACATCCAGGAGCTGGCCACGGTGGCCCGCGAACGGCTGCCGATCAAGATCGTGCTGCTCGACAACCAGGCCCTCGGCATGGTCCGGCAGTGGCAGGAGCTGTTCTTCCAGGAGCGCTACTCGGCGGTCGACCTGTCGGACAACCCCGACTTCGGACTGATCGCTCAGGCCTACCGCATCCCGGCGATGCGCCTGCACGCGCGCGCCGACCTGGACGCCACGCTCGCCGACTTCCTCGCCATCGAGGGCCCGGCCTTCCTGCACGTCGCCATCGACCAGAAGGCCAACGTGTGGCCGCTGGTGCCGCCCAACAAATCCAATACCGAGATGCTCGATGCGCCGGCGCAGGCCGAGGCCGTCGCCCATGACGAGAGCAAGGAGTTCGTCCATGCACTACCAACTTGACGTGACCCTGCGCCAGAGCGAAGGCGCGCTGGCCCGCGTGCTGGGCACCGCCCAGCGCCGCGGCTATTGGCCGCTGTCGATGCAGGCCGAGACCGACCCGCGCGCATCGGCGTGGACGCTGTCCATGAAGGTGGAGAGCGAGCGCTCGGCCCACGGCCTGAAATCACAGCTCGACAAGCTGCATGACTGCCTCGCGGTGGAGGTGGCCCCATGTCGCTGATGCAGTTCTGCGACGGCGAGATCGCCGAGGCCGAGGCCTTCAGCGTCCCGCTGACTAGCCATGCGCTGCACTACGGCACGGGCGTCTTCGAGGGCATCCGCAGCTACGCCACCGACGACGGTGGCGCCGCGGTGTTCCGCCTGCCCGAGCATCTGGAGCGCATGCGCAAGGGCGCCGAGGCCCTGGGCATGACGTTCGACGTCGCGCAGGCCAGCGACGCCGTACTGGCCACGCTGCGGGCCAACGGCCACCGCGACGCCTACATCCGCCCGCTGCTGTGGTTCAACGCCGGCGGCCTGGGCCTCGACGTCGACAAGCTCTCCGAGCGCCTGATGGTCGCCACGCTGCCGTGGACCTCGCACCTGGGCACGCACCGCGTGCGCCTGACCGTCTCGCCCTTCCGCCGCAATCCGGCCAAGGCCCTGCCGCCGCTGAAGCTGTGCGGCAACTACGTCAATTCGATCCTGGCCAAGCGCGAAGCCACGCAGCGCGGCTTCGGCGAGGCGCTGTTCGTCGACGACGGCGGCTTCGTCGTGGAGTGCACCGGCGAGAACGTGTTCATGGTGAAGGATGGCCGAGTCACCGCCGTCGAGCACGGCGACGCCCTGCCCGGCATCACCCGCGACACCGTGATCCAGCTCACCGGCGCCGAATCCCGCCCGGTGCGGATCGAGGAACTGAAGGCCGCCGACGAGGTGTTCCTGACCGGCACCTCGGCCGAGATCGCCCGCGTCGAGGCCATCGACGAGCGCGTGTTCGCCGGCTCGCCCTTCGGCGATGCGCTGTCCGCCCGCTATGCCGACATCGTCCGCGGGCGTGACGAAGTGCCGCGCGGCTGGCTGACGAGGGTCTGATGCCGCTGGACGCCGCCCGCGCCGACGTGACCGCCAGCGACGTGCTGGCGGCCAGCGCGCGCCTGCGGCGCTACCTGCCGCCGACGCCGCTGCATTACGCCGAGCGCTTCGGCTGCTGGCTGAAGCTGGAGAACCTGCAGCGCACCGGTGCCTACAAGGTGCGCGGCGCGTTGAACGCGCTGCTGGCGGCCCGCGAACGCGGCGACCGCCGCACCGTCATCACCGCCTCGGCCGGCAACCACGCCATGGGCCTCGCATGGGCCGCGCGCGAGCTGAAAGTGCCGGTCATCACTGTCATGCCGATGACCGCGCCGGTCGTGAAGGCGCAGGGCGTGGCGTTCCTCGGCGCCACCGTGCGCCAGAGCGGCCAGACCTATGACGAGGCCAAGGCCCACGCGCTGCAGCTGGCCGAGCAGCACGGCTTCCGCTACCTCTCCGCCTTCGATGATCCGGACGTCATTGCCGGCCAGGGCACGCTGGGCATCGAACTCGCCGCGCACGCGCCCGAGGCCGTGCTGGTGCCGATCGGCGGCGGCGGACTCGCGGCCGGCGTAGCGCTCGCGCTGAAGTCGCAGGGCGTGCGCATCATCGGCGCGCAGGTGGAAGGCGTCGACGCGATGGCCCGCGCGCTGAAAGGCGATGCCTCGCCGATCACGCCCCGCGCCACGCTGGCCGACGGCACCCGCGTCGCCGAAGCCGGAGCGCTCACGCGCGACATCCTTTCGCGCCTGCTCGACGACCTGGTCATCGTCCGCGAGGCCGAGCTGCGCGAGACGCTGGCCCGGCTGATGCTGGAAGAGCACATCGTCGCCGAGGGCGCCGGCGCGCTGGCGCTGGCCGCGGGGCGTCGCGTCGCCAGCCGCCGCAAGGTCGCCGTGGTCTCCGGCGGCAACATCGATGCGGCCGTGTTCGCGCAGCTGCTGCTGGACACCCGTCCCCGCCCGCCCCGGCCGCCGCGCCGTCGCGCGGCCGACCCGTTTACCGCCGCGGTCAGCCTCCCGATGCCCCCGCTTCCGCCGGCCGTCGCCCCGGCCCGCCCCGTTCTCGCCAAGACCCCTGAAGGAACCCTGACATGAGCCCCGCCCCGGAGCGCATCCGCACCTTCGACACCAGCCTGCGCGACGGCGAGCAATCGCCCGGCTGCAGCATGGACGCCGCACAGAAACTGCGCTTCGCGCTCGCGCTGGCCGAGCTTGGCGTCGACACCCTCGAAGCCGGCTTCGCCGCCAGCTCGGACGCCGATGCCGACGGCATCGCCCGCGTCGCCCGCGCGCTGCGCGGTACCGGCACCGGGGTGTGCAGCCTCGCCCGCTGCCGTCCTGGCGACATCGAGGCCTCCGCCAAGGCGCTGGAGCAGGCCGAGGCGCCGCGCATCCACGTCTTCATCGCCACCAGCCCGCTGCACCGCCAGCACAAACTCGGCTTCTCGCAGGCCGAAGTGGTCGATGCGGCCGTCCGCGCAGTCGAGCATGCGCGCCGCTTGGTCGATGACGTCGAGTTCTCGGCCGAGGACGCGATCCGCACCGAGCCGGAATTCCTCGAAGAGGTCTTCCGTGCCGCGGCGAAAGCCGGCGCCCGCACGCTGAACGTGCCGGACACGGTCGGCTACACCACCCCCGCCGAGATCGAGGCCCTGTTCCGCCGCCTGCGGGCGGCCATCGGCGACGAGACCATCCTCTCGACGCATTGCCACAACGACCTCGGTCTGGCGGTCGCAAACTCGCTGGCGGCGATCGCCGGCGGTGCCCGCCAGGTGGAATGCACGATCAACGGCATCGGCGAACGCGCCGGCAACGCCGCGCTGGAAGAGTTGGTGATGGCGCTCAACGTGCGCGCCGACCGCTTCCCCTTCCGCACCGGCATCGACACCACGCGCCTGGTGCCCACCTCGCGCCTGCTGACCCGCATCACCGGCATGGCGGTCCAGCGCAACAAGGCCATCGTCGGTGCCAATGCGTTCGCGCACGAAAGCGGCATCCATCAGCACGGCATGCTGAAGCACCGCGACACCTACGAGATCATGCGTCCGGAGACCGTCGGCTGGGCGCGCTCGCAGATGGTGCTGGGCCGGCACAGCGGCCGCGCCGCGGTGAACGAGCGCCTGGCCTTCCTCGGCTTCTCGCTGGACGAAGCCGCGGCCGAGCGCCTGTTCGCGCGCTTCAAGACGCTGGCGGAGAAGAAGAAGGAAGTCTTCGATGCCGACCTCGAGGCGCTGGTGCTGGGCGAGGATGCGAGCACGGCGGGCTGGCAGCTGACCGCCTTCCACCTCAGCACCGGTGCCGGCCAGGGCGAGCAGCCCGCCGCTGCCATCGAGCTGCGCGACCCGCAGGGCGAATCGCACTTCGGTCGCGGCAGTGGCGATGGCCCCGTGCATGCGCTGTTCGCGGCACTGACCGAGGCTCGCGGCATGCATGTCGACGTGGAGAGCTATGCCGTCCACAGCGTCAGCAGCGGCGAGGACGCGCAGGGCCAGGCCAGCTTGAGCACCCGCCACCACGGCGAGGAGCTGACCGCCAGCGCCACCAGCACCGACATCCTCGAAGCCAGCGCCATCGCGTGGCTGGCCTTGGCACAGCGCATCGCGCGCCGCCCGGGCCCCGCCGTGGCCCACACCCGCGACACCGCCGCCACGGAGGCCCGCGCATGAGCACGCCGCGCACCCTGTTCGACAAGCTGTGGGACGCGCACTGCGTCCGCGAGGAAAACGACCGCACCCCGGCCATCCTCTACATCGACCTGCACCTGCTGCACGAGGTGACCAGCCCGCAGGCTTTCGCAGAGCTGACGGCCCGCGGCCTGAAGCTGCGCCGCCCCGAGCGCCACAAGGCGACGCTGGACCACAGCACGCCGACCACGCCCGCCGACGCCACCGGGGGACGCGCGTACATCACGCCGCAGGCCGAAGCGCAGGTGGAGGCCTTGCGCGCGAACTGCAAAGCGCAAGGCATCGAGCTGTTCGACTGGGACAGCGGCAAGCGCGGCATCGTCCACGTGGTCGGCCCCGAGCTGGGGCTGACGCAACCGGGCATGACCATCGTCTGCGGCGACAGCCACACCGCAACGCATGGCGCGTTCGGCGCGCTGGCCTTCGGCATCGGCAGCAGCGAAGTCGGCCACGTGATGGCCACGCAGTGCCTGCTGCAGCGAAAGCCCAAGACGCTGGCGATCACCGTCGACGGCCGGCTGCCCGCGGGTTGCAGCGCCAAGGACCTGATCCTGCACGTCATCGGCCGCATCGGCGTCGCCGGCGGCACCGGCCATGTGATCGAGTACCGCGGCGCGGCCATCGAGGCCCTGTCGATGGAGGAGCGCATGACGGTCTGCAACATGAGCATCGAAGCCGGCGCGCGCGCCGGCCTGATCGCCGTCGACGCGACGACCATCGAGTGGCTGCGCGGTCGCGAGCGGGTGCCGCAGGGCGAGGCCTTCGATGCGGCGGCCCGCGCGTGGCGCGAGTGGCGAAGCGACGACGGGGCGCGATTCGATGCCGAAGTCCGCATCGACGCCCGCGACGTGCGCCCCACGCTCACCTGGGGCACGCACCCCGGGCAGGTGGTCGCCGTCGACGCCACGCTGCCGAAGGCGGCGCCGGACACGGTCGGCGCACTGTCCTACATGGGCTTCGAGGGCGGCGCCCCGTTGGCAGGCCAGCCGGTCGACGTGGTCTTCGTCGGCAGCTGCACGAACGGGCGTCTTTCGGACCTGCGGGAAATGGCGGCCGTGCTGCGCGGCCGCCGCGTGCATCCGCGCGTCCGCATGCTCGTGGTGCCGGGCTCGGACGCGGTGAAGCGCGAGGCCGAGGCCGAGGGCATCGACCGCCTCGTCCGCGAGGCCGGGGCGGAATGGCGTGAGCCGGGCTGTTCGATGTGCATCGCCATGAACGGCGACACGGTGAAGCCCGGCCAGCTCGCGGTGAGCACCAGCAACCGCAACTTCGAGGGCCGGCAGGGCAAGGGCGCGCGCACCGTGCTCGCCTCGCCCGCCAGCGCCGCCGCCGCCGCGATCGCCGGCTGCATCGCCGATCCGCGCACCTACGCGTCCACCCCGGCCATTGCCGAAGAGGCCACCGCATGAACCCGTTCCGCACCTTGGAGTCGCCGATCGTCACGCTGGCGCGCGCCAACATCGACACCGACCAGATCATCCCGGCGCGCTTCCTGACCACCACGACGCGCGAAGGCCTCGGCCAGCACGCCTTCCATGACTGGCGCTACGACGAGCAGGGCGCGCCGCGCGCCGACTTCGTGCTCAACCGCCCGGAGCATCGCGACGCGCGCATCCTCGTGGCCGGCCGAAACTTCGGCTGCGGCAGCTCGCGCGAGCACGCGCCCTGGGCCCTGCTCGACGCCGGCATCCGCGTGGTCATCAGCAGCGAGATCGCCGACATCTTCCGCAACAACGCGCTGAAGAACGGCCTGTTGCCGGTCGTCCTGCCGGAAGCCGTGGTCGACACGCTGTTGGCCCAGCCCGGCCTGCGCCTGCAGGTGGATGTCGCCAAGCGGCGCGTGTACTGGCCGGACGGCGAGCACGTGACCTTCCCCATCGACGCCTTCGCCCAGACCTGCCTGCTCGAAGGCGTCGACGAGCTGGGCTACCTGCTGGCCCAGGACGCCGCCATCACCGCCTTCGAGGAGCGCCGCCATGCCGCGTGAGATCCACATCACCGTCCTGCCCGGCGACGGCATCGGCCCCGAAGTGACGAGCGCGGCGGTCGCCGTGCTGCACGCCGTCGGCCGCCGCTTCGACCGCACCTTCCGCACCGAGGAGGCGCTGATCGGCGGCGCGGCCATCGACGCCACCGGCGAGGCGCTGCCGGCGGCCACTGCCGAGGCCTGCGATCGCGCCGATGCCGTGCTGCTCGGCGCCGTCGGCGGGCCGAAATGGAGCGACCCGAAAGCGCCGGTGCGGCCCGAGCAGGGCCTGCTGGCCCTGCGCAAGCAGCTCAAGGTCTACGCGAACCTGCGGCCAGTGAAACCGCACCCCGCCACGCTGAAGCACTCCGCCATCAAGGCGGAGGTGCTGCAGGGCGTGGATCTCGTGGTCGTCCGCGAACTCACCGGCGGCAGCTACTTCGGCCGCAAGGAGCGGCACGCCGACCGCGCCGTCGACGTCTGCGAGTACAGCGTCGGTGAAATCGAGCGCGTGGCCCGCCAGGCCTTCCGCTTGGCCCGTGCGCGCCGCGGCAAGGTCACGTCGGTGGACAAGGCCAACGTACTGGAGACCTCGCGGCTGTGGCGCGAGACCGTCAGTCGCGTGCACCGCGCGGAGTTCCCCGACGTCGTGCTCGAGCACCAGCTCGTCGATTCGATGGCGATGCACCTGATCTCGCGGCCGCGCGACTATGACGTGGTGGTCACCGAAAACCTCTTCGGCGACATCCTCACCGACGAGGCCGCGATGCTGGCCGGCTCGATGGGCCTGTTGCCCTCGGCCGCGCTGGGCGACGGCCCGCGCGGGTTGTACGAACCCATCCATGGCAGTGCGCCGGACATCGCCGGACAGGGCATCGCCAACCCGATCGCCGCCATCCTGAGCGTCGCGATGCTGTTGCGGCACTCGCTCGGCCTGCATCGCGAAGCAGAGGCCGTCGATGTGGCCGTCGCCACCGTGCTCACTGCCGGCGAAGGCGACCCTGCCCGACGCGCGCGCGATCTGGGCGGCACGGCAACGACCTCGGCATTGACCGAGGCGGTGCTGGCCGCGCTGGCCGCCGATACGCCGCGAGCCAGCACCGTCGAGCCGGCGTTCCCGGCCGTCGAGCTCCGGGACTGAGGGCGCCGGCCGTCGGCCGGCGTGATTGATCCGCGGGGTGGTCAGGCGTCGAGTTCCGCCACCGCACCCGCCTCGGAACGGCCGGTGTCGAGATGCAGGCCGCTCATCCAGAGGGGGCGGCCTTCGACGTCGCGAGCGACCACCTCGCCGCGGTCGCGCATCGACACCCAATGACCGAGGCGGTGACGCATGCGGAGATCGACGTCGTACCGGCGGGTCTCACCCCGCAGGTGCGCCTGAACCGCATCCCAGACCCGCTCCACGTCGTCCGGATGGACGCGACTGCGGAAGGTCTCGATATCGATCGGGGCGAGCTCCTCCAAGCGGTAACCGATCATCTCGGCCCAGTGCCGGTTGACGCGAAGCTCGCCGGTCTGGACGTTCCATTCCCAGGTACCGGCCCGCACCGCGCCCAGGATGCCCCGCAACCGCCGCCGCTCCTCGTCAACCGCCTGCTTCGCGGCGGCAAGCGCGAGCGCGTCCCGACGATGGCGACGCCGGGAACGCGTCAGCCCGACGACGGCCCAGAGGGCCGCCAGGAAGAGGGCAAAGACGCCCACCATCGTGCCCCGGTGGGCCGTCCAGACGTCGTACCAGGCCACGCGCACAGGCGAGTCGAACGGCGGCAGGCGGAGCTCGCGCAGCAGCGCCTCCACCCCCGAGTAGTCCGCCGGAACGGCCACCTGGCCGATGCCGGCGGCGACGAGGGCCGCGCTTCCCGGCTCCATGGCCAGCAGAACCTGGGCGAACCGACGCGCGCGCTGCTCGTCGAATTGCGGCAACAGGACGACCGGCCACTCCGGATAGACGGGCGTGGAGGTCACATAGGGAAACCCGGGGACGTCCATGGGCGCGACGACCTCGAGCTGGCCAACCCGCGCATCGCCGATGCGACGCCATTGCTCGAGCAGGCCGGTACGGACGAAGCCGATGTCCGCGCGCTCCTCGAGGACGGCGTCGAGGACGTCGTCGTAGGCAGGCCCCGTGCGCTCCAGTCGAAGGGAGGTCGGTCGAACGCCGGCATCGATGATCCGCCGCATCGGGGCCGCATAGCCGCCGAGCAGACCGCGATCCTGGTAGGCGACGCGCGCGCCCGAGAGCCCGTTCAACGCCGCCCACTCCGGCCGGTCCTGACGGCGGACGATGACGCCGCCGAAATAGGGCGTCGCCGGCTCGCTCGGGTCCATATCGATCGTCGCGACCGCTCCCGAGAATGGGCGTTCCGCGCGGATCTCGATGAAATGGACCGGGTTGGTGATGACGACATCCAGCTCGCCGCGCAGGACCGCGGCGCGGAGCGCCGCCGGTGGCAGCATGACGAGGTGCACCTCGGCGCCCTCGCCGAGACCGGCCTCGATGGCCCGGGCCCAAGGCCCCCAATCGGCCCGCCGGTCCAGCGTCGGGCCCGAGGAAAGGATCCCGACCCGAACGGGGGCGGCCGCGGCGACCGCGCCCGCCGCGACCAGGAGGACGGAAAGCAGCAAGGGGGGCAAAGCGGTGGAGCGCACGTGGGAGGCCGCGTCGGTGGGTCACCCCACCATGCGCCAATCAGGCCGGACACCTCAACCCCTCGGCGCCAGAGGACCGCCACGCTCCGAATATTGCATTGCAACATCCATACGCCCCGGCTGCGCTGCAACGCAGCATCAATTCGACCGAACGCCGCGCCCCATCTTGCGCCGCGCCTGACCGTACGCTAGCGTCCGTCCCGCGATGCACGGGGTGCGCCAGGGGATGTCAGCGCCCGCATCGTGGAGCCGGCCGCCGGTTTCCGTCGGACGCAGCGGGGAACACCCCGCGGCGATCACCACGCACAGGGGACAATCGATGAACCATCTCGCTCGCCGCCACACGCGGCGCGGTGCCATGGCGCTCGCGCTCGTCGCGATCGCTGCGCCGACGCTCGCCAGCACGCTGAACCAGAACGTCTCATGGACGGTCGACCGCGCCGGCACCACGGCCAAGTACCGTGTCGTCGCCTATGGCGATTCCATCTACGCCGGCTACAACGGGTCCATCTCGAACGCCGCCCGCTGGGCCGCGCCGACCGTGGACTCGGAGTACCTTTCCGCCCGCTGGAACGCCGACATCGAGAGCATCCGGCGTGCCAAGTCCGGCGCCGTGGCCCGCGACGTTTACGAGAACAAGATCGTCGCGGAGCGCTCGTGGATGCAGTCGGCGTCGACGCGGGTCGTCACTTTCGAGATGTGCGGCAACGACGGCCTGCAGGCGCGCACGGCCTTCAAGAACCAGACCGGTACCTGCAATTACAGCGGCATCGAAGCCGCCGTGAACAGCTGCAAGACCTACGTCGCCGCGTCGATGGACTACATCAACGCCAACGCCCACCCGAACACCCGGCTGAAGGTCATCTCCAACCTCTACTACCCGGGGTTCAATGCCGACAACGTCCAGAGCTCGTGCCGCGACGCCAGCACCGGCCAGACCGTGAACCTGCGCGACCGATTCCTGCCGGCCATCACCCGCATGAACTACTGGATGTGCGAGTACGCGCGGCAGAAAGGCTTCCAGTGCGCCGACAGTTTCGCCCAGTACATGGGCGCGGACTTCGACAGCAATGGCGATGGCCAGGTCGATTCCGACGCGCTCCGCTACGTGCCGGGCGACACCGAAGCGAGCTACGTGCAGCGCATCACCGTGACGCTGCGCAACACGCTGCGCGATGCCAACACGCACTTCATCTCGTCCACGACCAGCGCCGACTACATCCAGTCGGACGACGTGCACCCGACCTACAGCGGCCCGACGGTCAGCGCCGGCCTCTGGGGCGGCAGCACGGGCACGGGGGCACCGCGCTATCCAACGATCAGCAACGGCCGCAATCCGATCTGGAACACCTTCGGCCACGAGCGGATGGGCTGGGCGCTTTCGGTCTACAACCCGGCCAGCCCCTGACGCCTGACGAACGCCCCGTGGCTTTCTCGCCGCCCGGCCGCCACGCCCCGTCGTCCTCCGTGGACGACGAGGGCGTGCGCATCCTGCGCAAACCCGCCGCGCCGCGTTTCGGCGTCGAGGCGCGATGGGCCGCCGGGATCGCCGCCGTGGTCGGTGTGACGGTGGCGATGTCGCTCTGGACCTCCGACCGTGAGCCACCCGCCGCACCGCCGGTCGCAGCGACGCCCGTGCCGGGTCGCCTCGCCGTGCCGACACCGGAGGCGACGCCTCCGATCGCGCCCGATGTCGCACGGCACCTCGCGCCCACGCCGGACGTTCGGCCGATCGCGCTGCCGGCACCGCAGGGCGATCCCAACGATCTCGCGAGTTACTTCCGCCCCGGCGATCCCGTGCCCTCGACCGCGAACCTGATCAAGGCGATGAACCAGGCGGGCCTCCGCACCGGCATCGCGGCCTTCAATCCGCCGGGCACCAGCCCGCCGCTCGAAGGCCTCGCCGTTCCGGCGGATTTCGAACTGCCGCCCGGCTACGTGCGCCACCACCAGGCCACCGATGAGGGCGACACCATCGAGCCGATCCTGATGTTCTCGCCGGACCTCGTCCTGCGCGACGCGCAGGGTCGCCCCATCCCGCTGCCGGCGAACCGCGTCGTCCCGCCGGAGCTCGCGCCGCCGGGCCTGCCGCTGCGCTGGGTCCGCCCCGGCAAGTCTTGATGCCGGCCACGAGCGCCGGCGCCCGCTGGCGGATCCCCGCGCTGCTCCTCGCCACGGCCTCGCTGGTCGCGGTTTTCGCTGCTGCGGAAGCTGCCTGGCCGCTGGCCGCCCTCCTGTTCGTCCCGTGGCTGTACGCCCTCGACCGCGCGCGATCGTGGCGCGGTGTCGCCGCGCAGGGCTTCGCGATGACCGTGCTGTTCACCGCCGCGGTGCTCTGGTGGTTCGCCGTCGGCGTGGGCGCCTTCACCGGTATCGGCACCGGCCTCGCCGCCGCCGCCCTGCTGCTCGGCGCGCCCTTGCTGCAACCGCAGGTCCTTGCTTTCGCGCTGGTGCGTCACGCCGTCGGCCGCGCGCACGGACCGCTGCTGCGTGCCCTCGCCGGGGCGGCCGCCTGGGTGGCCACCGAAGCACTGTGGCCGAAGCTGCTCGGCGACACGCTGGGCCACGGGCTGCAGCCGGCCGACGCGCTGCGCCAGGCCGCGGACCTCGGCGGCGCTGCGGGCCTCACCGTCGTGGTGCTGCTCACCAATGAGGCGATCGCGCACGCGTTCGCCCGACGTCGCGCTGGCCTTAGGGCCTGGGGCGCGCCGCTCGCCCTCGGGGCGGCGATGCTCGGCGCGGTCGCGAGCTACGGCACGTGGCGCCTGCAGGCGCTGCGCACGCCAGCGGCGCCGGACACCGCCGTGCTGCGCGTCGCCATGGTGCAAGCCAGCCTCACCGACTACGAAGCGCGCCGGCGCGAACAGGGCGCGTACGCCGTGGTGCGCGAGGTGCTGGACACGCATTTCGGACTCTCGGCCTCGGCCCTGCGCGACCACGGCGCCGACGTGCTGCTGTGGTCGGAGACGGTGTACCCCACCACCTTCGGGCAGCCGCGCAGCGAGGATGGCGCGGCGTTCGATTCGGAAATCCAGCACTTCGTCGATGCCATGGGGATTCCCCTCGTGTTCGGCACCTACGAACGGGACACGCTCGGCGAGTACAACGCGGCCGTGGTCCTCGAACCGGGGAGCGGCCGCCTCGGCAGCTACCGCAAGACCCACCCGTTCCCGCTGACCGAGCACGTGCCCGAATGGCTCGACTCTCCGGCACTACGCGCGGCCCTGCCGTGGACCGGCGGCTGGCGGGCCGGCGATGGCGCGCGCGTGTTGCCGCTTCGCCGTGGCGACGGTCGCGAGGTGAACGTGGTGCCGCTGATCTGCCTCGACGATGTGCACCCGCAGCTCGCCATCGACGGCGCCCGCCTGGGCGCGCAGGCGATCCTCGGGCTGTCCAACGACTCGTGGTTCACCGACGCCCCGCTGGGCGCTCGCCTGCACCTCGCGGTGGCCGCCTTCCGCAGCGCGGAAACCGGCCTGCCGCAGCTGCGCGTGACCACCAACGGCTTCAGTGCGGTCATCGACGAGACGGGCGAAGTGCTGGTGCACACGGCCATGGGCCAGCAGGCCGTGCTCACGGGCTACCTGCTCGCCCGTGATCCCACGCCGACGCTGATGGTGCGCTGGGGCGACTGGGTCGGACGGGCCGG
Source organism: Silanimonas algicola (assembly GCF_054777375.1). Classification (NCBI taxonomy): domain Bacteria; kingdom Pseudomonadati; phylum Pseudomonadota; class Gammaproteobacteria; order Lysobacterales; family Lysobacteraceae; genus Silanimonas; species Silanimonas algicola. Next base: position 710,914 of record NZ_BAAHAS010000003.1, on the reverse strand, counting down.
CCTCGCGTTCCTCGTGGGCCTGGCGCTGTGGCAGGCCTTGGTCTCCCTCGCCGCGCGTGCGCGGCGGCCGGTCGCCGCGTCCAGCGTGTTCCCCATCGTGCTGTTGCCGGCACCGGCGCGGCTCGCGGTGATCGCGCTCCGCGCCGTGGCGCTGGCCGGCCTGCTGGCGCTGGCCTACGACATGGCCACGCGCATCGGTTGGCAGGTGGCGTCCATGGCGCAGCTCCGCGCTTACGCGCTGTTCGTCGTGCTGCCCTTGCTGCTCGCTTGGGGGCTGCGTCGCTGGGGGCGGGGCGAACTGCGCTTCGAGTCGGCGCAGGTCGTCATCGACCGACCGCGCGAGCGCATCGAGATCCCGCGCCAAGCCATCGCCACGCTCTCCACGTGGCGCCTGCCCTTGCCCTCGCCGGGGCTCGACCTGGTGCTGGGCTCGGGCCGGCGCTGGTCGATGGCCCTGGCCTCGCCCTCGGCGGCCGGCGATGCGTGGCGCGGCGCACTCGCGACGGGACGCCTCGCCGCGCTCGCCGAGCAGCGCGCGCAGGCCCATCGCCCGCGCTGGGACCATGCCCTGCTGAAGTTCGGCCTGTTCCCCCTGCTGCCCGCCCTGATCGCCTTCCGCCTGCACCAGGTGATCGCGTTCGGCGGCCCCTTCGGCGAGTGGCTCACCTTCGGAGCGGGCGCATGGTTCGTTGGCCTGGCGATCTGGTGGGCGGCCTGGTCGCTGGGCCTGATGCTGTTCGCCGCCACGCTGCGGATCGCCCTCGAAGTGATCGCCTTCGTGGCGTCCTGGTTCACCACGCCCTCGCGGCAGACGATGCTGCGCGAAGGCGGCGAATGGCTGCTGCGCGGGCTGTACTACCTCGGCGCGCCGGCGGCGCTGGCGTGGCGCCTGCTGGCGGGTTGATCAGCCCCGAAGGGCATTCAGGAACCGCCGCGGCGCATCCTCGAAGCCACCGTTCGACATGAACACGACGTGGTCGCCGTCCATCGCCTGGGCAACGAGGCAGGCGATCATGGCATCGACATCCGGCACGGTGCTGGCCGCACCGCGCACGGCGGCGACAACCTTGGCGCCGTCCCAAGGCAGGTTCGGGCGGTGCAGGAACACCGTGGCGTCGGCCGGGTCGAGCGAAGGGGCAAGCGCGTCGGCATGCGCGCCGAGGCGCATGGAATTGCTGCGTGGCTCCAGCGCCGCGATCACGCGTGCCGTACCCACCTTCGCGCGCAGGCCTTCGAGCGTCGTGCGGATCGCCGTCGGATGGTGGGCGAAGTCGTCGTACACGGTGACGCCGCGTGCCGTGCCGATGACCTCGAGGCGACGCTTGGCGCTGGCGAAGCCGGCGAGGGCCGGCAGCAGGGTGCGGGCATCACAGCCCACCGCGGCGGCGGCGGCGAGCGCCGCGAGCGCGTTCATCACGTTGTGTCGCCCCACCAGGGGCCAGTCGACGGTGCCGAGCCCGACGCCGCGATGGGCGACGACGAAGCGCGAGCCATCGGCGGCGAGCAGGCGGGCCGTCCAATCGAAGTCGCCGTCGATCCCGAAGCGCTCCACCGGGGTCCAGCAGCCCATGGCCAGCACCTCGGCCAGCGCCGCGTCCTCGCCGTTGACGACCAGTCGCCCGCGGCCCGGCACGATGCGCACGAGGTGATGGAACTGGCGCTGGATCGCGGCGAGGTCCGGGAAGATGTCGGCGTGGTCGTACTCGAGGTTGTTCAGCACCGCCACCGTCGGCCGGTAATGCACGAACTTGCTGCGCTTGTCGAAGAAGGCGGTGTCGTACTCGTCGGCTTCGACGACGAACTCGCGGCCGCTGCCGAGGCGCGCGGACACGCCGAAGTTCTCGGGCACGCCGCCCACGAGGAAGCCCGGATCGCGGCCGGCGGATTCCAGCAGCCAGGCCAGAAGCGAGGTCGTGGTGGTCTTGCCGTGCGTGCCGGCGACGGCCAGCGTCTCGCGGCCGCGCAGCACATGCTCCGACAGCCACTGCGCGCCCGAGCTGTAGCGCATCCCGGCATCGAGCACGTGCTCGACGGCGGGGTTGCCGCGCGACAGCGCGTTGCCGACGACGACCTCGTCGACGCCGTCGCTGATGTGGGACGGCGTGTAGCCCGAGGCCAGCGTGATGCCCAGCTGCTCGAGCTGGGTGCTCATCGGCGGGTAGACGTTCTGGTCGCTGCCCTCGACCGCATGGCCGAGCTCGCGCGCCAGGGCGGCGATGCCGCCCATGAAGGTGCCGCAGATGCCGAGGATGTGGAGCCGCAACGCCTTATCGCTGCGGCAGGGCCGACACGATGCGCTGGAGCACGTCGTCGACCGGGCCCACGCCATCGACGACGGCCAGGCGGCCGCGCGACTGGTAGAAGCCTGCGACCGGCGCGGTCTGCTGGGCATACACATCGAGGCGCTTGCGGACCGTTTCCGGATGGTCGTCGGCGCGGCCCTCGGCGGCGTAGCGGATCTCGCAGCGGCCGACGATCACTTCGTTCGGCACCTCGAACTTCACGACGGCATCGAGCGGCTGGCCGATGCGGCCGAGCAGCGCGTCGAGCGCGTCGGCCTGGGCGAGGTTGCGCGGGTAGCCGTCGAGGATGAAGCCCTTGGCGGTGTCCGGCTTGGCGAGGCGCTCCTCGAGCATGCCGAGCACGAGGTCGTCCGACACCAGCTGGCCGGCATCCATCACGGCCTTGGCCTGCAGGCCGAGCGGCGTGCCTTCCTTGACCGCGGCGCGCAGCAGGTCACCGGTCGAGATGTGGGCGATGTTGAAGTGCTCGCGCAGGCGGGTGGCCTGCGTGCCCTTGCCCGAACCGGGGGCGCCGAGGAAGACGAGTCGCATGAAGAGGCTCCATAAACGATGACGCACGGCACCGTCTTCACCCCCAACCAATACGGGAGGCCGCCGACAGGCCGTGCGGACGAGGTCACGCTAGCGGCCCCGGGTGGTGAAGTCAAACAGGAAAGGCTTCAATGGCAGGCCCGGGCCGCTCCACGCGCGGCCCTGCCCCATGGAGTGCCCCCATGCCGAAAGGCCACCTGCTCTACGCCCAGTCGGGCGGCGTCACCGCCGTCATCAACGCCACCGCCAGCGCCGTCCTGGCCACCGCGCGCGCCCACAAGGTGCCGACCCTGTGGGCCAAGAACGGCATCCTGGGCGCCCTGCGCGAAGAGCTCTACGACACCCGCAAGCTCAAGGCCGCCGAGATCAAGGCCCTCGCCCACACGCCAGGCGGCGCCTTCGGCAGCTGCCGCTTCAAGCTGAAATCCATCGAGCAGGACCGCGCCCAGTACGAGCGCCTGATCGACGTCTTCCGCGCCCACGACATCCGCTGGTTCCTCTACAACGGCGGCAACGACTCGGCCGACACCGCGCTGAAGCTCTCGAAGGTCGCCTCGGAACTCGGCTACCCGCTGACCTGCATCGGCGTGCCGAAGACGGTCGACAACGACCTCGTGGTGACCGACTGCTGCCCGGGCTTCGGCTCGGCCGCGAAGTACACCGCGGTCTCCGTCGCCGAGGCCGCGCTCGACGTGGCTGCCATGGCCGACACCTCCACGAAGGTGTTCGTCTACGAGGTGATGGGCCGTCACGCCGGCTGGCTGGCCGCCGCCGCGGGCCTCGCGGGCCGCGGCGAGGACCAGGCCCCGCATCTGATCCTGTTCCCGGAGAACGCCTTCGACGAAGCGGCCTTCCTCGCCAAGGTGCAGGCCGTGGTGAAGAAGGTGGGCTATTGCGTCGTCGTCGTCTCGGAGGGCATCCGCCACGCCGACGGGCGCTTCGTGGCCGAAGCGGGCGGCAAGGACGCCTTCGGGCACTCCCAGCTCGGCGGCGTCGGGCCGATGCTGGCCGCGCTGTGCAAGGACAAGCTGGGCGTGAAGGTGCACTGGACGGTGCCGGACTACCTGCAGCGCTCGGCGCGCCATCTGGCCAGCAAGACCGACCTGCAGCAGGCCATGGCCGTCGGCAAGGCCGCGGTGGAACTGGCGCTGGCCGGCAAGAACGGCGTGATGCCGACGATCCAGCGCACCAGCGACAAGCCCTACCGCTGGAAGATCGTGCCGCACCCGCTCTCGGAGATCGCGAACCACGAGAAGACCATGCCGAAGGCCTTCATCCGCAAGGACGGCTTCGGCATCACCGAGGCCTGCCGCACCTACCTCGAGCCGCTGATTCGTGGCGAGGCGCCGCCGCCGTACGGCAAGGACGGGCTGCCGGCCTTCGTCCGCCCCACCCTGCCGCTGCTGCCGAAAACGCTGCCCGCTTGGTCAAAGTGAGTTGACGGGCACGCCGGGGCGCTGGACAGCGCCCCGGAGCTGGCTATCCTCAGGCCATCGTCGATGGAGCGTGAACCCCGCATGGCGGCTTCCCCGCAGCGCGACCCAGGCATCACCGCTCGGCTCCGCGCCTCGCTCACGGGCATCGGTGGGCGGCTGCTGGCGTCGATGGTGGTGGCCAGCACGCTGATCAGCACCGCGGTCGCGGGCGGCGAGGTGTGGGCCGGCTACCAGGACGACCTGCGAGAACTCGAGGCGGACATCGAGCGCATCAGCCGCGCCAGCCTCGACCCCATCGCGCTGTCGCTGTGGAACTACGACGACGCCCAATTGAAGCTCCAGCTCGACGGCATCCGACAGCGCCCCTACGTGGCCGCCGTGGAGGTGCGTGAGCGCGGCCCGGACGGCACGGACGGCGCGCTTCGGGCACGCGTCGGCGAGGACGCGGGCAGCGAGGCCCGCATCGAGAGGCTGCCGCTGTCGTACCGACGCGACGGCGAGAACGCCGACCTCGGGACCCTCATCGTCGAACTCGACGTCGGCGCGGTGAAGCGCAGCGCCCTCAAACGCGCCGCCAGCATCCTCATCACCCAGGGCGGCATCACCCTGCTGATCAGCCTTGCCCTGCTCCTTCTCGTGCGCCAGATCGTCACCCGGCACCTGTCGGCGCTGGCGGACGCCGCGCAGCGCTTCGACCTGCGCGACGAGACGGCCAGCTTCCGCGTGCGCCCGCGCGGCCTCGGCCCTGGCGACGAGATCGACCGGGTGATCGACGCGCTGGAGACCATGCGCAGCAGCCTGCACGGCGCGTATCGCGACCTCGCCGACACCAACGCCGAGCTTCAGGCCGACATCGCCGCGCGCCTGCGCGCCGAGGCCGCGGCCGACCACCTCGCCAACCACGACGCGCTGACCAACCTGCCGAACCGCCGCCTGCTGTTCCAGCGCCTCGCGCACGAACTCGCGGTGGCCGAACGCAGCGGCACGCAGGGCGCGATGATGTTCATCGACCTCGACCACTTCAAGACGTTGAACGATGCGCGCGGCCACAGCATCGGCGACGCCGTGCTGATCGAAGTGTCGCGGCGCCTGCGGGCGAGCCTGCGGGAAATCGACCTCGTGGCGCGCCTTGGCGGGGATGAGTTCGTTGCGGTGCTGCCGATGCTTGGCGAGCTGCGCGAGCGCGCCGCGCAGAATGCCCACAGTGCTGCGGAGAAGCTGCGGGCCGCCCTGGCCGAACCGATCGTCGTTCGCGACGAGGTCTTCCGCCTGTCGGCGAGCATCGGCGTGGCGTTGTTCCCCGACGACGGCGGCAGCCCCGAGAACCTGATCAAGCACGCCGACACGGCGATGTACCAGGCCAAGACCGAGGGCCGGAACACCATCCATTTCTTCCAGCGCGACCTGCTGGCGGCCATGGAGGAGCGCCACGCGCTGGAAACCGATCTCCGCCGCGCCCTGGTCGAGGGCGGACTCGACGTGGCCTACCAGCCGCTGGTGGATGCCCACGGGGGCGTCCGCGGCGCCGAAGCCCTGGTGCGCTGGACGCATCCCACCCGCGGCCCGGTCTCGCCCGCGCAGTTCATTCCACTCTGCGAGGAGAGCGGGCTGATCATCAACCTCGGCGACTGGGTGCTTCGGGCCGTGCTGCGCCAGCTGCAATCATGGCGTCGCGACGGCTTGCTGGGTCCGCAGCAGTACATCAGCGTGAACATCAGCCCGCGCCAGTTCCGCCAGCAGGGCTTCGAGGACCGCCTGCTCGCCGCGCTGCACGAGTTCGAGGTGCCGCCCTCGATGCTCGTTCTCGAGATCACCGAAGGCGTCGTGCTCGGCGACATCGACAGCGCGATCCAGCGCATGAACACGCTGCGCGCGCGCGGCATCCGCTTCTACATCGACGACTTCGGCACCGGCTATTCCTCGATGGCCTACCTGAAGCGCCTGCCGGCCGACGGCTTGAAGATCGACAAGGGCTTCGTGCGCGACCTGGGCACCGACGCCAACGATGCCGCGATCGTCGACGCCATCCTGGCCATGGGCCGTCACTTCGGCCTCACGGTCGTGGCCGAGGGCGTGGAGACCGAGGCACAGGCCCAGTACCTGATCCAACGGGACTGCGCCCTGCTGCAGGGCTACCACCTGGGCCGTCCGGCCGAGGCTGCACGTTTCGCCGAATCCTTCCTGCGCCGGCGAACGCTGGTGTAACCGCGCGGCGCACCGGGCCGTACCGGAAGGCTTCACCGCCCCCGAGCGCCCCCGTGACCGCCCTCGCCCTTTCCTTCGCGATGACGCCCCCGCCACCGATCGATTCCGCCCTCGGTGCGCTGTTCTGTGCCGGCCGCCAAGGCGACGAAAGGCGCTATGCGCGGGCCCTGCACGAGTGCGCGGTGCTGCTGCGGCGGTTCACCGCCGCAAGACTGCAGCGGATGGCGCCGGGCATGATCGGCGAGACCGAGGACGTGGTGCAGGAGTGCCTGCTGGCCCTGCACCTGAAGTCGCATACGTACGACGCCACACAGCCCTTCGAGCCCTGGCTGTATGCAGTGGCGCGCTACAAGTTGATCGACCTGCTGCGCCGCCGGCAGCCTGGCCGCGAGGTCAGCCTCGACCTGCTGGCGGAGACGCAGGAATTCGCCGGAGACAGCGACGCCACGGAACCGCAGGCCGGCGCCGACCTCGCCGTGCTGCTCGCGCATCTGCCCGAGAAACAGCGCCGGCCGATCGAATTGGTGAAGCTCGAAGGCCGCTCTGTCGCCGAAGCGGCCGCCAGCACCGGCCTCTCCATGTCCGCCGTGAAGGTCGGCATCCATCGCGGCCTGAAAGCGCTGGCCAAGCGCCTCGCCGCGGAAGGGGAAATCCGATGAAGACCGACGACCTGATCGTCCTCCTGGCCCGCCGTCCGGACGCCCTGCCGGAGATCCATCCGGCGCGCGACACGACGCTGGCCGTGCTGGCCGGCCTTGTCGCGTCCTTCCTGGTCATGGCGCTCCTGCTCGGGCCGCGGCCCGACCTGGCCGTTGCGATCACCGGCCCGATGTTCTGGCAGAAGACCGGCGCCCTCGCTCTGATGGTGGCGATCGCCGGCGTCGGCGCATACCGCTCCGGGCTACCAGGCCGTTCGCTGCAATCCGCCGAGCGCCTGCGCTGGGCCGCGCCGGCCTGGCTGGCCGTCGCCACGCTGGTCACGGTCGTCGCGGCACCCGCGGGTGATCGCATGGGACTGTTCCATTCGCCCACGATCCTCCTCTGCCTGACGATGGTGCCCCTGCTCTCGATGCTTCCCGCCGTGGCACTGGCGTGGGCCCTCCGGCGCGCTGCGCCGGCCGATCCGAGCCGGGCAGCGCGCGCCGTCGGCTGGACGGCGGGCGCGATCGGCGCCTTCGCCTACGCCTTCCACTGCCAAGCCGACCAGCCCGGCTATGTCCTCGCGTGGTACGGACTCGCCGTGATGATCACGATCGTGCTCATCCAAGCCGCCGCCACGCGCTGGCTTCGCTGGTGATGCGGCGACGCAACATGAAGGCGCCGTCGACGTGCGGCAGCGCGCCACGGGAACGCGCCGCCGCGCCATAGCGCCCCGCGCCCCCTTCGGCAATACTCGGCGCAAGCGGCCGTCCGGCCGCCTTCTCGTGTCTGAGGTCCTAAGTCCGAATCTGGGGAGGTCAGGATGTTGGAGCAGTACGGAATCGCCATCGCACTGTCGTGTGCCGTGGTCGCCATCCTTTATGGCATCGTGTCGGCGCGCTGGATCCTCGCGCAGCCGGCCGGCAATGAACGCATGCAGCAGATCGCCTCGGCGATCCAGGAAGGCGCGGGCGCCTACCTGCGGCGTCAATACACCACCATCGCCATGGTCGGCGTCGTGCTCTTCCTGGTGATCGGCTTCGTGCCGGCGCTGGGCTGGCCGACGGCCATCGGCTTCGCGCTCGGCGCCGTGCTCTCGGGCCTCGCCGGCTTCATCGGCATGTTCGTCTCGGTGCGCGCCAACGTGCGCACGACGCAGGCGGCCACGAAGGGGCTCAACGAAGCGCTGAACGTCAGCTTCAGGGGCGGTGCGGTCACCGGCCTCCTGGTCGTGGGCCTCGGCCTGCTCGGCGTCGCCGGCTACTTCTGGTTCGTCGGCGGCGCGGTGGATGACGAGGCGGCGATCAAGGCGGCATTGCAGCCGATGATCGGCCTCGCCTTCGGCAGCTCGCTGATCTCGATCTTCGCCCGCCTCGGTGGCGGCATCTTCACCAAAGGCGCCGACGTCGGCGCCGACCTCGTGGGCAAGGTCGAGGCCGGCATCCCCGAGGACGACCCGCGCAACCCGGCCGTGATCGCCGACAACGTGGGCGACAACGTCGGCGACTGCGCCGGCATGGCCGCCGACCTGTTCGAGACCTACGCGGTGACGATCATCGCTGCGATGCTGATCGCCGGCATCACCTTCAGCACCTACGGCTTCGCCGGCGTGATGTACCCGATGGTGCTCGGCGCGGTGTCGATCATCGCCTCGATCGTCGGCACCTTCTTCGTGAAGGTCGGCAGCGACGGCAAGATCATGAAGGCCCTCTACAAGGGCCTGATCGTCGCGGCCCTGCTTTCGGCGGTCGGCTTCTGGTTCGTGACCGACGCGATGATCGCCGTCAACACGACGCGGATCTTCCTCTGCGCCATCGTCGGCCTGGTGCTGACCGCGGCGATGGTGGTGATCACCGAGTACTACACCGCCACCGAGTACAAGCCGGTGCGCGACGTGGCGGCGGCCTCGGTGACCGGCCACGGCACCAACGTCATCGCCGGCCTCGCCGTGTCGATGAAGTCGACGGCCGCCCCGGTGCTCGCCGTCGCGCTGGCGATCTGGGTCTGCTACACGCTGGCCGGCCTGATGGGCATCGCGGTCGCTGCGACCTCGATGCTGTCGATGGCGGGCGTGATCGTGGCGCTCGACGCCTACGGCCCGATCACCGACAACGCCGGCGGCATCGCCGAGATGAGCGGCCTCGACAAGGAGATCCGCAAGACGACGGACGCGCTCGACGCCGTGGGCAACACGACGAAGGCCGTCACCAAGGGCTACGCCATCGGTTCGGCCGGCCTCGCCGCGCTGGTGCTGTTCGCCGACTACGCCCACAAGCTGGACGAGACGTTCGGCCAGGACGTCGTCGACTTCTCGATCGACAAGCCCGAGGTGCTGATCGGCCTGCTGATCGGCGGCCTGATCCCCTACCTGTTCGGCGCCTACGCCATGCAGGCCGTGGGCCGCGCGGCCGGTGCGGTGGTGGAGGAAGTGCGCCGCCAGTTCCGCGACATCAAGGGGATCATGGAAGGCACCGGCAAGCCGGAGTACGACAAGGCCGTGGACCTGCTGACCCAGTCGGCGATCCGCGAAATGATCGTGCCGTCGCTGCTGCCCCTGATCATCCCGATCCTCGTCGGCCTCGTGCTGGGCCCGGCGGCGCTCGGCGGCCTGCTGATGGGCACCATCGTGACCGGCCTGTTCGTGGCGATCTCGATGTGCACCGGCGGCGGCGCCTGGGACAACGCCAAGAAGTACATCGAGGAAGGCCACCACGGCGGCAAGGGCAGCGATGCCCACAAGGCCGCGGTGACCGGCGACACCGTCGGCGACCCCTACAAGGACACCGCCGGCCCGGCGATCAATCCGCTGATCAAGATCATCAACATCGTCGCCCTGCTGCTGGTGCCGCTGCTCTGATGCCGGATTGACCGGAACCGCGGCGCGATCCGCGTGCGCGAGGCACCGACGAAACCCCGCCCCAACGGCGGGGTTTCCTTTTCTCAGGCCGGCAGCGCGGTGCCGGCTTCGATCATCGCCTCGGCCACCCATTCCGCCGCACGGATGCCATCGACGCCCGCGGAAAGAATGCCGCCGGCATAGCCCGCGCCCTCGCCCGCCGGGAACAGGCCGCGGGTGTTGAGGCTCTGGCCGTCGTCGCCGCGCGTGAGGCGCACGGGCGACGAGGTACGCGTCTCGACGCCGGTGAGCAGGGCATCGGACATGTCGAAGCCCTTGATCTGCTTGCCGAAGGCCGGCAGCGCTTCGCGGATCGCCTCGATGGCGTAGCGCGGGAGGGCCGTGGAGAGATCGCCCAAGCGGACGCCGGGCGTGTAGGAGTTCACGACCGTGCCCAGCGACTCCGACGGCGTGCCGGCGAGGAAGTCGCCGACTTTCTGCGCCGGGGCCTCGTAGGTTTCGCCGCCGAGCTTGAACGCGACTTCCTCCCAATGGCGCTGCAGCGCGATGCCGGCCAGCGGGCTGCCGCTGGGGTCGTACTCGGCGTAATCCTCGGGCGTGATGCCCACGACGATCGCGGCGTTGGCGTTGCGCTCGTTGCGCGAGTACTGGCTCATGCCGTTGGTGACCACGCGCCCGGGCTCGCTGGCCGCCGCCACCACGGTGCCACCGGGGCACATGCAGAAGCTGTAGACCGAGCGCCCGTTCCTGCAGTGGTGCACCAGCTTGTAGTCGGCCGCGCCGAGGATCGGGTGGCCGGCCTGCGGCCCGAATCGCGCCTGGTCGATCACCGACTGCGGGTGCTCGATGCGGAAGCCGATCGAGAAGGGTTTGGCTTCCATGTGGACGCCGCGCGCATGCAGCATCGCGAAGGTGTCGCGGGCGCTGTGGCCCAGCGCCATCACGACGTGGTCTGCGCGGAGCGTTTCGCCGCTGGCCAGCACCACGCCGCGCAGATGACGCACCCCATCGGCATCCACCTCGATCCGCAGGTCATCCACGCGCTGCGAGAAGCGGATCTCACCGCCGAGGCCTTCGATGACGCCGCGCATGTGTTCCACCATCGACACCAGGCGGAAGGTGCCGATGTGCGGCTTGCTGACGTAGAGGATCTCGTCGGGCGCACCGGCCTGCACGAACTCCTCCAGCACCTTGCGCCCAAGGTGGCGCTTGTCGCTGATCTGGCTGTAGAGCTTGCCGTCGGAGAACGTGCCGGCACCGCCCTCGCCGTACTGCACGTTCGACTCGGGATTGAGGATCTTCTTCCGCCACAGCCCGAAGGTGTCGACGGTGCGCTCGCGCACTTGCTTGCCGCGTTCCAGCACGATGGGCCTAAGTCCCATCTGCGCCAGCACCAGCGCGGCGAACAGGCCACAGGGGCCCATGCCGATCACGATCGGGCGCAACGGCTGCTCCGGCGCCGGCTTGGCGATGAAGCGGTAGGTGGTGTCGGGCGTCGGGGTCACCTTGACCCGGTTCGGCGTCTTTTCCGCCGCCACGCGCTTCAGCACCGCCGCTTCATCGGCGACGTCGACATCCACCGAGTAGATCAGTTGGATCTGGCCACGCTTGCGGGCGTCGTAGCTGCGCTTGGCCACGGTGAGCGAACGCAGCGCACCGGGCTTCAACTTCAAGCGGGCCAGCACCGCGTCGTTGATCGCGGTGTCGCCGTGGTCCAGCGGCAGGGTGAGGTCGGTGAGTCGAAGCATGCGGCGCGCAGCGGTGGGGCCTTGGAAGGCCGCCATGATCCCACGGCGGGCGGCTCCGCTTCTGCTGGCCGTCGCGGCGGGGGACTCCGGGGCGCGTATCCTCGACGGCGGGCCGCGCAGGGCTCGCGCATCAGGGAGTGGACGAATGAAAATCGTGAAATGGTTCATCGCCGGGTTCGCGGCGACGCTGGTGTTCCACCAAGGCCTGCTCGGGCTGCTTTACGCGGCGGGCATCAGCCCGCGCGCCCCGTTCAGTCTGGAAACGACGGAACCGCTCGGCATCCCGCAAGTGGTGTCCTTGGCCTTCTGGGGCGGGGTCTGGGCGGTCGCGCTGGCGCCGCTGCTGGCGAAATTCACTGCAGCCCGCTGGTGGTCGGCCTGGATCATCGCCGGCGCCATTGGCCCGAGTGCCGTGGCCTTGTTCATCGTGTTCCCGCTCAAGGGCATGCCGATGGCCGGCGGCTGGGACCCCAAGCTCATCATCGGCGCCCTGCTGCTCAACGGCGCGTGGGGGCTGGGCTGTGCCGTCGTTCTCCGGCTGATGAAGTCCCGCTGAGCTGTAACCCCAGCCCTCCTCGCGGCGAAGGAGGGCCACACCGACAAGGAACGCCCATGGGCCGCGCCCCGACCCTGCCCCGTCCGCTGATCGTCTTGCTGCTCCTCGTGGCCGCGGCGCTCGCCCTCTGGCTCAGCGGGGCCCACCAGTGGCTGACGCTGGAGGCCCTGAAAGCCCAGGCCGATGCGCTTGCCGCCGCCGTGGCCGCGAACCCGTGGCGGGCGGCCGCGCTGTTCTTCCTCGCCTATGTCGGGGTGACGGCGCTGTCGATCCCCGGCGCCGCGGTGATGACGCTGGCCGCCGGCGCGCTGTTCGGCCTCGTGGAGGGGACGGTGCTCGTGTCCTTCGCCAGTTCGATCGGCGCGACGCTGGCCTTCCTCGTCGCGCGTTTCGGCTTCCGCGACGCGCTTCGAGCGCGCTTTGGCGACCGGCTGCGCGACATCGATGCCGGCATCGCCCGAGATGGCGCCTTCTACCTGTTCACCCTGCGCCTCGTGCCGGCCGTCCCGTTCTTCCTCGTCAACCTGCTCTCGGGCCTCACCGCGCTGCCCACGCGCACGTTCTACTGGGTGAGCCAGCTCGGCATGCTGCCGGCCACCGTCGTTTATGTGCTTGCCGGAACGCAACTGGCCCAGATCCGAAGCTTGGGCGACGTCCTCTCGCCCGGCCTGCTCGGCGCGCTGGTGGCGCTCGGCGCGCTGCCGCTGCTGCTGAGGGCGGTTCTCGGCTGGCTCAAGGCCCGCCGCGTCTACGCCGGGCACCGCAAGCCGAAATCCTTCGACTACAACCTGATCGCCATCGGTGCCGGTTCGGCCGGGCTCGTCACCACCTACATCGGCGCCGCCGTGAAGGCCAAGGTCGCCCTGATCGAAAGGCACAAGATGGGGGGCGATTGCCTCAACACCGGCTGCGTGCCTTCGAAGGCACTCATCCGTTCGGCGCGGCTGCTGGCCGAGGCGCGCGAGGCCGAGAAGTACGGGCTGAACTCGCTCACCGCCGATTTCGATTTCGCCACCGTGATGGCGCGCGTGCAGCGCGTGGTGTCCAAGGTGGAACCGCACGACTCCGTCGAGCGCTACACCGGGCTTGGCGTGGACGTGATCGAGGGCGAGGCCAAGCTCGTCAGCCCGTGGGAAGTCGAGGTCAACGGCCGTCGTATCAGCGCCCGCAGCATCGTCATCGCGACGGGCGCGCGGCCGCTGGTGCCGAAGCTCCCCGGCCTCGACGGCATCGAGGCGCTGACCAGCGACACCGTGTGGTCCTTGCGCGAACTCCCCAAGCGCCTGCTGGTGCTGGGCGGTGGGCCGATCGGTTGCGAGCTGGCGCAGAGCTTCGCCCGCTTCGGCGCGTCAGTGAGCGTGGTCGAGATGGCGCCGCGCCTGCTGCCGCGCGAGGACGCCGAGGTCGGCGCGCTGTTGGCCGAGCGCCTCGCGCACGAGGGCCTGCACGTCGCCACCGGCCACAAGGCCCTGCGCATCGAGCCCGCGGCCGACGGCCAGGGCGGCGTGCTGGTGGCCGAAGCCGAGGGTGCGGAAGTGCGCCTCGCCTTCGACCGCCTGCTGTTGGCCCTGGGCCGCACACCGAACACGCACGGCTTCGGCCTGCAGGACCTCGGCGTGGAACTCGGCCCCCGCGGCCACGTCGCCGTCGATGGCCTGATGCGGACGAACTTTCCCAACATCCTCGTGGCCGGCGACGTCGCCGGCCCCTACCAGTTCACCCACATGGCCGCGCACCAGGCTTGGTACGCCGCGGTCAACGGCCTGCTCGCGCCATTCTGGTCGTTCAAGGTCGACTACCGCGTGGTGCCTTGGGTCACCTTCACCGACCCGGAAGTGGCGCGCGTCGGGCTCTCGGAAGACGAGGCGAAGGCGCAGGGCATCGCCGTCGACGTGACGCGCTACGGCATCGACGATCTCGACCGCGCCATCGCCGACAGCCACGACGAGGGCTTCGTCAAGGTGCTCACGCCGCCCGGCAGCGACCGCATCCTCGGCGCCTGCATCGTTGGTGCCCATGCCGGCGAGCTGCTGCCGGAGTTCGTGCTGGCGATGAAGCACGGCCTCGGCTTGAACAAGCTGCTCGGCACCATCCACGTCTATCCGACGATGAATGAAGCCAACAAGTACGCCGCGGGCGTGTGGAAACGGGCGAACGCCCCGCAGGGCGCGCTGCGCTGGGCGGAGCGCTTCTTCCGGTGGCGCCGCGGATGAGCCGGCGGGGTCCCGCTTGGCACGCGAAACGAGTCCAATGACGACGATCACGATGAATACGACGAGCACACCGACACGCGCCCACGCCGACGTCCGCGAGTATTACGGCGACGTCTTGCAGTCGAGCGCCGATCTCAAGACCGGCGCGTGCTGCCCGGCCGAGGCCATGCCGCTGGCCCTGCGCCGGATGCTCGCCGACATCCATCCCGAGATCCTCGAACGCTTCTACGGCTGTGGCTCGCCGCTGCCGCCGGCGCTCGAAGGCCGCACCGTGCTCGACCTCGGCTGCGGCACCGGGCGGGACGCCTACCTGCTCTCCCGCCTCGTCGGCCCGACGGGACGCGTGATCGGCGTCGACATGACGCCGGAACAGCTCGCCGTGGCGAACCGCCACCGCGACTGGCACGCCGAGCGCTACGGCTTTGCGGCGAGCAACGTCGAATTCCACGAAGGCCTGATCGAGGACCTCGGCGCCATCGGCATCGCCGACGCCAGCGTCGACGTGGTGGTGTCGAACTGCGTGTTGAACCTCGCCCCCGACAAGGGCCGCGTGTTCGCCGAGATCTTCCGCGTCCTCAAGCCCGGCGGCGAGCTGCACTTCTCCGACGTGTTCGCCGACCGCCGCATCCCGGAAGCGCTGCGCCGCGATCCCGTGCTGCTCGGCGAATGCCTTGGCGGCGCGCTGTACACGGAGGACTTCCGCCGATTGATGCAGCAGGTGGGCTGCGCCGATGCGCGCACCGTCAGCCGCGCGCCGATCCCGCTGCTCGACCCGGCCATCGAGGCCGCCATCGGCTTCGTGAATTTCCAATCGATCACGGTGCGGGCGTTCAAGCTCGCGCTGGAGGATCGCTGCGAGGACTTCGGCCAGGTCGCCACGTATCGCGGCACGATGCCCGACGCGCCGCACGCCTTCGTACTCGACGGCCACCACACCTTCGAGACCGGCCGGCCGCTGCGCGTGTGCGGCAACACCTTCGACATGCTGGCCGCGACGCGCTTCGCGCCGCATTTCGATCTGCACGGCGACAAGGCACGCCACTTCGGCCTGTTCGACTGCGCCCCGGCCTCGCCCACCTCGGCGCCGAAGGCCGCCGGCGCCTGCTGCTGAGGTCTCCGCCCGTGGAGGCGCCCGTGCTCAGCATCGTCATCCCGGCCGGTCCCGGCGACCGCGACTGGGCGGCGCTGCTGGACGACCTGCCGGCGGGCGACGACGTCGAACGCCTGCTCGTGCTGGCCGAAGGCGACCGGCTCCCGGTCACGCCGCCGGGCATGCGCATTCTCACCGCTCCGGCCGGCCGCGCGCGGCAGATCAATGCCGGGCTGGCGGCAGCCGACGGCGGGACGGTGTGGGTATTGCATGCCGATTCCCGCATCGACGCGGAAACGCTCGCTGCCGCGCGGCAGGCCGCGGCGGGCTTTGCGCGCGGCGACACACCGGCGCTGTGCTGGTTCGACCTCGCCTTCCACGATGGCCCGACGGCGATGGCGATCAACGCCTTCGGCGCCAACCTCCGCAGCCGCTGGTTCGGAATACCGTTCGGCGACCAGGGCTTCCTCGCACCGCGAACCCTGTTCGAATCGCTCGGCGGTTTCGATCCGTCGGTCGGCCGCGGTGAAGACCATGCCTTCGTCCATGCCTCGCGACGGGCGGGGCTGCCGCTGCGACGCCTGCCCGGCCGGGTGGCGACCAGCGCACGCCGCTACATCGAACGCGGCTGGTGGCGGACGACGCGCGAGCACCTCGTGCTGACATGGTGCCAACGTCGCGCCTTCTCGAAGGGCCCGACGGCATGACGCCCGGACTCGCGCTGTTCGTGAAGACCCCGGGCCGCTCGCCGGTGAAGTCGCGGCTCTGGCCCGCCATCGGCCGGAACGCTGCGGAAGCGCTCTACCTCGACTGCGCCACCGCCGTTGGCGAGATCGCGCTGGCCCTCCAAGGCGAAGGCCGCGCTCAGGCGTACTGGGCCGTGGCCGAAGCCGAGCGCGATGGGGACGCCGACGTGTACACCGCATGGCATTCCTGGCAGTCCCTCCCGGTGGTCGCGCAGGGCGACGGCGGCCTCGGCGAGCGCATGGCCCAGGTCTACGCCACGCTGCGCGCTCGCCACGGCGCCGCGCTGCTGATCGGCACCGACCTGCCGCAGCTGTCCATGCCGGCCCTGGCCGACGCCGTGGACGCCCTCGTCCACGCCAAAGCCGATCTGGTGCTCGGGCCGAGCGAGGACGGCGGCTTCTGGCTGGTGGGCGGCCGTGTCGACCTGCCGCTCGCCGCATGGACGGCGCCGCGCTACAGCACGCCGGATGCGCGCAGCGACTTCCTCGCCGCGCTCCCGCAGGGCCTGCGCGTCCATCGGCTCGACACCGCGCACGACCTCGATGAACCGGGGGACCTCGTCGTCGTCGCCGCCGCGCTGGCCGCCCTGCCGCATCGCACGGAAGCCCAGGAGCGCGTGTCGCGCCGCCTCGACGCCCTGCTGGCCACGATGGCGCGATGAACGCCGACCTGCTCCGCCTCGCCTTCGTGCTCGGCCTGCTGGCCCTGCTGCTGGGGCTGCAGAGGCGGTTCGGCTTCCGCCACGACATGCATCTGCGGCCCATGCTCGACAACCTCGTCGTCGCGCTGGCCGGCAGCGGGCTGCTGCGCCTGCTGGTGCCGGTCGGCACGGTCGGCGCCGCGCTGTGGGCGCAGTCGCAAGGGCTGGGCCTGTTCCCGACGATCGGCCTCGACGGCGCATGGGCCATCGTGGGAACCGTCGTGCTGATGGACCTCGCGATCTGGGCACAGCATGTCGCCTCGCACCGCTGGCCCTGGCTGTGGCGCCTGCACCGCGTGCACCACGTGGCCACGCGCTTCGAGGCCACGCTGGGCCTGCGCTTCCATCCGCTCGAGATCGTCGTATCACTGGGGTGGAAGCTGCTGCTGGTCGTGGCCCTCGGCCTTCCCGCCGCCGGCATCGCGCTCTACGAGACCCTGCTCGCGCTGGCCGCGCTGTGGACGCACGCCGACCTCGCCCTGCCGCCGCGACTCGAACGCGCCGTCAGCGCGGTGCTGGTCACGCCCACGTGGCACCGTGTGCACCATTCGCCCGAGCGCGCCTGCACCGACAGCCACTACGGCAACCTGCTCACTGCCTGGGACCGGCTGTTCCGCACCCGCCCGGCGATGCCCCCCACCGACCAGCGCGCCATGGCCATCGGCCTCGAGGGCTGGCGCAGCGATGCCGACCAACGCTGGACTGCCCTGTTGCTGAACCCCTTCCGGCGCGCCCCGCGCCCCGCCCCCACCGAGACCGCCCCGCATGCGTGACACCTGGCCCCTGCTGAAGGACATCCCGTTCCCGGCGCTCACCCGCGGCGCGTTCACGACGCTGCAGCTCAACCTCGGCTACCGCTGCAACCTGAGCTGCGTGCACTGCCACGTGGCCGCCGGCCCGCGCCGCACCGAAACGATGTCGAAGGCGACGATGGCCACCGCGCTCGCCGTCGCCGAGCGCTTCGGCGTGACCACGCTCGACCTCACCGGCGGCTCGCCCGAGATGAACCCCGAGTTCCGCTGGCTGGTCGTCGAAGCCCGCGCGCGCGGGCTGCATGTGATGGACCGGCTGAACCCGACGATCATGGAAGAACCCGGCTACGACTGGGTCGGCCCCTTCCTCGCCGAACACCGCGTCGAGGCCGTGGCCTCCCTGCCCTGCTACAGCCAGGCCAACGTCGACGAACAGCGCGGCGATGGCGTGTTCGAAGCCTCCATCCGTGCCCTGCAGTCGCTCAACGCCCTGGGCTACGGCCAGCCTGGCAGCGGCCTGCTGCTCAACCTCGTCTACAACCCGAACGGCGCCTTCCTGCCGCCGCAGCAGGAAAAGCTCGAGGCCGACTACCAGCGCCTGCTCGGCGACAACTTCGGCATCGTGTTCAACCACCTGTATGCGCTGGCCAACATGCCGATCCAGCGCTTCGGCTCCTGGCTGCAGTCGAAGGGCCAGTTCGAGGCCTACATGGGCACGCTCCGGGCCGCGCACCGCGACGACAACCTCGCCGCGGTGATGTGCCGCTCGCTCGTCAGCGTCGATTACAACGGCGAGCTGTTCGACTGCGACTTCAACCAGATGCTGAAGATGCCGCTGGGCGGCGGCAGCGCGCCGCGCCACCTCGATGACCTGCTGGCCGGGCCCCTGCCGGAGCGCATCGCCGTCGCCGGGCACTGCTACGGCTGCACGGCCGGGCAGGGCTCGAGCTGCGGCGGCGCGCTGGCCTGATCCCGAGGCGCGGGGGCGGTTCGAGCCCGGATTCAGCGCCCTTGGGGTATCCTCCGCCGCCTCTTTCCGACCCCTTCCGAGAACCGCCATGGGCCTGAGCCTCGTCCCGACCGGCCGCGACGTGCCGAACGAAATCAACGTCATCATCGAGATCCCGAAGGACGCCGAGCCGGTCAAGTACGAGGTCGACAAGGAGACGGGCGCGATCTTCGTCGACCGCATCCTGTCGACCCCGATGCGCTACCCCTGCAACTACGGCTACGTGCCGCACACCCTGTGCGGCGACGGCGACCCGGTCGACGTGCTGGTGATCCTGCCGCTGGCCCTGGTGCCCGGCTCGGTGATCCGCTGCCGCCCGGTCGGCATGCTGAAGATGACCGACGAGGCCGGCGAGGACACCAAGCTGCTCGCCGTGCCGGTGCCGAAGGTCTTCAAGGGCTACGAGCACATCACCGACATCGCCCAGGTCTCGCAGCACTGGCTCGAGCGCATCGGCCACTTCTTCGAGCACTACAAGGACCTCGAGAAGGGCAAGTGGGTGAAGGTCGAAGGTTGGGAAGGCAAGGACGCGGCGATCAAGGAGATCCTCGACGGCGTGGCGCGCTACAACGACACCCCGGACGCGGACAAGCCGAAGTTCTGAGCCCGCGCTGGGCACCACCGGCGCGGCGGCCGGCGACTCGGCACGTTCGGTCGCCCCCGGACCCCGGCCTCGCGCCGGGGTTCGCGTTTTGTGGCCCCCTTCCACGACGCGGAGCGGCCGCCGGGCGTATCCTGCACTGCATCAGCGCCGCCACGATCGCGGCCGTATCGCCAGAAGGAGCCCCTGCATGTTGGTCCTGATCGTCGGCCGTGATCTCGAGCGCAGCGCGGACCTGTCCGCCACGCTGACGGCCCTCGGCCTCGATTGGACCGTGCAGTGGGTGGCCGAACCCGGCGAGGCCCAGGCACTGCTCGAGGGCCACGGCGTCGATGTCGTCGCCGTCGACGGCGGCGAAGCCCGCGGCATCGACGTGCTGCGGCGTGCACGCGAGAAGAATCCGACCGCCGTGCGCCTGCTGCTGCTGCCACCAGGCGCCGAGCCGAGCGCGGCGGCGATCGACATCGCCCACCGCCATCTCGGCCTGCCGCTGCAGGCCAACGCCATGGTGGATGCGGTGGAGGGCATCGGCGAGCTGTTCGAAGTGCTCGACAATCCCGACCTGAAATCGAAGGTGGGTGCCATCGCCCAGCTGCCGCCTTCGCCGGAAACCTACCTCGCCATCTCGAAGGCACTGTCCGATCCGAACGTGGGCGCCGCGCAGGTGGTGTCGATGCTGACGAAGGACCCGGCGCTGGTCGCCAAGGTGCTGCGTGTCTGCAACTCGGCCTTCTTCTCCGGCGGGCGGCCCGTCGCCGACCTCAAGGCCGCGGTCGTCCGGCTCGGGCTCGAGACGCTGCGCCGCGTGGTGCTCGCCGCGGAAGCCCTCTCGGCGAACAACGGCCCCGACGCCGAGACGGTGCGTCGCCGCGCGTTCTTCGCGTCACAGCTGGCCGCCCGCCTGCTGCCCGGCCCGAGCGCCGAAATGGCCGCCACCGCCGCCATGCTCGCCGAGCTCGGCCGCCTGCTGCCGGGCTTCAAGGACGCCTACGGCAAGGACGGCAACGCCAGCTATGCCGACGCCGGCGCTTGGCTGCTCGGCCTTTGGGGCCTGCCGATGCCGATCGTCGAAGGCGTCGCCTTCCACCTCGAGCCCACCCGCAGCCGCCAGCGCGGCTTCTGGATCCCCGGCGCCGTGCACGTGGCGCACGCCCTCGTCGGCAGCATCCCGCTCGACGAGGCTTGGCTCGACGCGAGCGGACTGCGCGACAAGCTGCCGGAGTGGCAGCGCATCCACGACAAGCTGGCCGACGCCGAGAACGCATGAGCCTGCGCGTCGCGCTGGTCGACCACCCCGATCAGTACGGCGACCTGCGCCGCCTCGCTGCCCAACTGCCCCGCGACTGGGTGGTCGTCGATGGCCTGCGGCCCGACCAGGTGCTCGAGGAAGCGGAACTGGGTGGCATCGATGCGGTTTTCACCAGTGCCGACCCGGGCGCCATGGACGGGGCCACGCTGCTGCAACGCGTGCAGCGCGCCTGCCCCGAGGCCCTGCGCGTGCTCGTCCTGCCGGCCGGCTTCGACGCGCGGCGCAGCGAGCGTCTTGCCGCCGAGCCCGCCGTGCAACAGGTGGTGGCCGCGCCCTTCGATGCCGGCACCGTGCGCGCCGCGATGCGCCGCGTGCTGACCGTGCGCAGCCTGCTGCGCGACCCCGCCCTGCGGGCTGAACTCGGCCAGGTGGAACGCCTGCCGGCCTCGCCGAGCGCCTATCTCAGCCTGCGCATGGTCGCGGCCGACGACAACGCCGGCGCCGAGGAGGCCGTGCAGGTGCTGCGACGTGATCCGGTGCTCGCGGCGCGCGTGTTGCGGGTCGCGAACTCGGCGCTGTACGCCAGGGGCCGGCCGATCCTCGACCTCGGGGTGGCCACGCAGCGCTTGGGGCTGCAAACGCTCGTGCAGCTCGTGCTAGCCAGCGAAGTGTTCAGCCGGCTCGGCGATGGCGATGCCCAAGCAGCGCAGACGCGTGCCTTGCTGGCCTCGACGCTGGCCATGCGCATCGCGGCGACGCCACGCGACGCGGGGCTCGCGGGCAGCGCGGCGTTGCTCGCCGACCTCGGGCGGCAGTTGCCGGGCTCGTTGTTGAATGCCCCCCCGCATCCGGGGGAACTGTGGCAGGCGGCACCCCGCGTGGCCCTGTTGGGCGCGGGATTGATGGCGCTGTGGGGCTTGCCCATGGAGATGGTCGAAGCCGTGGCCTTCCATCATGCGCCGGGCCGTTCTCCCGGACGCGGCCTCGATGTTGTCGGCACGACGCATCTCGCTCGCGCGCTCGTCGGCGATATCGCGCTGGACGACGCCTGGGTGGACGCCGCCGGGCTCACGCCGCGATTGGCGGCATGGCGCGAGCAGGCCGAACGCCTCGCGGCCGAGGTGGCCTGAGGCGAGGGAGCCCGAGTCGCCGGGCTCCCTTGGGGGCAAGCCTTATTCCGGCAGCATCACCGTGTCGATCACGTGGATCACGCCGTTGCTGGCGGGCACGTCGGTGGCGGTGATCGTCGCGCCGTCGATGGTGACGGTGCTGCCGCTGACGTTGATGTCCGCTTCGGCGCCGTTCACCGTCGTCGCCTTGTCGAGCTTCACCGCGTCGGCGGCCAGCACCTTGCCGGGCACCACGTGGTACGTGAGGATCGCCGTGAGCTTGGCCTTGTTCTCCGGCTTCAGCAGGTCCTCGAGCGTGCCCGCCGGCAGCTTGGCGAAGGCTTCGTCGGTCGGGGCGAACACCGTGAACGGGCCGGGGCCGCTGAGCGTCTCGACCAGGCCTGCGGCCTTCACGGCGGCGACGAGGGTCTCGAAGTCCGCGTTGCCGGCAGCAACGTCGACGATGGTGCCCGGAGCTTTGTCACCACCATGGTTGTGGGCGACCGCGGGCACGGCGACGGCCGTGGCAACGGCGAGGGTGAGCAGCGAGCGGTGCGCGAAAGAGAGCATGGACAACTCCTGGGATGGGGGCGTGCGGTGTGCACGGAGCTCACCTTGCCCAAGCCACCGTGGGCCCTGCGTGCGTTTCGCGTGCAGGTGTTGTCGCCAGTGCGTGGCGGCGAGGTGACGGGCCTGCACGCGCGCTTCACCTCGAATGGCGACGCTGTGCAACTCGACGCCCATCCCGACGCTCCCGTGCCACGAAACGTCCTGCTCCGCGCGCTCTTCGGCGCCATCGCGATGGCCGGCGCCTCGTCGGTGCTTTCCGACGCCCACCTGACACCGACGCTCAATGCCCGCGTCGCCCTCGTCGCCGACCACGCGGCGGTCGCGCCCGGTCAGGCATTCAAGGCGGGGCTGCGCATCCTCCACGACGAGGGCTGGCACACGTATTGGGCCAACCCCGGCGACTCGGGTCTCCCCACGCGCTTCGATTGGACCCTCCCCCCGGGCGCAAGCGCGGGCGCGATCCAATGGCCGCTGCCCGAGCGCCTCCTGGCGAGCGGCTTGACCAACTTCGGCTACAGCGATGCGCTGCTGCTGCCTGCCACCCTGCGCGTGCCTTCCAACGCCATCGCCGGCTCGCGGTTCCGCGCCACGCTGCGCGCGCGCTGGCTGATCTGCGAGGAGGCCTGCATCCCCGACGAGGCGACGCTGACGCTCGACCTGCCGGTCGAAGCCGCGCCGCGCGCGTCCTCCGATGCGGCCGATTTCTCGGCGACGGCGGCGCGCGTGCCGGTGGCGCCCCGGGTGCAGAGCGGGCACAGCTGGCGCGATGCGACGCACGTCGCCACGCAGCTCGACGATGCCGACACGATGCTGCGCGGCGCCACCCGGATCGAGGTCTTCCCGCTAACGCCCCAGATCGTCACGTCCACGCGCATCGAGGCCCGGCTCGGGCCCGACGGCGCGCTGCGCTTCCGCCATCCGGCCAGCGAGTACTTCGACCGGATGCCCGAGCGCATCGATTGGGTGATCGGCGCCCAGGGCAAGGACGGCCGCTGGCGCGCTCTGCACGTCTCGCTGCCGGCCGAGGACGCCCGTGCGCCATGACGCACTCGTCGCCCGCGCCAACCGCCCGCCATTCCACGCTGTCCTCCCCACGTTCCCACCACGGAGCCATCCGATGAAGACCCTGCTCGCTGCCACCCTCGGCGCCGCCCTTGCCTTTTCCGGCGGCGCCCATGCCGTCGCCACCGTCGGCCAGCCCGCGCCGGCGTTCACCCTCACCGACACGAAGGGCACCGCGCATTCGCTGGCCGACTTCGCCGGCAAGACCGTCGTGCTCGAGTGGTTCAACCACGAATGCCCGTTCGTGAAGAAGCACTATGGCGCCGGCAACATGCAGCGCCAGCAGAACGACGCAACCGGCAAGGGCGTGGTTTGGCTGACCATCAACTCCTCCGCGCCAGGCAAGCAGGGCCACGTCAACGCCGAGCAGGCCAACGCCATCCTCGGCGAGTGGAAGGCCACGCCCACCGCCTTCCTGCTCGACCACGATGGCACCGTCGGCAAGGCCTACGGCGCGAAGACCACGCCGCACATGTACGTGATCGACGGCGCGGGCGTGCTCCGCTACAACGGCGCGATCGACTCGAACCCGAGCGCCGATCCGGCCGACATCCCCGGCTCGACGCAGTACGTCGAAGCCGCGCTCGGCGATCTCGCCGCCAATCGCGCCGTCGCTCGCGGCACCACGCAGCCGTACGGGTGCTCGGTGAAGTACTGATCGATCGACGCGGGGACCGCCTCAGGGCGGCGGTCAACCCAAGCCCAGCACCAACGGGAGGAAGGCCGCGCCGGCACGATGCGGGCGCGGCCTTTCCATTTCGGCCGCCAGCGCGGCGCGGCCCAGCGCCGCCAGGAACGGACGGCCCAGCGTGTCGTACTCGTAGCGATCGTCGTTGAGCACGCCGTCGGCGTTCGCGTAGACGTTCGCGCTCAGCAGCACCTCGCACTGCCCGTCGGCGTCGGTGAGCAACGCCGTTTCGCCCTGGTGGCCGAAGGCTTCGCCGGTCTTGCCGAAGCTACGGAAGCCGCGCGGCGCGGCGTCACGGTCACCCACGACGAAGAACTTCGCGAAGCCGTCGCCGAACGCCGCGGGTGCGTGCGTCCCGGTGGCGAGCAGTGGGGATTCGCGCGGGAACAGGCCGATGATGCGCAGCAGGGAAAGGCGCGTCGTCGCGCTGAGCGCCCATCGCTGCGAGCGGCGCGCGACCTCGGGGAAAACGAGGCGCATCAGCATCCCATGCGCGTCCTCGAGCGGCAGGAAGTTCGCCGTGCCGAAGTCCCGCGGGCCCCTCTGGATGCGGCCGCGGTCGTCCTGCCAGTCCGCAGCCTTCAGCGCCGCACCGAAGGGGAACCGGCGCGGCGCCGCGCGGCGTGCGTCGGCGCTCAAGCGTGGCACCCAGGCCGACTCGCCGCCCGGCCCGCGCTCCGGGGCGTCGATACGCGAAGCCACGGTTTGCTGGTTCAACCGTGCATCCGCCGAGCCGAGCCGCGAGATGATGCGTGCATCGTCGAAACCCAGCTCGGCGAGGCGCGCATGGATCCGGTCGGGGCCCAGCACCTCGTAGAGGCGGTTGTACGGCACGTTCTCGCTGACGACCAGCAGGCGCCACAGCGTCTGCCACACCGTCTCGGCCAGCGGCTCCGACGCGTCCCAATGGCCGCTGCGCGGCGGGCTGGCCAGAACGATGCGCGCATTGAAGCCGAGGTTCGCCGCCTCCAGGACTTCGGCCAGCAGCAGCGCGATCGGCAACTTCACGACGCTCGCCGCGGGGAACCAACGCTGCCGCTGCACGCCGAACGTCGCGGTCGCGAAGCGCGCGCCACCGTCCGCCTCGCGCTCGATGCGCGTGAGCGCGATCTGGACCTCGCGCCGCGGGTCGCGGAGCACCTCGCGCTGCGCGGCCGGGAGGTGGGCGAACACGGCGTCGAACAGCGCTTGCGCTTCCGCGCCCTGCAGTCGGCGATGGCGACGCTGGGCCGCGCTGGTGGCGCGGGCCACCGTCTGCGCGCTGGCCGGCGGCGCGGCGCCGAGCACGCCCAGCGCAAGGAGCGCCGCCATCACGCTCCGACGCTGCTCATCCATGCGCGGGTTCCGGCACCGGTTCGAGTACCGGACGCTCGCTGACGCGAAGGAGGAACCCCGCGGCCAGCAAGAGGCTGCAACCGCTGAGGACGAGCGCGTAGATCGCATGGTTGTCGAACACCTGCTTCACCAGCGGGCCAAGCACAAGGGCCGCGGCGATCTGCGGAAGTACGATGAACATGTTGAACAGGCCCATGAAGACACCCATGCGCTTGTCCTCGAGGCAGCCGGCGAGCAGGGCATAGGGCATGGACAGGATGCTGGCCCAGGCCACGCCGACGAGGACGAATCCGAACTTCAGCCACTCCGGTGACGGCGCGATGTACATCGACAGGAAGCCAAGCCCCCCCGACACCAGCGAGACGGCGTGCACCGCCCGGCGATTCAGCACGAAGCGCGAGGCGTAGAACGCCAGGAGAAGCGCCACGACCATCGACGAGAGACCGTACCAGCCCATCGCGACGCCCACGAGGTCGGCGGCGTCCTGGTAGGCCTTGTTCGCCGCCGCGAACCCCGCGGCCTGCTCCGGCACTGCCATGTCGTAGGCGCTGGCGACCGGCGCCGGCGCGTTGAACACGTGCTCGGTCAGGCCGGGGGTCGCCATGCTCCACATCGAGAAGAAGGCGAACCAGCTGAAGAACTGCACGATGCCGATTCGGCGCATCTGCCGCGGCATGTGCACCACGTTGTGCACGATGTCGCGGAAGAACCGTCCCTGCTGCTTCTCGGCCTCGAAGGTGGCGAGGTCCTCCGGCGGGTACTCCTTCGTGGTGAACACGGTGACGAGGATCGACGCCAGGAACACGAAGGCGCCGATCGCAAAGGCCACCTGCACCGAAGGTGGCACGACGCCGGGGGCGGCTTCGTTGCTCACGCCCATCTGAGTGACGAACCACGGCAGGTTGCTCGCCACCCAGGTGCCGATGCCGATGATGAGCGTCTGCACCACGAAACCGTAGCTGCGCTGGTCTTCCGGCAACTTGTCGGCGACCAGGGCGCGGAACGGCTCCATGCTGACGTTGATCGACGCGTCGAGCACCCACAGCGTGCCGACGGCGATCCACAGCGCCGGCGAGTGCGGCATGAACAGCAAAGCGATCGAACTGAGGATCGCCCCGATCACGAAATAGGGTCGGCGCCGGCCGAGGATCGGGTGCCAGGTGCGGTCGCTGAGGTAGCCAATGATGGGCTGGACGAGCAGGCCGGTCAGCGGCGCGGCGATCCACAGCAGCGGCAAGGCGTCTTTCTCCGCACCGAGGGTCTGGAAGATGCGCGAGACGAATCCGCCCTGCAGCGCGAAGCCGAACTGGATGCCGAGGAAGCCGAACGACATGTTCCAGATCTGCCAGAACGACAACCGGGGACGAGGGCGGGACATTGGGTTCGATGCGGTGCCGCTGCTTGCCATGGATCGGGAGCTCCGGTGTGCGGGGGCGAGGCGACGGGGCCAGCGTGGCGCGCCCTCGGGACGAAAAAAAGCCCCCGGGCGGTGCGGGACCGGCCGGGGGCGCGACGCCAGGACGCTTAGAACTTGTAGCTGATGCCAAGCAGGGCGTTGTTGCCGTACTCCACGTACTCCTGCGGGCGGGTCGGCGAACCGAAGTTGCGGGTGAACGGCTCGTCCGTCAGGTTGCTGATCTGGAAGATGAAGCCGAGGTTCTTCACCGGGCCTTCCTGCACCGTGTAGCTGACCTGGAAGTCGACGATCTCCTCGGAGCCGATCACCGAGCGCTCGCTGTCGAGGAAGACGTTCACGCCTTCGCCCACGTAGGAGGAACGCGTGCGGCGGGTGGCACGGACGCCCCAGCC
The DNA here is from genome assembly GCF_054777375.1 of Silanimonas algicola. NCBI lineage: Bacteria > Pseudomonadati > Pseudomonadota > Gammaproteobacteria > Lysobacterales > Lysobacteraceae > Silanimonas > Silanimonas algicola. The sequence goes on along the minus strand of NZ_BAAHAS010000003.1, from coordinate 683,705 downwards.
GAAGCGCTCCCAGTACAGGGTGACGTTCGACGTGTACTTCGAGAAACCCGGCAGCTGCGGCACGCCGAGGACGCGCGGGTCGATGCTCGTCGCGGTGTCGGTGTAGCTCGCCTGCAGGCCGAAGCCCTCGAGCGGCTGCCACAGCATGTCGAACGGCAGCGAGAGGGCGTACTCGAAGCCCTTGATCGTGCCGCCCTCGGCATTCACCGGGCGGGTGTAGACGCCGATGCGCGAGGCCGGCAGCGTCGTCACGCCATCGGGGACCGGCAGGCCGGTGAAGTCGAAGGGCACCGACTGGTTGGCGACGTAGTTGAGCAGGTCCTTGTGGAAGTAGGCGATCGAGACGTAGCCCCGGCCACCGAAGTACTTCTCCCACGACAGGTCGAGGGCGTCGGCCTCCCACGGACGCAGGGTCGGGTTGCCGCCGCCGGCCTCCCAACGCGCGCCACCAGGGGCCGTCTGGTTGACGCCATAGCCGAAGCCCGCGGAGAGATCGTCGATGCGCGGACGGGCCACCTGGCGCGCGGCGCCGAAGCGCAGCTTCTGCTCCCACGGCAGGTCGGCGATGAGGTTCAGCGACGGCAGCACCTTGGTGTAGCTGTCGCTGACCTCGAACGGCGTACCCTCGGCGTTGCCGTTGTAGGTGATGCGGCCGAAGCCGGTCTGGTCGACGCGCTGCACCTGCACGCCGATGTTGCCGGAGAGCGGGATCGAGCCGTACTCGGTGTCGAGGTTGGCCTGGATGTACGCCGTCGTGATGTCTTCCTCGACGCCGAAGCTCTTGCGCGCGCCGCCGAACTCGGCGAAGCGGCTCTGGCGCGCATAGTCCACCGCCGACGGCTCGAAGCTCGGCAGGAACGGGATGCCGAAGAAGCCGAAGGCGAAGTTGCCGCCCGCCGGATAGGGCGCGGTCTGGTTCGACAGCGAGCAGGAGTTGATGCAGAGGCGGTCTTCGGTGGCGAAACGGTCCTTCTCGCGCATCGTCAGGTTGGCGCCGAATTCCAGCGAGCTGATGAAGCCGGACTCGAAGCTGCGCTCGAAGTCGACGCGCGCCTGCTGGATCTCGTCGTTGATCTGGTAGGGCTTGTCGAAGCCGTCACCGCCCCAGCCGCCGCGGTCCCACAGCCGCAGCTGCGCGGGATCGTTGAAGTCGATGCCGTAGTCCATGTCGTACCAGCCACCCGGATTGAAGGTGGCGGTCAGCGTGGTGCCGGGCGATCCCGGCGGCAGGCCGGCGTTGCTCTCGAAGTTGCGGCCGTTGCGTTCGGCCTTCGAGATGCTCAGGTCGGCGGTGGCCTTCCAGGCTTCGTTGATGGTCCATTCGTGGTTCCAGCCGACCGACAGCAGGTCGTCCTCGCTGTCGTACTTGTCGGTGCGGAAGACCGGGCTCGCCCCCGTCCAGCTGAAGCTGTTCGGTGTGCGGACCACGCCCGAGTTGGTCAGGTAGCCGCCGTTGCCCAGGCCGATCTCGATGCCGCGCTGCGTGGTGCTCGAGTCGAACTGCGAATAGAAGACGTCGAGCGCGCCGCGATGGGCGTCGTTCGGACGGTACTCGAGGGTGGCGTTGAACCCTTCGCGCACCTGGTCGGAGAAGCGCGACTGGATCGTCGCGCCTTCGAGCAGGCCGGTGCCGTCGTAGCCCCAGGCGCGCCAGCTGTTCGACTGGCCCGGGGTGTTGAGGTAGGCGTAGCCGAGGACGAGGCCAAGCGTGCGGGCCTCGTTCTGGTCGATGTAGGTGACGCTGCCGCGCTCGCCGTGGAGGTTGGAGTCCTCGAGCTGGTTGCGGTCGGCGCGCAGGTTGACGGCGACGGTGCGCTTGTCGAAGTCGAGCGGGCGGATCGTCTGCAGGTCGATGGTGGCCGAGAGGCCCTGGCCGACGAGGCCGGCCTGCGGGGTCTTGTAGACCAGCACCTGCTTCATCAGCTCGGCCGGGTACTGGTCGAACTCGACGCCTCGGTTGATGCCCATGCTGGCCTGTTCGCGGCCGTTCAACGTGGTGGCGGAGAAGTCGCCCGACAGGCCACGGACGTTGATGTCGGTGGCGCGGCCGCGTACACGCTGGGCAGTAACACCCGGCAGGCGCGCCAGCGAATCGGCGATGGAGAAGTCGGGGAGCTTGCCGATGTCCTCGGCGGAAACGGCTTCGACGATCGAGCGCGCATCGCGCTTGGAGTCGATGGCGTTCTCGATGCCGGCGACGATGCCGGAGCGGACTTCCACCGCATCCAGTTCCTTGACGTCGGCCTCGCCGGCCTTCTCGTCGTCTTCCGCGGCCGCCTGGGCCTGCGCTTGGGCGTTCGCCGCCATGGCCATGATGGCCGAGGCGAGCGCCACGCTCAGCATGTCGCGCTTGAGGTTCAACATTCCCATCTCCTGACACTCGGGCTGGATCTGACGCCTTGCGGCGCGGTCGATCGTGACGGCGCGCATGGGCGTGCGTCACGGTTTGTTCATGTTAGTGCTACGACTCAAAACGATCGCTTGGCTGCATACGTATTCATGGACTCTTAACGATTGTCTTGCAAGACACAATCGATCACCCCGTCCAGCGGAGCCCGGTGATGACCCCGACCCTCCCCCGGCAGCGGCGCCTACCGATGGCCCTGCTGGCCCTTGCCTTGGCGGCCACGCCCGGCGTCGCGGCGGCGGTCCCGCCCGGCCCGCCGGGCCCGGCGTCGACGCCCGTGGACTGGCGGGACCAGGTCCTCTACTTCGCGATGATCGACCGCTTCGCCGACGGCGACCCGGCCAACAACGACCAGGGGGCCGGCGTGTTCGACCCGGCCGACGGGTCCAAGTACAGCGGCGGGGACCTGCAAGGCATCACCCAGCGCCTCGACTACATCGCCGGCCTCGGCGTCACCGGGCTCTGGATCACCCCGCCCGTGGCCAACCAGTGGTGGGACGACGAGGCCCGCTTCTCCGGCTACCACGGCTACTGGGCCAGCGACGTCTCGGCCGTGGACGCGCACTACGGCACGCTCGAGGACTACGTGGCGCTGGGCCGGGCGCTGGACGCCCGCGGCATGACCCTGGTGCAGGACATCGTGGTCAACCACATGGGCAACTTCTTTGCCTACGACGACTGGCGCGCCGGCGACGCGACCCACTCGTGGCGCCGCACCCGCGGCAGCCGGCCCATGGACCGCCCCACGCAGTGGCCGTTCTCGCAGAACGACCCGAACGACCCGGCGCAGCGCGCGCTGTCGGTCTACCACTGGACCCCGCCGGTCCGCGATTACACGGACAAGGTGCAGGAACTGACCTTCCAGATGGCCGGCCTGGACGACCTGAACACTTCGAGCCCCGTGGTGCGCCGCGCGCTGCGCAAGAGCTTCGGCGACTGGATCACGAAGGTCGGCGTGGACGGCTTCCGCGTCGACACGGCCTTCTACGTGGAACCGGATTTCTTCCCCGACTTCCTGCACGCGGACGACCCCAAGGCCCCCGGCGTCCTGCGTGTTGCGGAAGCGGCCGGCAACCCGCGCTTCCACCTGTTCGGCGAGGGCTTCGGCATCGACAAGCCCTTCGAGGACGTGCAGATGCGCAAGATCGACGCCTACCAGCGCGTCGAGGGCGGCCTCCCGGCGATGATCCAGTTCCCGATGTACGGGACCTTCGGCGACGTCTTCGCCCGCGGGCACGCCCCGGCCGAGCTGGCCTGGCGCATCGAGCGCACGCTGGCCGTGCACGCCGACCCGTGGCGCATGCCCACGTTCGTCGACAACCACGACGTCGACCGTTTCCTCGCCGGCGCCGGCGAGCCGGCGCTGAAGCAGGCCCTGCTGGCCATGCTCACCCTGCCGGGCATCCCGGTCCTCTACTACGGCACCGAGCAGGGCTTCCGCGGCCAGCGCGACGCGATGTTCGCCGCCGGTTTCGGCAGCGGCGGGCGCGACCACTTCGACACCACGCATCCGCTGTACCGGCAGATCGCCGCCATGGTGGAGCTGCGCCGCGCGCATCCCGCGCTGTCGCGCGCGCGGCCCGAGGTCCTCGCCGCCGACGGCGCCGGGCCGGGCGTCATCGCCTGGGCCATGCAGGGCGATGCCGAAGCCGGCAGCACCGACGGCGACCGGCTGGTGGTGCTGCTCAACACCGCCGAGGACCGGCGCCTGCTCGACCTCGATGGCCTGCCGCCGGGCGCGCGCCTCGTGCCCCTGCTCACCCTCGACGGCGTGGGCCCGGTGCTGCAGGCCGGTGCCGACGGACGCGCACTGGGCGAACTGCCGGCCCGCGCCGGTGGCGTCTGGCGCGTGGAACCGGCGCCGCGAACGGCCGATGGCGCGGCGGCGACCGGGCCGGCCGCCGCCCCGACCCTCGATCCGCTGCCCGAGGTCGTCCGCGACACACTCGTGCTCACCGGCACCCTGCCGCCGGGACGCGACGGCACGCTCGTCGTCGACGGCGACCTGGTGCGGGCGCAGCGCCTGATCGCCGATGCGGATGGGCGCTGGCGCGAGACGGTGCCGACCGACGATTTCATCGACCCGAAGGCGACCCACCGCGTGGTGGTGCTGGCCGGCGACGGCCTCGCCTCGCCGGGCCACACCTTCCGCGTCGAGCGCGACTGGACCCTGCTGGCCGAAGCCACCGATCCGGAAGGGGATGACGCCGGCCCCGAGGGCCGCTACCGCTACCCCACCGACCCGAGCTACGCCGGCGAGGCCAGCATGGACCTGCGCGGGATGCGGGTGTTCGGCTCCGGCGGCGCCTTGGCGGTCGAGCTGGCGATGGGCGAGGTGCTGGACAGCTGGAACCCCGCGAACGGCTTCGACCACGTGGCCTTCTCGGTCTTCCTCTCCCTGCCCGGCCGCAGCGACGGCGCCACAACGATGCCGGGCCAGAACGCGACCCTGCCCGACGGCCGCCGCTGGCAGGTGCGGCTGCGCACGCACGGCTGGAGCAATGCCGCCTTCAGCGCCGAGGGCGCACACGCCAGCGCGGACGGCACGCCGCTGGTGCCGGGCGCGCGCATCGCCGTCGACAAGGCGCGGAAGCTCGTCCGCTTCGAATTCCCGGCCGCGGCGCTCGGCCATCCGACGGATCTCCGGGGTCTGGTCGTGCACGCCACCACCTGGGACTGGGACGGCGGCTGGCGCGGCCTGAGCCCCGAAGGCGGCGGGCACACGATGGGCGGCGGCGACGGGGCACGTGCCCCCCTGTGGATGGACGCCCTTCACCTCGAAGTGGATTGACTTCCACCCCCCCGAAACCGATGGCATAGTCGGACGGCCGCCCCCCCTACGCACGCCCGACGCCATGGAAGACCGCGACGAGCCCACCGGCCCGCGATCGCCGGCCCCCCTTCCGCCCGAGGCCGGCGCCACGCTGTCCGTCGACGCACGCACGGAGTCGCTCGATACGGTCGCCGCCGCCGTCTTCCAGCAGTCGCTGGAACCGCTGCGTGCCCTGGTGTCACGCGGCGATACCGAGGAGTTGGCCGTCGGCGATCGCTTGGGGCACTGGACCCTCACCGAGCGCCTGGGGCAGGGCGGCATGGGCAGCGTGTTCGTGGCCGAGCGCGATGATGGCCTGTTCCGGCAACGGGTCGCCGTCAAGATCCTGCGCCGTCCCGCCGACGCCGAGGCCGCCAGCCACCTCGATGCGGAGCGCGCGCTGCTCGCCGGCCTTGTGCATCCGGGCGTCGCGCGTCTGTATGACGGCGGCTCGACGCCCGGCGGGCAGCCCTTCCTCGTCCTCGAACACGTCGAGGGAAGACCCCTCAACCGCTGGCGGCACGAGGACGCACCGACGCTCGAGGCCCGCCTCGCGCTGTTCGACCGGCTCTGCGACGCCGTGGCCTACGCCCACCGGCAGTTCGTCGTGCACTGCGACCTGAAGCCGTCGAACATCCTCGTGCGCGCCGACGGCACGCCGATGCTGCTCGACTTCGGCATCGCGCGGTGGATCGGCTCGGACGCCACCGATGGGGCCTCCGAGCGGCGAGCCGGCACCTACTGCACGCCCGCCTACGCCAGCCCCGAACAGGTCGCCGGTGGCCGGCCCGGGGTGGCCTCCGACGTGTTCTCGCTCGGGATCGTCCTCGCCGAGCTCCTCGCCGACGCTCCGATGCAGCGGGGCGCCGGCGACATCGCCCGTCCAGCGCGGCGGCCCAGCGACTTCGCCGCCGGCGCAGCGCTCGCCTGGAGGCGCCAGCTGCGCGGGGACCTCGACGCCATCGTGGCCAAGGCCACGGCCCTGGAGCCGGGCGCGCGCTACCCCGACGTGGCGGCACTGCGCTCCGACCTCGGCCGATACCGCGACCACCTCCCGGTCTCGGCGCGTCCGGCGGCATGGCCGCGGCGCGGCCTGCTGTTCCTCCGCCGCTACCGGGGTGGCGCCATCGCCGCGGGCGTGGGCCTGGCGATGGCGGCGGGCTTCACCGCGCAGCTGGTGCAGGAACGCGATCGCGCCCGCGAGGCCGCAGCCACCGCCGAGCAGGTCAGCCAATTCATGGTCGGCGCCTTCGATGCCGCCAACGTGCGCCTCGATGGCGGCCAACGCGACCTGCGTGCCCGCGACGTCCTCAAGGCCGGCGCCGAACGCATCGAGCGCGACCTGGCCGGGCAACCCGGGGTGCAGGCACGACTGCTGCTTGCGCTCGGCGGTGCCTACGCCAGCCTTGGCGAGGACAGGGAGGCCAAGTCACTGCTGGCGCGAGCCGTGGCGCTGGCCGAGGGCCGCGATGAGGATGCGCTCGTCGCGATCGAGGCGCTCGAACACCAGTCGGTCATCGCCGGCAACGAAGCCCGGGGCGATGAGGCCCTGGCCTTCGCGCAGCGGGCGGCGGCGCTGCGGCGCGAGCATGGACACGACGACACCGACGGCCTCGGCTCGGCCTTGAACCACGTCGGCCTCGCGCTGCGCGCGGTACGCCGCTACGACGAGGCCCGGGACGCCCTCGTGGAGTCGCTGCGCCTGCGCCGCCAGCTCCCGCCCGAGGAGATCGACCAGGTGATCTCGACACTCAACAACCTCGGCCTCGTCGAGCGCCTCGATGGCCGCCCGGAGGCCGCGCTTCCCTATTACGAGGAGGCGATCGCGCTCGCCCGGCAGGTCGGCGCATCCGGCGACTACTCGCTGCACAACGCGTTGAGCGGCCTCGGCCGCGCCTATGCCCAGCAGCGGCGCTTCGAGGACGCCCTGCCCGCGCTCCGGGAAAGCCATGCCATCGCACTGCGCCTCTACGGCGAGGCGAGCCCGATGACGGCCTCGGCCATCGCCGAACTGGGCATCGTCTACTGGGACCTCGGCCGCCTCGAGGAAGCCGAAGGCCTGCTGCGCAGGACGTTGCACCTTGCGCGGACCACCGAGCCCGACGACCGGATGTCGATCGCCATCGCGATGAACAACCTCGGCCTGCTGCTCGACGAACGCGGCGATCCTTCGGCCGCCCTGCCGCTGGTCGAAGGCTCGCTGGCGATCCGTCGCGAGCACCTGGAGGCCGACGATCCGGCCTTGCGGCGGGCGGTGTTCAATACCGCCCGGATCGAACTGCATCGCGAGGCACCCGAGGCGGCCCGCGCGCGGATCGCACCTTACGTCGAGGAACTGCTTGGCCATCCCCAGGAATCGCGGACGGAGTGGTGGAGCCAGGCCATCCTCGCCCTCGAGGTCGCGTGGCGGGCCGGTCGACCCGCGGAGGACGTGCTCGAAACCCTGTTCGCTTGGCCATCGACGCCGGCGGATACCGCCTTCGATGCCGTGCGGTGGCGCCTCCAGCGCTTGAAGGCGAGGCTGTTGCTCGATGCCGGGCGGTCGGCCGCCGCGACCGCGACGATCGAGCATGCCGTGGCCGGCGTACGCCGCGGCGGCAGCCGGCTCGACCTCGCGGTGATGCAGCTGACCGCAGCACAGATCGCCGAGGCGGCGGGGGACCCCGCCTCGGCGCGTGGACACCTCGCCGAGGCCGGACCGGCCCTGGACGACCTCCACGTGGAAGGCTCCGCGCTACGGCGCGAGGCCGCGGCCCTGGCCGCCCGCCTCGGGCGCTGACGCCGCCCACCGACGCCCTCTTACGGGGCTCTTACACCGATCACCTAGCGTCCACGCCAATGCACCGGCGTGGGCGTCCTCGCCTGTGCAGTCTCATCGATTCCCGAGGGGCAACGACATGCGAGCACAACCCACGCGCGGCGAACGCGGCACCCGCCAAGCCGGCTTCACCCTGGTCGAGATGGCGGTGGTCCTCGTCATCATCGGCGTCATCCTCGGCGCCGTGATGATCGGCCGCGACGTCCAGCGCAACGCCGAGTACACCCGCATCAAGCAGAAGTTCGTCGACCAGTGGGTGGTGGCCTACAACACCTACAACCAGCGGCTCGGCGCCCCCATCGGCGACAACCAGACCGCGCCGCGCCTGATGGTCAATGGCTTCAACTTCGCCGGCAACGGCACGACCCTGTCCGGCGGCGACATGTCAGGCGCCACCGAGCCAGCGGCGATCTGCCGCGGCAACGCCGGACCCGGCATGGCCCGCCCCGTGCAGTCCGGCGACGAGTTCAACCTGCGCGACCTGATGCGCAAGGCCGGCGTGACCCTGCCGCCGGGGCGCGGCGAAGGACTCGAGGACCGCTACGTCTACCTCGACACCAACGGCAACCCGCAGGAAATCCAGATCTGCTTCCAATGGAACCGCCCCGGCACCGCGTCGGGCTCCGGCAACGTCATGGTGATCACCGGTCTCACGCCGGACCTCGCGCGGGCGCTCGACCAGGCCATCGACGGCAAGCCGGACGCCCAGAACGGCGCCTTCCGCCAGGAAGGCGTGGTGCGCGCCACCGGCACCGCGTTCGACCCCGGCATCGAGTGGTCGGGGAACAACACGCAGGACATCACCGGGAGCGGCGGCGCCAACGACATCAACGCGGCGGCGACGGACGCCGACCAGGTCCGCGTCATGGTCGCCCACCTCAAGATGAACCAGTGAGGCCAAGGCCATGAGCCTCGCTGTCCCCCATCGTCTCCGGCGCGTCGCCGGCTCGCGCAAGGCCTCGCTCGCCGGCTTCGCGATCACCCTCGGGGCGCTGCTGCTCGCCGCGGCGTGGTTCACGACCGCGAGGCAGTCGCTCGGCGACGCCTATGGCGAGCTCGCCGCGGCCCAGCAGTCGCTCGCCGCCGCGGAGCAGCGCCTGCGCGAGGCCGAGCTGCGGGCCCGCCTTGCGGAAAGCGCCGAGCGCCTCGTCGAGGAGGCGCGCGCTTCCGGCCACGTCGGGGAGCGGTGGGGCGAGCGCCTGATCAACGTGGCGCAGTCGCCGATGCCGAGGGAAGACGTGAACCACCTCCTGGCCTCGGTGGCCCGCGACGAGCGCCGCCTGTTCGGCGCCGACGCCTTCGACCTGTCCGTGACGCGACCGGACGAAGGACTGTTCGAAACGACCGACCCGCGCAGCCCGCCGCTGATGGTGACGCTGCGCGGAACCCTGCTCTTCCGCACGTCGGAGACCCCATGAATCCGCGCCTGCTGATGCACCAGGACGGCCGCTGGCTGGCCTTCGACGGCTCCGTCGTGGCCGTGCTCGACGCCCGGCCGCGCGTAGAACGCGCCACCATCGTGCTGACCGACTTCGACGGTGCGGTGAGCGACGTCGCCTCGCTGGAGGGCAGCCCGTCGCACGCCGTGGCGCTGATCGAACGGCGACTGCGCTCGGATGGCCTGATCGACGGCGACGCAAAGGTGCTCGTGCACCAGGTGCGGACCGTGGGCAACGGCTACCAGGCCCTGTACACGGCGGTGCCACTCGATCGCTGGCAGCAGCTGTTCGCCTGGGCCGACCAGCAGGACGACCACTGCCTGCTGGTGCCCGTGGTCGCGCTGCTGTGGAAGCGTCTCCGTCCCGGCCAGGGCGTCGTCCTGCACAGCGGCCGCAAGTTGGTCTTTCTGGCGTCGCTGCGCAGCGGGCCGGTCTACGCCTCGGCGCTCGCCTTCAGCGACTCGCGCGCCGATCTCGCGATGACCGTCGCCGCGCTGGGCGAACGCGCCGGGATGCTGCTGAGCGCCGGGGACGATGGCGCGGTCGATGCGCCGACGATCGAATGGATCGGCGCGATGACCGCCCTCGGTGTACCGCACGGGAGCACCGGCACGGGAAGGTCGCGACGCATCGAGCCGGCGCTGTCCGATCCGCCGCTGGACGAGGTCCCGACGGAGCGGAACCCGCAGGCGGCGCACGCCGGGCCGTCGATGAGCTTCGACGGGCAGGACGAGTACGCCGACACGCCGGCCGTCGCGGCGAACCCGGCCCCGGCGATCGCCGGCGTGCCGGGCATGCCAGTGGCCGCGGACGCCCCGTTGGACGAGGCCCTGCTCGAGATCTTCGCCGCCAACAGCGGGGCCACCGTGCGCCTCGCACCGCACGCGGTCGTGACCGACGCGTCGGGGCACCGGCACCGCAGTGGCGTGCCCGCGCTGCTCGCCGACGCCTCGCCGGCTGTCGCCGTCAACTCGGGGGTGGCGCGGGCCATGTTCGCAGCCGAGCGACTGCTCCCCTGGGCCAGCGTCGCGTCGCTGGTGCTCGCCATCGGGCTCGCGGCCCTGGGCGGGCGCTGGACGCTGTCGGCGCACGAGGCACGCAGCGGCGCGGCGACGCTGCGTGCCGACACCGAGCGCCTCGAAGAACGGGCGACCGCCATCGAGGGAAATGCGTCGGTGCCAGCGGAGTACCCCGCCGTGCTCGACTTTGTCGGCCGGGCCAGCACCCTCGCCCAGGCCCTCGATCCGACCGCGACGCTGGTGATGCTGCGCGATGCCGCCGGGGAGGACGTCCGCATCCTGCGGCTGCGCCTCGATCCCACGACCGACGGCAGCCACTCGCTGCGGGTCGATGGCCTCGTCAACTACGGGGCCTCGCCCGGTGGCGTCGAGGGCGGGCAGCAGATCGCCCGTTTCGTGCAACGCCTGCGCGAGTCCGGCTACGTGCCGACGGCCGTCGATCCGCAGTCGGGCAACGCCCGCGCTGGCGCCGCTGGCGGCGTCTTCTCCTACCAGCTCACGCGAGCCCCCGCTGCCGCTCCGGGAGCCATGCCATGACGCCGAAGCAGTTCGCGCTCCTCGCACTCGTGGCCTGGCTGGCCGTGGCCGGCTGGATCGGCTCGATGATCCTCGCCAAGCCGGCGGCGCTGTCGCGGGCCGGTTCCGACGTGGACACCGGCACGGCGATGCGGATCGAGGCCGACCTCCGCCGCACCGACCAGGCGCGCACGACCCTCGCGGCGCTCGTGGCGGCACCGGTACGCGTCGCTGGACCGTCGATCATCGCGCTTCCACCCGCCCGGGGCGTCGGCGCAGCGGCCCTCGGCGCCGCGAGCGGCGAGGACGCGCTGGCGCCGGGCGCTCCGCCGGCGCGGACCCTCGCCTTCATCGTGTCCGGGCGCGACCTGCGTCCTCGCGCCATGATCGACGGCGCCCTCGTCGGCGCGGGGGCGCGACTGCCGGACGGCGCGATCGTCCGCCACATCGGCGCTCGCGCCGTGCGCATCGAAGACGGGGAAGGGCAGATGCACACGCTCGTGCTGCGCACGCCGGGCGAAGCCGGCGCGACCGCAGGGGACGGGCGATGAGCCGCCGCCACCTGGCCATCGGCACGCTACTGCTGGTGGGCGTCGGCGTGCTGGCCGTCGCCACCCTGCGGACCGTTGCGCCGGTGGGGCCGGTGGCGCCGCGATCCGACGCGCCGCGCGGCGTGGACGCCGACGGCGTGCCGCGACCGGAAGCGACGGCCGCCGCCGTGGCGCCCACCGCGTCGGAAGCGCCGCCGCCGTGGGCGACCGGTCTTCCCGCGGACGGCATCGCCGGCGACGACGCCGGCACCGCGAGCCCGCGCGAACGGCACGTCGCGGCCCTGCAGGAGACGATGTCTCTGATGGTCGAGGACGCGCTGCAGCGCTCGGAAGCCAACAGCGTGCACATGCGCAAGGCCTTGGAGGTGCTCGAGGCCATCGACGACCCGGCGGTCAAGGCGCAGATCGACCTCGCCGGCTTGCGGCACAACATGGAAGTCAGCCTGCAGATGCAGGCCCTCGCGCGGGAGATGCAGGCGGCCCTGGCAACCCCGAAGACGCCCCAGCGCGATGCGGCGATCGATGCGCTGCAGGTCCGTTTCGATGCCCTCCGCCGCCAGCTGCGCACCGACGTGGCCCCGCCGGGTCCGGGCGCGCCGGCAACCGCGGGGCAGGGGCGCTGAGATGGCGCGACGCGCCCCCCAGCCAAGGTCTTCCGGCCCGAGCCGCGCCGCCGGCGTGAGCCTGGTGGAACTCGCCGTGGTGCTGTCGATCCTCGGCCTGCTCGGCGTGGTCGTCGGCACCGGCCTCGGCGACGCGGCGCGCATGGGCGATCGCAGCAACGCGCGGGCTGACGCCGAACGCGCCCGCCAGGCCGTGCGCACGTTCGCGCTGCGCCACCACCGCCTGCCCTGCCCGGACCTGAGCGACTTCGGTGACGGCGCACGCGAGGGCCTGGCGGGAAGCTGCCCTGCCGGGATCCAGGTGGGCTGGCTGCCGTATGAAAGCCTCGGACTGACGCGACCCGACCGCGAGCAGCGCCTGCGCTATGCCGTGGCCCGCGCCGGCGGCGCCGACCTCGTGGCGCCGGCCACTCCCGGCGGAACGCTGGAGGGCAGCACGCCGTTCCGTGTCGCGCTGGCGGCCGCGGCGCGACGGCCCCGCGGCAGCGATCGCCCCTATCTGACCGGGCCGGGCACCGCGGCCTCGCCCGAGGACTGCGCCGCCGTGCAGTCCAACCCGGCGTTCGTCCTGGTCGCCCCGGTGCGCGATGCCGACGGCGCCGGTCCGGCGCACCCCGGCTTCGACGGCGTCAATGCGGGGATGGCCAGTGCGAGCCGACTCTGCATCGCCGCCCCCTCGCGCCCGGCCGATGCCCGATACGACGACGTGGTGCTGGCCGAGGGCGCGACCGCGCTGCTCGGCTGGTTGGCCGCGCAGACGCGATGAATCACGGAACCCACGACCGAGCATGAGCATGAGCCTTTTCCCTCCGAAGCACGCCCGCCGCAGCGCCACCGCCCTGGCCCTCGCGATCGCCGTCGCGACCCTTGGTGCCGGATGCAGCACCACGCCGCGCAGCGTGCGCGACCTGCCCGCCACCGATCCGACCGCGCTGCAGCAGCTGACCGGCAAGGTGGCCGGCGAGTCGGCCGCACTGGCCGAGGAGAACGCCCGGCTGCGCCGTGAACTCGAACGCGTGCAGCCCGCGCCGATGCCGGCGGCAGCGCTCGCGCCGGCGTACGACCCGCTCGAGAACCGCGTGGTCACCATCAACATGAGCGACGCGAACGTCAACGCGCTGCTCTGGGCGCTGGCCGAGCAGCTCGGCATGAACCTCATCATCGACCCGAGCGTCCAGGCCCGCGACCAGCGCGCCAGCCTGTTCCTGAAGGACGTGACGGCCCGCGAGGTGTACGACCACATCCTTGCCGCCTTCGACCTGCACGGCGAGACGCGCGGCGGCGCGCTGATCGTCGCCCCGATGCAGGAGCGCGTGTTCCAGCTGGACATGCTCAACAGCACCACCTCGCTCGAGATGAGCACCGGTGGCGACGTGTTCGGCGCCGGAAGCAGCGGTGCCGGCGGCGGCGGCGACTCCCTGCGCGGCACGCTGATCCTCGATGGCAGCGTCGGCAAGGAGAACGATCCCAACAAGCAGATCACGGCGGCGATCGAAGCGATCCTCAAGGACGAGGCGGGCGGCCGTGCCGCGACCGATCGCGAGGCGGCGCGGTACAGCCTCGACCCGCTGACCGGCACCTTGTTCGTGCGCGCCCGCCCCTCGCAGGTGCGCGCGATCGCGGGGGTGATCGAGCGCCAGCAGCGCATCCTCGGCCGGCAGGTCCTGGTCGAAGCCCAGTTGATCGACGTCCAGCTCAGCGACCGGTTCCAGTACGGCGTCGACTGGAACCTGCTGCGCGGCCGGGTGGCTGGCATCTACGGCGACGCGCCGATCCAGCTCGACCCGGTCTCCGGCGCCCTGCCTGGCGCGCGCGACAACACCCTCGACCGCCTGCTGACGATCCCGCGCCAGACGGTTGGCAGCCCGCTGGGCCGGGGCACCGGCCTCGCCTACGCCGGCGACACCTTCTCCGCCGCTCTGAACGCGCTGCGCGGCTTCGGCAACGTCAAGGTGCTGTCCAACCCCAGCCTCCGCGTCCGCAACGCCACGCCGGCCTACCTGAGCGTCGGCCGCAACATCCGCTACGTCAGCAAGTCCACGACCAGTTTCAGCAACCCCGGCGGCGGGGCCACCAACACCTCCTCCGACGTGCAGACCGAATCGCTGTTCGCGGGCGTGGTGATCGGCGTCGCGCCGCTGATCCACGACGACGGCAAGGTCGAACTGCTGGTGCACCCGATGCAGACCGACGTCGCCCCGGGAAGCCTCGAACTGGTCGAGGTCGGCGAAGGCAACGCCGTGACCCTGCCGGTCATCAGCTTCAAGGGCATGACGACCACCCTGAACCTGCGCGATGGCGACACCGTGCTGATGGGCGGCCTGATCGACCAGCAGACCGAGAACAGCGACCAGGGCATCCCCGGGGTCTCCGACGTGCCCGGCCTCGGACGACTGTTCGGATCACGCAGCCAGCAGCACGACAGCCGTGAGCTGGTGATGGTCCTGCGGGTGACCGTGCTGTGAGCCGGTGCATCGATCACCTCCGGCGCGCGCTGGGGATGGCGCTCATCGCCTCCGCGCTGTCCGGCGCCGCCCTGGCCGGCGCCCCGGCCGCGGCCGCACCGCCCACACCCGCCACCGGCGTGCCGATCGGCGACGTCGACGCGCAAGGCGTCGCCAGGGCGATCACCGCCGTCGAGCGCGCCCTGCGTGCCGACGACCTCGAGGCCGCCCGGGCGGGACTGGCCACGCTCGAGGCGCTGCTGCCGGCGCGCAGCCTCACCCTGCTGCGGATGCAGGCCTGGGTCGCGCATCGCGCCGAGGACGACATCGAGGCCACGGCACGCTACCGCGAGCTGCTGCAGCGCGTGCCCGGCGACCGCAACGCCAGCATCAACCTCGCCCTGCTCGAGGCCCGGCAAGGCGACATCGACGGCGCCAGCCGCCGCCTGGTCGCACTGCGCGCCAGCGCCGGCGAGTCCGCCGAACTCGCCGCGGCGATGGCCCATGTCGGAGCAACGCGCCATGGCCGCCGTTAACGCCGCACCCAACGCCGTGGCGGGCCAGGAGGCGCAGCGCCTCGGGAGGATCCTGGTCGAGCGCGGCCTGCTCAACGGGGCGCAGCTGCAGTACGCGCTGCAGAAACACGCGATCGAAGGGCAGCGTTTCGGCCGGCTGCTGGTGAAGCACGGCCTCGCCAGCGAGACGGCGATCGTGCGCGTCATCGCCGAGCTGCAGGGCATGCCGTTCACGCCGGTCGACACGCTGCCGCAGGCCGATCCGCAGGTGCTGGCGCTGTTCAACCGCGAACTCTGCCTGCTGCGTGCCTTCCTGCCGCTGCGCCGCGTCGACAACGCGCTCGAGGTGCTGCTCGGCGACGCCGACGCGGACGCCGTGGCGCAGCTGGTTCTGCAGCGCTCCGGCCTGCGCTGCCAGTTCGTCCAGGGCGAATTCACCCGCGTCGCCCAGCTGATCCGCTACACCTACTACTTCGCGCAGAATCCGGTGGAGTCGCTTCTCGAGCGCGAGCTCAAGCGTATCGCCGCCGACGTCGACCACGCCTACAGCCCGGAGAAGCTGCTCGACTACCTGCTGCACCTCGCGGTGCGCGAGCGCACCACCGACATCCACATCGCGCCGGCCGACGGCAGCATCCACGTGCTGTTCCGCGTCGACGGCGTGCTGCGCCCGATCCTCGCGATGCCGGCCTCGCTGCAACGCCTGCTCGGCTTCATCAAGCTGGCGGCCGAGATGGACATCTCCGAGCAGCGCCGGCCTCAGGACGGCAGCTTCCGGGCCACCGTGCTCGACAGCGCACTCACCGTGCGCGTCTCCACGCTGATCAGCGAGGGCGGCGAGCGCATGGTGATGCGCCTGCTGCCCGAGCACAGCGACCTCTCGGGCCTGGCGGAACTTGGCTTCTTTCCCGAGGACGTGGCCGGCCTCGAGCGCATGTTCGCGAAGCCCGCCGGCCTGATCCTCATCACCGGCCCGACCGGCTCCGGCAAGAGCAGTTCGCTGCATGCCGCACTGCGCATGCAGTCGCTGATCGAACGCAACGTGCTCACCGTCGAGGACCCGATCGAGTACCGGGTTCCCGGCGCCTGCCAGACCGAGGTCAACCGCCGCGCCGGCTACGAGTTCGGTTCGGCGCTGCGGCACTTCCTGCGCCACGACCCGGACGTGATCCTGCTCGGCGAGATGCGCGACGCCGAGACCGCACAGGCGGCGATCGAGGCCGCCGCCACCGGCCACCTGGTGCTGTCCACCCTGCACGTGTCCGGCGTTTTCGGCGTGGTGCCACGCTTGCGGCCGCTCGGGTTGGAGGCGCAGGTGATCGCCGACAACCTGCTGGCGGTAGTCAACCAGCGGCTCGTGCGGCAGAACTGCCCGCACTGCAGCGTCTCCGTGCCGTTCACCACCGCCGAGCGCACCTGGTTGGGCATCGACGACCCCGACGCCTGCGGCCGTCGCGGCGTTGGCTGCGAGCACTGCCGCGGCAGCGGCTACCGCGGCCGCCTGCCGGTATACGAGATCCTCGTGCTGGACGAGGCGATCGCCAACGCCATCGCCGACGACGCCGGCCGCGAGGCCGTGCGCACGCTCGCGCACGCGGCCGGCTTCACGGACATGACCCGCGTGGCCAAGCGCCGCGTCGCGCTCGGGCAGACCACGCCGGCGGAAGTGCTGCGAGTGGTGGGCGACGGGCCGGCCGCATGAACGTCTACTACTACCGCCTGCTGCTTTCGAGCGGCCGCACGAGGAGCGGCATCGCCCAGCTCGCGGTGGAGCAGGACGCCTCGGCACGGCTGTGGCTGGAAAAGAACTTCGAAGCCACCGTGGTGCAGCTCACGCGGCTTCCGGGCTGGCTGGCCCAGACCCAGCGCAGCCTCGCCCAGCTGGTGCGGCCGAACATCCGCCCGCCGGAGCTGGCGGGCATGCTGCGCGACATGGCGGTGATGACCAGCAGCGGCATCCCGGTGGTGGAGGCGCTGCGCGCCGTTGCGCAGGAGGTCGGCACCGGCCGCGCCTCGAACGCCGCGCGTGTCGCCCGCAACCTGATGGACGAGCTCGACGCCGGCGCGTCGATGAGCGAGGCCTTCGCACGCTATCCCGACACCTTCCCGGAGACCGTCCGCAACCTCGTGATGATCGGCGACGAGACCGGCAGCATGGACCTGATGCTGGCCGAGGCCGCCGACCACGTCGAGCGCGTGGCCAAGATGACCGCCGACACGCGGCAGGCCCTGATCTACCCGGCCTTCGTCTTCGCGTCGATCTTCGCGGCGGGCGCGTTCTGGATCTACTACGTGATCCCGAACCTCACGGGCCTGTTCAAGCAGATGAACGCGAAGCTCCCACCCCTGACGGTGGCGGTGATCGCCTTCTCGGAATGGTTCACCGCCAACGTCGCTTCGATCCTCCTGGGCCTGGTCGCGGTCGCCTTCGCGCTCTGGGTGACCTGGCGGCACAGCCGCGCGTTCCGCCGCGCCGTCCACAACCTGCTGCACCGGTTGCCCATCGCGAAGACCGTGATGAACTCCGCCGGCCTCGCCTTCCTCACCGAGTACCTCGCCCTGCTGATCCGCGCGGGCGTCGACATGGTGAGCAGCCTGAAGGTGATGGAGCGCGCGATGCGCGACGAGTACTACCGCGAGCGCGTCGTGGCGATCCGCCAGGTGCTCGAACGCGGCGACCGCGTGTCGTCGGCGATGCGCCAGGTGGGCGGCTTCCCGCCGATGCTCGTGCGCATGGTCTCGGTCGGCGAGGACACGGGCACGCTCGACCAGCAGCTGTCGCGGCTCTCGGGCGAGTACAGCCTGCGCCTCCAACGCCTGATCGCGAACCTCTCGGAAATCATCAAGCCCGTGGTCGTCCTGCTCGCGGGCGGCCTGTTCATCCTGCTCATCGTCGCGCTGCTGCTGCCGGTCTACGACCTGGTGAAGCAGGCGATGTCCTCCCCCCAGTTCTGACCGGAGGCCCGCCATGCGTCCGTCCTTCCATGCCATCCCCACGCCGGCGTCCTGCCGCGGCCCGATGCAGCGCGCCGCGGGCATCGGCTTGCTGCAGGTGCTGGTGCTGCTGGTGCTGCTCGGTGGCGCGATCGTCGCGGGCTTCACCCTGCTGCGCGCGGAGCGCCCGGTACGCGATGCCGTCGACCAGGCGATCGCCCTGCGCTGGGCCGACGAAGCCCTCGTGGCCTACGCCGCCGCGAACGCCCACCTGCCCTGCGCCGTCGCGACGCCGACCAGCGCCGCGAGCGACTGCGTGGCCCCGGGGAGCAAGGGCTGGCTTCCGCTGCGCGCCCTCGAAGCCGTGCATCCGGGCGGCACGCGGCCCGGCGCGCCGCTGCGCTACACCGTCTTCCGCGGCGAGGGCGAGGCCGATCTCGCGACCGCGAGCAACGCCTTCAGTCCGCACCGTTGGGATCGGACCGCGCATTCGCTCGATCCGATCAACGGATTGGACTTCTGCGCCAAGCTCGGCGAGGCGGCCCAACAGACCGCCAGCACGGTACGGATGGACCGCGCGCGGACGCGCGACGCCGGCGGCGCGACCGTCAACGTCGCCTACGCACTGGCGGCGCCGGGCCCCACGCCCGGCGACGCCGGCGGGCGCTTCGACGGCGTGAACCAGGGCGCCGATGCCGCCATGGAATCGCCGTCGCGCGGCGCGGACGAGCGCTACGACGACCGCACGCGGGCGCGCGACTTCGCCTCGCTGGCGAGGACGCTGGGCTGCGGCACCGTCGATGCGCGTTCGCCGGGTGGCGTGAGCCTGGCCGCGCTGGACCTCATGGCGCTGGCGGTGGACGTCAACGACGAAGTCGTCGAGCAGCACGAAGGCAACGTCGAGGACACCACGCTGGCCGTGGCGATGGCCTCGGTGTCGACCGCCTTCGCCGGGATCGCCGTGGCGCTCGGCGGCGCCAGCATCGCGAACTCCGTGTCCACGCTGGCCACCGCATCGGCACAGCTGAGCAGTGCCATCGCGTCCTGCGTCGTGCTCGTCGGCTGCGGGCTGATCCCGCCCTACACCGCTGCGGTGACCGCGGCGGGCGTCGCCATCGGCCTGGCCTCCGGGGCCACCGCCCTGTATGCCGGCGCGCTCGTGCCGACATCGATGGCACTGGCTACGACGATCGAGGCCCGCGACATGGCCCAGCAAGGCCTTCCGAGCGCGAGCATCGACATCAGCGCCGCCACCGAGCGCACCTGCACCGGCGCGGAGGGCGGCTGGGTGACCCAGGTCGTCAACGGCAGCGGCGTGCTGGTGACCGTCGACCCGCCGGTGTGGCGTGACGGCCTGCGGCAGGAGGCCGAGGCCACGGCCGCGGAACTCGCCGCGCTCCAGCTCGACATCACCCAGAACCGCGACCGCATCACCCGGCTCGAGCAGATCCCGTCGGTGGAGCTCATCGACTACCCGCCGCCCCCGGTCCGCCAGCAGAACGAATCCGACGCCGCGTGGAACGCCCGCTACCAGGCCTGGCTCGACACCCGCGCCCAGCAGGAGACGATGCTGCAGGCCAAGCTGGAGGCGATCCGGGCCGCGATGACCGCGAAGTTCGCGGCGGAGACGCAGGAGCAGACGGTCGAGAACCTCGACAAGGAACTGGCGGCCATCACCACCTCGGTGACCGAGCTGCGGGTGCAGATCGCCTTCTGCTCGGGCATCGCGGCCGGCGACGTCGTCGGCCAGCGGCGCTGCGCGGCGCAGCGCGAGGCCCTGCGGGGGCTGGAGACCTGCGACGCGGACGTCATGACCGCCGACCAGGTCCGCGAGCGCCAGTGCCTCCCGTGGAAGACGCAGGACCTCGCCGACGCGCGCGCCGCCCTCGCGACGGCCCGCGATACCGCGACCTGGGCGGAGCTGACGGCCGTGGGCCATCCCCAGCCGCCGATCAAGAACTACATCACCAACACCGGCTGGTTCCTTGGCCCTTGGGACTGCAACGTGTTCGGCTGGTGCGATCCACTGATCGTCTGGAACCAGTCCGACAACGACAAGCGCGAGACCTATGCGAAGACCGTCTACAAGTCCTTCGGGCTCGAAGCCGCGCTGGCCGAGAAGCAGTCGGAGTTCGACGAGAAGCAGACCGCCTACGAGGCCGCGCGGGCGCAGTGCGAGACCCTGCGGGCCCTGAACCCCGGGGGCGGCGCCAGCGGCACCGAGATCCCGCCGGCCTGGGTCGGCGCGAACGCGATCATGACGGCGGCCAACTGCCGTGGGGCGACCGGCGCGGTCCAGCCGGGCACCTGCGGGGGCACGCCATGAGGCGCGCGGCCCCGACCCGCGGGGGCGGCTGGTCGCTGGTGGAAATGGCGGTCGTGCTCGTCGTCCTCGGCGTGCTCGGCGTGGTTTTGATGCGTTTCCTGCCGCTGGCACCCCGGGTCGCCGCCGGCGACCTCGCCGCGAGCGAACTCGCCCAGGCCGAGCAGGCCCTCGTGGGCCATGTCCTCGTGCACGCCCGACTGCCCGCTCCCGTGATCGAGAACGGCGTGGGCGTCCTGCCGGTGGAGGCGCTCGGACTACCTGCGTCCTTGCGCATGCGCTACCAGGTGCAGCCCTCCCTGACCGTGTCACCGGGTGACGGCTTCGCCCCGCTGCTGCCCCCGGTGGTCGGCGTGACGCCGGCCACCCCCACCGAGCCCGGGAACGTCAATGGACTGGACTTCTGCATGGCGCTCAAGGCCGCCAACGGCCTCAGCCTGGTCGGCATGGAGGGGATCCCGACCGCGTTCGCGCTGATGCACGGCGGGCCCGCGGGCCACGACGGCCTGGCCGGGGCGGCCTTCGCGCTGCCGGGCAGCACGCAGGCGGGGGAGCGCCGGGTGCGCGCCGTGGGCCCGGGCGAATTCGCCAGCCGGTTGGCCTGTCCGGACCGCGTGGCGCAGGTGCACGGCGCGGCGCGCGCGGCCTATGCGGCCTACGATCTCGCCCGCGTCGCCCGCCAGTACGACGAGTTCCGCACCTTCGCCATCCAGGTCGCGGAGATGAACGAGGCCAATGCGCGGACCAACGAGATCTTCGCGGGATTCGACGTGGCGTACGGCGTCTTCCTCGAGGCGGTCGCGATCCTCCAGGAGATCGCCGGCTGGCCGCCCGACGCCCTGGCCATCGCCACCGGGATCGCCTCGCACGTCACCGCCACCGCCCAGCTCGCCATCGCCATCAACAATCTCGTCAGCGCCGTCCAGGAGCGCGAAGAAGCCCAGGCCAGCGTGGTGACGGCGCGTAGCCAGAGCGCCGCCGCGCGGACCAACCTCGATCGGATGGAGGCGCTGGCCGCGGGGTCGCTGGCCGACGCCACCGCCCTGGACCAGGCAGGACTGCAGCCATGAACCACTCCGCCACCACCGCCCGCCGCGCCCGCGGAGCGTCGCTCGTCGAGCTTGCCGTCGTCCTCGTGGCCATCGGTCTCGTCACCCTCCTGCTGCTGCGCTTCCTGCAGGTCGCCGCCCGCGACCGCGAGGACGTCGCCGGCCGCGACCTGTTGCAGCGCGCCGACGACGCGTTGCTGGCCTTCGCCATGGTGAACGCACGGCTGCCGTGCCCGGCCAGCGGCAGCAGTGGCCTGGAGGACTGCGCCACCGGGCAAGTCGGGCAGCTGCCCTATCGCACGCTTGGCCTGCCGGACGCCAATGCGCGCTACCTCCGCTACGGGGTGTTGCGGCGCCCCGCCAGCCGGAAGCAGGACGCCGATCTCGCCCAACGCCTCGACCGGTTCGACCCGCTGCAGGTGATCGCCGGTGGCGTCGGCACCGAATTGCCGGTGGGCCATCGCAACGGACTCGACCTCTGCTGGGCGCTGCGCAGCGCCGCGGAAGCCCCCGCCGACACCGGCTTCCTGCACGTGGCGCGCCCCGATGCACCGTCGACGCTCGGCGCCCACGTCGCCTATGCCCTTGCCCTCCCCGCGCCCGGCGAGACCTTCGGCGGCCACCAGGCCACCAGCAACCCGGTGTTCGATTCGCCGCGGCGGCCCGCGAGCCCGTTCCACCGCGACCGCGTCCTCGCCGTCGGTCTCGACCAGCTGTGGACGCGCATGCGCTGTGGCGACAACCTTGCCGCCGCCTCGCATGCGCACTTCAACACCGCTGCCGCGATCAGCGTCATGCACACGGCGCTGGTCGACTACAAGAGCCAGCTCGCGATCGCCGAGAAACTGGCGC
Organism: Silanimonas algicola; assembly: GCF_054777375.1. Lineage (NCBI taxonomy): Bacteria > Pseudomonadati > Pseudomonadota > Gammaproteobacteria > Lysobacterales > Lysobacteraceae > Silanimonas > Silanimonas algicola. Next base: position 661,403 of record NZ_BAAHAS010000003.1, on the reverse strand, counting down.
AGGCCAACGTCGAGAACGGCGCCGCGGCCTCGCTTTCCGGCGTGGCGGGCGTGGCGGGCGCGGCCGGGGACGTCGCCGACACGGTGTCGGAAGGATTGGCCAGCACGGGCATCGTCTCCTACCGCATCGCCCTTGGCGCCGTGGCGACGGCCGCCGCCGTCGCCGTCACCGCCACCGCATTCGCCCTCGTGGCGACCGCCGCGATCTCCAAGGATGCCGCGTCCGAAGCCTACCGCGACGTCGATCCGCACATCGACCGCGCCGCCGCCCTCGAGCCCAGCGTCCTCGAACACGCCCGGGCCGCCGACGCCGTCGGCCTCTACTGACGCCGGCCCGCCGCCCCCGCAACGGAACCCTCGACCATGCGACACACCCGCCGAACGCCGCATCCCTCACCGGGCTTCACCATCGTCGAGATGTCGGTGGTGCTGGTGATCATCGCCCTCATCGTCGGCGCCGCGTCGGTGGGCCGCGACCTGTACCGGAGCGCGCAGGCCGAGCGCCTGACCGCCGAATTCGTGCAGGGTTGGCTGCTGGCCTACGAACAGTTCGTGGCCGGTACGGGCAGCGTGCCCGGCGACGACTTCGACAACCCCACGGGTCTCGTGGAAGGCAGCCTCGGGACGTTCCTCTGCGGCGTCGACCTGCAGAACGCGATGCTCGGCGCCGGCGTGACCTTGCCGTCAGGCCGCGGCGAAGGGCTGGCCGACCGCGCCGTCTACCAGGACCAGCGTGGCATCCCGCACGAGGTCCGCGTCTGCATCGGCAGCACCGCCTGGTCGGAGCCATTCGGCAGCGTCGGCAACTACGCCGCGCGGCCGCGCAACGTGATGCGGTTCGAGGGGCTCACGCCGTCCCTCGCGACGCTGATCGACGCGAAGGTCGATGGCCGCGTGGACGCCCGCCACGGCCGCTTCCGCGAGGCTGGACTGCAGGACGACACCACCGCGCTCGGCGCGCCCTGGAGCCTGCAGGACGACGACACGCTCGCCGGAGGGGCGAACCCGGATGCGCAGGTCGCCGAGGTCACCGGCCTGCTGCGGATGGACCGCTAGGCCACGGCCGGTTCAGTCGTCGCGCCCGAGTCGGAGCACGCAGTCACCGACCGCGACGACATCCCCCACGGCGAGACGGGCGTCGATGATCGGCAGGCCATTGACGCAGGTGCGGTTGGTGGCCCCCAGGTCGCGGAGGCGGTAGCCCTCGGCCTCGCGCCAGACCACGCAGTGGTGCCGCGACACGGTGCGGCGCGGCAACTGCAAGTCGGCATCCGGCGAACGTCCGACGACGACCGGGGCCTCGGCCACGCCCACGCGCTTGCCACGATCGACCCCCTCGATCACCGTGAGCCACGCGGACGCCTCCTCGGCATCGCCCGGCGGCCGCGGGGCCTCGTCCAGACGCAATGTCAGGAGCTCGAGACCGATCCGCGCCGGGACACCCGCGAGCGTTGCGGGCCGCCCGTCCTCGGCAACGACTTCACCCGCGCACTCGCCTTCGCGCCCCAGTTGCCAGACCCGCGGTGGATGCTCGACGCCCGGCAGGCTGCCGGCCGGCAGCGGATGCAGGGCAAAGGCCTCGTAGAGGTCGGGAAACAGGGACCCGCAAACCAGTACGGTGCCCGGGAGCGCATGGTCGAGCAGGGTTGCGGCGGCGTCGGGATTGCCCAGCGGCATCGCGGTGCCCGTCCCCTGCCATTGCACGAGCCCGGGGCAGAGCGCCGCGGCGACCCGTCCGTCGAACGCGCTGGCCAAACCGGCGGCGATCCGCGCCGCATCGATGGCCGCTGCGCCCATCGTCCCTGGCGGCCCGCCGGCCGGCACGCCGAGCCACAGCGCGGCCGGGCGGGCCGACAGCACGAGCGCGCCCGCGGCGCGGGCGCGGAGGGCCACTTCGTTGGCAGCGGCCTCGACCATGTCGTCGGCCGCGTGGAGACGGCAGGCGATGCCGCACACCCACTGCCGCGGCCCGACGAACGCGGCGACGGGCGCCAACGGCAACGCGCCGGCACCGCCGCGCGAGGCGGCCTCCACCACGTCACGGAAACCCGAGAGTGCCGCCGACGGCACGCCACCCAGCTCGGCGGCCAGCATCGCCGCATGGCGATCGTAGGCCGCCAGCGCCTCGTCGAAGCGGCCGTCGGCCGCCAACGCCGCCATCCACTGCCGCTGCACGCCCTCGTCCCACGGGTCGAGCGCAACCAGGCGCCGGGCGATGGCGATCGCCGCCGTCGGCCGGCCCGCCGCCGCGTGCGCTTCGAGGGCCAGGCGCAGCGCACGCGCACTGATCATCGCCAGCCGCGAGCGCTCCATCTGCAACCACGCCGAGAATCGCGGGCAATCGTCGAACACGAGGCCGGCGAGGAACTCGCCGCCGCCGTCAGGGCCGGCACACGGCAACGCCAGCAGCGCCTCGGTGTCGGCCGTGTCGACCGCGCGGGCCAGGGCCAGCACGTCGATCGCCACCCCGGGCCGCGCCACGAGCCCGACGTCGTCGCGACCGGCGACCAGCCATCCAGCACCACCGCAGGCGTCGAGCACGCGATGCAGGTTGGCCAGCACCTGGCGGAGATTGGTGCGTGCCGATGCGGGCGGCAGATCCGGCCAAAGCAGTTCCGCGAGCTGTTCGCGCGGATGGCGTCGCCCTCCCTCGAGGACGAGGTAGCCGAGCAAGGCCCACGCCTTCCTGTATTGGATTCCCGGCCCGGCGTCGCTCGCGCCGTGGCGCAAGCGACGCTCGCCCAGCAGCTCCACCCTCAGCATGTCCTTCCTCCGCTCACCCGGTGGGGCGCCCGGCGCCCTCGCGCACCGCTCCCTGCGGACGCGGCTCCATTCTGCCAAACCGTCGACCGACCGACGCCTAGCGCGCGCGCCGACGGCAGGTGAAGAACCCGTTGATCGTCAGCCGGCCGACGGCGGGATCGTCGCTGAGGCGCTCGGGGTGGGCGATGTCGCCACTGTGGAACACGGTGCCGGAGTAGACGATCAGGCGGTTGAAGGCGGCCGGTACGCTGGCCACTTTCTCGAACCAGCCGTTGCTGCCGGTCAGGTAACCGGGCGCCACGCCGTGCTTCGCGCTGAACTCGGCGGGCGTCAGGCGCGATGAGTCCTCGATCATCGGCAACAGCTCGGCGAGCGCCCGCTTCGGCCGGTAGAACGCGGTGCCGCCCAGCATCGGATCATCGAAGAGATAGAGCACGGAGGCCGCGACCGACTGCTCCGGCGCGGTCGCCAGCTGGTCGACGTGCGGCTGCCATTGCCAGGGCATCAGGCTCTCGGGCGCGCGCGTCACCATCGACAGCCGGGCGTAGAAGCGCTCGGTGCGCCGGCCGTCGAAGCTGGCCCGGAAACGCTCGTCGAAGTAGGCGCCGAGGCCGGCGGCAACGGGTTCCGGCAGCCGCAACTCGGGGCCCGGAAAGGCGTTGTGCGGGGCATCGCGGAAGGCCGGCCGCGCCGCGACCGCGAACGCGCGCCAGGCCTCGGGGTTCTCGAGCGCGCCGTCGACGACGTGGCAGACCGGCACGCCGTCCACGGCCAGCACGCGGGCTTCCGCCCTGGGGGAAAACCGCAAGGCCGGCCACGACGGCGTCGGTGCGCCGTCGCCACGGTCCATGGTCACGCCGCCATCGGCGCGGCACAGTGGCGCGCGATGAACTCCTGGTGCGTCGGCATGGCGTGCACGCAGTTGGCGATCACGCCGCGCACGGCCTCGACGTGGCGCACGGCCTCCTCGGCGGGGATCGCATCGACCAATGCGTGGTAACCCCTCGGCATCCAGCGCTGGCCGATCAGCACCTGGATCCACGAGGGTTCGGCGAAGAGCTCGTCGTTCTGGCGGAAGACGCGGCCGTTCGAGCGGAAAAGGTCCATCTTGCGCTTCAGCGACTCCGGCACCCCCATCGTCCGCACGTGGTTCCAGAACGGCGTGTCGGTGCGCTCCGTCGCGTGGTAGTGCGCGATCAGGAAGTCGCGGATCGAGATGAACTCGTCGGCCGAATGGCGGTTGAACTCGGCGATGTCCGTGGCGTCGAAACCGGCGTGCGGGAAGAAGGCCGTCAGGCGCGCGATCGCCGACTGGATCAGATGGATCGAGGTCGACTCCAGCGGTTCCATGAAGCCGCTCGACAGGCCGACCGCGACGACGTTCTTGTCCCAGAACTTCTTCCGCATGCCGGTGGTGAAGCGCAGGATCTTCGGGTCCATCAGCGGCTTGCCTTCGAGCCGCGTCAGCAGCTTGGCGCAGGCCTCGTCCTCGCTGATGTGCGCGTTCGAGAACACGTAGCCGTTGCCGACGCGATGCTGCAGCGGGATGCGCCACTGCCAGCCCGCCTCCTGCGCGGTCGAGCGCGTGTACGGCGTCAGCGGGCCGGCACTCTCGCACTGCAGGGCGGCGGCACGATTGGCCGGCAGCCAATGGGTCCAGTCCTCGTAGCCGGCCTTCAGCGTCTGCTCGATCAGCAGGCCACGGAAGCCGGTGCAGTCGACGAACAGGTCGCCGGCGATGCGCTGCCCGCTCTCGAGCTCGATCGACGCGACGAACCCGTCCTCCGGACGCTGGTGCACGGCCTTGACCTTGCCCTCGATGCGCTTGACCCCGCGCTTCTCGGAATAGGCGCGCAGGTACTTCGCGTAGAGGCCGGCATCGAAGTGGTAGGCATAGCCGAGGTCGGCGAGCGGCGAGTTCGGCCGGTCGCGCAGTGCCGGCATGAACTTGTTGGCGCGGCCGGCGGCCGTGCAGATCGAGTAGTCGTCCATGTGGCCGGCACGGCCGAGCTGGCGCGCCTTGAGCCAGTAGTGGTGGAACGACACGGTGCCGAGGTCCTGGCCGATCCTGCCGAAGCCGTGGATGTAGCTGTCGCCCACCTGGCCCCAGTTGACGAACTCGATGCCGAGCTTGAAGGAGCCCTTGGTGTTGCGAATGAAGTCCGCTTCGTCGAGTTCGAGCGCCTGGTTGAACAGCTTGATCATCGGGATCGTCGCTTCGCCGACGCCGACGGTGCCGATCTCCTCGCTCTCGACCAAGGTGATCGAGTACGTGGGGCCCAGCACCTTGGCGAGGGCCGAAGCACTCATCCAGCCGGAGGTGCCACCGCCGACGATGACGATGGATTGGACGCGGGTGTCGCTCATGGTGGCGCGGATCCTGTGCAGGCACGGCGGCGCCCCCGCGCCGATCCGTGAGGCGCTAACGTTTAACCGAGCGCGCCGGGCCTGTCCACGTGAATACGGTTCCGGCGCCGTGAAGACCCTTCACCGGACGGAGACCCCGATGCCCCGCGCCCTGCCTGCCCTCGCCTTGCTGCTCGGATTCGCCCTGCCGGCCGGGGCCACGGCGCCAGCGGCCGACGCGCCGCCGCTGCCCGTCGTCGCCTCGGGACGCATCGATCGCTTCACGCTCCCCGCCGAGGGCCCCGTGGCGGCGCGCCCCGTCGACGTCTGGCTGCCGCCGGGGTATCCGGACGCGGCGCCCTACGCCATCGCCGTGATGTTCGACGGCCAGATGCTGTACGACGCCGGCACCACCTGGAACCGCCAGGAGTGGCGCGCGGACGAGACCGCCGCTGCCTTGCAGGCGGCCGGACGCACGCGCCCCTTCATCGTCATCGGGGTGTGGAACGCAGGTGCCGCACGGCATGCGGAGTACTTCCCGCAGCGGCCCTTCGACGCCCTGCCCGCCGACGTGCGCGACGCGCTCCGCCACGGCGCGAGGCGCGGCGAGGCGCCGCTGTTCAGCACGGACCTCTACAGCGACGCCTTCGTCGCCTGGCTCACCGATCGCCTGCTGCCCGAGGTGACCTCCCGCTATGCCGTCTCGTCCATGGCCGAGGACCGCGTGCTGATCGGCGCCAGCATGGGTGGCCTGATTTCGACTTACGCCCTGACGGAGCGCCCGGCGGCCTTCGGCGGTTTCGGGGCGATGTCGACGCATTGGCCGGGCCTCTTCCCCGAGGCCGACAATCCCGTGCCTCCGGCGTTTTTCGCCTACCTGCGCGAACACTTGCCCGCCCCGGGCCGGCACCGCCTCTACTTCGACCACGGTGATGCGACGCTGGACGCGCTCTACCCGCCCCTGCAGGCCGAGGTGGATCGCATCGCTGTCGCGAAAGGCTGGGCCTTCCCGGCATATCGCAGCCTCGCCTTCCCCGGTGCCGATCACTCGGAAAACGCCTGGGCGGCGCGCTTGGACGGGGTGTTCACCTTCCTGCTGCCGCCGCGCGCGGACTGAGTCTCGCGGCGACCGCCGCCGGTCAACACGCGGGCAGCGGGCGCCCCCCTTCGTCCTCGAAACGGCGCTCGCGTGGCGAGGCCTCCGTCCGGCCCTCGATCGTCTCGACGGCGACGCAGGCCACCCCGCGCGCCGTGCGCAGGGTCGCCCGCTGGCGCAGGAAGGCGCCGTCGCGATAGGCCATGGACTCGCCGTCGTCGTCGTACAGCGTGCCGGTGGCCCGGCCCTCGGCGTCGGGGAAGGCGCGGAACACGATCGGCTGCGCGGCCATCTCACCGGTGTGCTGCACGACAGGCTGCATCGCGATGATCGAGCCCGCACGCACGAAGATCGGCAGGCGCGCCACCGGCGCATCGACCTTGTGGGTCTTGCCGCCTTCGAGGCGCGCGCCGGTGTGGAAGTCGATCCACGCCCCCTTCGGGAAATAGACGTCCCGCGAGGTCGCCGCCTCGACGAGCACCGGCGCGACCAGCAGGTCGGTGCCGACGAGGAACTGGTCGCCGCGGCCGTGCGTCTGCGGGTCCTCGGGGTATTCGAGCATCAGCGGGCGCATCACCGGCAGGCCCGTGCGGCTGGCGTCCTCCACCGCGGTGTAGAGGTACGGCAGCAGGCGGTAGCGCAGCTCGATCGTGGCTTTGTTGATGCGCGTCCACGGCTGGCCGAAGGACCACGGTTCCTGGTCGGGCGTGGCCTGCTCGGTGTGGCCGCGGAAGAAGGGCGAGAACAGCGCGGCCTGCAGCCAGCGGGTGAACAGCTCGCCGGACGGGTAGCCCGAGAAGCCGCCGACATCGGCGCCGATGAAGGGGAAACCCGACAGACCGAAGTTCAGCAGCATCGGGATCGACTGCTGCAGCGAGGCCCATTCGGCGCGGTTGTCGCCGGTCCACACCCAGGCATAGCGCTGGCCGCCGGCGAAGGTCGCGCGAGTCAGAACGAAGGGGCGCTCGTTCGGCTTCAGCGCCGTGAGGCCCTCGAAAGTCGAGCGCGTCATCTGCATGCCGTAGAGGTTGTGCACTTCGGCGTGGTCGGTGGGCTGGCCCTCGTGGTCGAAGCGCACGTCGTCGGGCATGGTGTTGGCCGGCGGCACCCACACGGCCGGTTCGTTCATGTCGTTCCAGATGCCGGCGATGCCGATGTCGGTGAACATCTGGTGCTGCCGCCCCCACCACGCGCGCGTGGCGGGACGGGTGAAGTCGGGGAACACGCTGTTGCCCGGCTTGTTCGGCGCGTTGATCGGCCAGACCGGCCCTTCGAACAGGGTGCCGTCGGGGTTCTTGACGAAATGGTCGCCGGCCACGCCCTCGTCGAAGATGCGGTAGCCCGGCTCCTTGGTCGGATGCGGATCGAGGATCAATACGGTGCGGAAGCCCTGCGCGCGCAGGTCGGCGACGAGCTTCGCCGGATCGGGGAAGCGTTCGGCACTCCAGGTGAAGGGCTTGAACTCGTCCTGGTAGTCGATGTCGAGCCACAGCGTGTCGGCCGGCACCTGCTCCTGCCGGAACGTGTCGGCCAGCCGGCGCACGCGTGCCTCGGGGGTGTAGCTCCAGCGGCTCTGGTGGTAGCCCAGCGCCCAACGCGGCGGCAGCGGCGCGCGGCCGGTGAGCTGGGCGTAGCGCCGGACCACGTCACGCGGATGCGGACCCGCCACGATGTAGTAGTCGAGCTCGCCGCCATCGGCGCCGAAGCTCAGCAGGCCGCGGCGCTCGCGGCCGATGTCGAAGCTGCTGCGGTGCGTGTTGTCGAGGAACACGCCATGCGCGCGGCCCTCGCGCAGCACGAGGTAGAAGGGCACCGAGGCGTAGATCGGATCGGTGGAATTGTCGTAGCCGTAGGTGTCGCTGTTCCACATCACGTAGTGGTAACCGCCCAGCGACCAGCCGCGCTTGTTGAAGGCGCCGTTCTTCTCGCCGAAGCCGTAGACGTTGTCGGTGTCCCGCAGGGTCGTCCACGCGCGCACGGCCGACCCGTCATGGGCCATGCCGCGCCCCGGGTCGTCGGCGTGGATCACGCGGCCTTCGGCGTCCTTGATCACGAGGCGGAAGGGCGCGGCCTGCACCTCCACGCGCAGGGCGGCGGTGGCGATCACGCTGCCCGCGGCCGTGGTGTCGAAGCGGAAATCCTGTGCGCCGAGCTGGCGATCGACGACGGTGTCGCTGTGGTCACGACCGAAGGCCGTCGGCGAGTAGCGAACGCGGACCACCTCGGGGGCGAGCACGCTGATGGCGACATGCTCGGAACGGCCGCTGTCCGCGGCCGCGGTGAAGGTCACGGTGTTCCCCTCGCGCTGCACCTGCGGCAGCGATTCAAGGTGCCGCCACTGGGCGCCGGCGAGTGCCGGCACGAGCGAAAGCGTGACGAGAGCGAGCGAGCGGAGGCGCGGGATCATGGCGTGTCCTTGTCGGTGTCGGCCGGCGCCAGCAGTAGCGCGGCCGACGGTTGCGGCTGGCGGTCGAGGCCGCCGGATTCGATGAAGCGCTCGAGCACATCGCGCCCTTGGCGGATTGCCCAGCCCCCTGCGGGCGGGGTGGGCTCAGCGGCCAAGGGCCACGGGGTCGGCGGCGCCGGGATTGGCAGGTCGATGAGGAGTGGCGCGTCGTGCACGACCACGACCCGCGACTCGTGGGCGGCCAGCGCGCCCCCCAGCGACAGCCGGAGCGGCTGCTTGCGAGGCGCGAACGCCCAGCGTTGGCGACCGTCACGCTGCGTCACCGTGAATCGCAACGGCTCGCCGTCCCCCATCGGCAGCACGGCATCGATGTCGGTCCAGGCGGCGGGCAGCGCGGGCGCCAGCGCCACCACCCCATCGAGCAGGCGGGGCCGCACGCCGAGATAGTCCTGCACCGCGTTGCGAACGAACTCCGCCGTGCTCCAGCTCTGCGCGTAGGTGCCGGACGGGCGCACGCGACCGTCGTCGTCGAGCGTGGCATCGGCCAGTTCGGCGAGGTGTCCCGGGGCATCGTCCTCGAGGACCTGCCGGGCCAGTTCGCGGGTCACGCGGTAGGCGGTTTCCTGCTGGCCGAAACGCGCGAGGGCCGTGATCGCCGGACCGGCGGTCCACTGCCAGACGGTGCCGTTGTGGTAGGCGGCATCTTTGTGGTGATGCGCATCATCCACGTGCTTCGGATGGAAGCGCGGATCGTCGGGCGCGAGGGACAGCGGGCCGCGCGGAAGCAGCAGCGCGGCCGCGGTGTCGCGGGACACGGCTTCCTCGATGTCTGGCGACAGGAAGCGGTCACGCGAGGGCAGCGGCAGCACCGAGACCGCCATCCACGCGTTCGGGCGGACGCTGGTGTCGACCCGCCCATCGGGCAACAGGCGGTCGGCCAGTCGTCCATCGTTCCAGAAGCGCTTTTCGACCGCGGCGCGCACCCTCTCGGCCATGGCGCGATAGCGCAGGCCCGCCGTGTGGTCGCCGTGGCGTCGCTCGAGGTCGGCGCCGATCACCAGCACCGCATGCCAGAGGGCCTGGATCTCGATGGCGCGATCGCCGCGCGGCGACCAGCCGCGACCACCGCGGATCCGCGCATCCATCCAGGTGTCGGCCTCGGCATGCCGCAGCAGGCCTTCGCCGTCGAGGTGCGGCTCGGCACCGGCCGCGTAGTCGCGGATGACGTCGCGAAGCATCGCGAGGTGCCGCGTCTCGCCGGTGGCCTGAGCGAATTCCCACGCCGAACGGATCAGCCAAGGCGTGCCATCGACCGTGTTGTAGAGCGTGTCGCTGGCCGCCGCGACGCGGTTCGGCACGCGGCCCTGCTCAGGGCCGGCCGCTGGGTTCTGCCAGCGGGTGAAGTTGGCGATCACCGCCTCGGCACGCGCGAACTCGCCGGTGACGAGATGCGTGCCCGGCAGCGCGATGAAGGTGTCGCGGCCCCAGTTGTCGCGGAACCAGGGCAGGCCGGCCCACAGGCCAGGCCCGAACTCGTCGGTGCGGAACGTCGCGTTGCTGGCCACGGCCCAGGGGAAGGCGGCGTCGAAGGGGGCGTCGCCGGTGCGGAGCCGGAGCGAACCCAACGCCGCCTGGCGCCGCGCGAGTCCAGCGATCCAAGGGTCGCCGTCGACACCGGCCTCGGCGTGCAGTTCCGCGAGCGTGGCCGCCGCGCCTTCGGGCGTGGGGCCGAAGGCGAGGTGGACGGTCAGCGTCGACACCGGCACGTCGGGCTCGACGACGACGACGTCCATCGTGTCCTCGGCGCCCACGGCCCGACGCAGTGCGGCATCCGCCGGCATGCGACGCACCGGCACGCTGGCGGCGAACGCCGGCACCTCGCCGTCGCGTTCCGTCACCAGCAGGAGCGCGGCACGACGTCCGGAGCCCGCATCGGCACACAGGGACACCGCGGTGTGTCCAGCCTGCAGCTGCAGGGCCTCGACGCTGCCGTCCGGATGGCGCACCTCATGCCCCCAGGGGCGCAAGGTGTCGCTTTCCGCGGCCTCGCGGGGTCGCAGCATGCCATCGACCAGCAGGGCGAAGCCGCGAAGCAGCGAACGGTCCCCGGGGCCGGTCCAGGCGTGCATCCGGTAGCCGCTGCCGCCCAACGACGCGTAGGCGCGTGCATCGAGGTCACCGCGGTGCTGGTCGCTGGCGACGATGCGCTGGCCGCGGCCCTCCGGCCCCCCCTCGGCGCGAAGGCGGAGCGCGGGGGCGTCGCCCCCGGGCGCGCAGCGCGATTCCACGGCGTGCGCCAGGGACGACACGCCCAGCAGCCCCACCAGCGTGATGCATCGCAGCATATCCAGACCGTTCCTTCGAACCGATCGTGAGCGTAGCGAGTGCCCATCGCGCGCGACGGGCACGCATACGTATGCATGGCGAGGCGCCGGCCGGGCCGGCCCGCTCGGCCTAGGATGCAGGCCTGCCTGCCCGATGGACCTCGCATGCTGCTTCGCACCACCGCCTTCGTCGCCCTCGCCCTCGTCGCGAACCCTGCACACGCGATGCCGCCGCCCGACACGCGTCCCTCCGAGTGCGCGGTGCACGCCGGCAGCACGGTGATCCATCCCTGGTCCGACGCGCTCCCCGCCCACCAACGTGCCGCGTGGCTCAATGCCACGCAGTTGCGCTGGGCCGCGCCGGCGGAGGCCGCGAGCGTGGTGCTGCTGCGCGCACCCAGCCCGCACCTGCGGCTCGTTCCCGGTGCCGAACCCGAGGGCAACACCCACCGCCATGCACTGAGCCCGATCCGGCTTCGCAGCACCGAGGCCCGCTTCAGCCACGTGCCGGGCGCGACCTTCGCGCTGTCGACCCCGCTGCCGCACGAGGCTTGGCGCGAGACGCTCATCGTCGCGGCGCTCGATGCCCAAGGCCGGGTGCTCGACGCGACCGGCCTGCAGAACGCCGGGGCGCTCGACGCGGTGTTCGCCCCCGAGGCGAGGGACGCCGCACTCGGCGCCACGATCGAAGGGGGTGCGACCCGTTTCGCCCTGTGGGCGCCCACGGCGACGAACGTCTCCCTGTGCCTGCTCGCCGACGGCGAGGACGACGCCCAAGGCAGGACGCCGTCCATCGCCGCGCACTGGATGGGCGCCGACCTGGCCAGCGGCGTCTGGACGCACCGCATCCCCACCGACCTGCGGGGGCGTCGTTACGCCTTCCTCGTCGACGTGCTGGTGCCGGGCGTGGGCCTGGTCCGCAACCGCGTCACCGACCCGTACGCGCTGGGCTTGAACGCGGACTCGCAGGCCTCCGTCGTGCTGGATCTCGAGGACCCGGCGACGATCCCCGACGGCTGGTCCGACGACCGCCGCCCCGACACCGTCCAGGGCAACACCGACCTCGTGGTCTACGAGCTGCACGTGCGTGATTTCTCGCGCGACGATGCGACGGTGCCCGAGGCGCACCGGGGCAGCTACCTCGCCTTCACCCACGGCGACACCGCAGGCATGCGGCACCTGCGTGCGCTGGCCGCCGCCGGCCTCACCGACGTGCACCTGCTGCCCACCTACGACCTCGCCACGGTGCCAGAGCGCGACTGCGTCGTCCCGGCACTGCCCACCGGCGAGGGGCCCGCGGGCGAAGGCGCACAGGCCGCGATCGGCGCCGTGCGCGAACGCGACTGCTACAACTGGGGCTACGACCCGTGGCACTTCAACGTGCCCGAGGGCAGCTACAGCACCGCGCCCGACGATGCGGCCTCGCGCGTCCGCGAGTTCCGCGCGATGGTCCAGGCGCTGCACAAGGCCGGTCTGCGCGTGGGCCTCGACGTCGTCTACAACCACACCATGGCCAGCGGCCAGGACCGGCAATCCGTGCTCGACCGCGTCGTGCCGGGCTACTACCACCGGCTGAACGCGCAAGGCACGGTCGAAACCTCGACCTGCTGCCCGAACACCGCCACCGAGGCCACGATGATGGCCAAGCTGATGATCGACTCGGCGGTCATCTGGGCGCGCGACTACCGCATCGATTCCTTCCGCTTCGACCTGATGGGCCACCAGCCCAGGGCGGCGATGCTCGACCTGCAGCGCGCCGTCGATGCCGCGACGGGACGCCGCATCCATCTGCTCGGGGAAGGCTGGAACTTCGGCGAAGTGGCGAACGGTGCGCGCTTCCCGCAGGCCGCGCAGGGCGTGTTGAACGGCACGGGCATCGCCACCTTCAGCGACCGCCTGCGCGACGCGGCGCGTGGCGGCCGGGCCGGCGATCGCGGCGCGGCCCTGCACGCGCAGGGCTGGCTCTCCGGCCTTCACCACGCGCCCAACGCGGCCAATGCCGCGCGTCCAAAGGCAGAGACCGAAGCGGAACTGCGCGGCGCCGAAGCGCTGATCCGCGTCGGCCTCGCCGGCACGCTCACCGATGTCCAAACCTTCGATGCCGACGGCGTGGTCAAACCGCTGCGCGACATCCGCTACGGCGACGGACCCGCCGGTTACGCCAGCCAGCCGACCGAGGTCGTCAACTACACGGAGAACCACGACAACCTCACGCTGTTCGACAGCAATGCGCTGCGCCTGCCGCTCGATACCCCGCGCCATGAGCGGGCGCGCGTGCAGGTGCTCGGCAATGCGCTGGTGCTGCTGGCGCAGGGCGTGGCCTACCTCCACGCCGGGCAGGAGCTGATGCGCAGCAAATCGCTCGACCGCAACAGCTTCAATTCCGGCGACGCCTTCAACGCCGTGGACTGGACCGGCGAACGCAACGCCTTCGGCACCGGCCTGCCGCCGGCATGGGACAACGAGGACAGCTGGCCGCAGATGCGCCCCGTGCTCGCCCGCGCCGACGAGCTGCGACCGCGCGCCGAGGACGCGGCCTTCGTCAACGCGTGGACGCAGGCCCTGCTGCGCCTGCGCCGCGACGAACCCTTGCTGCGCCTGACGACGAGCGAGGCCGTGCAGGCCGCGCTGCGCTTCGTGCCCGTCGACGGCGAGCCCGGACTCGTGGTCGCGCACCTGGACGGCCGCGCCCTGCCGGCCACGCACCCGGCCCATGGCCGGGAGCTGGTCTACGCACTCAATGCCGACCCGGCGGCCCGCCACGCCGTGATCGGGTCGCTCGGCGATGGCTGGCGTTCGCACCCAACTCTCGATGGGCTCGCCGAGGCCACGCTCGATGCCGGCGGGCGCCTGTCGGTCCACGGCCGCAGCGTCGCGGTTTTCGTGCGTTGATCAACCGTCCGCGCCATGACGGCCCATGAATACGTTTTCACGCCCGCCCCGGCGCGGACGCGGGTCTTAAGCTCCCGCGGATGACGACCCAGCCCGCCACCGCCCCGGCCACGACGCCGGCCGCCCCGCCCGCCGCCGACCTCGTCGCGGCCTTCCGTCGAGCGCTTGCCATGACGACCACCGACGGCCGCGAGGCCCCTGCCGCCCGCGCCGCGCTTCGCGCCGCCGCCGACGCCTGCCGCGGCCCGCTGGCCGAGCGCTGGGCCGCCACGCAAGCGAAGGACGCCGCGCGCGGCAAGGACCAGCGCCGCGTGCACTACCTGTCGATGGAATTCCTGATGGGCCGCGCGCTGCGCAACGCGCTGGCCGCCCTGCAGCTCGAACCCGCGCTGCGCGATGAACTCGGCCACCACGGCGTGTCGCTGGCCGACGTGCTCGAGTCCGAGCCGGACGCCGCCCTCGGCAACGGTGGCCTCGGCCGACTCGCGGCCTGCTTCCTCGACAGCTTCGCCGAACTCGGCCTGCCGTCCTTCGGCTACGGCCTGCGCTACCGCTACGGCATGTTCGCGCAGGGCCTGCAGGACGGCGCGCAGGTGGAGCGCCCCGACGACTGGCAGCGCGACGGCACGCATTGGGACTTCGAGCGCAGCGACGTCGCCTTCGTCGTCGGCTTCGGTGGCCACGTCGAGGCGGACGCCAGTGGCGCGCGCCGCTGGGTGCCCGCCGAGCGTGTGCGCGCCCGCGCCTTCGACTTCGTGGTGCCGGCGCATGCGCATGGCCACGTCGCCACGCTGCGCCAGTGGGAGGCCAGCGCCGATCAGCCGATCGACTTCGCCGCCTTCTGCCGCGGCGATTACGCCGCTGCGGGCGCGGCACAGCTCGCCGCCGACACGCTGAACTGGGTGCTCTACCCGGACGACAGCACCGAGGCCGGCCGCACGCTGCGCCTGAAGCAGGAGGCCTTCCTCGTCTCCGCCTCGCTGCAAGACCTGATCGCGCGACACCTCGCCGAAGGGCGTCCGCTGGCCGAACTCGGCCGCGGCAATGCCATCCACCTCAACGACACGCACCCGGCGCTGGCCCCGGCGGAACTCATGCGCCTGCTCGTCGACGAGCACGGCCTCGAGTGGCCCGAGGCCTGGGCCATCACCCGCCAAGCGGTGGCCTACACCAACCACACCCTGATGCCGGAGGCGTTGGAGACGTGGCCGGTCGCGATGGTCGAGCGCCTGCTGCCGCGCCACCTCGAGATCATCTACCGCATCAACCACGAGTTCCTCGGCGAGGTGCGCGCCAAGGCCCCGGGCGACGAGGCCCTGGTGCAGCGCGTGTCGATCATCGACGAGCAGCACGGCCGCCGCGTGCGGATGGCCGCCCTCGCCGTGGTCGCCTCGCACCAGGTCAACGGCGTGGCGAAGCTGCACTCCGACCTGATGGTCGAGACGATCTTCGCCGACTACGCCCGCCTGTACCCCGAGCGCTTCACCAACGTCACCAACGGCGTCACGCCGCGACGCTGGCTGCAGCAGTGCAACCCGGGCCTGTCGACCCTGCTCGACGACACCATCGGCACCGGCTGGCGCCGCGACCTCGCGCAGCTTTCGGGCCTGCGCGCGCAGGCCGGCGACGCCGCCTTGGGCCAGCGCCTCGCCGCGGTGAAGCGCGCCAACAAGGAAAAACTCGCCGAGCGCATCCGCCGCGAACTCGGCGTGGTGGTCGACGTCGACTCGCTGTTCGACGTTCAGATCAAGCGCATCCACGAGTACAAGCGCCAGCTGCTGAACCTGCTGCACGTCGTCGCGCGCTACCAGGCCATGCTGGCGAACCCGGAAGGCCCGGACGGCCGCGGCTGGACGCCGCGCACCGTGGTGATCGCCGGCAAGGCCGCGTCCGCCTACGTCGCCGCCAAGCAGATCGTGCGCCTCGCCACCGACATCGGCCGCGTGGTCAACAGCGACCCGCGCCTGCAGGGCAAGCTCAAGCTGGTCTTCCTGCCGAACTACGGCGTGTCGCTGGCGGAGTCGATCATCCCGGCCGCCGACCTCTCCGAGCAGATCAGCACCGCCGGCACCGAGGCCAGCGGCACCGGCAACATGAAGTTCGCCATGAACGGCGCGCTGACCATCGGCACCTGGGACGGCGCCAACATCGAGATGGCCCAGCACATCGGCGAGGACGACGTCTTCGTCTTCGGCCTGCGCGCCGACGCGGTGGCGAACCTCAAGGCCGTGGGCTACGACCCGCGCTGGATCGCCGCGCAGAACACCGCACTCAAGGCCGTGCTCGACGCCATCGGCAACGGCGCCTTCAGCCCCGGCGAACCGCAGCGCTACCGCGCCCTCGTCGACGGCCTCCTGAACCGCGACGCCTACCTGCTGCTCGCCGACTTCGCCGACTACGTGGCCACGCAGGCGCGCGTGGATGCCCTCTACCGTGACCCGGCGGCGTGGAACGCCGCGGTGCTCCGCAATATCGCCGGCATGGGCTTCTTCTCGGCCGACCGCACGGTGGCCGAATACGCCGCCAAGGTGTGGGCCGTGCCCGGCACCACGACGGTCGCGAAAACGAATGCTTGACCCGGGCGCCGTCGCGGCCCTGCTCGCGGCGCGCCATGCCGATCCCTTCGCCGTGCTCGGCCTCCACGCCGACGCGGCGGGCGCGCTGTGGGTGCGCGCCCTGCTGCCGGGCGCGGAGACGGTCGAGGTGCTCGACGCCGCCAGCGGCAAGGCGGTGGCCACCCTCGGCCCGCGAAGCCTCGACGTCTCGGGCGGCGAGACCGTCGCCACGCCCCTGTTCGAAGGCAAACTGCCGCGTCGCAAGCAGCGCTTCGATTACCGGCTTCGCGTGCGCTGGGCCTCCGGCGAGGAAGGCGTCTATGCCGACGCCTACGCCTTCCCACCCTCGATCACCGAGGACGAGCTCCGCGCCTTCCACGAAGGCCACCACACGCGCCCACAGCGATTCCTCGGCGCGCACGCCATGACGCTCGACGGCATGGCCGGCGTGCGCTTCGCCGTCTGGGCGCCGAATGCGCGCCGCGTGTCGGTGGTGGGCGACTTCAACGGCTGGGACGGCCGCCGCCATCCGATGCGCCTGCGCCACACCGCCGGCGTGTGGGAGCTGTTCGTGCCGCACGCCGCCCCCGGCGATCTCTACAAGTACGAGCTCGTCGATGCCAACGGCAGCCTGTTGCCCGCCAAGGCCGACCCCTACGCGTTCGCGAGCGAACTGCGGCCCGGCAATGCCAGCCGCGTGGCCGCCCCGCGCGCGGACACCCCGCTGCCTGCCGGCCGCGCGCCGCACAACCACCGCGGCGTGCCGATCAGCACCTACGAGGTGCACCTCGGCTCCTGGGGGCATCCTGGCCTGGCCGCCGCCACGGCCGCGCGACCGCATTGCGCCGCGCACACCGCGCGCAGCGGCTTCCCTCACTGGGACGCGCTGGCCGCCGTGCTGCCGGCGTATGTGGCCTCGCTCGGCTTCACCCACGTCGAACTGCTGCCGATCACCGAGCACCCCTTCGACGGCAGCTGGGGCTACCAGACCCTCGGGCAGTTCGCGCCCACGGCACGCTTCGGCGAGCCCGAGGGCTTCGGCCGCTTCGTCGCCGCCTGCCACGCGGCGGGTATCGGGGTGATCGTGGACTGGGTACCCGCCCATTTCCCCCGCGACGCCCATGGCCTCGGCCGCTTCGACGGCACCGCGCTCTACGAGTACGCCGACCCGCGCGAGGGCGAGCACCGCGACTGGGGCACGCTGATCCCGAACTTCGGCCGCAACGAGGTGGTGAGCTTCCTCACCGGCAGTGCGCTGCACTGGCTCGAGCATTGGGGCGTGGACGGCCTGCGCGTCGATGCCGTGGCCTCGATGCTCTACCGCGACTACTCGCGCAACGCCGGCGATTGGATCCCCAACGCGCACGGCGGCCGCGAGAACCTCGAGGCCATCGCGCTGCTGAAGCACCTCAACACCACGATCGGCCGCGAATGCCCCGGCGCCATCACGGTGGCCGAAGAGTCCACGAGCTTCCCCGGGGTATCGGCGCCGGTGCACGCCGGGGGGCTCGGCTTCCACTTCAAATGGAACATGGGGTGGATGAACGACACCCTGCGCTATGTGCAGGAGGAGCCCGTCCACCGCCGCTGGCACCACGACCGGATGAGCTTCGGCCTCGTGTACGCGTTCAGCGAGAACTTCATGCTGCCGCTGTCCCACGATGAGGTGGTGCACGGCAAGGGCTCGATCCTCGGTCGCTGCCCCGGCGACGAATGGCAGCGATTCGCGACCCTGCGTGCCTACTACGGCTTCATGTGGGGGCACCCGGGCAAGAAGCTGCTGTTCATGGGCCAGGAGTTCGCCCAGGGCACGGAATGGAACCACGCCGATTCGCTGCCCTGGCCCCTGCTGCAGTACGCGCACCATGCGGGCGTCCGCGACCTCGTGCGCGACCTCAACGCGCTCTACCGCGCCACGCCCGCCCTGCACGCGCTGGACAACGACGCCGCGGGCTTCGAATGGCTGGTCGGCGACGACCGCGAGCAGAGCGTCTATGCGTGGGCCCGGCATGACGGCGAGGGCGACGTCGCGCTCGTCGCCTGCAACTTCACCCCGGTGCCGCGCGAGGGCTACCGCCTGCCGCTGCCGAAGGGCGCGCCGAAGGCCTGGCGCGAAGCCTTGAACACCGACTCGCGCCACTACGGCGGCGGCGATGTCGGCAACGGCGGCGGCGTGCTGAAGGCGAAGGACGGCGGACTCGTGCTGACCCTGCCGCCGCTGGCCACCGCGGTGCTGCGTCCGGCATGAGCCGCTGGCAGCCCGGCTCGCATGCGCCCTTGGGCGCGCACGCCCGGGACGGCGGCGTGGACGTCGCCGTGGCCTCGCAGCGCGCGAAGCGCATCGAGTTCTGTGTGTTCAGCGACGACGGCCAGCGCGAGCTCGAACGCCTGCCCCTGCACGCGGGCGAGGACGGCGTGTTCCATGGCCGGCTTGAGGGCGCGGAGCCGGGGCTCGTGTACGGCTTCCGCGCGCACGGTCGCTACCAGCCGGAATCGGGTTACCGCTTCAACCCCGCCAAGCTGCTGCTCGACCCGTATGCCCGCGCCGTGGTCGGCGACTTCCAGTGGCGCCCCGAACACCACGGCTGGGCCGCGAGCCACCCGCAGGGCCGCCAGCCCGACACCCGCGACAACGCCGCGTTCGCGCTGAAGGCCCGCGTCATCGACGCGCCCGCGCCGCTCGCCGACGGCCTGGTGCTGCGCCCCGCCGCGCGCCCGCGCCGCCCGCTGCGCGACAGCGTGCTGTACGAACTGAACGTCCGCGGCTTCACGATGCGCCTGCCGGGCGTGCCCGACGCGCTGCGCGGCACCTTCGAAGGGCTCGCCCACCCGGCGGCCATCGCGCACCTGAAGTCGCTCGGCGTCACCACGCTCTCGCTGATGCCGGCGATGGAGTGGCTTGACGAGGCGCCGCTGGCCGAACGCGGCCTGCGCAACTACTGGGGCTACAACACGATCGCGTTCTTCTGCCCGGCGCGGCGCCTGTGCCACCGGCCGGATGACGCCATCGGCGAATTCCGCCGCATGGTCGCCACCCTGCAGCGCGAGGGCTTCGACGTCGTGCTCGACGTGGTACTGAACCACACCGCCGAGGGCGACAAGCACGGCGCGACGATCAGCTTCCGCGGCCTCGACAACGCCAGCTGGTACCGCCTCGTCGGCGACGACCGCAGCCGCTACGAGAACGTCAGCGGCTGCGGCAACACGCTGCGGCTGATCCACCCGCGCACCACGCAGTTCGCCCTCGATGTGCTGCGCTGGTGGGTCGAGACCATGGGCGTCGACGGCTTCCGCTTCGACCTGGGCGCCGCGCTCGGCCGCACGCGCCACGGCTTCGACCCCTCCGCGCCGTTCTTCGTCGCGCTGCGGCAGGACCCGACGCTGGCGCAGGTGCACCTGATCGCCGAGCCGTGGGACGCCGGCTTCGAGGGCTACCAGCTCGGCCGCTTCCCGGGCCGCTTCGCCGAATGGAACGACCGCTTCCGCGACGCCGTGCGCGGCTACTGGCTGGGCGCCGACGCCACCGCCGACGGCCACCCGCGTGCCCCGGTGCCGCGCAGCGAGTTCGCCAAGCGCTTCACCGCCTCGAGCGACCTGTTCCAGCACGGCCAGCGCCGCCCGCAGTCCAGCATCAACTACGTGGCCGCGCACGACGGCCGCACGCTCGCCGATGTCGTCGCCTACGCCGCGCGCCACAACCACGCGAACGGCGAGCACAACCGCGACGGCCATGCGCACGAGGTCTGCGCGAACTTCGGCGCGGAGGGCCCGACCGACGACCCAGCCCTGCTCGCCCGCCGCCGCCGGGTTCGGCGCGCCCTGCTGGCGACCACGCTGCTCGCGCAAGGCACGCCGATGCTGCTGGCCGGCGATGAAGCGGGGAATACGCAATCCGGCAACAACAACGCCTACTGCCAGGACAACGCCACCGGCTGGATCGACTGGTCCGGCCTCGGCACCGACGACGATGCGCGCGCGCTGATCGCCCAGCTGATCGCACTGCGCGCCAGCGAGTCCTACCTGCGCTGGCCGACGTGGTTCCTGCCAGAGCCCGGCGAGGACGACCCGGCCATCCGCTGGCTGCGCCCCGACGGCAACGACATGCGCGTTGAAGACTGGCACGACGCCGGCGACGGGGCTTTCGCCTGCCAGCTCCGCGCCGCCGGATCGTCCGCGCCGCGCGGCTGCATCGCCTTCAATCCGGGCGGGAGCGACCGCACCTTCGAACTGCCCGATGGCCCGTGGCAGGTGCTGTTGGAAACCTCCGGCACCTCCCCGTCCCGCGCCCCCGTCACCACACTCGCGTCCCGGGCCGTGCTCGTCCCGGCCCACGGCCTGCTCGTCCTTCGCCGCCTCTCCTCCGCTCCGGAGCCGACCTGATGTTCAACCTCGACCAGCGCGCCGCCGGCGTGCTCCTGCATGTCACTTCCCTGCCCGGCCCGCACGGCATCGGCGATTTCGGCCCGGAGGCCTTCCGCTTCGTCGACTGGTTGAAGGAGGCCGGCCAGACCATCTGGCAGTGGCTGCCGGTGAACCCCATCGGCCCGGGCAACTCGCCCTACCAGAGCGTGTCGGCTTTCGCCGGCAGCCCGCTGATGATCGCGCTCGAAGGCCTGGTCGCGAACGGCTGGCTGAAGGCCCCCGCGCTGCCCGAGGGCGGCTTCGACGCGCACAAGGTCGACTTCGGCAAGGTCGTCGAATGGCGCAACACCCGGCTGCGCGAGGCCTATGCCGGCTACGTCGCGAAGAACGCGCCGGCCGAGCGCGCGGCCAAGGCCGAGTGGGCGAAGCGCGAAGCCTACTGGCTCGACGACTACGTCCTGTTCATGGCGTTGGAAACCGCGCACAGCGGCATGCCGTGGTGGACCTGGGCGCCGGCCCTGCGCGACCGCGATCCCAAAGCCTTGGCTGCCGCGCGCATCGAGCACGCCGCCGAGATCGGCTACTGGACGTGGGTGCAGTGGTGCTTCGACACGCAAGCCGCCGCACTGAAGCGCTACGCCAACGAGCGCGGCATCGCGATCATGGGCGACCTGCCGATCTACATCGCGCACCACAGCGCCGACTGCTGGGCGCGCCCCGATCTGTACCAGCTCGACGCGCAGGGCCAGCCCACGGCCGTGGCCGGCTGCCCGCCCGACGCGATGGCGCCGACCGGCCAGCGCTGGGGCAACCCGCTGTACCGCTGGGACCGCATGGCGCAGGAAGACTTCGCGTGGTGGAGCGACCGCGTGCGTCGTGCGCTGGGCCTCGCCGACGTGTTCCGCATCGACCACTTCCGTGGCTTCGCCGGCTACTACGAGATCCCCGCGAGTTGCCCGACGGCCGAGGAAGGCGAGTGGGTGCCGGGCCCCGGCAAGGCGCTGTTCGATGCCATCGAGAAAGCCCTCGGCCCGCTGCCCATCGTCGCCGAGGACCTTGGCCTGATCACGCCGGACGTGATCGAACTGCGCGACGGCTGCGGCTTCCCCGGCATGACCATCCTGCAGTTCGCCTTCGGCGGCGACGCCACCGACCCCTTCCTGCCGCACCACAGCGTGCCCGCGCGCGTGGCCTACACCGGCACGCACGACAACGACACCGTGCGCGGCTGGTGGAATTCAGCGACGCCGCGCGAGCGCCAGTTCGCCGGCAGCTACCTGCCGGCCTCCGAACACGACATCCACTGGGCGATGGTGCGCGCCTGCGCCAACTCGGTGGCGAACTTCGCCGTGTTCCCCCTGCAGGACGTGCTCGGCCTCGACGCCGCGCACCGCATGAACATCCCCGGCACGATGGGCGAGCACAACTGGAGCTGGCGCTTCACCTGGCCGATGGTCGACGACGAAGCCAAGCGCGTGCTCGGCCTGATCACCGCCACCAGCGGGCGCGGGCCGTGGGGCTTAAGCGGGGTGGGTTGAGCGACCCGAGCACGACGCTTCGACAAGACGCGGCGTGGTCTCAAAGCCTCGCCGCGCGCCAATGAAGCGCGGCGGCCAACGCAAGTGCCACCAAGGCCGCCACATCAATCCACACCACCCGCGCGATCAGAGCGTTGTAACCACCCACGCTCCACGCAATCACCAGAAAACTGCTGATGCTGATGAAACCAACAACGGCCGCAACAGATCGCCAGGCCGGGACGAAGGCCGCCGCCACCATCACGCCGCCGACCAAAGCAAACAGCACGGCGCGGTGTTGCATCAGGATGAGCAGGTTCGGGTCGGTGATGGGCAGGCCGTAAAGGCGCTGCAGTGAGGCGGCGCCGAGGACGCCGGTCACGGGCAACAGGTGCACCAGCCCAACGAGCAGCCATAACGTCGCGGAGAATGCTTTCATGGTGAAGAGCTCCCGAGGGATCGGCGATGGCGAATCCTAGGCCGCGAAGGTCACCGGCGCTTCCAGAAACGTGCGCTTCGCCGCGAGGCCAGTTGGTGGACGGGGGGCACGCCATCCTCTACATCGGTCCGGCATTTCCGATTGCGGCGCACCGCAACAGCGTGACGGTCCTGGCCTTCGGACTCGACGATGCCTTCGAAGTGGCCGAGCACCTGGACGAGCCGCCGGGCTCCGGCCGGCTTGCGCGCAGCGCGGTGATTCCGGCCGGCCAGTGGCATCGCTTGCACACGCCGGCCTCGACCATGGCGTTTCTCTACCTCGACGCCGGCGATCGGTCGTGGCAAAGGCTTGCTGCCTCGGCCACACCGGGGCCGAGAGGGTGTGCCATCGGCATTGCGGCTGAAGGGATGGCACTGCAGGTGCTTCGACGCCTGTGTGCACAGCCCCATGCGCAACGCGTCGACTTCATCGCCCTGACGTCGTGCTTGGGAATCGAAGCACCCCGCATGGACCGAAGGATCGAAGCCTCGCTGGCCCGTCTGCGTTCAGACCCCAGCCTCACGCATCGCGTCAGCGAGCATGCGACGCAAGCCGGGCTGTCGGTCTCGCAATTCCAACGCCTCTTTACCCGGAGTACCGGCCTGCCTTGGCGTCGTTGGCGCCTGTGGCAACGCACCTCTTCGGCGGTGCGCGACATCATTGCAGGCGCCTCGCTCACCGAGGCCGCCCACATCGCGGGCTTTTCCAGCGGCGCGCATTTCAGCGATGCCTTCAAGGCGATGTTCGGCATGCCGCCTTCCAACCTCAACGCGATCGACCTCACGTGGACGGTCATCGACGTGCGAACATCAAGCCCATGAACAAAGAATTCGACCTCATTGTGTTTGGTGCCACCGGCTTTACCGGCCGTTTGGTGGCGGAGTATCTCCACGCGACGTATGGCGCCGCAGGGTCCGTGCGCTGGGCCATGGCCGGCCGCAGTGCGGCCAGGCTCGCCGAAGTGCGCGACGCGCTCGGCCTGCCGGCCACCCTGCCCTTGCTGGTGGCCGACGCCGCGGACGCGAAGGCGCTGCAAGGCCTCGTCGCCAGCACGCGCGTGGTCATCACCACCGTCGGGCCTTACCAGCAATACGGCGAACCACTCATCCGCGCCTGTGCCGCCTCCGGCACCGACTACGTCGACCTCTGCGGCGAGCCGGGCTGGATGGCGACGATGATTCCGGAACTGGACGCGCCCGCGAAAGCCAGCGGCGCGCGCATCGTCTTCTCCTGCGGCTTCGATTCCATTCCCTTCGATCTGGGCGTGCTGCACGCGCAGCAGGAAGCGGCGCAACGGCTGGGGGCGCCCCTCGCCCGCGTGCACGGCCGGGTCAAGGTCATGAAGGGCACGTTCTCGGGCGGCACCGTGGCGAGCATGCTGGCCACGATGGAAGCGATCGGCCGCGACCGCAGCCTGGTCCGCACCCTGGTCGATCCGTTCGCACTGGTGCCCGGCTTCAAGGGGGCGCGCCAGCCGAACGACAACACGGCGGAATTCGATGACCTGGCCAAGGCATGGACCGCGCCCTTCGTGATGGCCACCATCAACACCAAGAACGTGCACCGCAGCCACGCCCTGCTGGGGCATCCGTGGGGCAAGGACTTCGTCTACAGCGAGCGCACGCTCACCGGCGAGGGAAAGGCCGGCGAGAAGCGCGCGCGGTCGATGGCGCGCCACGCCAAGCTGCAGACGATGCTGCTCGCCTTCGCGCCCACGCGCGCCCTGCTGCGCCGGTTCGCGCTGCCGAAGCCCGGCGAGGGCCCGAACGCGACGCAGCGCGAGAAGGGCCGCTACGAGCTGCTGTTCTTCGGCGCGACGGCCGACGGCCGCACGCTGACGACGCGCGTCACCGGCGACCGCGACCCGGGCTACGGCTCCACCAGCAAGATGATCAGCGAGGCCGCGCTGTGCCTGCTGCAGGACGTCGATCGCGGAACGACGCCGGGTGGCGTGTGGACGCCGGCGGCGGCGATGGGGATGCACCTCGTCGAGCGCCTGCGCGAGCGCGCCGGCCTGAGCTTCGATCCCGTCGAGGGTCGCTGACGCTCAGGGCGTCGACGACCGTGCCGGCAGCGCCGCCATCACGCGGCGCAGGGCGACTTCGAAGGCCTCCGCCTCGCCATCGCGGCCGACCCGCGGCACGTCGACACCACCGGTCCACACCACGCGCTTCGCTCCGGCGTCGACGATGTCGATGGCGATCGCGCCGGGCCACCGCGAGCGCTCGCGCGAACCGTGGCCGCCGAGCGGGATGCCCACGCCCACGCCGCCACGCGTACTGCCGCCGCCCACGCCCATGCCGAGGCCCAGGCTGAAGGCCGGACCACCGCCACCATCACGCGCGGCGGCGATCACGTTGATGCGCAGCGACGGGGCGTCGGGATCGAGGCGATAGCCACGGGACTCCATCTCGCGGCGCAACACCGCCCGGGCGCGTTCGCCGGCCATCGTGCCGTAGCCCTCGCGCTCCATGGCCAGGGGCTCGAAGAACGCAAACGTCGCGTAGGTGCGCACATCGGCCCCGGGCGCCTGTTCGGCGGTGGCGATCGGGGTCGAAGCACAGCCGGACAGGGACAGGGCAACGACGGTCGCGAGCAGGGCGGACGCGAGGATCCGGGGGCGCGGGGGCATGGGCATCACTCCAGGGACGGTGTGGCGTCAGGGGGTGGCCGACGCCGGCCGAACCGCGGGCGACGTGCCAGCCGCGCGATGCGGGAACGCGTCGAAGATCTTCACGATGGACGCGACGGCGCGCTCGCGACGCTCGGCCGGGGTTCGGCCGGCGGCACTCCCCACCGCGACGCCCTCCCAGACGAGACGCTTGCCGCGCGCGTCGACGAGGTCGACGTTGACGGTGCCTTCCGTGTACTCCATCAGCTGCGCGCGCTCGCGCCAGACGGGCACGGTGACGAACGCGTTCGCGCGGTAGCTGTAATAGGTGGCGTAGCCGGTGGTCGGCACCGACACCACGTCGGCCTTCTCCTCGACGAAGGCGTTGATGTTGAGCCGCAGGTCGGGCGAAGCCTCGTCATACACGTAGCCGCGCGCTTCCATCTGCCGGCGCGCTTCATCCTTCAGGCGCGCGCTGAGCAGGGTCGTGTAGCCGCGGGTTTCGAGCGCCAGGGGCTCGTAGAAGGCGAAGCTCCGGTAGCGCGAGAAGTCGGCGCCCGGGTCAGCGTCGGTGGTCACGCGCGGGCCGGTCGCGCAGGCGGCGAGGAGCAGGGCGGCAAGCGCCGGCGCGGCGGCGCGGAGGAACGGAGGGAGACGGAACATGGCAGGCCTCGGAGCGGGACGCGATGACCCGATGCTACCCGCCCCCGCGATGACCGGCGCAGCGGGACGGCGTCGGATGGACCACGAGCCGACTCCAGGTTCCGAAGTGTTCAGACTTGTCGAGACGCCGGGAACTCCAGGCCACCGCGGCCATCGAACAGGCTCCCATCCCTGAGGTCCTCCCGCATGTTCCCGATCGTGCGTTGGTTTGGCCTCGGCCTCCTGCTGCTCGCGCAGGCGGCCGCCGCCCACGGCACCGAGCGCCGCCACCCCGCGATCGACCGGGCGCTGCTCACGGCATCGGCCGAAGGCGAGTTCCGCGGCGTTGTCCTGATCGCGAAGGGCGACCGGCTTGTGCACCACGCGGCGTACGGTCTGGCCGACGCCGGGAGCGGGCGCGCCAACACCGTCGCCACGGCGTTCCAGATCGGATCCCTCACCAAATCATTCAACGCCGTCACCGTCATGCAACTGGTCGACGAGGGCCGCCTCGACCTGCAGGCACCGATCGGCCGTTACCTGCCCGGACTCGCGCCGCGGCTCGGCGACCGGCTCACCTTGCACCTTCTGCTGAAGCAGCGCTCGGGCCTTCCGGTGCATCTGGAGCGCATCGCGCCGCAGGGGGATGAGCAGGCGAGTCGCGAGGACCTCCTCGCCCTGATCAATCGGGCCGAGTTCAGCTTCCCACCGGGCAGCCGGCATGAATACTCGAACCTGAACTACCACCTCGCCGCCATGGTGATCGAGGCAGTCACCGGCAAGACCTTCGGCGAGGTGCTGCAGACCCGGACCTTCGGCCCGCTCGGGCTCTCGCGGTCCGGTGCCGAAGCCTTCGGCAAGCCACCCGCGCATCGCGCGCTCGGCTACCGGGACGGCCTGCTCGGCTGGCGCCATGTCGAGAACAACATGTCCTACACCTTGGGATCGGGCGACCTGTACGCCACCGCCGAGGACCTCTGGCGCTGGAGTCGCGCGCTCGACGATCCGACCTACGTCTCACGGTCGGGCCGAGCCGCCCTGTTCGACGGTGGCAGCGAGGCCGACGGCTTCTACGGCTACGGTTTCCGCATCCAGCCCTACGGGCGCCCGGGCGGCGGCACCGGCACGCTGGTGCGCCACGGCGGGTCGATGGACGGCTTCCTGTCGAACCTGCACCGCTATCTCGACGATGACCTGACCGTCATCGTTCTCGGCAACCAGCGGCCGTTCGACATCCGCGCGCTCACGCGCCAGCTCAAGACGCTGGCACTGGACATGCCGGAGGCCGGCGAGGCGGAGTGAAACCCTCCGCGCACCCTCGAAGAGTGCGCGGAGGGGGTTCGCCTCAGTCCTTCCGGTAGACCTGGGCACCCTGGGCCCGGAACTCCGCCGACTTCTCGGCCATGCCCTTCTCCAGCGCCTCGGTTTCCTCCGCGACACCCTTCTCCGCCGCGTAGTCACGCACGTCCTGGGTGATCTTCATCGAGCAGAAGTGCGGGCCGCACATCGAACAGAAGTGCGCGACCTTGTGCGCGTCCTTCGGCAGGGTCTCGTCGTGGTAAGAGCGCGCCTTCTCCGGGTCGAGGCCGAGGTTGAACTGGTCCTCCCAGCGGAACTCGAAGCGCGCCTTCGACAGCGCGTTGTCGCGGGCCTGCGCGCCCGGGTGGCCTTTCGCCAGATCCGCCGCGTGCGCGGCGATCTTGTAGGCCATGATCCCTTCGCGCACGTCCTCGCGGTTCGGCAGGCCGAGGTGCTCCTTCGGCGTCACATAGCAGAGCATCGCCGTGCCGTACCAGCCGATCATCGCCGCGCCGATGGCGCTGGTGATGTGGTCGTAGCCCGGCGCGATGTCGGTGGTGAGCGGGCCCAGCGTGTAGAACGGCGCCTCGCCGCACTCGCGCAGCTGCTTGTCCATGTTCTCCTTGATCAGCTGCATCGGCACGTGGCCGGGGCCTTCGATCATGGTCTGGACGTCGTGCTTCCACGCGATCTTGGTGAGCTCGCCGAGCGTCTCCAGCTCGCCGAACTGCGCGGCGTCGTTGGCGTCGGCGATCGAGCCGGGGCGCAGGCCGTCGCCGAGCGAGAAGCTCACGTCGTAGGCCTTCATGATCTCGCAGATTTCCTCGAAGTGCGTGTAGAGGAAATTCTCCTTGTGGTGCGCCAGGCACCACTTGGCCATGATCGAGCCGCCGCGCGAGACGATGCCGGTGACGCGCTTGGCGGTCAGCGGCACGTAGCGCAGGCGCACGCCGGCGTGGATGGTGAAGTAATCGACGCCCTGCTCGGCCTGCTCGATCAGCGTGTCGCGGAACAGCGCCCACGTCAGTTCTTCAGCCTTGCCGTCGACCTTCTCCAGCGCCTGGTAGATCGGCACCGTGCCGATCGGCACCGGGCTGTTGCGCAGGATCCACTCGCGGGTTTCGTGGATGTGCTTGCCGGTGCTCAAGTCCATCACCGTGTCGCCGCCCCAGCGGATCGCCCACACCAGCTTCTCGACTTCTTCGGCGATGCCGGAAGAGACCGCCGAATTGCCGATGTTCGCGTTGATCTTCACCAGGAAGTTGCGGCCGATGATCATCGGCTCGAGTTCCGGGTGGTTGATGTTCGCGGGGATGATGGCGCGGCCACGGGCCACCTCGTCGCGCACGAATTCCGGCGTGATGCGCGCCGGCAGCACGGCGCCGAAGCTCTCGCCCGGGTGCTGCTTCAGCAGGTGCGCTTCGCGGATGGCCTCCAGCCGCTGGTTCTCGCGGATGGCGATGTACTCCATCTCCGGCGTGATAATCCCGCGGCGCGCATAGTGCATCTGCGTGACGTTGGCGCCGCTCTTCGCACGGCGCGGCAGCGCGCGGTTCGGAAAGCGCAGCGAATCCAGCTTGGTGTCGTGCTCACGGGCGCGACCGAAGGCCGAGGTCAGGCCGCCCAGCACTTCGGTATCGCCGCGCTCTTCGATCCAGCGCGCGCGCAAGGCCGCCAGTCCGCGAGAAAGATCGATGTTCGCGCTCGGGTCGGTGTACGGGCCCGAGGTGTCGTAGACCGCCAGCGGCGCGTTCTTCTCCACGCCCACCGTGCGCGGCGTGGGGCTGAGCGCGATCTCGCGCATCGGAACGCGCAGGTCGGGGCGCGAGCCCTCGACGTGGATCTTCACGGAGCCCGGGATGGGGCGGGTGACTTCTTCGGAAAGCTGGCGGGTCTTGTCCAGCAGGTCCTTGGCGACGGCGTTCATTCGATGGCGCTCTGCTCGGCCCCGGTCGGGGCGTGGGGAAACGGGCAGGAGCGCCGTCGAGCGCGTCGAAGTCTCCCTACGGCGGCGTCACCCGCATCAGGTTCGAAGGGTCTCTCTCAGCCCAGCCACGGGCACCCCTGCTTCCGGCGCGCATTGAAGCACGCCCCGGGCAGAGCGTCACGCCGTGGGCGCTGCGATGACGTCACGACGACGGGCAACCGAGGCCGGCGGTCTCGCCACCGAGGCGCTCCAACGTCTCGTTCCGCGCCACCCCGCCGCGCAAGCCCGTGCCCAGCACGGCGTCGACGCGCGTCAAGATCGGGCTGAGCGACGGCGCGAAAGCCCGGTCGAGGTCGCCCACGGTCTCGCCCCGACGCTCGCCGCGCGGACAGAACAGGCAGGCATTGCGGTAGGCGACCAAGGGCAGCCGGCGGCTCCCGAGGACACGGAACCCGCCCCCCTCGGCCGACAGGTAGCGCGGCTCACCCCGGGCGTCATGGGTGAACAGGCCATAGAACTCGTAATCGGCGGTGATCCACAGGCCATAGCCCTCGCCGGCGTATGCCGGGTCGTACCAGAGGCCCGAGAGGTCCCGCGGGGCGCCGCGATCAACGGGGCAGCCGCGTCCGAAATCGAAGAGCCGCTGCGAGCCGACGCGGCCATCGACCTCGAACGACCAGACCGGCGCACCGCCATCGAGCACGGCGAGGCTGCCTCGACCCACGACGGCAAGCCGCCGGCCACCGTTGCCCATCGCACTGCGGTAGATCGTCGGCGCCCAAGCGGCACCATCGGCCGGGGCCTCACCCTGCAGATACAGCCAGGTACTCGCCCCGGCGTCGTCGAAGGCGTACCAGATCCCGGACCAGTTGCTGCCCGCGCGGTCGACGATCAGGCCCTCGCCCGGACGGGAGGGCGGCGCGTAGACGCCGGGGCGCAGGCGCGGCTCGAACCCCTCTTCCGTCGCCAGGTCCACGTTGATCGCCACGTCGCCGAGGTCCATGGCGGCCTGCTCGACGCGGACGAACCAGCGACCGGCGGGGGTGTCCCGGATCTCGAGCGTGGCCACACCCTCCACGCTGCGCGCACGCGCCGCAGGCTCGGCGGCAGCCCCGGGAGGGCGGACCACGACACCGTCCTCGGTGCCGTCCGGCGCAGGTGCGCGATGCAAGGCCAGCGACATCGTCCCGTCGGCCACGGCGGACACCGTGAACGAGGCCGTGCCTTCCGGCACGTCGAGCACCAAGGCGTCGGCGATAGCGCCCTCGGGCAGGCCGAAGCGCACGGTCTCGCCGTCGCGCAGCAAGCGGGGTGCCACCCCGCTCGCGGCGCCCACCAGCGACAAAGGCACCCATCCCAGCGTGGTCCCGGGCTCGCTCTCGACCTTCATCCACGCCTCCTGCAGTTCGCCGGGCAGCAGCGCCTGGTCGACCCAGGACACGCGGAACGCCGCGTCGGCACCGGCTTCCACGCGGCCGGGAGCGGTCCACGCGAGCGGCGAGGCATCGGCCACATCGATCTCCAGGACCTGCAAGCGGGCCGAGACGCGCCGACCTTCGCGGTTGTGGGCGTATACCCACCAGTGGCGTCGCTCCTCGGCGGGCACCGACAGTTCGAGTACGCAGCGCTCGGTGCCGGCGGAGCGCGCCGAGACGCAGGCCACTTCATCGGAGGTCGCGCGCCGGTTGCCGTCATCGTCCGTGCCGACGTACAGGTCGACATCGGCATCATCGGCCGCGAGGTCGACCCGAAGACGCAGGTCGCGCCCCGACTCCCCTCCCTCCGCGGTGAACAGCGTCTGCGCCGAACCGCCACCGGCCCAAGGCTCCAGCGGCGTCGCGTCGACGGATATGGGGAACGCGTAGGTCGACGCCTTGCCCGTCCCCGTGAAAGTCAAGCGCGGCTCCGGGAGCTCGGGCAGTCCGCGGAGAGGCAGGTCGGCGAAGCCCGCACCCGCCGACACATCGAGCCGGACCGGCGCGACGGGCAGGATCACCACCTCGACATCGGCCTCGACGCAGCGCGCCGCCGCCTCGCAGAGGCGGTAACGGAAGCGGTCTTCCCCCACGGCGCCGGCGTGGGGCCGGTAGCGCAGGTGGAACCCCCCTTGCGACCGGGGGAGCACCTCGAGATCGCCCTGCGAGGCGGCGGAAACGACGTCGAGGCGGCCTGCGACGATCCGCCCGGGCTCGAAGCGGTCATTGGCAAGGACGTCGAAGTCGACCACGGCCGACCCCGCGACCAGCTCGAAACGGTCGGGACGCGAGGCGAGTGGCGCCGCGATACCGTCCGCCGCCAGACGCACCTCCACCGGGGCACTGCATCCGCCGTCGTCGCAGGCGCGGTAGGTGAAGCGGTCCGTGCCGTCGAAGCGCTCGTCCGGGGTGTAGCTGAAGCTTCCGTCCGGGAACAGGATCAGCTGGCCTGCCGACGCCGGCTCGGCGGGCTCCAGGAAGAGGCTGTCCCCGTCAGCATCCGTATCGTTGCCGAGCACGCCGGGGGGACGGACATCCACCGACTCGCCCTGCCGGAACACGTACCGGTCGGGCTGCGCCTCGGGGCGCGCGTTGGCGAATGCGGCAGGCGAGGCGAGGGCCAGTGAGACGAGGACGAGGAGCGGACGCATGGCGGGACGTGCGGCAAGCCAAGGGGACGCCCCCATGGTAGGACCAGCGTCCACGGGGTCCAACCGGCCGCGCGTGAAGATCGCCGCCGGGCCGCCGCAAGGGGCGGGGGAGGGAGCCGGTTCGCGGACGACCCGGCGGCGAATCTCGGACCGGGGCCCGGACCCCGGTGTGACTCAGTAGCGCGGCGCGGCGTCCGGGGCCTTGATGCGGAACCACGCCGCATAGAGCGCCGGCAGGAACAGCAGGGTGAGCGCGGTGGCGACGATCAGGCCACCCATGATCGCGACCGCCATGGGGCCGAAGAACACGCTGCGCGAGAGCGGGATCATGGCCAGAACGGCGGCGAGCGCCGTCAGCACGATGGGGCGGAAGCGGCGCACCGTCGCATCGACCACCGCCTGGAACGGCGCGTGGCCTTCGGCGATGTCGTGCTCGATCTGGTCCACGAGGATCACCGAGTTGCGCATGATCATGCCGCTGAGCGCGATCGTGCCGAGCATCGCCACGAAACCGAACGGCACCTGCGGGATCAGCAGGAACCACACCACGCCGATCAGCCCGAGCGGGGCGGTCATCAGCACCATCGCCATCCGCGAGAAGCTGCGCAACTGCAGCATCAGCAGCGTGACCACCGCGAACAGGAACAGCGGCATGCCCGCCGCCACCGACTGGCCGCCGCGCGCCGACTCCTCGACCGAACCGCCCGTTTCGAGGCGATAGCCCGGCGGCAGGTCGGCGCGGATCGCCTCCAGCGTCGGGAGGATCTGGTTCGTCACGGTCGGCGGCGTGACGCCCCCCTCGACATCGGCGCGGATGGTAACGGTGGGCAGGCGGTTGCGCCGCCAGATGATCCCCGGCTCGAAACCGTAGTCGATGCGGGCGATCTGCGCGAGCGGCACGGGCTTGCCGCTCGCGGTCGGCACCGCCAGCGACCCCAGCAGCGACAACCTCGTGCGCTCCTCCTCCGGGCCGCGAAGCAGGATCTCGATCAGCTCGTTGCCTTCGCGATAGGTGCTCACCGGCGTCCCGGAGAGCGACCCCTGCAGGAAGGCCGCGACCTGCGCGGAACTCACGCCGAGCGCGCGGGCGCGATCCTGGTCGATCTCGAGCCGGACGACCTTGCTCGGCTCGTCCCAGTCGAGGTTGACGTTGCGGGCGTGCGGGTTCGCCAGCACCTGCGCCTTGACGGCGTTCGCGATCCGCAGCACCTCGTCGGGGTGCTCGCCGGAGACGCGGAACTGCACCGGGAAGCCCACCGGCGGACCGTTCTCGAGCCGCGTCACGCGCCCCTGCAGGTCGGCGAACTCGGTGTCGAGCACGCCCTGCAGCCACGCCTTCACCGCCTCGCGCTTCTCGATGTCCGGGGTGATCAGCACGAACTGCGCGAAGTTGGCCTGCGGCAGCTTCTGGTCGAGCGGCAGGTAGAAGCGCGGCGATCCCGTGCCGACGTAGGCGACGTAGTTGACGATGTCCGGGTGGCCGTCCAGCTTCGCCTCGAGGCGCTTGGCGGCCGCCTCCGTCGCCACCAGCGAACTGCCCTCGGCGAGCTCGAGGTCCACCATCAGCTCGAGCCGCGTCGACGACGGGAAGAACTGCTGCGGGATGAAGCGGAACATCGCCAGCGAGCCGACGAAGGCCACCACCGTCACGAGGATCACCGTCTTGCGGTGGCGCACGCACCAGGCCACCAGCGCGCGGAAGCGCGAGTAGAACGGCGTGTCGTAGGGGTTGTCGTGGTGCGCGGTGTCCGGCGCGACCCAGGTGGCGATGGCCGGCGGCAGGCGCTTCGCCAGCGAGGTGCGCAGGGCGCCGATCACGCCGCCGCCGTGGCTGGCCAGCATCTGCTCGCGGTCGGGCAGCAGCTTGTCGCCGAGGTAGGGAATGAAGACCACCGCGACGATCCAGCTCAGGATCAGGGCCAGGACGACCACCTGGAAGATCGAGCGGGTGTACTCGCCGGTGCTGGAGGCCGCGGTGGCGATGGGCAGGAAGCCGGCGGCGGTGATCAGCGTGCCGGTGAGCATCGGGAAGGCCGTGCTCTGCCAGGCGTAGGCCGCGGCTTCGAGGCGCCCGAAGCCCTGCTCCATCTTCACCTGCATCATCTCGATGGCGATGATCGCGTCGTCGACCAGCAGGCCGAGCGCGAGGATCAGCGCGCCGAGCGAGATCTTGTGCAGGCCGATGCCGAGGAAGTACATCGCGGCGAAGGTCATCGCCAGCACCAGCGGGATCGACAGCGCGACGACCAGGCCGGAGCGCCAGCCCAGGCTGAGGAAGCTCACCAGCAGCACGATCAGCACGGCCTCGGCGAGGACCTGGACGAACTCGCCGACCGAATCACGGACCGCCGCCGGCTGGTCGCTGACCTTGGAGAGCGTCATGCCGGCCGGCAGCGTCGACTGGATGCGGGCGAACTCGGCTTCGAGCTGCTCGCCGAGCTGGATGATGTCGCCGCCCTTGCGCATGGAGACGCCGATGCCGATGGCGTCCTGGCCCATGAAGCGCATGCGCGGCGCGGCCGGATCGACGAATCCGCGCTTCACCTCGGCCACGTCCTGCAGGCGGAAGGTGCGGTCGCCCACGCGGATCGGGAACTGGCGGATCGCCTCCACGGAGTCGAAGGCGCCGGACACGCGCAGCTTCACCCGGTCGCTGGGCGTCTCGAAGAAGCTCGCGCCCACCACGGCGTTCTGCTCGTCGATCGCGCGCTGCACGGCATCGAGCGGTACGCCGAGCGTCGCCAGCTTGGTGTTCGAAAGCTCGATCCAGATGCGCTCGTCCTGCAGGCCGATCAGCTCGACCTTGGCGACGTCGGGCACGCGATGCAGCTCGAGCTCGATGCGCTCCGCGTAGTCCTTCAACGTCGCGTAGTCGAGGCCATCGGCCTGCAGGGCGTAGATGTTGCCGAAGGTGTCGCCGAACTCGTCGTTGAAGAACGGGCCGACGATGCCGGCCGGCAGGGTGTGGCGGATGTCGCCCACCTTCTTGCGGGCGGTGTACCAGAGCTGCGGCAACTCGGCCGACACCATCGAATCCTTGGCCATGAACAGCACCAGGGATTCGCCGGCGCGGGAGTACGAGGTGATGCGCTCGTACTGGCCGGTCTCCATCAGCTTCTTCTCGATGCGGTCGGTGACCTGCGCGGCCACCTCCTCCGCGGTTGCGCCCGGCCACATCGTGCGGACCACCATCACCTTGAAGGTGAACGGCGGATCCTCCGACTGGCCGAGGCGCTGGTAGCTGAAGATCCCGACGATCGCCAGCACGATCATCGCGTAAAGGACGAGGGCGCGGTTCTTCAGCGCCCAAGCCGACAGGTTGAAGTCGAAGGCCATCGCGGCTTATCCGGCGATCGCGGCGTCGAGTCGGTCGGCCCCGGCTTCGAGCGCGGTACTCGCGTCGTCGCCCAGGGGGCGATCGGCGGGAGCATCGACGCGCACGGGGCGGTTCTCGCGATCCACGGGTTTCACGGCATCGTCCTCGCGCAGCAGGTGCACGCCGCTGATCACGACCCAGTCGTTGGCGTCGATCCCGCCGGAGACCGGCACCTCGGTCTCGGTGTAGGCCCCCGTCTGCACGGGCACGCGCTTCACTCGACGGCCGCCGTCATCCAGCACCCACACCGCCGCCTGGCCGTCGACCTGCGCGAGCGCGGACAGCGGGACGCTGAGGGTCGGTGCCGCCGCGTTGGCCGCGTAGACGCGGGCGCTCTGGCCGAGCTCCACGCGCACCCCCTCGGGGAGGACGAGCGCGACCCGCGTGGCGTAAGTGCGGGCCTGCGGATCGGCGGCCGGCGAGATCTCGCGGATCGTTCCCGGCACACGCTGGCCCGGCGCGGCCCAGAGCTCGACGAGCACGCCCTGGCCCACCCGGAAACGGGCGACGTCCGCCTCCGGCAGGGCGATCGCGACTTCCCGCTCGCCGTCCTCGGCAAGCCCGAAGGCGGTCTGCCCGGCGGCGACCACCTGCCCCGCCTCGACCTGGCGGAGGGCGACCACGCCGGCGGCATTCGCCCGCAGCACGCCATAGGCCGCCTGGTTGCCGGCGACATCGAGCTGCGCGCGCGCCTGCGCGACGCGCGAATTGGCGGCATCGAGGGCGCTCTTGCGGGCGTCGAACAGGGAGCGGCTCACCAACTGGCGCTGGAACATCACCTCGATGCGTTCGAACTCGGCCGCGGCGAGCCGGGCGTCGGCTTCCGCGGCGGTCACCTGCGCCTGCGCGGCGTCGCGGTTCAAGCGCAGGTCCTGCGCATCGAGTTCGGCGAGGGGCTGGCCGGCAACCACGCGATCGCCAACGTCGACCAGACGCCGGGCGACTTTGCCGCCCACCCGGAAGGCCAACGGCGTTTCGTGGCGGGCGCGGATCTCGCCGGCAAAGGCTTGGACGGCTCCGGCGGCCGGCGTCGGCTGCTGTACCAGCACGGGGCGGGCCGGCGGCGGGCCGTCCCCGCCGTTGCCGCAGGCACTGAGCAGGCCGGCGGCCAGCAACACGGGCGCGAACCGGCGCACGGCGCGGAACGTCAGGAGGATGGGGCGGCAGGCGGGCATCGGAGCGACCACGATTCATGAACTCCTCGGTATGGTATATTTCGCAAACTCCCGAGTTCAATAAATTTCTTGTGACGACGAAGGCCCGCCCCGGCACGCCCGGGCGCCCCAAAGATCCCGAGAAGCGCGCCGCCCTGGTGGAGGCCGCCGGCCAGTTGTTCTGCCAGCACGGCTTCGAGGCGGTGAGCCTCGAGGCCATCGCGCAGGCGGCCGGGGTGTCCAAGCTCACGATCTACAGCCACTTCGGCGACAAGGAGGGCCTGTTCACGGCCGCCGTCGAGGCGCGCTGCGCCGACCAGTTGCCCCACGGCCTGTTCGAGTACACGGCATCCCTGCCGGTGGCCGAAGCACTGCGGCAGATCGGGCTCGGCTTCGTCGACCTCGTCTACAGCGACGACGCGGTGCAGTTGATGCGGATGATGGCCGCCCAGGCGGCACAGGCCGGGCAATCGACCCGACTCGCCCAGCTCTACTTCCAGGCCGGACCGAAGCGCGCGCTCGAGGAGATGGAAGGCTTCCTCGCCGCGGCCCGCGATCGTGGCGAACTCGCCGTGGACGACATCCGCCTCGCCGCGGCGCAGTTCTTCGTGCTCCTGAAGGGCCTGCAGCATTTCCGCATCCTGCTGGGGCTCGAGCCGGCGCCGGCGCCCCCCGCCCGCGCCGCCCACGTCGACCGCTGCGTCGCCCTGTTCCTGCGTGCCCACGCACCGGAGGCCGCGCCCCGGCCCTGACCGAAGTCGCGGTGACCTTCGTCACTGCCTTGGCACGCCCGGCTCCGGCACTGTAGGCCTTGCCGGCGGGGCCAGCCCGTACACTATGCGGCCCTGTTCCCGAGGACGTCCCACCATGACCATCGACTTCAACCAGGCCCGCCACGCGATGGTCGAGCAGCAGGTCCGCCCTTGGGAGGTCCTCGACCGCCGCGTCCTCGACGTACTCGGCGACGTGAAGCGCGAAGATTTCGTTCCGGCCGCGCACCGCAAGCTCGCATTCGCCGACCTCGCCCTGCCGCTCGGGCACGGCGAGTTCATGTTCAAGCCCGTCATCGAAGGTCGCCTGCTGCAGGCGCTGGACGTCGCGCCGACCGACGAGGTGCTCGAGATCGGCGCCGGCAGCGGCTTCCTCACCGCCTGCCTGTCGCGCCTCGCCCGTTCGGTGCAGGCCATCGAGCAGCACGCCGACTTCGTCGCCGAGGCGCAACGCCGCCTGCAGGTGCTCGAAACCAACAACGTGCGCATCGACGAGGCCGACGCCACGACGTGGGACACCCCGCTGCGTTTCGACGCGATCCTCGTCGGCGGAGCGGTTGCCGCGATGCCGGAGCGCTTCCTGCGCTGGTTGAAGCCCGGCGGCCGCCTGGTGCTGGTGCGCGGCGCCTCGCCGGTGCAGGAAGCGATCTGCCTGCGCAACGACGCCGACGGCCCGCGCGTCGAGAGCCTGTTCGAAACCGATATCCCCTACCTGCGCGGCTTCGCCCCGGAAGCACGCTTCACCCTCTGACCGTTCGATCGAAGGAAGCCCCATGCGCCTGCGTCCCCTCGCCCTTGCCCTGCTTGCCGCTGGCCTCGCCCTGCCGGCCGGCGCCGCCGACCTGCTGCAGGCCTATGAACTGGCGCGCAAGGGTGACCCGCAGCTGGCCGCCGCCGAAGCGCGCGCCGCCGCCGCCCAGGCCGGTGTTTCCCGCGCCCGCGCCGTGCTGCTGCCGCAGGTGAATGCCACCGCCAGCTTGAGTGACAGCGAAGGCGACAGCACGTCCTTCAGCAGCCGTCCGGACGGCCAGGGCGGCGTGGTTTTCGACCGCAATACCGGCAGCTCCGACTCGCGCAGCCGCCGCTACGGCCTCAACCTGAGCCAGACGATCTACGACCACGGCGACTACACGCAGCTCAAGGCCGCGCGTGCGGCCGCGGCCGAGGCCGAGGCGCAGCGCATCGCGGCCGAGCAGGCGCTGGCCGTGCGCGTCGCGACGGCGTATTTCAACACCCTGACGGCGATCGAGTCCCTCGCCTCGGCTCGCGCGCAGGAAGCCGCGGCGAAGCGCCAGCTCGACCAGGCCGAGACGCGCCTCGAAGTCGGCTTGGCGCCGATCACCGACGTGCACGAAGCCCGTGCCAGCTACGATGGCGCCCGCGCCAACGCCATCAGCGCGGCGACCCGCCTGGACGACGCCCGCGAAGCGCTGGCGGAGATCACCGGCGAGCCGCTGGGCTCCTTGAAGGGCCTGGGCGCCGACTACCAGCCCAAGCTCGATGACACCGAAGGCCTCCAGGCCTGGGTCGACAAGGCCCTCGCCGGGAACCCGACCCTGCAGGCCGCGGCGCTGGCGCTCGACGGGGCCGAGGCGAACGTCTCGACGGCCCGCGCCGGCCATCTGCCGACGCTGAGCCTGTCGGGCGGTTACAACGACTCCGCCACCTGGGGCAGCAACACGAGCGGCGGCGTCACCTTCCCGTCCGACAATCTCAACGACGGCCACAACGTCGGGATCACGCTGACCGTGCCGATCTTCAGCGGTGGTGCGGTCCAGGCCGGCGTCCGCCAGGCCCTCGCCAACCGCGATGCCACCGCGGAGCAGCTCGAGCAGCAGCGCCGCAGCGTGACCCGCCAGACCCGCAACGCCTACCGTTCGCTGGCCGCCGGCGCCGCCGAAGTCGAAGCCCGCCGCCTCGCCGTCGTCTCGGCGAAGGCGGCGCTGGAAGCCGGCGAAGCCGGCCTCGAAGTCGGCACGCGCACGGTCGTCGACGTGTTGCTGGCCCAGCAGACGCTGTTCGCCGCGCAAACCCAGTTCGCGCAGGCGCGCCACAACTTCCTGGTCAACGAGCTGTCGTTGAAGCAGGCGGCGGGCAGCCTGTCGCCCGCCGACATCGAGGCGGTGAACCGCCTGCTCAGCGCCGACGCGGAAGCCTCGCTCGACGCGACCAAATAAAGCGGCGCCCACGCGTCACGGGGATCGATGGAGGCGGCCGCGAGGCCGCCTTCGTCCGTTCAGGGGTGCGGAATACCGGCGACATCGTCGATCACGGCCAAGGTCCGCTGAAGCGCACCACGCTCGCGGTCGATGCGCTGACGCCCGGCGCGGCCGCGGGTCCGCGCCTCCTCCGGGTGCTCGACCAGCCACTGCACGGCAGCGGCCAACTGCGCGGCGTCGCCGATGATTTCCAGCGCACCCACGTCCTTCAGCAACGCGGTGATCTCGGCGAAATTGAAGGTGTGCGGGCCGCTCAGCACCGGCACGCCCAGCGCCGCGGGCTCGAGCAGGTTGTGGCCGCCGATGTCGCAGAGACTGCCGCCGACGAAGGCGACGTCGCCGGCGGCCAAGAAACCCGGCAGCTCACCGAGGCTGTCGATCAGGAAGACGGCGCAGCGCGCGTCCGGGCTGCGTTCGACGCTGCGGCGGCGCACGTCGAGTCCCGCCGCGCGCACGCGGTTCGCCACGGCGTCGAACCGCTCCGGATGGCGCGGCGCCCACAGCAGCAGCGCGTCGGGATGGGCCTCGCGGAGCCGCTGGTGCGCCTCCAGCACCGCCGCCTCCTCGTCGGCATGCGTGCTCGCCGCGACCCAGGTCGGCCGTCCGCCGCCCGCCTTGCGCCAGCCCACGGCTTCCTCGAGCGAGGCTTTTGGCAAGGGCTGGTCGAACTTGAGGTTGCCGGTCACTTCGATCCGCGCGTCGTCCCCGGCGAGCACGCGGAAGCGGGCCGCATCGGCCTCCGACTGCGCGGCCACCCGCCGCACGCCGGACAGCGCGAGGCGGATCAGCGGCCCCATCCAGCGGTAGCCGCGCAGCGAACGCTCCGACAGCCGCGCGTTGGCGATCACCACCGGCACGTCGGCGCGGGCACAGGCGACGAACAGGTTGGGCCACAGCTCGGTCTCGATGACGACGGCGAGCGCGGGGCGCACGCGCTCGAGGAAGCGCCGCACCATGCCGTGCAGGTCGTAGGGCAGGTAGACGTGGTGGACCGCCTCGCCCCACAGCGCGCGGACGCGCGCGGAGCCCGTCGGGGTGATGGTCGTGATCAGCAGCGGACGGTCGGGATGGCGCTGGCGCAGCGCGTTCACCAGCGGGATCGCCGCGTTGACCTCACCCACGGAGACCGCGTGCACCCACAAGGCCCCGGGCGGCAGCTCGGGCAGCGCGTCGAGCTGCGCGTAGCGCTCGCTCCAGCGCAGCAGGTACTCCCGCTGCCGGAGGCCCCGCCACACGAGGTGGTAGAGCGTGATCGGCACCAGCAACCACAGCAGGGCGGAATAGAACGCCAGCAGCAGGCGCCGGCCAAGGCTCAGGGACATGCGCGGAAGGGTAGCAGGGGCGCGCTTACAATCCGCGCATGACCGACGTTCCCTCCCCGCCCTCCGCCCGGACGCCGGCCCTCGGGCATCCACGCCACTGGGCGACGTGGCTCGGCGTGGCGCTGGGCTGGTGCGCAGCGCGGACGCCGGCGTGGCTGCAGCGACGCGCAGGACGCGCCCTCGGCCCGCTGCTGTGGCACGCCCTGCCCGCGCGCCGACGCGTGGTCGAGGCGAACCTCGCGCTGTGCTTCCCCGCCCTGGACGACGCCACGCGCGCGGCGCTGGCGCGTGAGAACCTCGCGCAGACCGGACTGGGCCTGTTCGAGTTCCTCCGCGCGTGGTGGGGCCGCGTGTCGGAGGGTTCACCGCGCTACGCCGTCGAGGGCCTCGAGCACCTCGAAGCGCTGCGCGCGCAGGGCCGCGGCGTGCTGCTCGTTTCGGCGCATTTCGTCCATCTCGAACTCTGCGCGCGCCTGCTGACGCGCCACGTCGCCGTGGCAGGCATGTACCGCCCGCACGGCGATGCGGCGATGGAGTGGGCGGTGAAGGCCGGCCGCCTGCGCTACGCCTGCGCGATGTTCGCGCGCGACGAGCTGCGCCCGGCACTGAAGCATCTCAAGGCGGGCGGCATCCTGTGGTTCGCGCCCGACCAGGAAAGCCGCCGTGGCGACAGCGTCTTCGTGCCGTTCTTCGGCCGGCCGGCCTGGAGCCTGACCTCGACGCACCAGCTCGCACGCCTTTCCGGCGCCGCCGTGTGCCCGTTCTTCCACGAGCGCCTCGCCGACGGCAGCTATCGGCTGGAGGTGCAGGCGCCGCTGGCGGACTTCCCGTCGAAGGACGCCACCGCCGACACGACCCGTGTGATGGCGGCCCTCGAAGCGATGATCCGCCGCGCGCCATCGCAATACCTGTGGCTGCACCAGCGCTTCAAGACGCAGCCCGACATCGGGCGCGGCGAGGCCTATCGCACGTAAAGCGGGGCTTCGCCCGCAGGACGCGTCTTGAAGCGGCGATGCACCCACAGGTACTGGTCCGGCGCCGCACGCACGGCGTCCTCCAGCACCTGCATGTAGCGCGCCGCGAAGGCCTCGGGATCCTGGGCCAGGGCCTCGAGCCCCGGGTCGTCGATGCGCACGAGGTAGCGACCGTCGCTCCCCCGGGCCATCGACAGGAATCGCACCGCGGCGCGACCCGCCCGCAACAGTTGCGGGGTCCCGGCGAACGTCGCGGCCGGCACCCCGAAGAAGGGCACGAAGACATGGCCGTCGCGGAAATCCTGGTCGGCGGAGTACACCAGCCGGCCGCCCTGGCGGAGGTGCCGGGCCATGCCGCGGGCGTCGAACTTCCCGACCGTCGGGCCGAGGCGATGCGTGCGCGCGGCATCGAGCAGGCGTTCAAGGCAGGGATGGCGGTGGTAGCGGCGCACCACGCCGCCCACGGGCGCGCCGAGGGCTTCGGCGACGAAGCGCGTCGCCAGCTCGGTGTGCATCAGATGGCCGGTCAGCAGCAGCACGCCCTGCCCCTTCGCGGCGGCGTCCCGGAGGTGCTGCAGACCCTCGACGTCGGCGAGGCCGGCGAGCGTGGACGACGGGGCGAACCACGCGCGCAGCAGTTCCAGCAGGGCGGTCGCCAGTGCGCGCTGGTGCTCGCGAAGCCGCTGCGCGCGTACCGCGGCGGACTCCTCGGCGAAGCACCGCGCGAGGTTCACCCGCGCCACCCGCCAACGCCTGCCGAGCAGCGGACGCAAAACCCAGCCCAAGGCGCTGCCGAGGGCGAGCACTGCCCCCTGCGGCAGCCTCGCGACCAAGGCCGCCGCCATGCCGAGGGCGCGCCATCCGAAGCACCGCGGCGCCGTCATGCGTCGGGCATGTCGCCGGGCTCGCGGTGCACCAGGGCACCGGCATACAGCGCGGCAAGCAGCAGGGTCACGCCCCCCCAGAAGGTCGAGTAGAACGCCAGATGCGTGTTCAGGGGGAACACCGTCACCAGCAAGGCGAACGCCGGCGCCGAGGCGCGCTCGCGCTGGACCGGCGAGGCGAATCGCCACGCGCGGAGCGCGATGGCCACCGCCGCGAACCACAGCAGGAGGCCGACGATGCCGGTCTCGGCCAGCACTTCGAGCACGATCTGGTGGGCGTGGAAGGCGCCGGGCTGGCCCCACTCGACGAACTGGTCGTCGGGCGCGGCGTGGGCCTTGTAGGCACGCTGGAAGTTGTCGGTGCCGACACCGGTGAGGGGATGCTCGAGGATGATCCGCCCCGTCGTCTGCCACAGCACCAGCCGCCCGGAGAGGGCGAAGTCGAGGCCCTCCTCCTCCATCTGCAGGGCTTCGAGGGTCCGCTCGACGCGCGGACCAAGGAACTCGCTGGTACTGGCAACGACGACCGTCAGCAGGCCGCCGACCAGCAGACCGGCGCCCGTCCGCCTCCAGCCCCAGTGGCGCAGGCCGGTGACCACCAGGGCCAGACCGAAACTGATCCAGGCGGCCCGCGCGCCGGCCAGCAGGATCACCACGCCGAGCGCGCCAGCAACGAGCAACCATGGCAACACCCCGCGCTTGGCGGCCGGCAGAAGGACGAAGGGGGACAGTGTCGCGAGCACGAGGCCAAGCTTGAGGTTGTCGGCGCCGAAGATGCCCGAGAGACGATCCGCCAGCGCCGGGCCACCGACGCTGTGCCCGGTGGCCGCCTGCACGAGGCCGTCGAGGGTCCACGCCGCCACCAGCACGGCGACGCCCCCCCCGACGAGGCGCGCCCCGCGCGCCGTGGACACGGCCATCGCGGCCAGCCAGAGGAACGGCAGGTAACGGAGGTCCTTCGCCGTCTCCAGCGCGGTGTTCGCCGGATCGAGGGCCAACGGGACCGAGAGCAGCTGCGGCAACCAGTAGCCGCAGAACAGGACCGTCGTGAGGGCCCAGGCCTCATGGCTCAGCACGCGCAGCGCGCCGCGGAAGCGCACGGCCCACATCAGACCGAAACCGAGCAGCGCCCCCAGCGACAGCACCGCCTCGGCCACGCCGCGCCAAGGC
The DNA here is from genome assembly GCF_054777375.1 of Silanimonas algicola. Taxonomy (NCBI): domain Bacteria; kingdom Pseudomonadati; phylum Pseudomonadota; class Gammaproteobacteria; order Lysobacterales; family Lysobacteraceae; genus Silanimonas; species Silanimonas algicola. Next base: position 617,690 of record NZ_BAAHAS010000003.1, on the reverse strand, counting down.
CAGCAAGCGACCTGCAGCAGCACCCACCAGGGCGCCAGCCGGGCGAGCCGGTCAACCAGCGAGTCGTGCATAGGTGTCGAGGGTGGACTGCTGCATGGCCGCGAGAGTGTAGGGAATGTGCGAGGGCGGAGCCGGCGCGCGGGCGAGCAGGATGGCGGCGCGGCGCACGAGAGCGGCGGCGTCGCCGAGGGGCACCGCGCCCTCCGGCTGCAGCACGCCGAGCTGCTCGCCCACGCCGCCGTGCGCCCAGCCAAGGACCGGCGTTCCCACGGAAAGCGCCTCGATCACTGTTCGCCCGAAGGCCTCGGGCTTGCGCGAAAGCTGCAGCACGAGGTCGCTGGCGGCATAGGCGCCAACCACGTCGCTGCGCGGCGGCGACAGGCGCAACGCCGCATCGACGCCGCGCGCCGCGGCGAGGGCGCGGAGTTCGGCGACATAGGCCTCGCGGCCCGGCTCATCGGTGCCGAGCAGCCACAGGGCCGTGGGCACGCCTTGCGCGCGAAGGTCGCCCAGCAACGCGATGGCATCGGCATGGCCTTTCAACCGCGTGCCACGTCCGGGCATCAGCAGCAGGCGGGTCTCGTCCGGCAATGCGAGTTCGGCGAGCACCGCCGCACGCGAGGCGGGGTCGGGCCGGGGCCGGCGGGGGAACTGCGCGGGATCGACGCCACGCGGAACCACCACGAGGCGTGGCGACGCTTCGGGCCAATGGGTCTGGACGTAGTCGCGCACGGTCTCCGACACGCAGATCACCGCCTCGCCGCGGGTCATCACGCCGCTGTAGCGGCCCGGCGAATTCAGCCCATGCACGGTGGTGACGAAACGGGGCCGCGGCGACAGGCCGCGCAGCGCCGCCAGCGCGATCCACGCCGGCAGGCGCGAGCGCGCATGCACGACGTCGGGCTTCAGCGCCTGCAGCAGGCGGCGCAGCGCGAACACCCGGAAGGGCGTGGCCAGCGACTTCGCGCCGATGGGCAACGCGTGGTGCGTACTGCCCGCGGCCTCCAGTGCTGGCACCAGCCGGCCGCCGGCCGACACCACGTGCGACGCATGCCCGGCCGAGACCAGGGCCGACGCGATCTCGAGGGTGGAGCGCTCGACGCCGCCCGCGTTCAGGGCCGGCAGCAGCTGGACGACGGTGAGGCGGCGCAAGGCCCGGCGCCGGCGTCAGTCGACGAGGACGTACTTCGCGCCGCAGTAGGGGCAGATCGACGTGCCGCCCTCGTTCTCGATGGGCAGGTAGACCCGCGGGTGCGAATTCCAGAGCTTCATCTCGGGCGTCGGGCACGAAAGCGGCAGGTCGGCGCGCTTCACGGAGTAGACGCGCTCGGTGTTGGCGGCCTTCTGGGCGGTGGCGTCGGTGCGGAGCATGGGCGCGGGCTCGAACGGCGAAGGTGCGCATTCTAGCCCGGCGCGGCCCCGGCCGCCCGCCTTCAGGCCGGCAGCTCGACCACCAGCAGGTCGGCCCCGAACGAGGACGCCAGCGCGAACCCCGGCTCATCGACGACACCCAGCCCATCGCCGGCGCGGAGGAATTGGCCGCGATGCACCAGCTCGCCGCCGATCACCTCGATCCAGCAGGCCGAACCACGGGTGGCCGGCACGACGGCCATCGCGCCGGGGACGATCGATTCGCGGCGCACCGTGGTGGTGGCGCCCCAGGGCAGCAGGGCGTCGGCCGGCGCCGCGATGCGCGATTCGCCGACGCCCGGCGTGGCCACAGCCTGCGCCGGCGCGGCATTGCTGTGCGCGGGCTGCACCCAGAGCTGCAGCAGGCGCAGGGTGGCGGCCGCGTCGAGGTTCGCCTCGACGACGTCGACGCCGGCACCCGCGCCGAGGCGATGCCATTGGCCCGCCGCGACGGAGCCGGAATCGCCGGCCTGCGACTGCACGCCGTAGGTGCCGGCGAGCACGAGGGTGAGCACTTCCATGTTGGCGCGCCGCGCCGCCGGCAGGCGCGCACCGGGCGCGAGCTCGACGCGGTTCAACACGCGCAGCGCGTGGAAGCCGAGCCAGTCGCGGTCGAAGGCGCTGCCGTGGCTGAAGGCGGCGGTGCCGGACAGGCCGGGGTCGACGAGGCGGCCGCGCTCAGCGGCAGGACGGAAGACGATGGGCATGCGCGGATTGTGCCGCAGAAACGACGACGGGCCCGAGGGCCCGTCGTGCTTCCACGTGAGTCGAGGCGCTTACTGCGCCGGCAGCTCGCGGTTGAACTCGGTCTCGATGCGGATCTTCACTTCCTTGCCGACGGCCGGAGCGTACTTGTCGAGGCCCCACTGCGTGCGGTCGATCGTGGTGGTGGCCGAGAAGCCGGCGACTTCGATCGTCGGGCGGAACGGGTGCGGCGCGATCTTGTTGAGCTTGACGTCGAGCACGACCGGGCGGGTCTGGCCGAGCATCGTGAAGTCACCGGTCACCTTGAGCGCGCCATTGCCGGCGTCCTCGACCTTGGTGCTCTTGAAGGTCATCGTCGGGTGCGCGGCGACGTTGAAGAAGTCGGCCGAGCGCAGGTGCTCGTCGAAGTCGGCCTGGTCGGTGTCGATGCTGTTGGTGTCGATGGTGACTTCGATGGACGAGTTGGCGAGGTTGGCGCGGTCGAGGTTCAGCGTGCCGTCGTACTTGGTGAACTCGCCCAGCGTCTGCGAGAAGCCGAGATGGTCGATCTCGAAGCCGATGTAGGTGTGGCCGGCGTCGAACGTGAACGCATCGGCGGCAAAGGCGGGGGCGGCGAAGGCGGCGGCGAGCGCGGCGGCGAACAGGGTCTTTTTCATGGTGTGCTCCGGGTGGGCGGGCCGCGGCGGGTGCCGCGGCGGAAGGGCGGGATCAGGCGATGCGGGCGGCTTCGTCGAACGACAGGCGCGGCGAGCGGGGGAACAGGCCGGCCGTGTCGCCGTAGCCGAGGTTGATCAGGAAATTCGACCTGACCGTGGTGCCGGCGAAGAAGGCGGCATCGAGCTTCGCGGCATCGAAGCCGGACATCGCGCCGGTGTCGAGCCCCAGCGCGCGCGCGGCCATGATCAGGTAGGCGCCCTGGAGGCTGGCATTGCGGAAGGCGGTGCTCTCGATCAGCGCGTCGTTGCCGGCGAACCAGCTGCGCGCGTCGGCATGCGGGAAGAGCTGCGGCAGCTTGTCGTGGAAGGCCATGTCCTGGCCGACGATGACGGTCACCGGCGCGGTCATGGTCTTCTCGACGTTGCCCGGGGCCAGCGCGTCTTTCAGCTTGGCCTTGGCTTCCGGCGACTTCACGAACACGAAGCGCGCCGGCGAGCTGTTGGCGCTGGTCGGGGCCCACTTCACGAGGTCGTAGAGCTGGTGCAGCAGGGCGTCGGGGACGTCCTTGGCCTGCCACGCGTTGTGGGTGCGGGCGCTGCGGAAGAGCTGGTCGAGGGCGGCGGCGTCGAGGGTCGTCATCGGGGATCCTGGGATGGGGGCGGTTCGATGGGGTCGCAGTATGGCGGCGCGATGCCGGGGCACGATGCGCGCCGCTGCAACAGGTCGTTGTGAACGCCGGAACGACGCGGCGCGCTGCGGGGTCGTCGCACGGCTGGCTACACTGCGGCGCATGGACGCGCCCCCCTCCGCCCCCGTACACGTGCTTCACGACGGTGCCGCCGGCAACCGCCGGCAGGCGCTGGCCCTCGCCGAGGCCTGGGCGCTGCCGTTCGCGGAATCCGTGCTGCAGCCCCGGCTTCCCTGGCGTTGGGCGGCTCCGCGGGTACTGCCCGGCAGCCACGCCGCCTTCGGGGCAGCATTCGCCGCCATGCTCGACGCGCCACCGCCGGTGGTGGTGGGCTGCGGACGCCAGGCGGCGCTCGCCACCCGCCTGTTGCGGCAGCGCGGTAGCGCGGTCGTCCAGATCCTCCACCCGCGCCTGCCCACGCCGCACTGGGACGCCGTCGTCCTTCCCGCGCACGATGGCGTCCAGGGGGGCAACGTGCTGGCCCTCGACGGCAGCCTGAACCCGATCGACGACGCCTGGCTGGAACGCGAGCGTGCGGCGCACCCGGCCCTCGGCGAGGGCGCGGGGCCGATCACCGTCCTGCTGGTGGGGGGGCCGACCGACGACAGCGACTGGGACCGACACGCGCTCGACGGCATCCTCGAGCTGCTGCTGCGCTGGCATCAGCGCGACGGGGGCACGCTGTGGGTCGTCGGCTCGCGGCGGACGCCGTCGGCGATGCGCCGTCAGGTCAAGCACCGCATGGGCGACCGCGCCCACGTCTGGATGGACGACCGCGACGGGCCCAACCCCTACGCAGGCGCGATCGCCTGGGCCGACCGTCTCGTCGTGACGCCCGATTCCGCCAACCTGATCAGCGAGGCCGCCGCGACGCGCGCACCCCTGTGGATCGCCGTGCCACGCTACAACCGCGGCCGCATCCGTCATCTCGTGGCGAAAGCCATCGACAGCGGCCGGGCCCGGGCCCTCGGGCCGGACAGCGCGCCGTGGCCGGTCGAGCCTTGGCGCGAAAGCGCCCGCATCGCCGAACGGCTCCGTCCCTGGGCTCTCGAACGGATCGCCGCGCGTCAGCCGGCCACCGGCGGCGACATCGCCGACAGCGCCGCACGCAACGAAGACGCCGTGCCCTGAACCAGCGCGACCGGCACGCGGCGCGGGCGGCGATCGAGCGTGCAGCCGAGCGACAGTCCGACGAGTGCCGCATGCGCCGCGACCACCGCCTCCGCGGCGACAGCGTCGACAAGCCCGACCTTCGCGAGCGTGGACACCAGCGCCGCGCTGTGCCGCGGCTGGAGCAGGGCGGGATGGGCGCCGGCGTGTCGCAGCACGGCATGCTGCAGGGCGAACTCGAGATCGACGAGCCCTCCCGCGCCCTGCTTCAGGTCGAAGTGCGCGGCGTCGCTGCGGTCGAGTTCGCGGCGCATGCGCTCGCGCATGTCGGCGATGTCCTTCGCCAACGCGGACGGCTCCCGGGGACGCGCGAGGATCTCGCCGCGCAGCGCGTCGAGCCGGGTCAGCAGCGCGACGTCGCCGGCGAGCGGCCGCATGCGGACGAGGGCCTGGTGCTCCCAGGTCCACGCGCGCTCGCGCTGGTAGCCGGCGAAGCTGTCGAAGTTCACGACCAGCAGCCCCTTGGCACCGTCCGGACGGAGCCGGACATCCACTTCGTAGAGCTTTCCGGCCGCCGTCGAGGTGTCGAGCAAGGCGACGAGCTTCTGCGCGACACGCAGGTAGTAGCGGCCCGCATCGAGCGGCCGCGCGCCGTCTGACACGGCGTTCGGGTCGGCGCCATGCACGAAGACGAGGTCGAGATCGGAGGCGAAGCCCAGCTCTTCTGCCCCGATGCTGCCGTAGCCGAGGACCGCGAAGCCACCGTCGGCGATGCGTCCGTGCGCGCGCTCGACTTCGCGCGTGGCGAGGGCCAGCGCCGCCCCCACCACCGCTTCCGCGACCGTGGCCAACCGGCGGGTCGCGAGCACGGCGTCGATGCGGCCGGCGCGCCAGGCCAGCCCGATTCGGAAGGCGAGGCTGTGGCGACGCTCGTTCAAGGCGATCAGCGCGGCCTCGGCATCGTCGTGCATCGGCACGAGGGCGGCGATGTCCGGCCCGATGGCCGCCGCCTCGGGCAGCGGCCCGGCCGCACGCACGTCGAGCAATTCGTCGAGCAGCAGCGGGTGTTCGGTGAGGCGCTCGGCCAGCAGCGCGCTGCCCGCACAGACTTCGGCGAGGCGTTCGAGCGCGGCGGGCTGCTCGGCGAGCAGCGCGAAGTAGCTGCTGCGGCGGCCGATCGCAGTGATCAAGGCGATGCCGCGCGCAAGGCTGGCATCGGGCGCATCGCTGGACGCGGCTTGTGCCGCCAGCGTCGGCACGATGCGGTCGAACCACGTGGCGGCCCGCGGCGAGAGGCCGCGTCGCAGGGCCGATGCCGAAAGGCGGCGCAGCGCGTCGTCGGCCGCTTCGGCATCGGCGAAGCCCGCGTCGGCGAGCACCGTCGCGGCCCCGCCCTCCGGCAAGGCCTCCCAATAGGCGGTCAGCGCGGCCGTGCGCGCGTCGACCGACGCCGAGGATCGCGCCGGCGCATCGCGCCCGCCCAGCACGGCGGCGAACTCCGCGGCGACCACGTCGCGATGCCCGCGGAGCGCCAATTCGAGCGCGGCCGCATCGGCGTACCCGAGGCCGCGCGCCACGCGCAGCCGGTCCAAGGGTTCGGCCGGCAGTGCGTACTCCTGCGCATCGCGCAGCATCTGCACGCGGTTCTCGACGCGGCGCAGGAAACGGTAGGCCTCGGCCAGCCGCTGTGCGGTGGCTTCCGGCAGATGCCCCGCGGCGGCCAGCGCGGAGAGCGCCGGCAGCAGGCCGCGGCGGCGCAGCGCCGGCTCGCGGCCGCCGCGGATCAGCTGGATCGCCTGCACCAGGAACTCCACCTCTCGGATGCCGCCGGGGCCGCGCTTCAGGTCGTCGGCCATGTCCCTGCGCGCGACCTCCGCTTCGATCATCGCCTTCATCTCGCGCAGCGAATCGAGCGCGGTGAAGTCGAGGTAGCGCCGGTAGACGAAGGGCCGCAGCGCCTCGACCATCGATTCCCCCGCCGCGAGGTCGCCGGCCACCGGGCGCGCCTTCAACCATGCGTAACGCTCCCAGTCACGGCCCTCGCGCTGGAAGTACGCCTCCATCGCATCGAAGCTGAGCGCCAGCCGGCCGCTGTCGCCGAACGGACGCAGCCGCAGGTCGACGCGATGGCAGAAGCCGTCGACCGTCGGCTCGTTCAGCAACTGCGCCAGGCGCTGGCCGAGGCGGACGAAGTAGGGCTCGGCGTCGAGCACGCGCGCGCCATCGCTGCCGCCGCCGCGCGGATAGGCGTAGACGAGGTCGACGTCGGAACTGAAATTGAGCTCGCCGCCACCGAGCTTGCCGAGCGCGAACACCACCAGCCGCTGGGCATGGCCATCGCCGTCGCGCACCGTGCCGAAACGCGGCGCGAACTCCGCCTCGGCTTGGGCCAACGCTCCCTGCAAGGCCTGCTCCGCGATGCGCGTGCTGCCCGCGAGGGTGGCGTCGACGTCATCGAGGCCATCGACGTCGCGGGCGACGAGGACACTCGACGCGGCGGTGCGCCAGCGCCGCAATGCGGCCATCGCCGCCTCGGGCGCGTCGGCCTCGAGCGGAGGGAAGGCGGGCATCGCGTGGCGGTTCGCGAGCAGTCCGGGCTGCCGTCGCAGCACGTCGAAAGCGAACTCCGAGGCGACGGCGAGGGGCCGCAGCGCGATGCGGGTCGCGGATTCCAAGGGCGTGGCGTCGGCCAGCGCGTCGAGCCGGCGCTCGACGAGGGCGTCGAGCATGGATTCAAGCGATGTCATGGTGCCCCGCCGAAAAAAGAACCCGCAAGGCCAGGGCGCTTGCGGGCTCGTGCTCCCTCCCCCACGTCGGAAGCGGTCCGATCCTGCGTTGGCGCCGCGAAGCCATGCACGCTGCATCGCAGCATCGCAGCATCGCAGCATCGCCGGGATGATCCCTGCCTGGTCGTCCACCTTAGACTTCCCCGACTGCCGGATATCGGAAGGCTAACCTATGGCGGCACGCTCAACGACGACGCCCCGCATGGCAGCGGGGATTCGCTCTGGTTGACGCTTTGCCACCAAGGCGTTCGATCAGTTCGTACCGGGACGCACCATCTGGGTGTTGCTGATCGAGCCGCTCGCCACGTTCACGATCTGATACAGGCCTTGGATGGCATTCGATGGTGCCGATGCGGAGACGATGAACGTACCGCGCGGCGACATCGCTCCAGGAACGCCCAACACATCGGCGAGTGCGAGCACCAGCAAGCCATTCGCCGGGATCGTGCCGCTCCCGGTCGTCGCGGGCGTTGTCCTGCCGACCGCGGCAGGTACGAAGCGCCACGTGAAGGCTCGCGCCACGTTGCCGGTATTCGTCAATGCGATGCGGCTGACGAAACCCGCCGGCAGCTCTACCAGCGGTGCCTGCAGCTCCACACCGTTGCGCACGATGCGGCCCGCTGCAAGCTGCGAGATGTTTCCATGGATATATGCCGCACTCGCCGCTGTTGGCATCACCAGCGCCGTGTAGTCGGCCGCCGGGATTGCGGCCACCCCATTCGTCTGCAAGCAGAGGTTGTCGTCGGTGAACCCCGTCGCACCCACGTTGAACGTCGCCGTCGTAGCCGTCAGCGCGCTCGCTGGCGTCGCCAACGTGGTGCACGTGTCGTCCGTGGCGAGGAACACGCGGCTCAAAGCGGCGCCCGTGAAGCTGCCGTCCGCGTTAGCCGCCGACGTGAAGTCGCCGACCACCCCGAGGATCGTTCCATTCGCGCCCGTCGCCATGAGGTCCGCCAGCGTGATCGGCGCACTGTCGGGACGCAGCGGCGTCGGCGTCACCAAACCGTACGTCAGCTCAGAAAGCCCAGCGCGCGTCGTCGTCGTGTCACCCGAGGCCACGAGCACCGAGTACGCCGGGCTCGCCTCCACATCCGCCGTCGAGGTGAACACCGGGTCGGCCACGAGTTGCCAGCTCGGGCCGAAACTCAGGTATGCCCCCGTGCGGGTGATGATGCGACCGGCCGTACCGCCGGCCTGCGCCTCCGAGGGATGGTCGTACAACGAGAAGCTGCAGCTCGCGTCCGCCGTCGACGTGATGCTGCGATTGCCCGTTACCGTCACCGTGTCCGTCGCGGTCAAGCCGCTGGTGCTCGCCGTGATCGAGAACGTGATGACGCTCGTCCCCAAACCGTTGATCGCACCAAGAGACGTCGCCGCCGTGTCGGATGCGACCACCGTGGAGCCTGCGCTGAACCGCACGTGCCCCGGGCACTCGAGGCGCGCATGGCGAACCTCGCCCTGCGAGAAGCTGTAGCCCAGCGCCGAGGTCAGGTTCAAGGAACCCGCCGTGTTCGTCAGCGTCACCGGGCTCATGCTGCTCGCCGCGATCTCCCGCGCGTACAGCACGGCCACGGGATTCGCGTCGCTGATCGTCACGCCCGTCGGCGTGGGCGCGGCGGCCGCGGGGCCCATCGCGATCGCGCGGGGCGAAGTGCCCGCCCCGAGGGGGATCGTCGCCACGACGGTATTCCCCGCGGTGTCGATCACGGACACGTTGTTGTTCACGTTGGCCGTGTACACGCGGCTGCCGTCGGGCGTTACGGCAAGGCCGAAGGGGCTGTTGCCTAGGGCCACCGAGGTGACCGTGTTGGTGGCCGTGGTGATGACGGACACGTTGTCGCTGTTCGCATTGGCGACATAGACGCGACTGCCATCGGGCGCCACCGCGACGGCGCGAGGTGCGGAGCCCACGGCTGCCGTCGCGATGACCGCGTTGGTGGCGGTGTCGATGATGGACACGCTATTGCCGCCGAGGTTCGCCACATACGCACGGCCACCCACGGGGCTAAACGCAACAGCGAGGGGGTTGGCGCCCACCGGCACCGTGGCGATGACCGTGTTACTCGCGGTGTCGATGACGGACACCGTGTTGCTATTGGTGTTCGCTGCATAGACGCGGCCGCCATCCGGGCTGACCGCGACGCCACGAGGGCTGGCGCCGACCGTCACCGTGGCCGTGACAGTATTGGTCGAGGTGCTGATGACGGACACGGTATTGCTGCCATCGTTGGCCACATACACGCGGCCTCCGTCCGGGCTGACCGACACCGCGCTCGGGTTGTTGCCCACGCCTACCGTGGCGACCACGGTGTTGGTGGCGGTGTTGATGACGGACACCGTGGTGCCATTGGTGTTCCCCACGTACACGCGGCTGCCGTCGGCGTTGAACGCAACGGCGGTCGGGCCGGGACCTACTGCGATCGGGCTGCCGGCGATGGCGTTGGTCGAAGTGTCGATGACGGACACACTGTTGCTGCCGCCATTCGCGACGTAGGCGAGCGGCTGTGCGAGGGCGCCCCCCGCGGACAGCAGCACGAGGAAAGTGAGTAGAGCGCGGCTCATGGAATGCATTGGCTTCGGGGACGTTGCGGCGTCGCGGCGACGGCCGGGTGCCGGGCTGGGCATGGTGGCGGCTCACCTTCGGCAGGGCAAGCCGTCGAACCACCGGCCAAGTTCACGATCGGATGCAGGTTCTGGATGGCATTCGATGGCGCCGATGCGGAGACGATGAACGCACCGCGCGGCGACACCGTCGCAGGTGCGCCCCGCACATCGCAAAGGGAGCGAACCACCACGCCTTTCTCCGGGATCGTCGGCAGGAGGCGCGCCGACCATGCCGTGGTCCGGCACTTCACCGCCTCGACGCAAGCCGATGCCGGACGACCAGGCGGCGCCCGTATCCGGGCAGCCTGCAGACCCACCTCCGGGACGGGCCGGCGGCATGGCGCGAGACGCCAACACCCGCAAGGCGGGGAGCAACGAAAAGCCCCGCATCGCTGCGGGGCCCCATCGAGGTCTGGCGCAAGCCGATCAGTCAGCCTTCGGCGCGTTGTGTTCTTCGAACCAGCGCTGCACCTGCTGGTACCAGAACACCGAGTTCTGCGGCTTGAGGACCCAGTGATTCTCGTTCGGGAAGTACACGAAGCGGCTCGGCACGCCCCTCATCAGCAGGGTCTGGTAGAGCTCGAGGCCGTGGTTCACCGGCACGCGAAGGTCGGTCTGGCCGTGGATCACCAGCGTCGGCGTATCGAAGTTCGCCGCGCCGAAGTGCGGTGAATTGCGGCGGATCACCTCGTCGTTGCCCTCCTCCCAGAACCCGCCGAAGCGCGGCATCTCGGTGGAGAAGTCCGCCGCGTACTGGGTGTAGAGGTTGTAGACCTTCGCGTGGGCGACCAGGGCGCGGAACGGATGCTCGCGACCGAGGATGATGCTGGTCAGGTAGCCGCCGTAGCTGCCGCCGCCCGCGACCATGCGGTCCTTGTCGATCCAGGGCTGCGCCGCGAACCATTCGGCTGCCTTGATCACGTCCTGGTAGGGCTTCTCGGCCCACTCCGGGTTGATCGAATCGGTGAAGGCCTGGCCGAAGCCCGAGCTGCCGTGGAAGTTCGGCCACGCGGTGACGTAGCCCCAGCTGCCGAACACCTGCGCGTTCCAGCGGAAGCTCATGCCGTCGGTGATGCCGTTGTGCGGGCCGCCGTGGATCAGCATGAAGAACGGGTACTTCTTCGTCTTGTCGAAGCCCGGCGGGTAGTTCACCCACATCTGGATGTCGGCGCCGTTGGCGCCCTTGTAGGTCACCGACTCGTAGGTGCCGAAATCGGTGTTGGCCAACAGCTCGTCGTTGATCGTCGAGAGCTTGGTGGCGCGGCCGCTGCGCGGATCGATGCGGACGAGCGTAGGCGGCTCGATGAAGGTCTGGCGCAGGCCGACCATCAGGCCGTTCTTCGCCAGCGCGAGGCCGTTGAACGAGGCCGGGCCGGTGATCGCGCGCGGCGATCCGGAGAGCGGGAACTCGTAGGCGCGCACGGTGCCGGCGTCGTCCACCGCGCCAAAGAGGCGACGGCTGTCCGGTGCCCACAGGTACTCGGAGACGGTGCGGTCCCAGTCGGCGTACAGCTCGCGGGTGTCACCGCTCCGGCGGTCGCGCAGCATCAGGCGGCCCTTGTCGGCGTAGAAACCCTCGATGCGCTGCTGGATGAAGCTGAGCGTGCGGCCGTCCGGGCTGTACAGCGGGGAGCCGTCGTTGGCCGGGTTCTGCGGCGTCAGGTTCACCGGCTTGGCGGTGACGGCGCCGGACGCCGGGATGGCCACGGTGAAGACGTCGTTGTTGGCGTCCTCGCGGGCCGGGTTCGAGTCGGCGACGAAGGCGAGCTCGGCGCCATCCGGCGAGAGCGCGAACAGGCCGTCGGTGCCCTGCACCGCCGCGCGCGGCAGCTCGAGGCCCGTGCCCAGCGTCAGCCCCTGCGGCACGCCGCCGCCGACATCGACGGCGAACACATGGAACTGGCGCTCGTCCATGTAGCGGTCCCACGCGGTCACCGGACCACCGTCCCAGACCATGCCGGTCATCTTGCTGGCGGCGCGCTCTTCGAGCCGCTTGCCCTGCTCGGCCAGCGGCAGGTCGGCGAACACACGCGAGACGAAGGCGAGGCGACGGCCGTCGGCGAACCACTTCGGGCTCTGCACCCCGGTGGCCAGCGTGGTCAGGCGACGCGCTTCGCCACCGTCGACCGGCATCACGTAGAGCTGCGGCGCCTTGTCGTCCTCGCGCTGCGCGGTGAAGGCGATGAAGCGGCCGTCCGGGCTGAAGGCCGGCGACCCTTCATTGCCCACGTGCGTGGTGAAGGCGCGCTCGCCGCTGCCGTCGGCGTTCCAGATCCACAGGTCGGTGTAGGCCTTGTCCTCCTTCATGTCGAAACGCGTCACCGGCGCGACGATGCGCGAGCCGTCCGGCGAGACGACCGGATTGCCGAGACGCTGGATCTGCCAGCTGCGCTCGACGGTGAACGGCTGCTTGCCGGACGGCGACGCGGCGACAGCGGTCTGCGCGGCAATCGGCGCGGTGGCCACCAGCAGCGCCAGGGCGAGGACGGAACGGATCATCGGGACTCCATCAGGAACGAGGTGGGAACGAAGGAACGGGAAGGGCGGCGGGGCTCAGAACCCCAGCGGGATCCCGAACAGGAAGAACGCGAGCAGCAGGGCGGTCCAACTCACGAGGAAGCAGGCCGAGTACGGCACCATCATCAGCATCATGTCGCCGATGGTGAGGTCGGGGCGATAGCGCCGCATGAAGGCGAGGATGATGCCGGCATACGCCATCATCGGCGTCACGATGTTGGTCGAGGAGTCGGCCAAGCGGTAGGCCGCGGCCACGAGGTCCGGCGTCATCTGCGGGTTCACCTGGTAGAGCATCGGTACGAAGATCGGGCCGAGCAGCAACCACTTCGAGGTCAGGCCACCGACGAACAGGTTGATCAGCGTGGTCGTGAGGATGAAGCCGATCAGCAGCAGCACCGGGTTGTCGGCGAGGCCCAGGCCGAGCAGTCCTTGGGCGCCGAGATAGGTGATGTACGCGCCCAGGCCGCTGTAGGTCAGCAGGCCGAGGAAGTTGTACGAGAAGAAGGTGAGCACCAAGATGTAACCGGTGGTGTTGGCCTGCTTCGTCATCGCTTCGACGACGTCGGCGAGCTTGCCGAACTTCCCGCTCGCGAAACCGAAGGCCATGCCGACGGCGACGAAGTAGAACGAGATCAGCAGGATCACGTTGTTCAGGAAGGGATGCACCTCGCGACCGTCCGGCCCGGTGAACGAGGCCAGCGGGCCGTAAGCGAAGCCGGCGATCCCGGCCAAGGCGAGCGGCGTGGCCCAGGCCGCCGCGCGCAGCCCGCGGCGCTCCGCCTCCGTCAAGGTGAACTCGCCGAGGTCGAGGTCGACAGGCTTCGTCCATGGCTGCAAGCTGAGCTTCGGCGCAACGAAGCGTGTCGTGACGAAGGCACCGACGATCGCCAGCAGGACCGTCGAGGCCACCATGAAGAAGTAGTTCATCGTCGCCGCGTTCAACGGCGTGCCGTCGGCGGCGGCAAAGGGCACGCCCTGGGCCTCGGCGAAGGTCTTGGCGTTGAGGCCCACGATCACGTCCGGCGGCGTCGCCGGGATCAGGTTGGCGCTGAAGCCCGCCGACACACCGGCGAAAGCCGCGGCCATGCCGATCAGCGGGTTCTGCCCCAGCGCGGCGTAGAGCAGGCCGGCCAGCGGGATCAGCACGAGGTAGCCGGCATCGGTGGCCAGCGAGCTCATGATGCCGAGGAAGACCAGCAACAGCGGCATCCAGCGCATCGGGACCTGGCGGCCGGCCTTCTTGATCAGCGCGCCCAGCAGGCCGGCATGCTCGGCCACGCCGATGGCCAGCGTCACGATCAGGATGACGCCCAGCACGCCGTTGCCGAAGCCGAGCCAGTTCGCCAGAAGGGCGTTGTCGAAGATCCAGCGCACGTGCTCGCTGGCGAGCATCGGCTTGATGGCCTGTTCGACCGGGCCATTCGGACCGAGGGTGGAGAACGTGGTGCCGCCGAGCAGGGCCGCCGCCGCGAGCGCCAGCGCGTAGAACCCGATGAACAGCAGCACCGGGTCGGGGATGGCTCGGGCGATGCGCTCGATGCGGGAATACGCGGTGGACAAGGGAGACCGGGGCCGGGATGACGAAAACGCGAAGGTGACGAAGCCCGCGTGAACGCCGCGCCTTCGATGCCCACGCCACCGCGGCTTGTCCCGGGGAGGGCGGCTCCGCATGATCGGCGGATGACGGACTCCCCCGCGGCCCTCCGGACCGCTTTGCTCCCGCTGGCCCGCTTCGTCCCCGCGCTGGCCCGTTTGGCCGGGACCGCCTTGGCGACGGTCGGCGTTCGCGGCACCGGCGTCGCCCTGCTGCTGGTTGCCGCTTTCGCAACGGCCGACGTCGACGCGCACCGAGCGCCGACGTCGGGCGACACCGCAGCGGGCGTCATGGCCGACGCCCCGGGGGCGGAAGGACTGCACCCCCCGGAGGCGGCCTTCGGCGCCGCCTACTGGATCGCGCGCTGGCCCGGCGCCGAACGAGTGACGATGGACGCCACGGCCGTTGCCGCCCACAACGCCCGGCTGTTCGACGCGGACCCCGCGGTGACGCGCCTCGACGCATTGCCCGCGACACTCTCCACCGACGCCATCCGCTCGCGCGTGGTGGCGCTGTCGACCGGGCCGACCGCGCCGCGCTACGGCGAGGACGGCCGCCTTCTCGGCGCGACGGACCACCAACGCTGGTCGGACGCACTGGGGCTCCGGGCTCTCGAGGCGGACGCCGGCGAACGCCCGGTCGGATGGGCCCTGGTGACGCGCCGCGCGGCGTTGCGGACGTTCCCAACGCACGAGCGCGTGTTCCGTGCGCCGGGCGAGAGCGACCTCGACCGCTTCCAGGAGTCGGCGTTCTTCCCCGGCACCCCGGTGGCCGTGCTGCATACAAGCGCCGACGGGCGCTGGCGCTTCGTGGTCGGCCCGACGTATGCCGCGTGGATCGAGGACGACGCCCTCGCCCACACCGACCGGGACACCGCCCTCGACTTCGCCGCGCGGGCTGGGCGCGTGGTGCTCGAGCCCGTGGCTCGATTGGCAGCGACGCCCGAAGCCCCCGCGGTTTCCGGTCTTGAACTCGACATGGGCGTGGCCCTGCCCGAACGGCGGGGGGCATCGCCATCGCTCCTGGTGAACGGCCAAGGTGCCTTGGGCGCCCACGTCGTCGAGGTGCCCCTCCGCGACGCGGACGGCGCGCTGGCGTTGACGGCGGCCTTGCTGCCCCGCGGTGAAGCCAGCCACGACGGCCCGCTGCCGGCCTCGCGGGCGAACGTGCTGCGGCAGGCCTTCCGCTTCCTCGGCGAGCGCTACGGCTGGGGCCATGCGAACGGCGCGCGCGACTGCTCGGGCTTCGTCAGCGAGGTGTATCGGAGCCTGGGCCTCGTCCTGCCGCGCAACACCGGTGACCAGGCGCGCAGCCCCGCGCTCGCGCGCCAGTCGCTCGCCGGCCTCGACCGCGCCGCCCGCCTCGCCGCCGTTGGCGCCTCGGCGCCGGGCGACCTGCTCTACCTGCCGGGGCACGTGGTGATGGTGGTCGGCCACGACGCGCAGGGCCCATGGGTCATCCACGACGTGCACCGGCTGCGCGTGCGCGATGCCGAGGGCGCGCTTGTCGAGTGGCGGGCCAACGGGGTGGTGCTGACCCCGCTGCTGCCGCTGCACATCGACGCCAGCACCGATTACCTCGATGCGGCCACCACGCTGGTACGCGTGCTTCCTGCGGACACCACGGGCAGGGACGCACGATGAGGATCACCGGCTGGCGCATCGCGCGGCTGTGCGTGCCATTGAAGGTGCCGTTCCGTACCGCGCTTCGCGAGGTCGACCGGCTCGACGACCGGGTGCTTTTGCTCGACACCGATACCGGCCACGTCGGGCATGGCAGCGCCGCGGCCACCGCCCTGATCACCGGCGAGACGCACGCGTCCATCGAGGCCGCATGGCGCCAGCACCTCCTGCCCGTGCTGCGCGACGGCGAGATCACCGCACTTCCGACCTTGCTCGCGCGCCTGCATCGCGCCATGGCGGGCAACCCCAGTGCGAAAGCCGCCATCGACATCGCCTTGCATGACCTCGGCGCGCAGGCCGCAGGCCTGCCCCTGCACCGCTTCCTCGGCAGCCGGCTCGAAGGCGTGGCGAGGCTGTCGACCGACGTCACCATCAGTGCGAACCCGTTGGCCACGATGCTGGCGGACACACGGGACGCACTCGACGCCGGCTACCGCGCCCTGAAGATCAAGGTCGGCAAGCATCCCGAATCCGACATCGGCACCCTGGTCGCCCTGCACGCCGAGGTCGCGGGGCGAGCGCGACTCCGCCTCGACGCCAACCAGGGCTGGACACCGCAGCACGCCGTCGCGGTGATGCAATCGCTGGAATCACGGGGCCTCGCCTTCGAACTGCTGGAGCAACCGGTGCCGGCCGACGACCTCGAGGGCATGGCCGCCCTTCGTGCGGCCATCGCCACCCGCCTGTTGGCCGACGAAGCGGTGTTCGACGCCCGCGACGCGCAGCGCGCGATCGCCGCCGGGGCGTGCGACCTCATCAATATCAAGCTGATGAAGAGCGGCGGCCTCGCCGGTGCCGCGCGCGTAGCCTCGGTGGCGCGCGAGGCCGGCCTGCCGTGCATGGTGGGCTGCATGCTGGAAAGCCCGATCGGCGCCGCGGCGGCAGCGCATTTCGCCGTCGCCAACGCCGACCTCGTGCGCCTTGTCGACCTCGACAGCCCCGGCCTCGCCCGTTTCGACCCCGTGGACGGCAACGTGTGTTTCGAAGGTCCGCGCATCACCGTCGGCGATACGCCGGGCCTCGGCATCCGCACCGTCGCCAGCCTTGAATTCCTGGATCCCTGACATGCCCAACCCCTGCCTCCCTTGGCGCGCATCAACGTCGGTCGTCGCCCTGGGCGTCCTCGCCCTGCTCGCCGGCTGCGGCAACCTCGGTGATCGCCGTCCGCTGCGCGCGACGCCGGACCCGGCCCAGGCCCCTGCCCCGCGCGCGCTCGACCATGGGCCTTGGCCGAACCCTTCGACGCGCCAGCTCGTGGTCGTGCTCACGCCGAACTGGGACGCCCCGCAGGGCCGCCTCGCGCGCTTCGAACGCGAGGCCGGCGGCGCCTGGCGACCGGTGGGACCGAGCGTCGCCGTCACCGTCGGCCGCAACGGAAGCGCGTGGGGCCTCGGCGTGCACGCACCGCAGGACGAGGGCCCGCAAAAGGCGGAAGGCGACGGCCGCGCGCCCGCAGGGGTGTTCGCCATCGGCAGCGCCTTCGGCTACGGCGCTGCGGCGACCACCCGGCTCGCTTACGCGCCGATGCAGCGCGAACACTGGTGCATCGACGTGCCCGGCTCCCCGCTCTACAACCGGATCGTCGACCGCCGCGAGGTCGGCGCGAAGGCGATCGAAGGCAGCACCGAACCGATGCGCCGCGATCTGCACAAGGACGGCGACCAGCGCTATCGCCTCGGCTTCGTCATCGAACACAACGCCGCCGGCGTGGGCCGCGCGGGCAGCTGCATCTTCGCCCACCTGTGGGAAGGGCCGGACGTGCCGACCGCCGGCTGCACCGCGATGGGCGAGGCCGCGATGGCCTCCCTGCTGGAATGGCTCGACCCGGCAGCGACACCGCGTTTCGTGCTGCTGCCGGTGCAGGCCTATGCACGCCTGCAGGCGCCCTGGGACCTGCCCGCCCCCGGCGGCAGCAACCCCAACGCGGGCCCCGCCGGCGGCACGCCGCCCGGCCGGGACGCGCACGAGTGAGCAGCGCGGCCAGGGTCTTCCTCGGCCTGCTGCTGGGGGCCGTCCTTGGCCTGCTGCTCGACGCCATCGCGCCGGCCGCGGCCCGGCACGCGGCGGCGATCGCGCAGCCCGTCGGACGCCTGTGGCTCAACGCCCTGCAGATGACCATCGTCCCCCTGGTGATGGGCCTGCTCGTCGTCGGCGTGGCGCAGGCGAGCGATGCGGCCGCGTCGGGGCGCATCGCGCGGCGCACACTGGCGTGGATCCTCGGCCTCGCCACCGCCTCGGCGGTATTCGCCGCGCTCTTCGCACCTTTCCTGCTGTCGTTCGCGCCGCGGAGCGACGCGCTCACCGAGGCCCTGCACGCCGCCACCGGCAGCGTGGCCGCGCCGGAGGGCAGCGTGGCCGCCAGCATCGCGGCGCTGGTACCGACGAATGCCATCGCCGCCGCGGCCCAAGGCGCCATCGTGCCGCTGGTGGTGTTCACCCTGCTGTTCGCCTTTGCGCTGACGCGCCTCCCGGCGGAACGCCGGGCACCGGTCCTGGCGCTGGCGCAAGGCGTGGCCGACGCGATGACGGTCATCGTCCACTGGGTGCTGAAGGTCGGGCCGATCGGCGTGTTCGCACTGATCCTGCCGGTGACGGTTCAGGCCGGCGGCAGCGTACTGGGCGCGCTCGGCGTGCACGTGGCGGTGCTCATCGCGACGTATCTCGCGATCACCGCCTCGCTCTACGTCATCGCGCCGCTCGCCGGCGGTGAGCCCCTGCGGCGCTTCGCCAGCGCCATCCTGCCGGCGCAGGTGGTCGCCGCCAGCACGCAGAGCTCGCTGGCCAGCCTGCCGGCCATGCTGCAGGCGTCGAACGAGCGCTTCGGCTACCCGGCGCAGGTCGGCGCGCTCGTGCTGCCGCTGGCGGTCTCGCTGTTCCGCATCACCAGCCCGGCGCAGTACCTCGGCGTGATGAGCTTCATCGCGTGGGCCTACGGCGTCGAGCTCGATGCGACGACGATCGCGACCGGCATCGCGCTCGCCGTGGTGATCAGCCTGGGCTCGGTGGGCCTGCCCGGACAGGCGAGCTTCATGGGCACCAACCTGCCGGTCGTGCAGGCCGCCGGCTTGCCGGTCGAGCCGCTCGGCCTGCTGCTCGCCGTCGATCTGATCCCCGATGTGTTCGCCACGGTCGGCAACGTGAGTGCCGACCTCACCGTGGCCAGCAAGGTGGCGCGGGCGGAGGACCGCGGGGCGTCGCCCTAGCGCAAGGGCTCAGGGGTGGGCACGGAGAGGTGCACGTCGACGCCGAGGCCTCCAAGGTCGGAATCACGCAGCCGGATCGTGCCGCCATGGCTGGCGAGTACCGCGCGGACGATGGACAGGCCGAGGCCGCTGCCCGTGGCCGTGCCTCCGAGCTCGCGGTGGAAGCGGTCGAACACGCGCTCGCGTGCTTCCACGGGCAAGCCCGGACCGGAATCGTCGATGCGGAGTTGGGCTCCACCGCGCCCACCGCGGACCTCGATTCGGATCCGCCCCCCATCGGGCGTATAGCGGAAGGCGTTGTCGAGCAGATTGCGGACCATGACGCCCAGCGCGACCTCGTCGCCGGCCACGGCCGCGTGCTCGTCGCCGATCACCTCGAGCTGGAGCCCCCGGCCGAGGCCAGCCACTCCCAACTCCGCGGCCTCGCGCCGTACCAGGGCCGCGAGGTCGATCGCGCCATCAGCGTGCATGGCGGCGACGGGCGCGACGGCGTCCTGTCGCGCCAGGTCGAGCATCTGCGCGATCACGCGCTCCATCCGGACCAGCGCGCGATCGACGCGCGCGGCCAGCCGGTCGCGGGCCGCGGGGTCTTCTTCGGCATGGCAGTTCGCGACATGGACCCGCAGCGCGGCGAGTGGCGTCCGGAGTTCATGCGCCGCATCCGCGGTGAAACGGCGCTCACGCTCCAACGCCGTCCGCATGCGGCCGAACAAACCGTTGATCGCGCGCACCAAGCCGCCAAGCTCCGAGGGCACCGAAGACGGGTCCATGGGCGTGAGGTCGTGGCCGGCGCGGCGCTCGACGCCATCGACGATACGGGCGAGGCCGCGCGCCGCGAAATCCAACACGACCCAGAGCAGCAGAACGAGGACAGGCAGTCCGAACATCAGGGGCAGCAGCGTGCCGCGGGCGATGCCGGTGGCCAGTTCCTCGCGGATCTCGCCCTCCTCTCCCGCCTGCACCCACAGGCCCTCGCGGCTGCGCAGGGTGAACACGCGCCACGGCTGGCCCTCGAGCTCGACGTCGGCGAATCCTGCGTGCAGTTCGGACAGCGGCGTCGCGGGCCCACTTTCGGAACGCAGCAGGAGGCGGCCTCCGGCATCGCGCACCTGGAAGGCGAGCTTGGTCTCGTAGGCGTGGCCGTCGGCACTCACGAGGGCATCGCCCCGGCCTTCGGCGTCGCCGTGCCACACCTCGATCAGCGACGGCGCGCCGTCGGCCTGCGGGAGGTCGGCGACATGCGGTGCGACGAGGGCGGACAGCACCCGGGCCGAGTGCGCGAGCTTGGCGTCGAACAGTTCCGCCGCCTCGGTGCGGCCCTCGCGGTAGCTGAAGAACGCCGCCACGGCCGACACGCTGCAGACCACGATGACCAGCGCCGCAAGCAGCATCAGCCGCGCCGACCTCATGCTGGCACCGAGAGGGTGTAGCCCACGCCGCGCACGGTGCGGATCAGGTCGGCGTCGAGCCGCTTGCGCAGGTGGTGCACGTGCACTTCGAGCGAGTTGCTGGCCACGTCCTCGTCCCAGCCGTAGATGGCCTGCTGCAGCGCATCGCGCGTCAGGATGCGGCCGGGCTGTTCCATCAACGCACGGAGCAGGGCGAACTCGCGCCGCGGCAAGTCGACGATACGCCCCTGCCAGTGCACGCTGAGCGTCGCCGGGTCGAGGCGCAGCGCGCCGTGCGACAGCGTGGACTGGGCCTGCCCCTGCGCGCGGCGATGCAGCGCCCGCAGGCGGGCAAGCAGTTCGTTCGGATCGAAGGGCTTGCCAAGGAAATCGTCGGCGCCGAGATCGAGTGCCTCGATGCGGTCACCGACGCGGTCGCGGGCGGTCAGCACGAGGATCGGCACGCGGCGCCCCTCCTGCCGCGCGGTGCGGATCACCTGCACGCCGTCCATCCGTGGCAGGCCGAGATCGAGCACCACCGCATCAAAGCCACCGTCACGGATGGCCGCCAGCGCGGCGACGCCGTCCTGAACCCAGTCCACCGCGATGGCCGCCCGGCGCAGGGCCGTCTGAAGGCCCTCGCCGAGCGAGGCGTCGTCTTCCACGAGCAGGATTCGCATGGCAGGAGTCTAGGCGTCAGCCATCCAACGCGGCCAGCGCAGCTTCGATCTCGCCGCGACGGCCGGCGTCGGCCGATTCACGGCCGGGGCGCGGCGGTGCGGCAAGGGCCTTGCGGAACGCCGCCACGGCGCCGGCTTCGTCGCCCTGGTCGCGCAGGAAGTCGGCCCAGAAGTAGTTACTGTCGATGCCCGCGGGGTTCATCCGCAAACCCGCCTGCAGGTGCTCGCGCGCGGCCTCCTCGTTACCGAAGCCGACCGGCCAACCGGGCACCTGGTAGTACAGGCTGCCGAGGCTGGTGTGTGCCGAACCGTCGAGGACGGCGTCGTCGATGGCGAGCGCGGCTTCGAAATCGGCCTTGGCCTTCTTCACCAGCGACAGCGCCCCAAGGCCGCCCTTCGCGCCGGCCCACGAGGCTTCGATGATCCCCCGCCAGGTCAGCGCGGCGGCATCGCGGGGGTGCGCGGCGACGACGGCATCGGCTTCCTTCGCCAGCGACTCGAACGCCGCGGCCCGGGCGTTCGCCTCCATGCCGTACTTGATCTCGGCCCAGCGGGCCTGCAACCCGGCGACGGTCGAAGAAGCCTCGCTCACGGCGACCGTGGACGCCACGGCGGGCGCGTCGGCAGCGCGGGCGGACGTCGCGACAAGCAGGCCGGCAATGATCGCCACGGCAAGGGGATGACGGAAGGCATTCATGGGCGGGACTCCAGGGCGGTTTCGGAAACGACGGGGGCGGCGGCGCGGGCGAAGCGCCGCACGGTGGGAAGCTGCTTGGCGAGCGCGCGATCGACGAGCTCGGGAACGAAGCCGTTGAGCCGGGCGAACAGGCGCTCGGGCCAGCCAAGCTGCCGGCGGCGCGTGCCGGCCTCGATCGCGTCGAGCAGCGCGGCGGCGACCCGATCGGCATCGTCGACGGCCACGCCGAGCTCGGCGTTCATGGCGTCGACCGCCGGGCTGTTCAACGCCGTGCGGGTGGCGCGCGGGGAGAGGTACTGCACGCGGAGCGCGGTGTCGGCGTGCTCGCGGGCAAGCGCTTCGAGGAACCCGCGCAGGCCGAACTTGCTGGCGCTGTAGGCGGCGAAGCCGGGGTAGCCGAGGCTGCCGAAGGTCGAGCCGATGCCGACCACACTGGCCTCCGGACGACGCGCCAGGGACGGCAGCAGGGCGCGTACCAGCAGCATCGGTGCCACGAGATTCGTGGCGACCTGGGCTTGCAAATCGACGACGCTGCTGTGTTCGAACAGCCCGAAACGCGAATCCGCCGCCCCGAGGATGAGCAGTGACACCGGGATCGGCGCCGCGACCACCGCGCGGCGGACCGCGTCGATGCCGTCCGTCGTGGCCAGGTCGGCCACCACGGGACGGATCGCGCCCGGGCGCGCACTTGCCGCCAGCGCTTGGAGCGCATCGGCACGGCGTCCGACGGCATGCACGGTCGCGCCGGCCTCGGCGAGGCGCAGCGCCAGGGCTTGCCCGATGCCGCCGCTGGCGCCCGTGAGCAGGACGCCGCGACCCGCGACGCCGCTCACGCGGCCACCGCCAGCGAGGGCGCGTTGCGCAGGCCCTGGAACACCGCGCCATACAGGCCGTAGAACATCCGCGCCGCGTGCATCACGGCCGCCTGGTCGGACGGTTCGTGCAGGCGGTCCATCAGGCCTTCGTAGAAGCCGGTGTGCTCGACATCGAGGCTGCCGTGCGAGCGCAGGTAGCGGAACGCTTTCTTCGGCAGCCCGAGCGTGGTCTCGATGACATCCGCCGCGCGTGTCGCCAGCGCGACGCTGGTGCCTTCGAGCACCAGCACCATGCCGAAAAAGCCGACCGGGTTGCCGCGATGGATGGTGTCGTAGGCGTAGGCGACCATCAGCTCGGTCGCAGGCGAGGGGCCGGCCTCGAGCACGGCGGCGCGCGACACGCCCAGCGTCTCGAGATCATCGAGGATCCATTCCTGGTGGCCGACCTCCTCCTCGATGTACTCGGCGATGGCCTCGCGCAGCCATTCCAGCCGCGCCGGCAGCCGGCTGCCGCAGGCCATCAGCAGCGGCGTGGTGTGGCGGACGTGGTGGTAGGCCTGGATGAGGAAGGCGATGTAGTCCTCGCGGGAGACGCGGCCCTGCACCGCCTCGCCGAGGATCGGCAAGGTCTGGAAGGCGGCGCGCGCTTCGGCGGTCTCCGCGATCAGTCGGGCATGGAAGCGGCCGATCTCGGGCAGCGGGCTGAAGGTCTTCATGGATGGACGCTCTCGTGGGAAGGATGGGCATGGGCCGTCCGCGCCTGCGGGTCCGGCGCGGCGACCAGGGCAGCGCCGTAGCGCTGCCACAGCGCCTCGCGCCGCGGTCGGCCGTTGCCGGTGAGCAGGCCGTTGGCGACGGTGAAGGGCTCGTCCGCGGGCAGCACGGCGGCCACGCGGGCGTAGTCGGGCAGGCCGGCGTTGACCTCGGCCACCGCGCGCTCGATCGCCGCAGGCGAGGCGTCGGCGCGGCGCGGCACGAGAACGGCAGCGCCTTGCACGCGGCCCTCGCCCCAGACGAAGGCCTGCGCGATCAGCGGGTGCTGGACGAGCTCGCTCTCCAGCCACTCGGGGCTGACGTTGCGGCCCCAGGCCGTGATGTACATCGCCTTGCGGCGGCCGCGGAGGTGCAGGAAGCCTTCGCCGTCGAACTCGCCGAGATCGCCCGTCGCATGCGGACCGTGAGCACGCGGGGGCTCGCCGGTGTAGCCAAGGAAGGCGGGGCCGTCGACCCACACCTCGCCCTCGCCGTCGACGCGAAGCTGCGCATGCGGCAAGGCACGACCGACACTGCCGGCGCGCTGCGCCCCCGGGCGGTTCAGGGCCACGACCGAGGCGCATTCGCTCAGGCCATAACCCTCGAAGACGGGCAAGCCGAGGGCCGCGGCGCGGCCGAGCAGGCTGAGCGGCACGCGGGCGCCGCCGACGGCGATCATCCGCAGCGAACGCGGCAAGGCCGCACCGGCCTCGGCCGCCTGTACCAGCCCCTGCAGCAGTTGCGGCACGAGGATGATCGACTCCGGGGCATGGCGGTGCAGCGTCGCCAGCAGGGCATGGATGTCCAGGCCTGCGCTGCCGCGATGGCCCACCGTGGCCAGCGAGGGCAGATGCACTTCGCCGCCCGCCAGCAGCGGCGCATACAGGCCGCCGACCGTTTCCAGCAGCACGCCCAAGGGCAGCAGGCACAGATGGCGGCGCACGCCCAAGGGGGCCATCGCCTGCACCAGCGAGGCGGCGACACGCTCCGGCAGCGCGCGGTCGAGGCAGACGCCCTTCGGGGCGCCGGTACTGCCGGAGGTATACGTGACGATCGCGGTGCCCGCCGGCAAGGCGCGTGGCGAGGACTCCAACTTGCGCCACTGCAGACAGTCCAGCGGCGATTCCGACGCGGCAGGCAGGGCGATCGCCACCGCCGACTGCGACGCGTGCGCTGCCTGCGCGTCGGTGAAGAACGGCGGCAGGGCGATGTGCGGGCGCGCGCTCGCCGCGAGGGCGAGATCGAGCACGACGGCGGCCAGACCGTTGTCGAGGCGGCTCGCGATCGCGCCGGGCGGCAGCGTCTCGAGCTGGTGGCGGCAGCGCGACACCGCGTCGCGCAACGCGGAGGCCGTGAGCGCCTGCTCGCCGTCGTGCACCAGCACGTCGCGGGGTACGCGATCGGCCAGCGACTGGAGGACGGCGCTCACGTGCCGACCCCGCGCATCGGCATCGCGGCCTCGCGTGCTTCAAGGAACGCCATGCCCGCGGCGATGTCGCCGGAGACGAGCGTCGGCGACGTGTCGTAATAGCGACCCCAGTCGGTCGCGCCGGGACGCAGCCGCGAGGCCAGCGCGGGCGCGAGGGCGACGGTGGCCAGCCCGAGGCGGTCGAAGGCATTGCGCAGCTGGCGCGTCGCGGCGAACAGCACCCAGCGCAAGCCGGCCCGGTGCAGGCCACGCGTCAGGCAAAGGATCAGGCGACGTGCATCACCGGGCCGCAAGGCGGCAAGGCCGCCGACTTCCACCATCGCATCGCGATCGATGCAGCGACCGAGCGCCGTGGCGACGGCCTGCTCTGCCGGCTGGTCGAGATATTGCTCGACGAACAGCGGCTGGCCCTTCGCGGGGCGCAGACCGACGACGGCGCGCAGCATGCCTTGCCGATCGTGGAAGACCAGCAGCCAGGGCATGAATTCGGCGAGTCGGGCGTCGAACTGATCGCGGTAGACGCGAGCGACAAAGGCCTCGGCGGTCCCTCGCTCGTCGTCGGGGCCGAGCAGGGTCGGCACCCAGTCCGGATCGGTGGCCGCGTCGAGCGCGGCGTGGGTGCGGGCGGGCAAGGGGAAGGCGGTCATCGGCATGGGGGCATCGTTGCCGCGCCGACTTAAGCCAGCCTTAGGCCAAGGTTAGGCAAGGGTTAGTCGCAGGCTAAGAAACCCGTAAACCGGCGATGCCGTCGCGCGGACGCTGAATGCTCGCTGCATGCGACGCCCCTCCGCTAGCATCGGACGCCCGCTTCCGGAGAACCCCATGCCCCCGCCGAACCGTACCGTCCTTCCGCACATGGCGCCGATCGCGCTCGCGCTCGGCGTCGGCCTTGCGTCGACACCCGCTGTCCGTGCGGCGACGGACGACTGGTCCACGCCCGCCGAGGCCAGCGGCTTCACGCGCACGCCGCGCTATGCCGAGACCATGGCCTACTTCGAGCGCCTCGATGCGGCCAGCCCGCAGGTGGCGATGATCGAGTTCGGCACGACGCCGCAAGGCCGGGCGATGAAGGCGGTGATCGTCTCGTCGGAAGGCGTGTCCACGCCGGCGGCGGCGCACGCCACGGGCAAGCCGGTGGTGCTCATCCAGGCCGCCATCCATCCGGGTGAGAACGAGGGCAAGGACGTGCTGATGGCGCTGGTGCGCGACCTCACCGTCAGCGGGGAGCACGCCGATCTCGTCGACGAAGCCGTGCTCGTCCTGGTGCCCATCTTCAACATCGACGGCCACGAGCGCTTCTCGCCGTTCAATCGCATCAACCAGAACGGCCCCGAGGCGATGGGCTGGCGCGCCACCGCGCAGAACCTCAACCTCAACCGTGACTACGCCAAGCTCGACGCGCCCGAGATGCAGGCGTGGATGCGCCTGTGGCAGGCCTGGAACCCCGACCTGCTCATCGACATGCACAACACCAACGGCGCGGACTACCAGTACGCGATGACCTGGGCCTTCGAGACGGCGCAGAACATCGAAACGCCGCTCGCGGACTGGCAGCGCCGCGCGTTCGACGGCGCGCTGAGGCCCGCGCTGGAGCGCCAAGGCTGGCCGATCGCCTTCTACGTGAGCCTGAAGGATCCGACGAACCTGCGCGCCGGCCTCGTCGAAGGGGCGTCCGGGCCGCGCTTCTCGGTGGGTTACGCCGCGTCGGCGAACCGCCCGGGGCTGCTGCTCGAGACCCACATGCTCAAGGACTTCCGCACCCGCGTGGCCGTGAACGAAGCGCTGCTGCTCGAACTGCTGCGCACGCTGGGCCGCGAAGGGGACTCGCTGCAGGCCGCGATCGCCGTGGCCGACGCGACGCGCTTTGCGATCGGCGAGACGATTCC
The DNA here is from genome assembly GCF_054777375.1 of Silanimonas algicola. Lineage (NCBI taxonomy): Bacteria > Pseudomonadati > Pseudomonadota > Gammaproteobacteria > Lysobacterales > Lysobacteraceae > Silanimonas > Silanimonas algicola. The sequence continues at coordinate 591,086 of NZ_BAAHAS010000003.1, read as the reverse complement.
GTTGGCCTTCGGCCTTGCCGAGACCACCGAGACGATCGACTTCCTCGGCTATGCCGACTCGCGCACCGACAGCGGCGTGTCGGGCGGTACGTGGGTGCGCTACGACACCTCGAAGCCGGAGACGATCCGCGTCCCAGTGCAGCGCGCCGTCACCGTCACCGCCGAGGCGCCGGCACCGGCGGCCTACGTGGTACCGCCGCAGTGGACTGCGGTCCTCGATCGCCTGCGGATGCACGGGGTCGCGATGACCCGCATCGCCGAAGCGACCACTGTCGAAGCCGGCCGCTACCGCTTCGGCAAGGTGGCGTGGGCCCCGCGCCCCTTCGAAGGCCGGCACGCCATCGTCGAACTGGAACAGACCCTCGAGACCGGCGAGCAGGCCATTCCCGCCGGCAGTTGGCTGGTGCCGATGGACCAGCCGAAAGCGCGCCTCGCCGCGCTGCTGCTCGAACCGGCCTCGCCCGACAGCTTCCTGCGCTGGGGTTTCTTCGACGCGATCTTCGAAGAGAAGGAGTACGCCGAGCCACGCGTGATGGAAGCGATGGCGCGCGCGATGATGGCCGAAGACCCGGCGCTGGAGGCGGAGTTCGACGCAAAGCTCGCCGCCGACGCGGCCTTTGCCGCCGACCCGCGCCAGCGCCTGCGCTTCTTCTATACGCGCACGCCCTTCTTCGACAGCGAATTCAGCCGTTATCCCGTGCTGCGCCTCGATGCCGACGCAGCGCGTCGAGCCGCTGGCGGAAACGCCGCGCCTCCCAGGCCAGCAGGCGCCAGGTGAGGTCGGCGAGCAGGGCGAAGGCGAGGCCCACGATCACCCCGCCGACGAACAGCGCATTGGTGTAACGCAGGGCGTCGGGCCATCCGGCCCCGACGCCCGCCAGCGCCATGGCGCCGAGGCCGACCCAGGCCGTGAACCCGTACACCGGGACGATGGTCAGCGGGTTGGTGATCATCTGCAGCGCCGCCATCACGGTCAGGTTGCCTCGCAAACCGAGGGCGAGGCCGAATCCGAACAGGATCTGCAGGCCATAGACGGGCAGGAAGGCCAGCACCGAACCGGCGTACAGCGAAGGCATCACGTTGGCGCGCTTGAACGACCAAAGGAACGCCGCCCGCCGCGCGTGGTCGGCGAACCATTTCAGCACCGGATAGCGGGCGAGATTGGCGCGGCGCGGAAGCGGTCGCAGCAGGCGGCGCAAGCGACGGCGGCGGCGGAGCCAACGCGCGTGGTGCCTGTGCAGGTCGTCGGGAGGCGTCATCCGCCGATTATCCGCCGCCCCGGGCCACGCCGTCAGCGGCGCCGTCGCTCACCCCACGGTCACCCTGCCTTCAAGGGCCATTGATGGCGCGCGGCGCATGCTGCGGCCCCGTTCGCCGCGAGTCGTCCATGAGCCTGTTCCGACTGATCTACGCCAGCCGCGCCTCGGATTCACTCACGCCCGCCGACCACGAGCAGATCCTGGAGTCCTCGCAGCGCAACAACGGCAAGGCCGGCGTGACCGGCATCCTCGCCTTCGGCGCCCGCGAGTTCCTGCAATGCCTCGAGGGGTCGCGCGAGGCGGTGAACGCGACCTACCACCGCATCCTCGCGGATCCACGCCATCGCGACCTCGTGCTCATCGACTGCCGCGACGTCGACCAGCGCTGGTTCGGCGAATGGGGCATGCACGGGCTGCCCCCTTCCCGCCTGACCCGGCAGCGGGTGCTGCGTTACAGCGAGCGCGAACTGTTCGCCCCGACGCGCCTTGGCGGCGCCAGTGCGATCGCCCTCCTCGCCGACCTCGCTAGGGAGCTGGAGGCCATCGACACGGCGCCGACCACGGAGCCTGCGGCTGCCGTCGGCACGGCATCCGCCCCGCTCGGCGGCGCCCTTCGCGCCTTCGCCCGACGCCTGCCGACGTCCTAGGCTCCGCGAGCACGATTGACCACGGTCAAGCCACGGAAGACGCACCGCGCCTACCGTGCGGCCATGACCACCGGCCGCCCCCGCTTCGACCCCGACCTGCTGGCCCGGCACGACACGCCGGGGCCGCGCTACACGTCGTACCCGACCGCGCCGCACTTCGACCCGGCGTTCGGAGAGTCGGCGCTCCGGTCGGCCATCGCGCGCAGCAACGACGCGCTGATCCCGAGACCGCTGTCGCTCTACGTGCACGTGCCCTTCTGCCTCAGTCCCTGCTTCTACTGCGGCTGCACCCGCATCGTCACCCGCGATACCGCCCGCGGCCCCCGCTACGCCGACCGCCTGCGCCGCGAGATCGACCGCATCGCCCCGCTGTTCGACGACGACCGCGAAGTGGCCCAGCTGCACTTCGGCGGCGGCACGCCGAATTTCCTCGACGATGCGACGCTCGCCGGCCTGGTCGCGCACCTCCGCGGGGCCTTCCGCTTCGCCGATGAACAGCACAGCGACCTCTCGATCGAGATCGATCCCCGCAGCACCTCCCCCGCCTCGATGGCGATGCTTCGCGACATCGGCTTCAACCGCGCCAGCTTCGGCATCCAGGACTTCGACCCCGACGTGCAGGTCGCGGTGAACCGCGTGCAGCCCTTCGAAGCGACCCGCGATGTCCTCGAGGCCGCGCGCGCAGCGGGAATGCGCTCGATCAACGTGGACTTGATCTATGGGCTGCCGAAGCAGACCCCCGACGGCTTCCGCGCGACGCTGGCGAAAGTGGTCGACCTGCGCCCCGACCGCGTCGCCATCTACAGCTATGCCCACCTGCCGGAGCTGTTCCGTCCGCAGCGACGCATCGATGCCGACGACCTGCCGACGCCGGCGGCGAAGATCGCCCTCCTTGGGCTCGCCATCGAGCGACTGACCGCCGCCGGCTACGTCTACATCGGCATGGACCATTTCGCCCTGCCTTTCGACGAGCTCGCCGTCGCGCAGCGCAAGGGCGGCCTGCACCGCAACTTCATGGGCTACACGACGCATGCCGACACCGACCTCGTCGGCTTCGGCGCCAGCGCCATTTCCCGCATCGCCGACGCCTACGCGCAGAATCCCCGCGAGCTCGGTGCCTGGGAGGCCGCCGTCGATGCCGGGCGGCTCCCGGTCTGGCGCGGCCTCGTCCTGGACGACGACGACCAGCTCCGCGCCACGCTGATCCAGGACCTGATGTGCCAGGGCGAGGTCGATTTCGATGCGCTCGGCCGCCGCCTTGGCGCGGAAACCCTGGCCGTCCTCGAGGAGGCGCGGCCCCGCCTCGCCGTCCTGGAAGCCGATGGCCTCGTCGCCTGCAGCGACCATCGCGTGAAGGTGACCGACCGCGGCCGGCTGCTGTTGCGCGTGGTGGCGTCCTGCTTCGACCGCTACCTGTCGGCGTCCCTGCCGAGGCCGGCAGTCGCGGGATTGGTGCCCAAGCTCTAGAAAGTGAAGGCTTGATGGCGGAGCGTTTACGCTAGCCTGCCACCCGCTTTCATCACCGGTGCCGCATCCCGGCCCCGTTCGACGAGCCCTCAAGAAGGAATCGCACCCCATGAACCGCAAGACCCTGCTTGCCGCCCTGCTTCTCGCCACCCTCCCCGGCGCCGCTGCCGCCGAGGGCTTCAACTGGAACGCCACGGTGGTCTCCGACTACCTGTACCGCGGCGTCGACCAGAACGACGACCAGCCCGCCCTGCAGCTGGGCGCCGGCTACGGATTCGCCAACGGCCTCTACGTCGGCACCTGGGCCTCGAACGTCGATTTCGGCGACAGCACCGACATCGAAGTCGACACCTTCGTCGGCTGGGCCGGCGACCTGTCGGACACCACCTCCTTCGACGTGCAGCTGGTCCGCTACAACTACCTGAACGAGCCGAACGGAACCGACTACGCTTACAACGAGCTGATCTCCAAGCTCGGCTTCGCCGAGGACTACACGTTTACGTTCGGCTACACCAACGACTACTTCAACGCCGGCGGCGACAGCTTCTATTACAACCTCGCCGGCAGCTGGGGCTTCGCCGAGCACTACACGTTCAGCGCGGCCGTGGGTTACACCACCATCAGCGGCGATCTGAAGCGCGTGGACGGGCTGCAGAACTTCGCCGACTACAGCGTGGGGGTGAGCCGGGAGTTCGGCCCGGCCACGGTCGCCCTCAGCTACGTCAACACCGACGGCAACGCCGAGGACAACTTCGGCCCGGACCTCGCCGAAGACAAGTTCCTTCTGACCATCGGCTTCGGCGGCTGATCCAAGCGCCAGCGCGCGACAGCCGGAACCCCGCGGCCCGCCGCGGGGTTCTTCGTTTCAGGGCTCAGCGCTGGTCCAGTGCGTGGTGGATCAGCACCACGCACTGCGAAGCGAACAGCATCCGCGAACCCAGCGAGAGCTTCGCGGCCCCGAGGCGCTCGAGGCTGCCGAAGGTCTTCTTCGGCATCGGGATGTGGTCGGTGAGCAGGAAGCAGGGGTTGTCGCCGAAGGCCTGTTCGCCGATCGGCGTGCCTTTACGGTCGAGCACGAACAGCGTGTGGTCGGCGCCGAGCTGTTGCACCAGCCGCTCGAAGCTGATCGTCTGCACGGTCACGCCCGATTCGACCGGCCGCGTTTCCTCCTTGCCCATGCCGCGCGAGGCATCGAGTGCCTTCGCCACCTTGCCGAGCAAGGCGCGCTCGTCGAACCCCCCAAGCTCGTGCATGGCCCGGGGCTCGAAGCGGATCGTGCGCGAGTAGTCCGCGGTGCTCTCCAGAACGAGGTAGACGACGACGTCGTCACGGTGCGACTGCGCGACGAAGACGGCGTTCATCAGCACGTGCGCAAGGATCTCGGAGTGCGCCTCGCCGCCCACGCCCGCCAGGAGCCTGGCGCTGTCGGTGGGCGCGGCGCGCGCGCGGAGGACGAAGGTTCGCATGGGGCTCCGGGATCGTCGTCGGGCCCGCGATTGTCGCATCGGCGCCGGACGGGCCGGACGCGCAAGACGCGCGCCCGGCCCCTGCAAGGCCTCAGTCGACGCGGTGGATCTCGAACCAGTTCAGGTTCCAGCCAGCGGCCGTGGCCGCGATGCCGAAGCGCCGCGGGCCGGCGGGCAGCACCACGCGGTGCGACACGGTGGTCCAACGCTCCCAGCCGCCCGTGCCCGGGAAGGCGATGCTGCCGTAGACGACCGAGCCGCCGGCCTCTTCCAGGCGCAGGCTGCCGCCCGCCCCCGCGCTGGAGACGCGGTAGCGGATCTCGTAGGTCCCGGTGGCCGGGATCACGATCGGCGAGTCCACGTACGACAGCCAGTCGCCCGGATCGATCCAACCCACGACGAGGCCACCACCGACGTCGCTGGTCGCGCCGGTCTGGATGCCGCTCATGTAGCTGTAGGCCTCGGCCTGCATCGTCGCGAGCGCCGGGCGCGTCACCGGGGGCGGCGGCCCCACCGGGTCGATGCGGAAGGCGTTGATGTTCCAGCCGCCGCGAACCGCCGCGATGGCCAGGTCCACGCGCCCCGAGGGCAGGCTCACCTCGTGGGAGGCGTCGGTCCAGGCCTGCCAGCCGCCGGTCGCCGGCACGTCGAGCTCGCCGAACACCGCGGAACCGCCGGTGCGCTCGAGGCGCAGGCGGCCGCCGGCGGACGGGGCCGCGACGCGATAGGTGACCCGGTAGCGGCCGGCCGTCGGCACGGTCACGGCGTACGCCATCCAATCGCCGCCATCGATCCAGCCGACGTTGCGGCCGCCACCCACGTCGGTCGTGGCCTCGGTCTGGATGCCGCTCATCGTGCAGTGGGCCTCGGCTTCGATCCGCACCGGCACCGACGGGCTGGGGCAAACCGGCGCGGGGCCCGGCCCCGGACCCGGTCCTGGCGCACCCAGCGGCGGCCAGTTGCGCACGATGTCGCGCGCGAGCAGTCCGGAGGGCGTGTAGTCGGCCAGGGTCCAACCGCCGTTCGGGTTCGCGCCGGGGCGCAGCGCCGAGGCGCCTTCGCTCTTGTCGTTGAGGGCCCAGTTCGCGTGGCTGATCTGGTTGTTGCGGAGGAAGGCCATCCAGTTCGCGGTTTCCTGCGCGTTGACCCCGCCGTTGCCGTCGGCGTTCACCGACCCCCACTCGGTGACGAACAGCGGGATGCCGCGGTCGAGGGCGTACTGCGCCTTGTTGCGCAGGTCCTGCCCGTGCGTTCCGGCGTAGAAGTGCAGCGTGTAGGCGATGTTGCGATGGCCGGTGATCGGATCGTTCGCCGCGGCGTCGACGTCCTGCGACCAGCGCGGGGTGCCGACGATGATGAGGTTGTCCGGGTCGACGGCGCGGATCGCGGCGATCACCGTCTCGGCGTACGGCTTGATCGTCGTGCTCCACGGCACCGTGAGCGGCTCGTTGTAGATCTCGTAGATGACGTTGTCGAAGCGGCCGTAGTCCTGCGCCATCTGGCGGAAGAACTGCACCGCCGAAGCGGTGTGGCGCTCGGCGTTGTGGCTGTGCCAATCGATGATGACGTACATGTCGTTGGCGATGGCTTCCTCGACCACGCGCCGCACCTTGGCGGTGTTGCCCGCCGGGTTCTGCAGGTAACCACCGCTGTCCTCGACGCCCATCGCGGCGCGGATCAGGGTGGCATTCCAGTCGCGCTTCGCGGTGGCGACCGCGCCGGGGGTGTAGAAGCGCTCGCCGCCCCACTGGTCGTTGCTCCAGAAGAGGCTGGGGCCGGCGATGCTGCCCGGCACGCCGCCGAACAGCACGCGATTGCCCTGCGTGGACACGGGGGGGACGGCCGCGTCGGCGAACGCGGCGGCGAACAGGCCGGCGGCCAGCACGCCGAGCCAGGCTTTCAGGGGGGATGGGTTCATCGTCGATGACCTGCGTTGGGGGGATGCGGGGGGATGGGGCGCGAGGCCGGGGGGCGTCGGGGGCGTCAGAGGGATTCGAGGAAGCGCAGCAGCTCCTGTTTCTGGGTGGCGCTGAGGGCGCGGTAGGCATTCCGGGAGGCCTCCGCCTCGCCGCCGTGCCAGAGGATGGCCTCCTCGATGGTCCGGGCGCGGCCGTCGTGCAGGTAGCTGTGGACCGGCGTGCAGACCTGCTGGCCCTGTGGCGCGTTCGTCGTACCGCCAGTGACGCAGGCCGACAGGCCGAGGCCCCACAGCGGCGCCGTGCGCCACTCGGAACCCGAGGCCTCGCCTTCGCCGAGCGAGTCGGCGAGGCCCGGCCCCATGTCGTGCAGCAGGAGGTCGGTGTAGGGGCGGATGGTCTGGTCGCGCAGCTCGGCCAGCGGATGGTGGGGGCTCGTCTGCATCGTCGGTCGATGGCAGGCGGCGCAACCGGCCGCACCGAAGTGGGCTTCGCCGCGCTGGACGGCCGGATCCTCGCTGTTGCGCTGCGGGCGGACGCCGAGCAGCGCGATATACTTGACGAGGTGGTCCAGATGCACGTCCGCCAACTCGACGCCGCTGGGGCCGCAGTCCGTCTGGCCGGAACCGCAGTCCGGCGACGGCATCACCGAGGTCGTCACGCCCATGTCGCGATTGAGCGCGCTGGCCACCTGGTGACGAACACTGATCTTCGCGGCCTTCGCGCCGAAACGACCCAGACGGGTTTGCCCGGTGACCGGGTCGGGCACGCGGTTCGCGCGGCCGGAAATCCCGTCGCCATTGGCATCGTTCGGGTCTTCCATCGCGAGCACCGTCGATTCCGGCACGGCCTCGAGCAGGCCCATGCCGACCAGTTGCGGCGCGATCCGCGCCGAGAAACGCGGCGGCGTCCCGTTCGAGAAGCGGTAGGTCGGGGCACGCAGGCCGTTGGCTTCGGTCCAGCCGGCGATCACGACCGTCCCTTCGCTCGCCGCACCGCCGTTCGCCTTGGGCTGCAGCACGCGGCCCATGGCCGGATGCGGGTTGCCCTGGATGTCGCCGACGTTGACCACCCAGGTGTCGAGGGGTACGCCGGGCGCCGCCGGCGCCGCACGGCCGTTGCGCACGTGGCAGGCGGTGCAGCGCTCGTTGACGTAGCGCGGCCCGGCCCGGCCCACCAGCTCCGGGAACACGCCATTCTCGGCGTGCTCATCATGCAGGCCGCTCAGGAACGACGTGTGGTGCACGCGACGCCCTTGCACGAAGGGCTGGCCGTTGTGGTAGTTCAGGTTGGTGGCCATCTGCAGGAAATGGTTGTCCGGCTCGCCGGACGTCATCTGCGCCAACGTCGTCCGTCCACCCAGCCACGCCCGCTCCGGAACCTTCACCGAGTCCTTGGTGCCGCCACTGAACATCGGCGTGCTGAACGGGCCCGGCTGCACGTCCCAGGGCACGATGCCTTCGCCGACGATGTAGAGGAAGGTGGTGCCGTAGTACGGCGCACGACCGCGCGGCACGCTCGGATCGAGGAACTGGCTGATCTCGAACTCGAGCTTGTCGCCGCGGCGGATCGACTGGCCGGTGCGGCAGTTCAGCGTGCGCTCCTTCCAGTAGTTGAAGGTGTCGACCACCATCATCGTGCCGTTGTCGCAGAACTCGGCGACCGTGCCGATGCCGCGGTAGAACCAGCGGTTCTCGGCCTCGCGGTCGTTCAGGCGCCACTGCGTACGCACGTTCATCCGGATCGACGCCGTGCCGTCGGGACGCTGGTCCTCGATGATCTCGATCCCCGCCGTGCGGTGCTCCCAGTAGAAACTCAGGTAGTGGTCGTAGGCCTGGAACTGGGTCTCCTTGGCGTGCCGGTCGCGCGCGCGATCGGCAAAGCGCGTGATCAGGCGGTTGCCCTGCTGGATGCGGCCCGCCGGCTCGAGGATCGTCGATGCGCCGTACAGCGGCTCGATGGTCCCCGGGGTCGGCGGCGGCGGCGTCACCGGGCCGCCCCCGGCGACGCGCGTGATGCGGAACCAGTTGAAGTTCCAACCGCCCTGCGCGGCGAACACGCCGAGGTTGTAGGTGCCGGCCGTGACGTCGACGACGTGCGAGACCGTGGTCCAGGCCTGCCAGCCGCCGGTCGCGGGGATGGCGACCGCGCCCAGCGGGATGCGGCCCGCGTTCAGATCCAGCGACAGTCGGGCACCCGAAGGACTGGCCACGCGGTACTCCACGCGATACCGCCCCGTCTCGGGGAAGGTGACGGCCGAATAGGCCATCCAGTCACCGGCGTCGATCCAGCCGACGCCCTGTCCGCCGCCGGCGTCGCTCGACGGCTCGACGGCCACGCCGGACATCGACGCGAAAGACTCGGCCTCGCGGAACACCAGCGCGCCTTCACCGGCGGACGGCGGTGCCGGCGTGAGCGCCGCCAGCGTGTAGGTACGCCAAGGCGTCGTCCGCCCGATGCCGCCATCGATGATGGTGTGGCTGATCGCCACCGGTGTCGTCGGCCCGAGACCGGTGACGTCGTACGCCCACTGCTCGCCGGTGCGCGTCATGCGGTGGTTGCGCTGCGCCCCCCCGTCGATGCGCAGGTGCACATCCACCACGCCGCCCTGCGAGACGACGGCACGCAGCGTGCCCGCCCCAGCAGCGACGGCGCAGCCATCCCGGCAGTTCGACGACGTCTGCGAAGACACCGGCCACGCGAGCGTCGCGCCGGCGACAGCGGCGAGGGCCACGAGGGTGCGCACCGCGGGCCCGGGGCCCGTACGTTCAGCGGTAAACACGGACGTAATCCACGGCGAGACGCTGCGGGAAGACGCTGCCGGCGTTCGGGCTGCCGGGCCACGCACCGCCCACCGCCACGTTCAGCAGCAGGAAGAAAGGCTGGTCGTAAACCCAAGCGCCACGTGCTTCGACCTGGGCGCGACTGACCTGGTGGAACAAGGTGCCGTCGACGAACCAGCGGATGGCGGTCGCGTCCCACTCCACGGCATAGACGCGGTAGCGCGCGCCTACCGGCTCGCGGGCATCGAAGGTGCCGATGATCGGGTTCGCGCCCGAATAGCCCGGGCCGTGGATCGCGCCGTGCGTCAGCGTCGGCTCGAAGCCGACGTGCTCCATGATGTCGATCTCGCCGCTCTGCGGCCATTCGACCCGGCCGAGGCTGGTACCGAGCATCCAGAACGCTGGCCAGATGCCCTGCGTGCTCGGAAGCCTCATGCGCGCCTCGACGCGGCCGTACTGGAACGCGCGCTTGCCGCGCGTGACCATGCGGGTCGACGTGTACGCGCAGCGCCCGTACCAGCAGCTGGCATTGCCCGGGTCCTCGCGGCGCGCTTCAAGGACCAGCACGTTGCTGCCCACCGCCGGGTCGAACTGGACCGACGCGTTGCGCCCGTCGGTGTAGTACTGCAGCTCCTGGTTGCCCCAGCCGTGACCGCCGGTCTCGAACGTCCAGCTGGCGGGATCGATGCGATCGAACTCGTCGGCCCACACCAGCGTGCGCGGCGGATCGGAGGACACGCGCGTCAGCCGGAACCAGTTGAAGTTCCAGCCGCCCTGCGCGGCGTAGACCCCGACGCTGAAGGTCCCGGCCGGCAGGTCGACCAGATGCGACACGGTGGTCCAGCGCTGCCAGCCGCCGGTCGCGGGGACCGCCACCTCGCCGAGCCGTGTCGCGCCGCCATTGAGGTCGAGCGAAAGGCGACCGCCATTGACGCTGGCCACGCGGTACTCCACCCGGTAACGGCCGGCGGCCGGGATCGCGACGCCGGCGTAGGCCATCCAGTCACCGGTGTCGATCCAGCCGACATTGCGGCCGCCGTCGGTATCCGACGTGGCTTCCAGGGCAACGCCCGACATCGCCGTGTAGGACTCCGCTTCGCGGAACACGGCCCCGGGGGCCGGCGGAGGCGCCGAGGTCGCGAGGCCCGACAGCGTGTGGGTCTGCCATGGCGTGGTCTGCCCCACGCCGTTGGTGATGATGGTGAAGCGGATCGTCACCGGCGTCGTGGCAGCGAGCCCGGCGATGTCGAAGGACCACTGGCCACCCGCCGAGTTCATCCGGCGGTTCTGCTGCGGGCCCTGGTCGACGCGGTAGTGCACGTCGACGACGGTGCCGTGCGACACCGTGGCGCGCAGGGTCGAGCCATTCAGGGCCGTGATGCAGCCCTGCGGGCACGGCCCGAGGTCGGCGGCGCGCGCCGGGGAAGCATCGCCGAGGAAGAGGAGGGCGAGGAGCGCACCGAAGGCGCGCGGAAGAACCGGGGGGATGAGCATGGGCGGGGGGAGCCTGCGACAGGTTGGGGGACGAGGCAGGACCGACGCACGGGGGTGCGTCCAGCGTCGCCCTGCCTCCCACAGAACGACTTCGAGACGGGATGACAGCGCTGCCATCGCCTCGGGGCCGAACCCTACGCCGGGGGCACCGACAAAACTGTGAGCCAGTACCGGTTTTCAGCGGTGCCAGGGCCGCGACCGGGGGACATGCCGGAACCTCGGACCACGCCGGGCCATCGGCAAGGGGATCGCGGTGACCGGCCGATGACGCGCCGGCCAGCGCCGGGGATTCAGTCGGCGCCCATGCGCGCGCTGAGCTCGTAGAGGCCGCCGCTGCCGCCCTCGTACACCTTCGCGACCACGGTGTAGGTGCCCGGCTGCACCTCGGTCGCGATCCGCGCGTGGGTGTCCCCACCACCGTCATCGTCCTCGAGGACGAGTTCATCGCCGCGACGCAGCTCGAGGACGGCGTCGAAATCGTCGCTGCGCAGGTCGATGACCAAGGGCCCGGCCTCGGCGATGGCCAGCCGGTAGCGGTGCGGCTCGCCGCCGATCACGCCCGTGGCCGTCCTGCCCAGCGTGAGGTCGCCACCACCGCGCAGCGTGGTGCCCGCGGGCAAGGCGGTCTGCGTGGCGGACAGGCGGAACAGGCCGCTGCCGGTGTCATTGAGGGCGCGCGCGACCACGGTGTAGGTGCCGGGCTGCAGCACGGCGGCGATGCGCGAGTCGGTGCCGTGGCCGCCACCATCGTCGTCGCTGAGCGAGACCTCGTTGCCGCGAAGCTCCAGCTGGGTGTCGAAGGATTCGCTGCCGAGCTCGATGACGACGCGACCCGCCTGCCGCACGCGGAGCTGGTACTCGCGGGGGCGGCCGGTCAGCGCGCCATGCACGTCGCTGCCATCGAGGGCCAGCGGGCCGTCGTTGCGCAGTCGCACGCCGGCCGGCAATGCGCCGGTCCCGACCGTGAGCTGGAACAGGCCCGTCGCCGCGTCCACCGACTTGGCGCGCAAGGTGTAGGTGCCGGCCTCGAGGGGCGCGCTGAGTCGCGCATTCAGGTCGCCACCGCCATCGTCGTCGCTGAGCGAGACGCCATGGCCCTCGAGTTCAAGCGCCGAATCGAGGTCGCTGGACCGCATGTCGATCTGGTAGTAACCGGACTCGCGCACCTCGAGCAGGTAGCTCCGGCCGTCCCGGCCCATCACGTCGGCGATGTCGGCGCCCGGACGCAGCGGGCCGTCGCCGCGATGCACCTGCAGCGGCTTGGCCTCGAGGCGGAACGGGCCATACGCACGCGCACCGCTGCCGCTGACCGCCACCTCGTAGCGGCCTTTCTCGCTGGCCACCACCGCCAGCCGGGCGCCGGCGGGGCCGTCACCGCAAGCGCCGTCGGTGGGACCGGCTACGGCGTCACCGTCGCGCAGCACGAACAGACGGGCGCACAGCGCGCCGCTGGTCTCGAGGCTCACGGCCTGGCCGGCCTCGAGGTCGATGGCATAGAGGAGGCTGCGGCTGCCGTCGCTGTAGTTGAGGCGATTGGCGGTGGTGATCTCGCCGCGGACGCTGGCGCCGACGGCGAGCGGTTGGGCTGAAGGCTCGATGACGTTCTGCGCCATCGCCAGGGCGGGCGACAGCATCAGGGCGAGCGCGAGGGGAGTCTTCTTCATCGGGAAGCGGTCCATGGTTCAACGGGGGGAACGCCGGAACGGATCCGGCGGAAGGAGCGCGTATCAGACCCGTTCACGAGGGCCGGCGCCAGCGATCCTCGACATCGACCGGATGCGCATCGCCCATGCCATGGGCGGGCCAACGTGCACCCACAAACAGCGGAAACACGGGAAAAGACCGGGCGGACGACGTCATGGCGCAAGACCGGGAGCCCCAACGAAGCACGCCTCCCCGGGCTCCCACCACGGTCGACCGCGTCGCCACGTGTCCTTGCCGCCGGCGGCGGAACTCGCCTACCGCTGGCCCGAACGGACGCTCCATGTCGCGCTGACGCCGCCGAGGTCCAGTGTCGCCACGGTGACTTCATCGGCGGTGGACGAGGCCGTGAGGCGCAAACGCAACCTGTCGCCATTCCTGACCGTCCCCGGCGCGCTGGTGAAGGCGCCGCCGTTCTTCGAGTAGACCGCCGTCGTCCCGCGGACCGACACCGGGATCGTCGCGTTGATCCCGGAGGCGGTGATGGTGTTGGACGTGACCGTCCGTCCTCGGCGCGCGCCGGACACATCGATGAAGGCGAATGCGTTCGGCGTCGTATCCACGCTGCCGGTGGTGCTGGTGAACACATCGGTGACGCCGCCGATGGTCAGCGTGGTGTGGGTGGCCGTCAGCGCACTCGACGCCGACGTGTGGCGAACCTCGACCTGGTCCCCCGGCTGCACCACGCCGGCCTGCGTGGTGAAGCTGCCGCCGTTCAGGCGATAGCTCCCATCCGAGACAGTGATCGAAGCGGGGGCGTTGATGCCGAAAACCCGGACAGGCGCAGACACCCTCTCGGTGCCTGTGGCCACACCCACCTGGTCAACCAGCCCGATCGGATCGGGCACCGTGTCCATGGCTTCCGTCGTGCTGGCGAAGTTCGCCGAAACGCCGCCGATGCTCAGCTCCGACCGGATCGAGGTCGAGAACTGCTCGGCAGCCACATGGCGCACGCGCACGCGCTGCCCCGCGAGGACGGTGCTGGCGGCACTGGTGAAGTCGCCGCCGTCGATGCTGTAGGTGCCTCCTCGGATGCTGATCGGGGCCGACGCGTTGATGCCGGCAACCGTGATCTCGCCCGACGTCACCACGCTACCGCGAACGACGTGGGGCATCGGTGCGAACTCGAACGGCTCTGGCGTGGTGTCCGGCGGCGGCGCGCACTGCTGTCCGCGCAACACGACGAGGCCCGGGCCACGACCGGCAACGGCCACGTCCGGACACCCGTCACCATCGACATCGCCCGTGGCCAACGCCGTCGGACCGTAGTCGCCGTAGGGAACGGCGACCATCTCGCTCAGTGACAGACCGGCGGCGCTGGTCGAATAGATCGACAGGTTGCCCCATCCCCGGTGCAACACCAGGACCGACCGGCCGCCCGTACCGTCGAGGTCGACGATCGCCAGATCGGACGGGATATCGAGCGTTGGCACCTCGACCTGGCCGAATCGACCGCCGCTCTGCTGCGTCAGGACGTACAGCGACGTGGGGGCGTTCCCGGAGCGCGACAGCACGAGGTCTTCAGCACCGTCGGCATTCACGTCCCCGGCGGCGATGCCGTTGGTGTTCACGCCATCGGCAACGCGGAAGGCGTTGCTGGGGGAAGCGAAACCACCGACCCCGTTGGAGTGGAAGATCTCGGCGTGCGGCGCCAGGTAGTACTGCCCTGACATCACGATCCAATCCTTGAATCCGTCGCGATTCATGTCGCCCACCGCAGCGTCATTCCATCCCGCGGCGCCCGTCGGCATCTGGCGAACGAGTTGCAAGCTTCCTCCCGGCACGACCCGGAACAGCGCGGCACCCGCTGACCAGCTCTGCCCCACGATCTCGTCGCGACCGTCGCCGTCGAGATCGAGCGGCTGGATCACCTCCATCGCGACCGGCGTGGTGATGGAACGGGAGACGAACTGCACGCCATCGAACTCGATCGCGGTGAGGCTGTTCCCCGCACCCACGACGACCTCCCCACGCCCGTCGTCATCGAGCTCCGCGGCGACCGCCGACACGCGGTTCGGGTAGTGGTCCGGAAACGACGCCGAACCGGCGGGCACGAACCGGCGGCTCAGGGGGTCGTGACGGTAGATGTGCAACTTCGCCCGACGCGTGGCGTCCGTCGACCAGCCCGTGGCAACCGCCAGCTCGTTGGCACCATCGCCATCGAGATCGACGATCACCACCGACTCGGCATCGGCGGGAAGCGCGATCGTCTCGTAGGGGGCCAGGGCGCTGGCGTGGGCGGGCGTGGACGCAACGGCGAGCGAGACCGCGGCGGAAAGCGTTCGAAGCATCACGATGTCCCCAGGTCCGGGAGGCTCTCGAGGGCGAGCACCGGACGTCAGAATTGAGAAAACAGGGAAATCGGCGCTCCAAGACCCGAGTCCTTGGTCGCATGTCGCCGCGGAAAGGCATCCCCTGCCCCTGAGCGGAGGAATCTATCGGCAGCAGGCGGCGGATGCCATAGGAGTTTTCTTACACGATCGCCTTGGGCGATCCAAAAAGACGAAGCCCGGCGCAGGGCCGGGCTTCGCGGTCAAACCTTCGGAAACGCTGGACTTAGAAGTCCATGTCGCCCATGCCGCCCATGCCCGGGCCGCCGGCCGGAGCCGACGATTCCTTCTTCGGGGCTTCGGCGACCATCGCTTCGGTCGTGATCATCAGGCCGGCGATCGAGGCAGCGTTCTGCAGCGCCGTGCGCGTGACCTTGGTCGGGTCCAGGATGCCGAACTGCACCATGTCGCCGAACTCGCCGTTCGCCGCGTTGTAGCCGTAGTTGCCCGACTGCTCGAGCACCTTGTTGAGGATGACCGACGGCTCGTCGCCGGCGTTGGTCACGATCTCGCGCAGCGGGGCTTCCATCGCGCGCAGGGCGATGGCGATGCCGTGGTTCTGGTCCTCGTTCGCACCCTTCAGGTTGGCGATCGCGGCCTTGGCGCGCAGCAGGGCGACGCCGCCGCCCGGGACGATGCCTTCCTCGACGGCCGCACGGGTGGCGTGCAGGGCGTCTTCGACGCGGGCCTTCTTCTCCTTCATCTCGACTTCCGTCGCGGCGCCGACCTTGATGACGGCCACGCCGCCGGCCAGCTTGGCCACGCGCTCCTGCAGCTTCTCGCGGTCGTAGTCCGAGGTGGTCTCCTCGATCTGCGCCTTGATCTGCTTGATGCGGGCCTGGATGGCTTCGGCATTGCCTGCGCCGTCGATGATGGTGCTGTTTTCCTTCGAGACCTGGATCTTCTTGGCGCGGCCGAGGTCCTTGATGGTCGCCTTGTCGAGCTGCAGGCCGACCTCTTCCGAGATCACCGTGCCGCCGGTCAGGATGGCCATGTCTTCCAGCATCGCCTTGCGGCGGTCACCGAAGCCCGGGGCCTTCACGGCGCAGACCTTGACGATGCCGCGGATGGTGTTGACGACGAGCGTGGCCAGGGCCTCGCCCTCGACTTCCTCGGCGACGATCAGCAGCGGCTTGCCGGCCTTGGCCACACCCTCGAGCACCGGGAGCAGCTCGCGGACGTTCGAGATCTTCTTGTCGTGCAGCAGGATGAACGGGTCGTCCAGCTCGGCCTGCATCGACTGCTGGTTGTTGATGAAGTACGGCGACAGGTAGCCGCGGTCGAACTGCATGCCTTCGACGACGTCGAGCTCGTTGTCCAGGCCCGAGCCTTCCTCGACCGTGATGACGCCTTCCTTGCCGACCTTGTCCATCGCCTTGGCGATCAGCTCGCCGATGTTGGCGTCGGAGTTGGCCGAGATCGAACCGACCTGGGCGATCTCCTTCGAGGTCGAGCAGGGCTTCGAGAGCTTCTTCAGCTCGCCCGTGGCCTCGGTCACGGCCTTGTCGATGCCGCGCTTCAGGTCCATCGGGTTCATGCCGGCGGCGACCGCCTTCATGCCTTCGCGGATCAGCGCCTGGGCCAGCACGGTGGCCGTGGTGGTGCCGTCACCGGCGACGTCCGAGGTCTTGGACGCGACTTCCTTGACCATCTGGGCGCCCATGTTCTCGAACTTGTCGGCCAGCTCGATCTCCTTGGCGACGGACACGCCGTCCTTGGTGATCGTCGGGGCGCCGAAGCTCTTCTCGAGCACGACGTTGCGGCCCTTCGGACCGAGGGTCGCCTTGACGGCGTTGGCGAGGATGTTCACGCCGCGGACCATGCGGACGCGGGCGTCTTCACCGAAACGGATGTCTTTTGCTGCCATGGGAATGACTCCAGGAATTCAGTAGTGGGGATGGGGTTCGCGGCGGACGCCTGCGATCAACCCAGGATGGCGAAGATGTCGTCTTCGCGGACGACCAGGTACTCGGTGCCGTCCAGCTTCACTTCGGTGCCGGCGTACTTGCCGAACAGCACCTTGTCGCCGACCTTCACGGCCGGGGCGCGCGTCGAACCGTTGTCCAGCGCCTTGCCGGCGCCGACGGCCACGACCTCACCCTTGATCGGCTTCTCGGTGGCCGAATCGGGGATGACGATGCCACCAGCGGAGACTTTCTCTTCTTCCATACGCTTGATGACCACGCGGTCGAACAGCGGCTTGATGCTCATGAGGGAAACCTCTTTGCCTTGTTGATCAATGGGTTACGTTTTCCCGGACCGGCATTGCTAGCACTCGGCCCGGATGAGTGCCAATTCTAGCGCGCGCCGGAGACGCCAAGGTCACCGGGTCGCGGGGCGGAAGATGGGGCCCGGCCGGCGCGTTTCAAGGGGGGTGCCGACGACGCGTCGCCACGGGGCGGCGCACGGCACAATCCGACCATGTCCGCCCTGATCGTCTTCTGCACCGTGCCCGCCACGGCCGCCGACCGTCTCGCCCGCCTGCTGGTCGAGGAGCGCCTCGCCGCCTGCGTCCAGGCCCTTCCGGGCCTCCGCTCCACCTACCGCTGGGAAGGCGAGGTGCAGCAGAGCGACGAGAGCCTGCTGATGGTCAAGACGACGGCCGAGCGCTACCCGGCGCTGGAGCGGACGCTGGCCGCCCACCATCCCTACGACCTGCCCGAGATCCTCGCGGTCGATGCCGCCGCCGGCCTGCCTGCCTATCTGCGCTGGCTGCAGGACGAAACCGCGACCGGCGAGCCGGGCGACGCCGACTGAAGCGGCCGGGTTCACCCCCCGACGACGTCAAGCGCTTGTGAGGAAGGCAGGATTCGGGTTTTCCCCCGCCTTTCTTACCCCCGAGGTGCATCGATGCGACATCGCGCGGCCCCGTTCCTGGCCCTTTCCGTCCTTTTCGCGTCGGCCGCCGACGCCCAGCGCACATTGGCGATCGCCGACTACGCCCTGCCCGAGGCCGGGGCCGTCGCGATCCCGGTGAAGCAGGGCGTGCCCGACGAGGGCGCGTTCGCCGCGATCGACCAGCGCAGCAATGGCGCCCTGAGGCGCGCAGTGCGGACCTCCGGCTTCCTCGGCGACCGCGGCACGGTGCTGAACCTGCCCGGCGTCGGCCCCTACGACCAGGTGCTGCTCGTCGGCACCGGCAGCGACCCGGTCACCCCGCGCCTGCTGGAGGACGTGGGTGGACTCGTGGGGCAAGCGGGCGTACTCAGTGCCGCCACCGACCTCACGCTGCTCTGGCCCGATGCCGGCCTGCCGACCGCCGGGGCCCATCTTGCCCTCGGCGCGTCGCTCGGCCAGTACACCTTCCGCCAGTACAAGACGCCGAAGCCGGGTACCCCCGTGCTCGGCCAGGGCACCCTCACCGTCCGCGTCGCCGATGCGCCCGCGTCGAGCGCCGCTTGGCGCAACGACTGGGCCCACGTGGCCGAAGGCGTGCGGTTCGCCCGCGACCTGAAGACCGAACCGGGCAACGCCATCTACCCGGAGACCTTCGTCGCACGGACCCGCCAGGCCTTCGAAGGCGTTCGCGGCGTCAGCATCGAAGTGGTGGACGAGGCGCGCATGCGCGAACTGGGCATGGGGGCGATGCTCTCGGTCGGCGGTGGCAGCGTGCGCCCCCCGCGCGTGCTCCTGGTGCGCTACCGCGGCGCCGGCGACGATGCGCCGGTGGCCTTCGTCGGCAAGGGCATCACCTTCGACACCGGCGGCATCTCGATCAAAGCCTCCGAAAACATGTGGCGGATGAAGCACGACATGGCCGGCGCGGCCTCCGCCACCGGCGCGGTGCTGGCGCTCGCCAAGCGCGGCGCCCGGGTGAACGCCATCGCCGTGGCGGCGCTCGCCGAGAACATGCCGGACGGCGCCGCCGCCCGCCCGGGCGACGTCGTGCGGACGCTGGGTGGCCTCACCTTCGAGAACCTCAATACCGACGCCGAAGGGCGCCTCGTGCTGGTCGACGCCATCAGCTACGTGCAGCGGCAGGACAAGCCGGCGATGCTGATCGACATCGCGACCTTGACGGGTTCGCAGGTCACGGCGGTGGGCGACGAATACGGCGGCCTCTTCTCGCGCGACGACGCGCTCGTGGCCGACCTCGTCGCCGCCGGCGCGGCCAGCGGCGAGGAGCTGTGGCGCCTGCCGCTGCACCCGAGCTACGCCAAGGACCTCGAATCGCCGATCGCCGACCTCCGCAACGTCGGCAGTGGCGGCCGGGCCGGCGCCGGCGTGGCGGCACACTTCATCGGCGCCTGGGTGGACCCGGCCGTGCGCTGGGCCCACGTGGACATGGCCTCGATGGCGTGGCGCGACGACGCGCCGCTGCCGACCGTGCCGCTCGGTGCGAGCGGCTACGGCGTACGCCTGTTCGACCGGTTCGTCCGCGACGCGATCGAAGCGCCGAAGCGCAGGAACTGAATGGCGTGAGGGGTCGGGGCGTCCGACGACGCCCCGGCCGTGCCCGCCCTTGCCTCAGGGCAGCGGCGGCGGCGCGGCGTTGTTGTGGATGAACTTCTCGAAGATCCGCGAGTAGTCGCGCGTCGTGTGGCGGTCGAGCATCGCCGCGTTGAGGTTGTCGAGCACGGCGTTGAAGTGCGCGACCACGGCGGCCTCGCCCTGCAGGTTGCCGAGCTTCAGCATGCCGCCCATGGCATCGAGCGTGCGCACGGCGTTGTCGCGCGAGATCGCATCGCGCGACTGCTGGCGGCCGATGGCGATCAGCGCCTTGTAGATGTCCTTCACCTGCTCGATGAAGCTCTTCTTGACGTCGATGCTGAAGTGGGCCTCGCCGATCGAGAACTTGAGCTCCACGTCCATGTCGAGGTTGCCAGCGGTCTCGATGGCGCAGTAGCCGATGCGGTTGCTGGCGTACTCGTAGCGCTTCACGGTGCGCTTGGTCGACACCGCCGACTCGCCGTCGACGTGGATCAGGGCCTGGTTGGTGAAGCAGTACTCGTCCTTCTTCGATTTGATCAGGAAGAAGATGCGCTCGCCCTCTTCGTGGAAGAGGTAGTCGTCGGCGTCGACCTTGTCGAAGTCGCTGGCCGGGACGATCACGCCGATGTCGCTGATGCCGAGGGCTTCGGCGGCGAGTTTCTTGAACATGGGATGCGGCTCCTGAACGCGGAAAGGGAGTCGGAACGATGGCCTGAAACCGGCGAAGGCCGGGTTACGAACCGGTGAATGGAACAACGCCGTCCACGCGCGGCCGACGCGTCGCGGCGATAATGCCCGACCGCGCCCGGAACCGACCCCTGCCTGATGCCACGCCTTTTCGCACCGCTGCTCCGCCTGCTGCGCTACGCCGCGCTGGCCTCCTTGCTGATCGGCGCCGCCAGCGCGCTCGCCATCGAGCAGGACGACCTGCTGCCGGTCGACGAGGCGTTCGCGCTGTCGGCGGCGGCCACCTCGCGCAACGCCATCGAAGTGCGCTTCGCCATTGCCGAAGGCTATTACCTGTACCGCCACCGCACGGCCGTCGAGGTCGTGGGCGGGGGCTTCAAGGTGAATCCGCTGCGACTGCCCGATGGCACGAAGCACACCGACGAGTTCTTCGGCGAGGTCGAGACCTACCGCGGCGCCTTGGTGGCCACGCTGACCGGCGCCGCCGGCGATGGCATCACCGCGCTGCGACTGCGGGTGAAATACCAGGGCTGCGCCGACCTCGGCATCTGCTACCCGCCGCAGGCCCGCGAGGTCACGGTGGCGCTACCGCCGCCGGCGGCGGAGGGCGGCGCCCTTCCCCCGGTCGCCGGCCTGCTCTCCGGAGGCCGCGGCAGCAGCCTGCTGTCGGGCGGCGTCGGGGGAGGGCCGGGCCTCACGACGACCGCGGCGGCCGGGCTGCCGCTTCCCGACACCGAGGCCTACCGCCTCGAGGCCGTCACCGACGGCCCGGATCGCATCGTGGTGCGCTTCACCATCGCACCGGGCTACTACCTCTACCGCGACAAGACCACCTTTGCCGCCGAGAGCGGACGCGGCGCCCTCGTTCGCCCCGGCGAGTGGCCGGAAGCGCGCACGCACAGCGACGAATACTTCGGCGAGCAGGCCGTCTACTACGACGAAGTGCTGGTGCCCCTGACGGTCGTCCGCACGCAGGCCGGCACCGACACCCTGCGCCTGACCGTCGGCTTCATGGGCTGCCAGGAGGGCGGCGTCTGCTACCCGCCGCTGAAGCGCGAGCTCGTCGTCGACCTCGCCGATGCGCCGGCCAATGCCGACGCGCTCGCCACCGACGCGGCACCGTCCGACACGGCCGGCGGTGGCGCGAACCGCACGAGCGGCGGCATCGGCCTGTTCGCGGCCCTCGGCATGGCCCTGCTCGGCGGCCTGATCCTGAACCTGATGCCCTGCGTGCTGCCGATCCTGTCGCTGAAGGCACTGGGGCTCGCGGGCAGCGGCGAAAGCGCGGCCAAGGCCCGTTCGCATGCGCTCTGGTACACGGCCGGCGTGGTGCTCAGCTTCGCGGTCCTCGGCGGTCTCGCGCTCGCCCTGCGCGAAGCCGGGCTGGCGCTGGGCTGGGGCTTCCAGCTGCAGCAGCCGGCGGTCGTCGGCGGCCTTGCCCTGCTGATGTTCGCGGTGGGCCTCTCGCTGTCCGGCGTCTTCAACCTCGGTGGCGGCCTCGCCAACGTCGGTGGCGCGCTGACGAAGAAGTCTGGCCCGGCTGGCGATTTCTTCACCGGCGTGCTGGCGGTGGTGGTCGCCGCGCCGTGCACCGCGCCGTTCATGGGCGCCGCGCTCGCGTACGCCTTCGCGGCCTCGCCGGCCGTCGCCATCGGCGTGTTCGTGGCACTGGGCCTGGGCCTCGCCCTGCCCTTCCTCGCCATCGGCTTCGTGCCGGGGCTCGCGCAGCGCCTGCCGAAGCCGGGCGCGTGGATGGACACGCTGAAGCAGGTGCTGGCCTTCCCGATGTACCTCACGGCCGTGTGGCTGGTGTGGGTGCTGGCCAAGCAGCGCGGCGCCGATGCCGTGGGCTGGGTGCTGGGCGGCGCGGTGCTGTTGGCCCTCGGCCTCTGGGCCTGGGAGCAGGCACGCTTCAAGAGCGCGGCGCTGCGGGCCTTCGCCCTCGCGGTGGCGGTAGCCGGCGTCGCCGTGCTGTGGCCGGTGCAGCAACTGCCGTCGGCGCGCGCGTCGGCGGAGGCCGCCGGCGCGACCGGCGACGCCAGCGCGTCCTCGCAGCCCGCCGCGGACGGCAGCGTGCCCTACTCGGCCGAAGCCCTCGCCGCGCTGCGCGCGGAAGGCCGCGTGGTCTTCGTCAACATGACCGCCGACTGGTGCGTGAGCTGCAAGGCCAACGAGCGCGGCGTGCTCTCGACCGACGCCTTCGCCACCGCGCGCGACACGGCCGACGCCGTGTACATGAAGGGCGACTGGACCGATGTCGATCCCGCCATCACCGCCTACCTGCAGCAGTACGGCGCAGTGGGCGTGCCGTTCTACGCCGTCTATCCGGCCGGCGGCGGCGAACCCGAGATCCTGCCGAACCTGCTGACCACCGGCATCGTCGAGACGGCGCTGGCGAAGGCCGCGGCGAAATGAGGCGCCGCGCATGAAACCCTGGCTGCAATGGGCGCTGATCGGCGTGTTCGCCGTGGCCAGCGCGGCGCTCGGCATCTGGCTGCGCGGCGAGTTCGACGCCGCGCGCACGCCGCCCGCGCCGGAAGGCCTGAAGGTCGTCGCCCTCGGCGAGTCGGCGGAACCGCTGCTCGGCACGACGCTCGACGGCGTGAACCAGCCACTGCCCGGCGAGGGGCGCTGGCGGCTCATCAACTTCTGGGCCAGCTGGTGCCCGCCCTGCGTCAAGGAGATGCCGGTGCTCGACGCCTACCACCACGCCCAGGGCGCGGACGGCGTGCAGGTCATCGGCATCGCGCTGGAAGATGCCGCCGAGGCGCGCGCCTTCCTCGAACGCGTGCCGGTGGGCTTCCCCATCTTCGCCGAGCCGAACTCGATCCGCGACAGCTCCGTGCGTCTCGGGAACGCCCGCGGCCTGCTGCCCTACACGGTGCTGATCGATCCGCAAGGCCGCTTGGTGGCGCAGCATCTCAGCCCCTTCCCCGACGTCGAGGCGATCGCCGCCTGGGTGGACGACGCGAAGGCCGCCACGCCGCGCTGAGCCGACTCATCTCCGCACGTCGACGCCCCCCGCCTGCCACGCGCGGATGTCCGCTTCGCTGGCCCGCAGGGCGTCGCCGGGCTGGCTGTGTTTGTACGCACCGGCCGCGAGCCCGAAGGCCAACACCTCCGCGGTCGACCAGCCGCGGAGTCGACCGTGGAGGATGCCGGCGGCGAAGGCGTCGCCACCTCCGATACGGTCGACGATGCCGTCGAGACGCAGGGGCGGAGCCACGGTCAAGGCGTGGCCGCGTTCGACCATCACCGCGCCGAGGGACTGCGACTGCGTCGCTTCGGCGCCGCGCGTCGTCGCGGCGATCCAGGCGAGGTTCGGAAAGGCGGCGAACGCGGCTTCCGCCGCCGCTGCAAAACTCGCCACCGGCTCCCCGCGATCCAGTTCCACGCCGAGCGCGAGGCCAAGGTCGCGATGGTTGACGAACAGGCCATCGGCCTCGGCCATCAGCGCGCGCAGCAGTCGAGGTGCGTCTCCACCCCAGGCCTGCCATAGCTTTGGCCGGTAGTTGCCGTCGACGCTCACGCCGAGACCCAGCGAGCGCGCCGCGCGCACCGCGTCGAGCGCCGCTTGCGCGCTCTCCGCGCCCAGGGCGGGCGTGATGCCGGAAACGTGCAGGTGCGCGGCGCCGGCGAACAGCGCCGGCCAGTCCCATGCCGAGGCCGGAAGGCGGGCGAAGGCCGAGTCGGTCCGGTCGTACAGCACCTCGCTCGGTCGCTGCAGTGCCCCCTGCTCGAAGAAATAGAGGCCCATGCGTCCCGGTGCGCACCGCATCCGCGAGGTATCCACGCCGGCGCGACGGAGTTCGCCGCACGCCGCCACGCCCAGGGCATTGTCCGCCACCGCGCCGAGCATCGCGACCGGATGGCCGAAGCCCGAGAGGCCGACGGCGACGTTCGCTTCGGCACCGCCGACATGCACGTCGAAACGCGCGGACTGGAGCAGTCGCTCGTGTCCGGGCGCCGAGAGACGGAGGAGCAGCTCCCCCCAACACAACACCAGCTTCGGATTCATCGCATCGCGTCCTCGATTCCCTGCCGCCGCCGAGCATGCGCCGGAGCGGTGAGTTGCTGCGCCGCAGCACGAAGGATGCCACCCCCGTGCTGCACGGCACCATTAAAAACCTCTTTTCCGATCAATGACCTGCAAGGCCCGCAGGGCAAACACCGCATGGCGCTTGTTGTCCGCAGGCGCGGTTTGCTAGCGTCATGTCTACCGGTGTCAGCGCAGTTCACGTCGACGATGCTACCGGTGTCAACAGCATCGCGCGCAGCGCCACCGGTACGCGCGCATCATTCCTGGGGAGGGATCGACAGATGAATAGCACCACCCGCCGGCTTCCGGCGTGCGCATTGGCTCCGTTGTCCATGGCGATCGCCATCGGCCTCGCGGGCCCCACCATCGCTCAGGACACGGCTCCGGTCGCCACGCCGGACGGGGGCGACGCGAAGCAGCTCGACGAAGTCGTCGTCAGCTTCCGCGGCAGCCTGAGCCGCGCCCTCGACCTCAAGCGCGACGAGATCGGCCAGGTCGACGTGATCGTCGCGGAGGACATCGGCAAGTTCCCCGATCTCAACCTCGCCGAATCGCTGCAGCGCGTGCCCGGCGTGGCCATCACCCGCGACGCCGGCGAGGGTCGGAACATTTCCGTCCGCGGCCTCGGTCCGCAGTTCACCCGCATCCGCATCAACGGCCTCGAGGCGCTCGCCACCGGCGGCGGCACCGATGCCTCGGGTGGCGCGAATCGAGGCCGCGGCTTCGACTTCAACGTCTTCGCGTCCGATCTCTTCAACAGCATCACGGTGCGCAAGACCGCGTCGGCCGACGTCGACGAAGGCTCGCTCGGCGCGACCGTCGACCTGCAGACCGCGCGGCCCTTCGACTACGACGGACTGACGATGGTCGGTTCGGCGCAGGCGAGCTATGGCGACCTTTCCGACGACATCGACCCGCGCCTTGCCGGGATGCTGAGCAATACGTGGATGGACGGTCGCTTCGGAGCCCTCGTTTCCGTCGCGCGCTCCGAGCGCTCGCTGATCGAGGAAGGCCACAGCACCGTGCGCTGGAGCGCCGCCACCGCCAACGGCAACTTCGCCGCGGCATCGCCCTTCGCGCCCGGCCGTCTCGCGACGACCTTCCATCCGCGCCTGCCGCGATACGGGGTGATCGAGCACGAACAGGAACGGCTCGGGGCCACGCTGTCGCTGCAGCTGAAGGCGACCGAAGACACCCAGGTCAACTTCGACGTTCTGCACGCCGACTTCGATGCGACGCGCGGTGAGAATTTCCTGCAGGCGCAAAGCTTCTCGCGCGCCGGCAACGGCAAGCCGCAGACGGTCATCCGCGACGGCGTGGTCGATGCGAACGGCAACCTCGTCTACGGTGTGTTCGACGGCGTGGACCTTCGTTCCGAGTCCCGCTACGACGAGCTCAGCACGCGGTTCACGCAGTACAACCTCGAGCTGGGCCATCGCTTCAGCGACAGCGTCCGCCTCGACGCCATGTTCGGCGCATCCGACTCGCGCTTCGACAATCCGATCCAGACGACCGTCACGCTCGAGCGCGCCAACGTCAACGGCTACAGCTGGGACTACCGCGGCAACAGCCGGCTGCCGGCGATCGGCTACGGATTCGACGTGGCCAACCCCGCGAACTGGAGCTGGCTTGCCACGGCTCCGAACAGCCAGGGATCGGAGATCCGCCTTCGCCCGCAGAGCGCCGACAACAGCTTCCGCACCGGACGCGCGGACCTGACCTGGGATGCGAGCGAGACGTGGTCGTTCAAGGGCGGCCTGAGCCTGAAGGACTACACGTTCGACACCACCGAGCGGCGCCGCGCATCGGAGACCGCCGTCCCGGCGCTGCCGGCGGGCACCAACCTCGCGTCGCTGACGCGGCCCATCGGGTTGTCCGGCACGAATCCCGGCGGCGGCACGCCCCTGACGTGGACGATCCCGAACGTGCAGGCCTTCGCCGACCTGCTCGGGATCTACTGCAACTGCGGCACGTATGCGCTGTCGACCGACGCCGCCCGCGGCAACAACGCCAGCGTCGGCGAAGAGTCGCTGGCGGGCTACGTGCAGGCCGACTTCGACAGCGAATTCCTCGGCCGTGGCTTCAGCGGTTCCTTCGGCCTGCGCCATGTGCGCACCGAGCAGCGGTCGACGGGCATCGGGGTGGTGGCCGGCGTGCCGCAATCCATCACGGTGGTGCGGGACTACAGCGACACCCTGCCCTCGCTGAACCTGTCGTGGGCCGTCGCCGACGACCTGCTGCTGCGCTTCGGCGCCGCCAAGGTGATGGCCCGTCCCGGCCTCGGCAACCTGAGCCCGGGTGTCAACATCACCGTCTCCGGCTCGTCGCGCACGGTGAGCGGGCAGAACCCGTTGCTCGAGCCATTCCGCGCCACCACCTACGACCTCGGCCTCGAGTGGTACTTCGCCGAGGACGCGCTGCTGTCGGCCGCGTTCTTCCACAAGGACATCGACAGCTTCGTGCAGACGACGCGGGCCACGGGTACCTTCGACCAGAACCCCTTCGGCCTGCCGGCCAGCCTGCGTCCGGCGACCACCTCGCCGCAGGACAGCTGGGAGTTCACCTTCCCGGTGAACACGCCCGGCGGCCCGCTCAAAGGCTACGAGCTGAGCTACCAGCAGCCCTTCAGCGCCCTGCCGGGCGCGTGGGCGAACTTCGGCATCCTGCTCAACCACACGCACGTCGAATCGACCATCGACTACCTCACGGCCACGGGCGCGCTCGCTGCGCGCGAGAATCTCACCGGCCTTTCCGAGGATGCGTGGAACGCGACGCTCTACTACGAGGGCGAGCGCTTCAGCGCGCGCGTTTCGCTGGCGGATCGCAGCGACTACCTCACCACCGTGCCCGGCCGCGATGGCAACAACGTCGAGGGCACGCGCGGCACCCGTTCCATCGATGCGTCGGCGTCGTACAAGCTCAACGACCGGATCGAGTTCACGCTCGAAGGCATCAACCTCAACAACGAGTGGAACGACCAGTGGGTCGATTCCAACGGCGATCGCGTGAACGTCTACCACCAGACCGGCCGGGTCTACATCCTCGGCGTGCGTGCGCGGTTCTGACGGCAGCGGGCTCGACGGCCGGAATGGCCGCCGGGCCTTTCTCCACGGAGGGGCGGCGCTCGGCGCCGCCCTTCTTCTTTCGCCGGCCACCGCGCTCGCCCGCTCGGGCCGTTCCGACCCGCATGTCGTCGTCGGTGACGGCGACGCCCTCGGCGTCCCGCGCGTCGCGCACCTCGAGGAGGCGCTCTCCCTCGCGCCCGCGGATGGCTCGCCATGGCGCATCGCGATCGGTCCCGGCGACTGGCGCGGCCCGTGGGCCATCACTCGCCCGAACGTCACGCTGATCGGGGCGGGCCTGGAACGCACGCTACTGCATGCGGACCACCACGCCGGCGCCTTGGATTCCGACGGTCGTCCGTTCGGCACCGCCGGATCCGCCACCCTCGGCATCTTCGCCCACGGCTTCTCCGCCGAAGCACTGGCGATCGAAAACCGCTTCGATTACCCGACGGCGATCGCCGCACGGACGGGCGATCCCATCGGCGCGAACGGGCTGCAGGCGGTGGCGCTCCGACTGGACAGGGCCGCCTCCGGGGCGAGGTTCCACGCGGTTGCGCTGTGGGGCCACCAGGACACGCTGCTCGTCGATGCCGTCGATGTTCGCTTCGACCGCTGCCGGGTCGCCGGCAGCGTGGATGTCGTCTTCGGCGCGGGCGACGCCTGGTTCGACGACTGCCGGGTGATCAGCCGCGCACGACCCACGCGTGATGCGCTGCACGGCATCGTCTGCGCGCCCAGCACGCCGATCACCCGCGAGCACGGCTTCGTTTTCCACCGCTGCCGCTTCGAACGCGAGGCCGTCGTGCCCGACGGATCGGTGGCCTTGGCCCGCCCGTGGCGGCCGACGCGGCGGTTCGCCGACGGCGAGTACGGCAATCCCGCGGCGGTTGGCGCGGCGTGCTTCGTCGCGTGTTGGATGGACGCCCACGTGGCCCGCGAACCGTGGGCGTCGATGGGCTACCGGACGCGCGAAGGACAACGCGTGATGCTGGAACCCCGCGAGGCCCGCTTCGCGATCCGGGGCGCGCGAGGCCCCGGCGGCATGCGGCTGCGCGATGGGGTCAGCGCGGCGGCGGGCGGCGCGGCAGCGGGCGCTTCGGTTCCATGGTCTCGAGATTCCAGTCGGCCTCGATGAACGGCGCGCGCACTTCCGGCACGACCGGATAGCCGCCCACGGCGTCCTCATGGTCGATGATCGCACCGCGGCCCTCGACGACATTGGCGAGGATGCGGCGGTCGATGTCATCGCGGTCCCAGGGCCGCGCACCGGCATTGGCGAGCACGGCGTCCTGCACGTCGGCGGCCGCGAGGAGGCGCACGCCCGGCGGCAGTGGCGGCGGCGTGCGCATCGGGACCATCCCCGCGCGGCTGGTGCTGTAGCGGCCGGCCATGGGCAGGGGCTGGCCGATGCGGTCGACCGCGAGGTTGTCGTCCATGAATACGCGCACGTCGCCGGAGCCACCGAACATGAAGAAGGCGAGAGGCTCGGTGGACGGCCCGGCGCGCAGCACGTTGCCGCGCAGGCTGAGCTCGCCCACCTGCTTTTCGTCAAGGTGCTCGGCCCACTCCTCGTCGACGAGGTTGTAGTGCACGGCGCGCTGGCCGGGGTCGTAGATCAGGTTGTTGAGGAACTGCCCGCGCGCGCCGCCCTTGAACAGCACGTTGCGCTCATGGTTGTGCGCGTAGAGGTTCCCCACGATCAGGATGTCGCTGCTGTTGTCGTGGATCAGCGAGCCCTTGCTGTGCTCGCCCTTTGCATGCGTGGCGTGGCGCAGGCCTTCGGCCAGCAGGTTGTTGCTGAAGGTGATCCGGTGCGACACGTTCGCCCGCCACGCGTCCGGCGTGGCGCCGACGAAGCGCGTGCCCGAGGCCGACAGGTTCTCATCGGTGGCCCAGGTCAGCGAGCAATGGTCGACGATGACGTCGTGCGCGCCGCTCACGGTCGTGATGGCATCGAAATCGACGCCCGCGCGCTGGCGCAGGCCGCCGGTGCCCGGACGGATGCGCAGGTGCCGGACCACCACGTCGTGCGTGGCGATGGTCAGCCCGCCACGGATGAGCGTGATGCCCGGCGAGGGCGCCGTCTGACCGGCGATGGTCAGGAAGGGCTCGGTGATTCGCAGTTCCTGAAGCCTCAGGTCGATCACGCCCGCCACCTCGAACACGACGATGCGCGGCCCGGGCGTGCGCAGCGCCTCGGCGAACGAACCGGGGCCATCGGCCGCCAGCGTGGTCACGCGCAGCACCTTGCCGCCGCGCCCACCCGCCGTGGTCGCCGCCCAGCCCTGGGCGCCGGGAAAGGCGACGGCCGGCGTCGACCCCGTGGTGGCCGGCAGCATCGGGGGCAGCAGCCCCAGCGTCGCGACAAGGGCCAAGGCGACGGAACGAAGACGGGCGTGGATCACGAAGGCCTCTCCCGGCCCCTCGGGGCCGCTGTGGATTGAAAATGACACCGGTTTCCCTTATACAGCCATCGAAGCGCCCGCTCCACCCGGACGGGCGGGACGCGAGCCTCGGGGAGTGGCGAGTGGAACACATGACGATGGCCATCGAGTCGCCCGAGGACAGCGTCGCCGTCGCCCGCCGGTTCGTCGACGCGCGACGCTGTTCCCGCGCCCTGCCGGGCTATCCCGGCACCCTCCCGCGCTCCCTCGACGAGGCCTACGCACGGCAGGATGCGGCCATCGGGCTTTGGGGCGAGCCGATCGTCGGCTGGAAGGTCGGGCGCATCCCGGACGCCTGGATCGGGCCGCTGGGGGAAGACCGCCTGATGGGGCCGGTCTTCGAAAGCCGGCTGCAGTGGCTCGAGGCCGGCGACGAACTCACCTTCCCCGTCATCCGCGGCGGATTCGCCGCCGTCGAGGCCGAATACATCTTCGTCCTCGCGAACGACGCCGATCCCGGCCGATCGGACTATGGCCCCGTGGAGGCGTCGGCACTCGTGCGCAGCCTGCACATCGGCGTCGAACTGGCCGGAAGTCCATTGGCGACGATCAATGAACTCGGACCGCCCGTGGTCGTTTCCGACTTCGGCAACAACGCCGGCATCTACGTCGGACGAGCCATCGAAGACTGGCGCGACCGCCCGTGGTCACGGTTCACCTGCGCGACCTGGATCGACGGCCGCCCGGTCGGCCGCGGGGGCGCGCTCAGCCTTCCCGGCGGCCCCTTGGCCGCGCTGGCGTTCGCACTGAACCGCGGCGCAAGGCGCGGACGGCCGCTCAAGGCCGGGATGGTGGTGTCCACCGGCGCCGCCACCGGCATCCACGACATCCTTCCCGGCCAGCGCGCCCTGGTCGGCTTCGACGGCCTCGGCGATCTCGCGGGCCGCGCTTTCACTGCCTTGCTGCTGGACGCCTCCGCATGAGCGCCCCATTCGCCCCATCCCCGCGACGCCGCCGATTCCTCGGCGCCTTCGGGCTCGCCGCCGCCGCGACCGCAGTGCCTGCCGTTGCCCGAGAAGCGAACAGGGTCCTCACGGCCACCGACGTCCATGTACGGGACTACCCGACGGTGCAAGCCACGCGCTGGTTCGGCGAGCGGTTGGCCGAGGAAACCGGCGGGCGTCTGGGGCTGCGCCTCTACCACTCGGGCCAACTGGGCCGCGAAGCCGACCAGGTGGACATGGCACGCTTTGGTGCCATCGATCTCACCCGCGTCTACAGCGGCGGCCTGCACAACGCGTTCCCGCTGACCGCCGCCCTCGGCCTGCCCTACCTGGTCCGCTCGAAGACGCACCTGCGTCGCGTCATCGATGGCCCCGTGGGGGCCGCGATTCTCGCCGGTTTCGAGGCACGCGGCCTGGTCGGCCTCGCGATCTACGACTGCGGGGCGCGCAGCGTCTACAACGTGCGCGGCCCGATCGTCGAACCCGGCGACCTGCGTGGGCTGAAGTTGCGCGTACCGCCGTCCGACCTGTTCCTCGCGCTGATGCGCGGATTCGGCGCGAACCCCACGCCGCTGCCCTTCGGCGAGGTGTTCTCCTCGCTGCAGACGCATCTGATCGACGGCGCCGAGAACAACATCAAGAGCTTCCACAGCAGCCGCCAGTTCGAGGTCGCGCGCTACTGGTCGGAGACCCGCCACTCGTGGGCGCCGGACGTGCTGGTGATGTCGAAGCGCCGGTTCGACGCGCTCGACGCCGCCGACCGCGAGCGAATCCGCCGCCTCGCCGGGAACTCGGTATCGGTGATGCGCGAGCAGTGGGACCGGACGGAAGACGCCGCGCGCGAAGCGGTGATCGCCGCGGGTGTCGCGGTGAACGATGTCGACCATGCCGCTTTCGAAGCCGCCGCACGCCCACTGCGGGAGCGCTACGCCGCGTTGCCGGGCATCGGCCCCCTGATCGCCCGCATCGCCGAGGACACCGACGCATGAGCGACACCCTGCCCAACCCGGGGGCGCCCGTCCTCGACCGGCTGGCCACCGTCGCCACCGCGCTGTCCGCCTTCGGCCTTGCCGGCATGGTCGCGGTGCAGGCTTGGCAAGTGGTCGCGCGCTACGCGCTGAACGCGTCACCGTCCTGGACCGAGCCCGTCACCCTGGTGCTGCTGAGCACGACGCTGAGTTTCGGCGCCGCAGCCGGCGTGCATGCGCGCAGCCACTTCGCGTTCCCGCTCCTCGTCACACTGATGCCCATCGCGGTGCAGCGGGCACTGGCCCGCCTCGCCAGCGGCCTCATCGCAGGCATCGGCACGCTCCTCGCCCTTGGCGCCGGCCAGCTCGTGCTGGACGGCCTCGGAGTGAAGATGGCCGGCGCTCCGCTACCGCAAGGCATCGCCTTCCTTCCGCTGTGCGCGGGCGGCGCCTTGATGCTGGTGTTCGCGCTGGCGCAGCTCCGGCGCCCCATCCTCGAGACCGAATGACCATGGATACCGCCCTGCTGTTCGGCCTCTTCTTCCTGCTCCTGCTGCTCGGCGTCCCGGTGGCCTATGCGCTGGCGACCGCCGCCGTGGCCACCGTGCTCTACCTCGACCTGCCGGTGATCCTCGCCGTGCAGCAGTTCGCCGCGGGATCGGGCGCGGTGTCGCTGATCGCCATCCCGCTCTTCATCTTCACCGGCGAGCTGATGCTGCGCGGCGGCATCTCCGAGCGCCTGATCCATCTCGCCGCGGCGATGGTGGGCCACATCCGCGGCGGCCTCGGCCAGGTCAACGTGCTGTCGAACCTGTTCTTCGGCGGCGTCTCCGGTTCGGCGATCGCCGACGTCTCGGCCGTCGGCGGCGCGATGATCCCGCAGATGGTGAAGCGCGGCTTCGACCGCGACTTCGCCGTCAACATCAGCATCAGCGCGGCGCTCGTCGCCCTGCTGGTGCCGCCTTCGCACAACCTGATCCTGTACTCGGCGGCCGCCGGCGGCGGCATCTCCATCATCGACCTGTTCGCAGCCGGCGTCGTGCCCGCGCTGATGATGACCGGCGCGATGATGCTTACCGGTTGGATCATCGCCCGGAAGCGCGGCTACGCCGTCGAAGCGTTCCCGGGGATGCGCGAGCTGCTGGTGCGCGCTGTCGCCGCGGCGCCCGGCCTCGCCCTGGTGCTGCTGATCTTCTTCGGCATCCGCTCGGGTGTCTTCACTGCGGTGGAGAGCGCGGCGGTGGCCGTGGTGTACGCGCTCGTCATCACGGTACTGGTCTACCGTTCACTGCGCGGTGCGGCCCTCGTCGCCGCGGTGATGCATGCCGCGCGCACCACGGGGAGCATACTTTTCGTCATCGCCGCCGCCGGCCTGTTCGGCTGGCTGCTGGCCTTCCTCGAAGTCCCCGCCGCGGCCGTGGCGCTGCTGCAGGGCATCGCCACCGAGGGCTGGATGGTGCTGCTCATGATCGTGCTGGCCCTGCTCGTGCTCGGCACCTTCATGGACCTCGCCCCGCTCATCCTGATCTGCACGCCGATCTTCCTGCCGGTGGCCCGCGCCTTCGAGATCGCGCCGGTGCACTTCGGCATCGTGCTGATCCTCGCCGGCGGCATCGGTCTCATCACGCCGCCGGTGGGCTCGGTGCTGTTCGTCGGCGCCGCCATCGGCCGCATCGACGTGGCCCAGACCCTGCGCACCCTGTGGCCGTTCTATGGCGCCGCGGCGACGGTGCTGTTGGCCGTTACCCTGATCCCGGCGCTGTCGCTGTGGCTGCCCGCGGCCCTGAAGTGAGGAACGGCTCGCTACCCCACCGCATGGCCGCTAGCATCGCCCGGTCCCCACTGCCGCGACGCCAATGAGTGCCGAGAAGACCCCGCCGCGCAAGGCGAAGCCCGCGACCCCGCGCGCCACCACGAAGGCGGCGAAGCCCGCCGCCGACGCGCCACCCGCCGGCCGCGCCACGATCAACGACATCGCCCGGCTGGCCGGCGTGTCGAAGAAGACCGTCTCCCGGGTCATCAACGGCTCGGAGCTGGTGCGCGGCCCCACCCGCGAGAAGGTGCAGCGGCTGATGGACGAGCTCGGCTACACGCCGGACCCGCAGGCGCGCGGCCTCGCCTTCCGCCATGCCTTCCTGATCGGCCTCGTGTTCGACAACCCGACGGCCCAGTACATCGTCAACATCCAGTACGGCGTGCTCGATGCCCTGCGCGGCTCGGGTTTCGAGCTGGTCGTGCACCCCTGCGACAGCAAGAACCCGGACTACGTCGAGGACATCAAGCGCTTCGTCCAGCAGCAGAAGCTCTACGGCGTGGTGCTGGTGCCGCGCGTCTCCGAGGACCAGGCGCTGGCCGAGATGCTGCAGTCGCTGGGCGTGCGCTACGCGCGCATCGCCTCGGTGCCGCTCGACGAGGCGGGGCGCATGGTGCTCACCCACGACCGCCGCGCCGGCGCCGAAGTGGCCGAGTACCTCGAATCGCTGGGCCACCGCCGCTTCGGCTTGATCACCGGCCCGAAGCGCTACCGTTCCTCGCTCGAGCGCGGCGGCGGCTTCCTCGAAGGCTTGAAGCGCCGCGGCATCAGCCTCGACGACGAGCAGGTCTACGAAGGCGGCTACACCTTCGAATCCGGCGTGGCCGGCGCAGACGCCCTGCTGTCGCTGGAGCCGCGGCCCACCGCCATCTTCGCCTGCAACGACGAGATGGCCGCCGGCGTCTACAAGGCCGCGCAGCGTCGCGGGCTCTCCGTGCCCGCCGACCTTTCGGTCGTCGGCTACGACGACAGCCCGCTGGCGCGCCAACTGTGGCCGTCGCTCACCACCATCCACCTGCCGGTGCGCGATCTCGGCCGCGAAGCCGCGCAACTGCTGCTCTCGAAGGATTGGCCGCGCGCGGTCGAGCCGGCCGCCGCCTTCACCGTCCACCCGCACCTCGCGGTGCGCGATTCCACCCAGCCCCCGCGCGGCTGAGCCGCCGCGCCCCACGACACCGGACCACCGCCATGAACCCCTTCTCGCTCGCCGGCCAGGTCGCCCTCGTCACCGGGGCCAACAAGGGCCTCGGCCAGGGCATCGCCCTCGCCCTTGCCGCCGCCGGCGCCGACATCGTGGCCGTGAGCAGTTCGAACGCCGACGAGACGGAGGCGAAGGTGAAGTCGCTCGGCCGCCGCTTCCACTTCATCGCCGCCGACCTCACCAGCATCGCGCCGATCCCGGGCATCCTCGAGGGCACGCTCGCCGCCTTCGGCCGGCTCGACGTCCTCGTCAACAACGCCGGCATGATCCGCCGCGCCGACGCCGTCGACTTCACCGAAGCCGACTGGGACGCGGTGATGGACCTGAACCTGAAGTCCGCCTTCTTCCTCGCCCAGGCCGCCGGCCGGCACTTCATCGCCCAGGGCCGCGGCAAGATCATCAACATCGCCTCGATGCTGAGCTTCCAGGGCGGCATCCGCGTGCCGTCCTACACGGCCAGCAAGTCCGGCCTGGCCGGCATCACCAAGCTGCTCGCCAACGAATGGGCGGCGAAGGGCGTGAACGTCAACGCCATCGCGCCCGGCTACATGGCCACCGACAACACCGCCGCGCTGCGCGCGGACGAGAACCGCAACCGCGACATCCTCGCCCGCCTGCCCGCAGGGCGCTGGGGCGAACCCGCCGACCTCGGCGGCGCCGCGGTCTTCCTCGCCTCGGCCGCGGCCGACTACGTGCACGGCGTCGTGCTGCCCGTCGACGGCGGCTGGCAGGCCCGCTGACCCCCGCTTCCCCTCTCGCGCGCCCGCGCGCACCGCAAGGACTCCGCCATGAAGATCGCCCTCATCACCGAGAACAGCCAGGCCGCCAAGAACGAGCTGATCCACACCGCGCTGAAGACCGTCGCCGAGCCGCTGGGCCACACGGTGTTCAACTACGGGATGTACACGCCCGAGGACAAGGCCTCGCTCACCTACGTGATGAACGGCCTGCTGGCCGGCATCCTGCTGAATTCGAAAGCGGCCGATTTCGTGGTGACCGGCTGCGGCACCGGCATGGGCTCGATGCTCGCCTGCAACGCCATGCCGGGCGTGTTCTGCGGCCTCGTGGTCGATCCGACCGACGCCTTCCTCTTCGGCCAGATCAACGACGGCAACGCCATCTCCATGCCCTACGCCAAGGGCTTCGGCTGGGCGGCCGAGCTGAACCTGCAGGACTGCTACCGCAAGCTGTTCGACGGCGAGCGCGGCCTGGGCTATCCCAAGGAGCGCGCGGCGATCATGGCCCGGAACCGCGGCATCCTGTCCCAGGTGAAGGCGGTGGCCTGCAAGGACATGCTGAGCGTGCTCCGCGAGATCGACCAAGACCTGCTCAAGGCCGCGATCGCCGGCGAGAAGTTCGCCGAGCTGTTCTTCCCGAACTGCCAGGACGAGGCCATCGCGGCGTTCCTGCGCGGGCTGAAGTAAGGGTCATCGGCGCCCGGGCGGAGGCCGCCCAACAAAATTCAAACAGTCGCGATCTCCGGGGATCTGACACCGAAACCCTAGACAGCAAGCTCTAGCGCGGGCAGGCTGTGCACCTTGCCCACCCGGCCCGCTCCCGCGACATGGCGTCGATCCTCGTCCTGCACGGCCCCAACCTCAATCTGCTCGGCACCCGCGAGCCGGCGGTGTATGGCCACGACACGCTGGCGGACATCGATCGTCGCCTCGGTGAACGCGCCGCGGCCGCAGGCCACGACCTGACGACGCTCCAGAGCAATGCCGAGCATGCGCTCGTCGACCGCGTGCAAGCCACCCGCACCGACGGCACGGCCTTCATCCTGGTCAACCCGGCGGCCTTCACCCACACCTCGGTGGCCCTGCGCGACGCCTTCGCGGCGGTGCGCACGCCCTTCATCGAAGTGCACCTGAGCAATCCCCACGCCCGCGAGGCGTTCCGGCACCACAGCTACCTGTCCGACCTTGCCGTCGGGGTGGTCTGCGGTTTCGGCGCGCAAAGCTACGGGCTGGCCCTCGAGGCCGCGATCACGCGACTGGGCGCCGCCGCGCCGGCCCGCTGAGCCTGCGCCGGCACCGCGCCATTTCCCTTTCCACCCTTCAACGCACGCGAGACCGTCCATGGACCTCCGCAAAATCAAGGCACTGATCGACCTGCTCGAGAAGTCCAACCTCACCGAGATCGAGATCAAGGAAGGCGAGGAATCCGTCCGCCTGTCGCGCGCCAGCCGCGCCGCGCCGATGCCCGCCTACGTGCAGGCCGCGCCGGCGGAGCACGCGCCCGCCGCCGCACCGGCCGCACCGGTCGCCGCGAAGGCCCCGGCCGCCGAGCACGCCAGCGAGTCGCACGGCAAGCCGGGCAAGGAGGTGCCCGACGGCCACACCATCCGCTCGCCGATGGTCGGCACGTTCTACGCCAGCCCCAACCCGGACGCCCCGGCCTTCGTGAAGGTCGGCCAGACGGTCAAGGCCGGCGACACGCTGGGCATCATCGAAGCGATGAAGATGTTCAACCCGATCGAAGCCGACGTCAGCGGCACCGTGCGCGCGATCCTCGTGCAGAGCGGCCAGCCGATCGAGTTCGACGAGCCGATGTTCGTCATCTCCTGAGCCCGACGCCATGCTCAAGAAAGTCGTCATCGCCAACCGCGGCGAAATCGCGCTCCGCGTGATGCGCGCCTGCCACGCGCTGGGCATCCAGACCGTGGCCGTGCACAGCACCGTCGACCGCAACCTCAAGCACGTGGCGATGGCCGACGAATCCGTCTGCATCGGCCCGGCGCCCTCGGCCGAGAGCTACCTCAACATCCCGGCGATCATCGCGGCGGCGGAAGTGACCGACGCCGACGGCATCCACCCGGGCTACGGCTTCCTCTCCGAGAACGCCACCTTCGCCGAACGCGTCGAGGGCTCGGGCTTCGTCTTCATCGGCCCCACCGCCGACGTCATCCGCATGATGGGCGACAAGGTCGAGGCCATCCGCGCGATGAAGGAGGCCGGCGTGCCCTGCGTGCCGGGCTCCGGCGGCCCGCTGCCCGACGACGAGGACGAGTGCCTGCGCATCGGCCGCGAGATCGGCTACCCCGTGATCATTAAGGCCGCGGGCGGCGGCGGCGGCCGCGGCATGCGCGTCGTCCGCGAGGAGTCGGCGCTCATCGCCTCCATCGCCACCACGCAGGCCGAGGCCAAGGCGGCCTTCGGCAACGGCATGGTGTACATGGAGAAGTTCCTCGAGAACCCGCGCCACGTGGAGATCCAGGTGCTGGCCGACGGCCAGGGCAACGCCATCCACCTCGGCGAGCGCGACTGCTCGATGCAGCGCCGCCACCAGAAGGTGGTCGAGGAAGCGCCGGCCCCCGGCATCACCGAGGCGCAGCGCGCCGAGATCGGCCGCGTCTGCACCGAAGCCTGCATCCGCATCGGCTACCGCGGCGCCGGCACCTTCGAGTTCCTGTACGAGAACGGCCGCTTCTACTTCATCGAGATGAACACCCGAATCCAGGTGGAGCATCCGGTGACCGAGCTCGTCACCGGCATCGACCTGGTGCGCGAGCAGCTGCTGATCGCCGGCGGCGAGAAGCTTTCGATCAAGCAGGAGGACGTGGTGCTGCGCGGCCACGCCATCGAGTGCCGCATCAATGCCGAAGACCCGGAAACCTTCGCGCCCTGCCCCGGCCTGATCAAGCATTTCCATGCGGCCGGCGGCCCCGGCGTGCGCGTGGATTCGCACATCTACGAGGGCTACAAGGTCCCGCCGAACTACGACTCGATGATCGGCAAGCTGATCGTCCACGGCGCCACCCGCGCGCAGGCCATCGCCCGCATGCGCGTGGCGCTGGCCGAGATGATCGTCGACGGCATCAAGACGAACATCCCGCTGCAGCAGCGGATCATGGCGGACATCGGCTTCCAGCAGGGTGGCACCAACATCCACTACC
Source organism: Silanimonas algicola (assembly GCF_054777375.1). Taxonomy (NCBI): domain Bacteria; kingdom Pseudomonadati; phylum Pseudomonadota; class Gammaproteobacteria; order Lysobacterales; family Lysobacteraceae; genus Silanimonas; species Silanimonas algicola. Next base: position 552,536 of record NZ_BAAHAS010000003.1, on the reverse strand, counting down.
TCGAGAAGCGGCTGGCCGAGCGCAAGGAAAAGAGCTTCGGCCTCGGCTGAAGCACCCACTGCCGCATCGTCGCGCCGCACCGCCCATGGTCGAACCCGCCGCCGATTTCACGATGACCGTGCTGATGACGCCGGACAAGGCGAACTTCAGCGGCAAGGTGCACGGCGGCGCGCTGTTGAAGCTGCTCGACGAAGTGGCGTATGCCTGCGCCTCGCGCTACGCCGGGCGCTACTGCGTGACCCTTTCGGTCGACCAGGTGACCTTCCGCGAGGCCATCCACGTCGGCGAACTCGTGCACTTCATGGCGCGGGTGAACTACACCGGCACCAGCTCGATGGAGGTCGGCATCAAGGTCGTGGCGGAGAACATCCGCGAGCGCTCGGTGCGCCACGTGAACAGCTGCTTCTTCACCATGGTGGCCATGGGCGACGACGGTCGCCCCACGCCGGTGCCGCCGCTCGAACCCCAGACCGAAGATGAGCTCCGGCGCTTCCGCAAAGGCGAGCAGCGTCGCGCCTTGCGCGCCGAGAACGCCAAGCGCCTCGCCGAGATCAAGTCGGGCGGCTGAGGCGCCGCCCCGGGGCCGCCCGGAACGGGTTCAGCGCCGGGGTGCGACAATGCCGGCATGACGACCCCCTTCGCTTCGCTCGGCCTGCCCGAGCCCTTGGCCCGCGCCTGCGAGTCGCTCGGCTTCACCGAGCCCACGGCCATCCAGTTGCAGGCCATCGGTCCCGCGCTGCAGGGCCGCGACCTGCTCGCGCAGGCACGCACCGGCAGCGGCAAGACGCTGGCCTTCGGCCTGCCCTTGCTGGCGAAGATCGAACCCGCCGCGCTGCGCACCCAAGCGCTCGTGCTCTGCCCCACGCGCGAGCTCGCCGACCAGGTCGCCAAGGACTTGCGCGCCGCCGCGCGCTTCCTGCCCAACCTGAAGATCGTGACGCTCTGCGGCGGCATCCCGCTGCGCCCGCAGCTGGCCTCGCTCGAGGTGGCGCCGGACGTGGTCGTCGGCACGCCGGGGCGCATCCTCGAGTTGATCGCCGAGAACGCGCTGTCGCTCGAACAGGTGGCGACGTTCGTGCTCGACGAAGCCGACCGCATGCTCGACATGGGTTTCGTCGAGGACATCCGAACGCTGGCCAAGCGCCTGCCGAAAACCGCGCAGACCCTGCTGTTCTCGGCCACCTTCAGCGAGGAGATCCGCGCCATCGCCGGCACGCTGCTGCGCGATCCGCTGGAGATCGCCGCGGCGCTCGACGACGCGCCGAAGATCGACGAGTGGGTGCACGTGGTCGAAGGCGGCCAACGCCACTGGGCGGTGATGCAGGTGCTGGCCGACAAGGCCCCCGAGGCCGCGCTGGTGTTCTGCAACACGCGCAAGGAAACCGCGGCGCTCACCGAGGCGCTGCAGCGCGAGGGCTTCGCCGCCGACGCCCTGCACGGCGACCTCGAGCAGCGCGAGCGCGAGGAAGTGCTGGCGCGTTTCGCCAACGGCAGCCTGCGTGTGCTCGTCGCCACCGACGTCGCCGCGCGCGGCATCGACATCGCCGGCCTGCCCATGGTGCTCAGCGCCGAGATCGCTTCCGACGCCGACCAGCACGTGCATCGCATCGGCCGCACCGGTCGCGCCGGCGAGACCGGGCTCGCCGTCAGCATCGTCACGCCGGCGGAAGCCCACTGGCGGCGCAGCATCGAGGCGGCCCGCGGCGCACCCTTCCATGAGCGTTCCCTGCGCCTGAGCCCGCAGCGTCCGAAACCGCTGCCCGCCGCGTTCCGCACCCTGCAGATCGACGCCGGTCGGCAGGACAAGCTGCGCCCGGGCGATGTCATGGGCGCACTCACCGGTGCCGCCGGCCTGCCGGCCGACGCGGTGGGAAAGATCAGCCTCTACCCCACGCGCTGCTACGTGGCCGTGGCGAGGACGCAGGCCGAGAAGGCCCTGGCCAAGCTGCGCGAGCAGGGCATCAAGGGGCGGAAGCTGAGGGTCAGGGCGATCGGCTGACGTCGACCGGGTGATCGGCGCTGCGGCTGGCTAGACTCGCCGCATGCCCAGCCCGTCCCCGGTCCTCCTGCTTCTCGCCCACCCACGGCTGTCCGCCAGCCGGATCAACGCCGCGCTTTGGGCCGCCGCGCGCGGCATCGATGGCGTCACCGTGCACGACCTGTACCGCGCCTATCCCGATGGCTTCATCGACGTGTCGTCCGAACAGCAGCGCTTGCTGGCCCATGACACCGTCGTGCTGCAGTTCCCGATCCACTGGTACGCGATGCCGGCACTCCTGAAGCACTGGTTCGACGAAGTGCTGCAGTCGGGCTGGGCCTACGGGCAGGATGGCAGTGCGCTGCACGGCAAGGGCCTGTTCGTCGCCGCCACGAGCGGCGGCGATCCTCAGGGCTATGGCCGCCACGCCGGGCAGTTCACGCTGGCCGAGCTGTTCCGACCGATCGAAGCCAGCGCGCGCTACTGCGGCATGCGCTGGCTGGGTCATGTGGCCTACGGGGCGAACGAGCGCATCAACGCCCGACTGCCCGAGTTCGCCGCCGACTATGCGGCGCGGCTCGCCGTCCTGGCCGGCGGCGGCGCCCCGCCCGAACACGACAGCCGCTGAGGGCCCGGGCATGCTGCATGACGCGTTGATCTACCTCGCCGCCGCCGTCGTCGCCGTGCCGCTTTTCAAGCGCCTGGGTCTCGGGGCCGTCCTCGGCTACCTGATCGCCGGAATGCTGATCGGGCCCTCGGTCTCCGGGCTGATCGTCGACCCGGAAACGGTGCTCGCATTCTCCGAGTTCGGCGTCGTGCTGCTGCTGTTCCTCGTCGGCCTCGAGCTCAACCCGCGCAAGCTCTGGCAGCTGCGCGTGCCGATCTTCGGCATGGGCGGGCTGCAGGTGCTCTGCACGGCCGGGCTGGTGGGCGGCGCGCTGCTCGCGCTCGGCTCGCCCTGGTTGATCGCCCTGGTGCTCGGCATCGCCGCCGTCCAGAGCTCCACGAGCGTCGCCCTGGCGCTGATGGCGGAGAAGGGCCTCGCGCCGACGGCCGGCGGACGCAGTGCGCTGGCGGTGTCGCTGTTCCAGGACATCATGGTGATCCCGATCCTGTTGCTGCTCGCCTGGGTGGCTCCCTCCGGGAACGGGAGCGGCGCGGCATTCTCACCGCTGGCCGCCGCGGGGCTGATCGTGGGGATGGTTGTGCTCGCACGCTTCGCCATGCGCCCGCTGCTGCGCTTCATCGCCAACACCGGCCTGCGCGAGGTGTTCGTCGCCTTCGCCCTGCTGCTGGTACTGGGCGCCGCCGTCGCCGCCGGACACGTGGGCTTCTCCCCGGCGCTGGGGACATTCCTCGCCGGCGTGCTGTTGGCGGAAAGCGAGTACCGCCACGAACTCAACATCGTGATCGAACCGTTCAAGGGCCTGCTGCTCGGCCTGTTCTTCATCGCCGTCGGGATGGACGTGCAGCTGCCGCTCTTCCTCGAACGACCCGGCCTGATCCTCGGCGCAGCCCTCGCGCTGGTGGTCCTGAAATTCGCCCTCCTCCTCGGCATCGCCCGGCTGTTCCGCCTGTGCGGGCAGGACGGCGTGCTGTTCGCGACCGTGCTCTCGCAGGTGGGTGAGTTCGCCTTCGTCATCCTCGCCGCGGCGCGCGCCAATGGAAGCCTGCCGGCCGACATCGCGGCACAGATGAACGCCATTGTCGCGGCGAGCATCCTCAGCACGCCGCTGCTGTTCCTCGTGGTTTCACGCCTGGTCATGCCGCGCATGAACCGTGCGGAGGCCCGCGAGGCCGACCCCATCGGCGAGCGCAACGAGGTGATCGTCGCCGGCGTGGGACGCTTCGGCCAGGTGGTCTCGCGATTGCTGATCGGCCGCGGCTATGGCGTCACCCTCATCGACCACGATCCCGAACAGGTCGAGCTGATGCGCCGCTTCGGCTTCCGCACGTACTACGGCGACGCCTCGCGGCGCGACGTGCTGGAGTCCGCCGGCATCGAGGACGCCCGCCTGCTGGTGCTGGCCTTCGACGATCCGGAACGCGTGCAGGAGACCGCGCGGCTGGTGCGCGAGCGGTTCCCCACGGTGCGGCTGATCGCCCGCGCGCGGGGCCGAACCGAGGCGTTCGAGCTGGCCGAACTGGGCATCCCGTTCGAGCGCGAGACCTTCCGCTCCGCCGCAGCCGTCGGGGAGCAGGCGCTCGTGGCGCTCGGCGAGCATCCGCACGACGCGCACCGGGCCCATCAGGCCTTCGTCCGCCATGACCTCGCCGTCCTGCACGAGGCGGCGCGGGTCCGCGGCGACGCGCCCGCGCTGGTCAACCTTGCCGCCCAAGGGCGGTCCGACCTCGCGCGCCTGCTCAAGCGCGAGGGTTTGGCCGATGCCGAGGCCGACGACGACAACGACAACCGGTCGCCGGCATCATGGCGCTGAACTCTCGAGGGGTGTCCATGGCAAGCGCCGGGGTCCGGGCGACAGGGCGGAACGCGTGGCACCGCATCGCCGCCTGCGCGCTGGCGCTCGTGCTGCTCGCCGTCGCCCTTCCCGTCGCGGCCAGCGGCCAGCGTGCGCTGAAGGACCTCAACCGCAACCAGTGGACGACGCGCGAAGGCCTGCCGCACAACTCGATCAACGCCATCGGGCAAACGGCCGAAGGCTACCTTTGGTTCGCCACTTGGGAGGGCGTGGTCCGCTACAACGGCCACGAATTCGCCGTCTTCGACCGCCGCGAGATTCCCGTGCTGGCCGACGCCGCGCTTCGCGCCCTCCACGTCGATCACGACGGCCGCCTCGTGCTCGGCGGCGCCCGCGGCACCCTCGTGCGTCGCGAACTCGATGGCGCGTGGCGCTCCCTGCCCGATGCCCCGGCCATGGTGACCCAGGTCGAAGGCGACGCCGAAAGCCGCCTGTGGGTTGGCACCGAAACCTTCGGGGTGATGCAGATCGACCCGACAGGCCGCGGCAAAGTGCTCGAACCGGATGACGGGGTGGACGTCGGCACCAACTACGGCTTGGCCCGCGACGCACGGGGCGGCTGGTGGGCCGCCCATGCGGCCGGCCTGTATCGGGTGGGTGACGACAACCTGCATCCCGCGGGCGCGCGTGGCCTTCCGGCCGGCCCGGTCACCGCGATCACCGCGGACGGCGACCGCCTGCTCGTCGGTACGCCGAGCGGCCTCTATGTGGCCGACGCACGCCAGGTGCCGCTCGACTTCCAACCGCTCGACCCGCAGCTCGCCGGCATCAGCATCAGCCGCCTGCTGCCGGACGGCCAAGGCGGCCTGTGGATCGGCACGCTGAACGACGGCCTGATGCGCTGGACGACACGCGGGCTCGATCGCCTCGGCGTCGGCGGCGACCGCCCGAGTTCCCGCGTGCTCAGCCTGTTCATCGACCGCGAAGGCAGCCTCTGGGTCGGCACCAACGGCGGGCTGTTCCGCTTCACCGACTCGCCCTTCACCAACACCGTCCGCCATCACGGCCTGCCCGACGATTTCGTCCGCACCGTGCTGGCACGCGACGACGGCAGCGTGCTCATCGGCACCGCGCAGGGCCTCGCCGTGCATGCCGAAGACGGCACCGTGACATCGCTTGGCGGGGGCACTCCGCTGGAAGGCGCGTCGGTGCTGAGCCTCGCCGACGCCGGCCAAGGGCGGGTGTGGGTGGGCACCCACGACGATGGCGCGATGCTGTGGGACGGGCAGCGCGTCCTGAAGCACCTGCACACCGCCGAGGGGCTGCCGTCGAATGAAATCCGGGCCCTCCAGACGGACGGCGACCGCCTGTGGCTGGGGACCACCCGCGGCCTTGTGCGCTGGGAGGCTGGCACCCTCCGTCGCTGGGACGAGACCAGCGGCTTGCCCACCAATTTCATCGTCGCCCTCCACCTCGGGGTGCGCCGGGAGCTTTGGGTCGGCACCGGCCTGGGCGCCGTCATCGTCGAGGACGACCGGTTGCGCCCCCTGGATCTCGGCGTCTTCGAGGAGGCGAAGTACGCCTTCGGTTTCCTCCACGACGCCACGCGCGACCACGTGTGGATCGCCTCCGACCGCGGCCTGTTGCGCTTCGACGTGAACGGCCGCCCCACCGGTGCCGTGGGCCTCGCGCAGGGCTTGCCCTACGAAAAGGTGTTCGGCCTGCTGCGCGACCCCCAGGACCAGCTCTGGGCGAGCGGCAACCGGGGCGTGCTTCGCCTCGACATGACCCGACTGAACGACGTCGCCGACGGCGCGGCGGTGCCGCTCGACGTCGAGCGCTTCACCGAAGCGGATGGCATGGCCAGCGCGCAGTGCAACGGCGGCTCGCAGCCGGTGGTGGCGATGGACCGCCGCGGGCGCCAGTGGTTCGCCACCTCGGTCGGAGCGGCGCGCATCGACCCCGCCGACCTCCAGCGCTACACGCGCAACGCCCCGCCGGTGGTCATCGAGTCGATCACCGCCGACGGCCAGGGCATTGCCCCCGCGGGGGCGGCCGCGGTGACGGTGCCGGGCGGCACACGCCGCATCGAACTGCGCTATGCCGGGCTGGGCTTCGTGCTGTCGGAGCGCCTGCGTTACCGCTACCGGCTCGACGGCTTCGACCAGGACTGGATCGAACGCGGCGGTGAAACACTCGCCGAGTACACCACGCTCCCGCCAGGCCGCTACACCTTCCGCGTCGAGGCGGCGCACCCACGCGGCGAATGGGGACAAAGCCGCGCCAGCGTGGTGATCGACGTGGCGCCCCTCTGGTGGGAGCGCACGCTGGTGGTCTGGGGCTTCGTCGTCGCCGCCACCCTGGGTGCCGGCCTGCTGCTGCGCTGGCGCCTCCACCGCTTGGCCGCGAACGAGCAGCGATTGGCCCGGCTGGTCGAGGAGCGCACGCTGGAGATCGAACAGCAGAAGGCGCGCCTGCGGTTCCAGGCCGAGGAGTTCGCCCGCCAGGCGCGCGAGGACGCCCTCACCGGCATCAACAACCGTCGCGCCTTCGACGAGGCACTCGCCCGCGAGTTCGCGCGGGCGCGCCGCAATGGCGCGCCCCTGAGCATCGCCATCGTCGACCTCGATCACTTCAAGGCGATCAACGACCGCTTCAGCCATGCGGTTGGCGATGAGGTGCTCAAGCGCGTGGCGCAGCGGCTGAAGAACGACTCGCGCGGCTTCGACGTGGTGGCGCGCTGGGGCGGCGAAGAGTTCGCGATGCTGCTGCCCGAAACCGCCTTGGGGTCGGCCCGTGCCGCCTGCGAGCGGCTGCGCGAGAGCATCCAGGCCGTGGACCTGTCCGACATCGATCCGGCGCTGCGCATCACCGCCAGCGTCGGCGTGGCGGAAGCCGCCGGCCTGGACGACCACCACCGCCTGCTGCTGCGCGCCGACGAGGCGCTGTACCGGGCCAAGGCCAACGGCCGCAACCGCGTGGAAGGCTGAGCCGGCGCCCCGCGCCGGCAACGCCGCTCAGTGCAGGTTCGGGCCCGGCCCGGCCGCCGCCGCGGCGCGCTTCTTCTCGGCGTGCTCGGCGCGTTCGGCCTCCAGCATCGCCAGCCACTCCTCGAGCGTGTGCCCGCCCTCGGCGGCTTCCTCGGCAGCGGCCTTTTCCAGCACCGGCGAGATCCGCAGCGTGGTGCCGCGGCCTTCCGATTCGCAGCGCGACGCCGTGTGCTTGAGCATGGCGATCAGCAGGCCCGGGCTGTCGATGCCGTCCAGCGCGCGCCCGGCCACCACCATCACCCACTCGTCGCCATGGAGCCCGCCCGCGGCCACGAGGGCGCCAGCGTCATCGACGAGCTGCGCATGCGCGACGAAGGGCGTGCCCGTTCGGCGGGAGGCGGCCGCGTTCGCGGCCTTCTTTTCGCGCTTCTTGCGGGCGGCGCGCTTGGCCTGGGAGTGCTGGGACATGCCGGCATCCTACAATGCCCCCATGCCCCACCTCGAACTCTCCCTGCGCTGCCGCGCCGCCGACGAGCCCTGGCTCGAGCGCGCCCTCACCGACCTCGGCGCGATGAGCGTCACCCTGCTCGATCCGCAGGCCGACACCACGAACGAGCAGGCCATCCTCGAACCCGGCGTCGGCGAAACGCCGCTGTGGGCGGACTGCCTCGTGGTGGCGCTGTTCGAGGAGAACGTGCCGCGCGAGCCGCTTCTCGCCGCGCTGGAATCGATCGATCCGCGCGCCGATCTCGCGTCGGCCTCGTTCCGCGTGGTCGACGACCAGGACTGGGTTCGCGCGTGGATGGACCAGTTCCAGCCGATGGCCTTCGGCACCCGCACGTGGATCGTGCCCTGGGACCACGACCTGCCCGAGGCCGCGCAGGCCGCGAACGCGGCCGTCGTGCGCCTTGATCCGGGCCTCGCCTTCGGCTCGGGCACGCACGCCACCACCGCGCTCTGCCTCGAGTGGCTCGACGGCCTCGATCTCGCCGGCAAGACCGCGCTCGATTTCGGCTGCGGCAGCGGCATCCTCGCGCTGGCCGCGCTGAAGCTCGGGGCCGGGCGCGCGGTCGGCGTCGACAACGACCCGCAGGCCATCCTCGCCACCACCGACAACGCGTCGCGCAACGGCGTGGCCGATCGGATGGGCGTGTTCCTGCCCTCGGAAGAACCGAAGGCGACCTATCCCGTCGTCGTCGCCAACATCCTCGCCGTGGCGCTCGACGCGCTGGCCGACGTGCTCGCCTCGCGGGTGGCGCCGGGCGGCGTGATTGCGCTCTCCGGCATCCTCAAGGGCCAGGACGGGGCGCTGGTCGAACGCTATTCGGCGTGGTTCGACGACCTTGTCGTGACCCAACGCGAGGATTGGGTGCGCATCACCGGCCGCCGGCGGCCGGATTGAAGCCTTTACACTCCGTCGCCATGCCGCGCGCCCTCCCGAGCTTCGTCCGCCCCCCGCCGAAAATCGCCCCGCTCTCCCGGGCAGGCCGCTGGCGCATCGGGGCCCTGCTGGTCGCCGGCTGCGTCCTGCTGCTCGTGCAGATCGTGCTGGCCGACCGCGCCCGCTTCGCCGCCAGCCCGACGTGGCGACCGTGGATGGAGCGCGCCTGCGCCTCGCTGGGCTGCACCCTGCCGACGTGGCACGAGCCCAAGGCCTTCGTCGTGCTCAGCCGGGAGATCCAGCCGCATCCCAGCAACGGGCAGGCCTTGCTCGTCACGGCCAGCTTCCGCAACGACGCCGCATGGACCCAGGCCTGGCCGCTGCTGGAACTGGCACTCACCGATCTCGACGGCCAGCGGATCGGGTTGCGCCGATTCCAGCCGGTGGAGTACCTCGGGGGAACACCCTCCAGCGATGGCCTGGCTCCGGGCCAGTCGGCGACCATCGCCCTGGAGATCCTCGACCCCGGCAACCGTGCCGTGGCCTTCGAGTTCGATTTCCACTGACCCCAAAGTCGAGGTCGCGCGATGGCGGGAATTGGGGCAGACTCCCCTACCCCGCCGCCCACTGGACGGCCGGCGGGTTCGATTCTGGGGTCCCCGTGAACGCTCTCTCCTCCCGTGCCGAAGCCGCTCCGGCCGTGCCCGCTTTGCGCGAGGCCGTGTCCCGCGCCACGCGCCGCTATCTCAGCGACCGCGGCGAATGCGAAGCGGATTCGCTCTACGCGCTGATGCTGTCGGAAATGGAAACCGGCCTGCTGGCGGAAGTGATGAAGCACTGCGACGGCAACCAGAGCCGCGCCGCGGCCGTGCTCGGCATCAACCGCGCGACGCTGCGCAAGAAGCTCGAAGCCGTCGGCCTGCTGCGCTGATCGCCCCGACCGGGGTCGCCCGCCGCCCGTATAATTCGCGTCTTTCCGCCCGCGACGGGCCGAGGGAGACGCATGACCGACCATCGCCAGCCCATTCGCCGGGCCCTGCTGTCCGTTTCCGACAAGACCGGCCTGCTGCCGCTGGCCCAGGCGCTTGCCGCGAAAGGCGTGGTGCTGCTCTCCACCGGTGGCACGGCCAAGGCCCTGCGCGAGGCCGGCCTGGCCGTCACCGACGTTTCGGCGGTCACCGGCTTCCCGGAAATCATGGACGGCCGCGTCAAGACCCTGCACCCGACCGTGCACGGCGGCCTGCTCGGCCGCGCCGGCACCGACGACGCGGTGATGGCCCGGCACGGCATCGAAGCGATCGATCTTCTGGTGGTGAACCTCTACCCCTTCGAGGCGACGGTCGCGAAGGCCGACTGCACGTACGAGGACGCCGTCGAGAACATCGACATCGGCGGCCCGGCCATGCTGCGCGCGGCGGCGAAGAACCACGCGCGCGTCGCCGTGCTCACCGACCCGGCCGACTACGACGGCTTCCTCGAGGCGCTCGCCGCCGGCGGCACCACCGCCGCGCAGCGCCGCGGCTACGCCGCCAAGGGCTATGCGCACACGGCGCGCTACGACGGCAAGGTGAGCATGTGGCTCTCGGCGCGCGTCGAGGACGAAGCGAAGGCCGCGGAGTGGCCGAGCACGCTGAACCTGCAGCTCGACCTCGCCAGCAAGCTGCGCTACGGCGAGAACCCGCACCAGCGCGGCGCGCTGTACGTCGAGCGCGGCGCGCCGATGGGCATCGTCGCCACCGCGCGCTTCCTGCAGGGCAAGGAGCTCAGCTACAACAACCTCGCCGACGCCGACGCCGCGCTGGAATGCGTCAAGCAGTTCCACCAGCCGGCCTGCGTGATCGTCAAGCACGCCAACCCCTGCGGCGTGGCCTTGGCGCAGGACGTGTTCGCGGCCTACGACCGCGCCTACGCCACCGACCCGACCTCGGCCTTCGGCGGCATCATCGCCTTCAACCGCCCGCTCGACGCCGGCACTGCCGAGGAGATCCTCAAGCGCCAGTTCGTCGAGGTGGTGATCGCCCCGGTGGTCAGCGACGACGCCGTGGCCGTGATCGCGAAGAAGCCGAACGTGCGCGTGCTGGCCTGCGGCGCGCTCGACGCGCCGGGCGCCGCGCTCGACTACAAGCGCATCGCCGGCGGCCTGCTGGTGCAGGACGCCGACGTCACGCCCTGGGCCGCGGGCGACGGCCGCATCGTGACGAAGCGCCAGCCCTCGCCGGAGGAAATGGCCGACCTCGTCTTCGCGTGGCAGGTGGCGATGTACGTGAAGTCGAACGCCATCGTCTACGCGAAGGACGCGCAAACCGTCGGCATTGGTGCGGGCCAGATGAGCCGCGTGGTCAGCGCCAGGATCGCCGCCCTCAAGGCCGAGGAGGCCGGGCTCGTCGTGCCAGGCGCGGTGATGGCCAGCGATGCGTTCTTCCCCTTCCGCGACGGCATCGATGCGGCCGCGAAGGCCGGCATCCGCGCCGTGATCCAGCCGGGCGGTTCGATGCGCGACGCCGAGGTGATCGCCGCCGCCGACGAGCACGGCATGGCGATGGTGTTCACCGGCACCCGCCATTTCCGCCACTGAGGGCTGCGCCACATGAAGCACGGAATTCTGCTGGCTGCCTTGGTCGGCGCGTCGGCTTGTAACGCCACTGGCTTCGGCTGGCATGCCTGCTCCATCGAATGGCGCGAGCTTCGCGAAACCATCGTGCGCGAGAAAGCGCACATCAACGACCTGCTCGCTGGCAACCGCAACCCGGCCTTGCGCGAGCACTTCCAGATCGAGGCCGACGGCCTCATCGTTGGGCTGTGCACCGAGGGCGGTGCGATGGAAAGCCCGATCAGCTACGAGTTCTACGGCATCGACAGCATGGGCTATGCCGCCAAGTACCAGCAGGATCGTGGGATCGAAGGTTCCTTCTTCGAACGCTTCAGGAATCCCCAGCGGGCCATCCAGATCGGCGAGACCACGAAGCAGGACATGATCCACCCCGTGCACTTCATCGTGACGCCAGACGACATCGCGACGTTCATCGAAGAGCTTCGTGAGCTCAACACCAAGACACACCCACCGCGCCACCATCGCCAGCTTCGCCACCTCGAGGCGGTGATGGTCAAGACGGCCAACGACCTCTGGGGCGACCCCGCCACCGGGGCCGATGCCGCAGTGAGGAACGAATACGGCAATGGCCAACGCGCGCTGATCTTCTACGGGCAAGACTGATGGAAACGTCGAATGTGGATGCGCACGTCATGAAGATTCTGGTGATCGGCAACGGCGGCCGCGAGCACGCGCTGGCCTGGAAGCTCGCGCAGTCGGCGCGCGTGTCCGAAGTGCTGGTCGCGCCCGGCAACTCCGGCACGGGCACCGAGCCGAAGTGCCGCAATGTCGACATCAAGCCCTCCGATCTCGACGGCCTGCTCTCGCTCGTGCAGCGCGAGGGCGTGGCACTCACCGTCGTCGGCCCCGAGGCACCGCTGGTGGCCGGCGTGGTCGACCGCTTCCGCGCGACCGGGCAGCGCATCTTCGGGCCCACGGCAAAAGCGGCGCAGCTCGAGGGCAGCAAGGCCTTTGCCAAGGATTTCCTGAAGCGCCACGGCATCCCCACCGCCGGCTACGAGGTGTTCACCGAGGTCGATGCGGCCTGCACCTACATCCGCGCCCGCACCGCTGAACTCAATGACACCCGCATCGTGGTCAAGGCCGACGGCCTCGCCGCGGGCAAGGGGGTGATCGTCGCGATGAACGTGGCCGAGGCCGAAGCCGCCGTGCGCGACATGCTGGCCGGCAACGCCTTCGGCAGCGCCGGTTCGCGCGTCGTGATCGAGGACTTCCTCGACGGCGAGGAGGCCAGCTTCATCTCGATGGTCGATGGCGTGCACGCGCTGCCGATGGCCACCTCGCAGGACCACAAGCGCGTCGGCGATGGCGACACCGGCCCCAACACCGGCGGCATGGGCGCGTACTCGCCCGCCCCGGTCGTGACGCCCGAGGTGCATGCCCGCGTGATGCGCGAGGTGGTCGAGCCCACCGTGCGCGGCATGGCCGCGGACGGCGTGCCGTTCACCGGCTTCCTCTACGCCGGCCTGATGATCGATGCCCAGGGTGCGCCCAAGGTCATCGAGTTCAACGTGCGCTTCGGCGACCCGGAAACCCAGCCGGTGATGCTGCGCCTCGACTCCGACCTCGTCGATCTCGTCGAGGCGGCGATCGACGGCCGGCTCGACACGGTCGAGGCGCGCTGGTCGCCCGAGCCCGCGCTCGGCGTGGTGATGGCCGCCAAGCCGTATCCGGAAACGCCGATCACCGGCGACGTGATCCACGGCCTCGACGCCGTGCCGGCCTTCGCGAAGGTGTTCCACGCCGGCGCCACGCTCGACGGCGGCGTGGTGACCACCAGCGGCGGGCGCGTGCTTTGCGTCTGTGCCAAGGGTGCGGACATCCGCGAGGCACAGCGCAAGGCCTACGAGGCCGTCGCCAGGATCTCGTGGGCGAACGAGCTCCACCGCACCGACATCGGCTGGCGCGCGGTCGCCCGCGAGTCCGCCTGACCCCGGAGGTTCCGCATGAAGCTGATGCTGTCCCTGCCCTCGCCCTTCGCCCGCAAGGTGCGCGCCGTCGCCGCCGAGCGCGGCATCGCGCTCGAGCTGGTCGAGGTGGACGTCTTCCGGGCCGACAACGGCGTGGCCGACGCCAACCCGCTGCGCAAGGTGCCCTGCCTCGTCACCGACGACGGCGAGGCCTGGTACGACTCCCGCGTCATCGTCGAGCTGCTCGACGGCCTCGGCGACGGCCCGCGCCTGATCCCGGACGACCGCGCCGAGCGCCTTGCCGTGCGCCGCATCGAGGCGCTGGCCGACGGCCTGCTCGACGCCGCCGTGCTGGTGCGGATGGAACGCCTCTGGCCCGGCCGCACGCCGGAGCAGCGCAGCGCCGCGTGGCAGGACTGGCAGTGGGCCAAGGTCGACGGCGCCTTCGCGGAACTCGAGCGCCGGCTGGCGGACCGCGCCCACTTCGTCGGCGGTCGCGTGACGCTGGCCGACCTCGCGGTGGCGTCGGCGCTTGGCTGGCTGGATTATCGCCTGCCCGACCACCCGTGGCGTCCGCTCGCCCCGCGCGTGGCTGCGTGGTACGCGACGTTCGCGGCGCGCCCCGCCTTCGCTTCGACCGCGCCGCCGCCGCTCTCGTAGCGGGCCCATCGGGCTCGGGCCGGAGGCACGCCGGGTCGCAGGTTCCGCGACGTCGACGGCCGGCGACTCGGGCTCGAGCGGACGGCGGCCGCGCTTTGCTAGTGTCGACGGGTCTTCGGAGACCCGCATGTCGCACAGCCAGTTCGCCCTGCTCGGCCAACGCCGCTTCGCCCCGTTCTTCCTGAGCCAGTCGCTCGGGGCCTTCAACGACAATGTCTTCAAGCAGGCGCTGGTCATCCTCGTCACCGTCAAGGCGGTGGGCCTGACCGACGACGAGCGCAGTCTCTGGGCCAACCTTGCCAGCGCGCTGTTCATCCTGCCCTTCTTCCTGTTCTCCGCCACCGCCGGCCAGTGGGCCGAGAAGTACGAGAAGGCGCGCTCGATCCGCCGCATCAAGCTGCTGGAGATCGTCATCGCCGTGCTCGCGGCGGTGGGCTTCTGGCTGGACTCGCTGCCCTTCCTGCTCGGCGTGCTGTTCCTGCTCGGCGCACAGAGCACGCTGTTCGGGCCGATCAAGTACGCGATCCTCCCGCAGGCGCTGAAACCGGAGGAGCTCACCGGCGGCAACGGCCTCGTCGAGACCGGCACCTTCCTCGCCATCCTCGTCGGCACGATCTTCGGCGGCGTGCTGATCAGCGAGTACGAGAACGGTCCCTTCCTCGCCTCGCTGGCCGTCATCGCCATCGCCGTCGCCGGCTATATCGCCGCGCGTTTCGTCCCCGAAGCGCCCGCCACGGCGCCGGACCTCGCCATCGACCGCAACCCGCTGCGCGCCACGCTCTCCACGCTGGCCACGCTGAAGGGCCAGCGCGCGGTGCTGAACTCGGTGCTCGGCATCAGCTGGTTCTTCTTCTTCGGCGCGCTGTTCCTCGCGCAGTTGCCGAAGTACGCCATCGACGTGCTGGGCGGGGACGCCACGGTGATCCCGCTGCTGCTCACCCTGTTCTCGCTCGGCATCGGCGCAGGCTCGCTGCTCTGCGAAACGCTGTCGCGCCGCACCGTCGAGATCGGCCTGGTGCCGCTCGGCGCCATCGGCATGACGGTGTTCGGCGTCGACCTGTGGCTGGCGCAGCCGCAGGCCAGCGCGCACGCCCTCGAGGTCGCGGCCGGCACCGCCAACGCGCTCGACTGGCGCGGCTTCCTCGCCGCCGAGGGCAGCGCGCGCATCGCCCTCGACCTCACGCTGATCGGCCTGTTCGGCGGCTTCTTCATCGTGCCCCTGTTCGCGCTCGTGCAGCAGCGCGCGCCGCGCGAGCAGCTCTCGCGCGTGATCGCCGCCAACAACATCCTCAACGCGCTGTTCATCGTCATCGCGGCGGGGATCGCCATCGTGCTGCTGGGACCGGCAGGCCTGTCGATTCCCGAGCTCTTCCTCGTCACCGCGGTGCTGAACGCGGTCGTCGCGATCCACATCTTCAGCCTCGTGCCCGAGTTCCTGATGCGCTTCCTGGTGTGGTTGGCGACGCTCGCCATGTACCGCATCGACACCAGGGGCATCGAGGAGAACATCCCCGACGAGGGGCCGGCGCTGGTGGTGTGCAACCACGTCGGCTACATGGACGCGCTGCTGCTGGCCGGTGCGATCCCGCGCCCGGTGAAGTTCGTCATGTACTACAAGATCTTCCGCATCCCGGTCATGAACTGGGTGTTCCGCGCGGCGGGCGCGATCCCCATCGCCGGCAGCAAGGAAGACCCCGCACTGATGCAGCGCGCCTTCGACCGCATCGACGCGGCGCTGGCGAACGGCGAGATCGTCGGCCTCTTCCCCGAGGGCGGGCTGACCAGGGACGGCGAGATCGCACCCTTCCGCCCCGGCGTCGAGAAGATCCTCGCGCGCCGCCCGGTGCCGGTGGTGCCGATGGCGCTGAAGAACCTCTGGGGCAGCCTGTTCAGCCGCCGCGATTCGGCGCTCGGCCGCATGCGATTGCCGCGCCGCTTCCGCGCGGCGATCGGCATCGAGGCGACGACGCCGGTGCCCGGCGAGATCGCCACCGCGGCCCTGCTCGAAGCCAGGGTGCGCGCGTTGCGCGGTGACGCGGCCTGACGACCCGCGCGGCAGGCGCGACAGCGTTGGTGCCGGGCCGTTAGCCGACGAATCCCGCCACGACGAACAGCGCCAGCACGCCCAGCCAGATCACGAGGATGCGCCAGACCAGGCTCATCGCATCGCGCAGCTCCAGCAATGCAGGGGCCTGCGCCGGGCCGTCGGCCGCGTAGGCCTCCTCCTCGGCGAGTTCAACGGCCACGCTGGCCCGGGCGGCCGCCTCCAGGTGACCGAGGCCGAGGCGAACCCCATCGGCATGCCACCGGCGCCAGGCCCCGATGACGGCATCGAAGTCGGCGGCGAGCGCCAGCGTCAGGGTCATCAGCTGCGCGACCGGCCAGTCGAGCACGCCGAGCAGCACGCCGGCGGTGCCACGCTGCGCTTCCGGCAGGCGCTGCTGCGCGGCGCCTTGCGCCGACAGCGCCACGAGGCGGTAGCCAACCGCGCCCACCGGCCCGAGCACGAGGAACCAGAACAGCGGCCCGAACCAGCGCCACAGCGCGCAGCGGAACACGGCCTCCACCAGCGGGCCACCCTCGATGACGGCTTCGGCCTGCTGCGGGAACAGCGGCTTCGCCGCCTCGCGGCGCGCCTCCGTGCCATCGGCCTCGATCACGGCTTCGACATCGAGGTCGAGGTCGCGCGGACCCCAGGCGTAGAACAGACCCGCGATGCCGAGCAGCAGGCTCGGCAGGCCATAGGCCCAACCGGCGAGCCACCACTGCAGCGCGGCCAGCAGGACCAGCGGCAGGCCGAGGCCGAACCACAGCGCGGCACGGCGCAGGCTGCCGCCCTCGGCGCCGAGCACGCCCAGCCAGGCGACGAAGCCATCGTGGTGGCGGAGCGCGGCCAGCGGCTTGGCGACATGGCCAAGGAGCAACGCGGCGATGACGGCGACGAGGGTGATGGACATCCGGTCTTGGGCGCGACGGGCTCGTTCGGGGGAGCAGTCTAGCGCGCGGGGGCGACGGGCTCGTCGAAGGGCTCAGTCGCGGCCGTGCGCCCAGGCCTCGATCAGCGCCCGGGCGATCGACAGGCGCGGCGCGAAGGCCAGCGGCGGGGGATCGTCCCCGCGCGGTGCATCGGTGGCCGCCAGGCCGGCGAGGACCTCGTCGCGCGTGAACCAGCGTGCGGCCTCGAGCTCGTCATCGACCTCCGGCGCCGGCGCATCGGGCTCGGCTTCGGCGTGGAAGCCGAGCATCAAGGCCATCGGGAACGGCCAGGGCTGGTCGCCGGCGTAGCGTACGTTGCGCACGGCGATGCGGGTTTCCTCGAACACCTCGCGGCGAACGGCCTGCGCGAGCGATTCGCCGGGCTCGACGAAACCAGCGACCACCGACCAGCGGCCCGGCGGCCAGCTGCCCTGCCGGCCGAGCAACAGGCGATCGCCGGAGCTGACGGCCACGATGATGGCCGGATCGGTGCGCGGGTAGGCCTCGAGTCCGCATCCGGGGCACCGCGCCGACCAACCCGCCTGCCGACGTTCGAGCGCCGTGCCGCACCCACCGCAGAAGCACGCTCGACGCCGCCAGTTCAGCAGGCCCGCCGCGGCCGCGAACAGCGCGGCCTCGCGGCCCGGCCACTGCATGCCGGCACGGCGAAGGTCGACCGTGGGCGCACCCTCCGCCGGTCGCTCCAAGGCGAAACAGGGAACGGCCTCGACGAGCCCGAGGAACACGGCGTCCTCGGGACGCTCGCCGGCCACCGTCTCGCCGACGGGCCAGGTATCGAATTCGCCCGCCTCGAGGCTGCGCGATTCGCCATCGAGTCGCAGCACGCGCGCGCCGGGCCACGCGGCGTCGAGGGCCTCGGCAGACGATCGAAGGTGGGCAGCGCGGTCGAAACCGCCGTCGACGAAGGCGAAGCCCGAGAGGCTCACACCGAGAAGCTGCTGCCGCAGCCGCAGGTGGTCTTGGCGTTGGGGTTGCGGATGACGAACTGCGAGCCCGCGAGGCTCTCGCGGTAGTCGACCTCGGCCCCCATCAGGTACTGCAGGCTCAGCGGATCGACCACGAGGGTCACGCCGTCGCGCTGCACGGCCACGTCGTCCTCGTTGCTCGCCTCGTCGAACTCGAAGCCGTACTGGAAGCCCGAGCAGCCGCCGCCGGTGATGTAGACGCGCAGCTTGAGGTCGGCATTGCCCTCGTCCGCGATCAGCGCGGCGACCTTGGCCGCGGCGGCCGGCGTGAAGCCCAAGGGGGCGTCGAGGTCCTGGTAGCTGGGCGTCGTCATGGCGGGGATATGGCGATCGGCATCCTGCGATTCAAGCACGCGACGCGTCAGGCCGGTGTCGCTTCGCGCTCGGCGGTCGTCCGCGGCGATGCGGACGGCGTTCCGCCGCCCTTGCCGGGCCCGCCCGTCGGCGCCATGGCGGCCACGTGCACCAGCTGCCCGGTCACGGCCGCACCGGCGGCCATCTCGATCACGGCGTAATGCAGGTTGCCTTCGACACGCGCTTCCGGGCCGAGCTCGAGCCGCTGCGTGGCGTGCACGTCGCCCTTCACGCTGCCGTTGATGACGATGACCGGCGCACGCAGCTCGCCCTCGACGCGGCCGCGGGCCGCGATCGTGACCATCGCCTCGGCGCCGGCGTCCGCGATGGCGCGGCCGATCAGCTGCCCCTCGAGGTACAAACCGCCCGAGAACTGGATGTCGCCACGCAGCACCATCTGCGGGCCGATCAGCGTGTCGACGCTGCCGCCGGCGCGGGACGCGCGGGATTTGGAATCACCGAAACCGAGCATGGAACGATCCTTTCGGGGGGAATCAGGGCGCCGCACCGCCCTGCCAGGGGAGGGTGGCCTCGACCGGGCCGCCGCCGCCCTCGAGGGTGACGCGGACCCGCTGTGGGGTGAAGCCGGCCGGCAGCACGATGCTGCCGTCGAGCTTCTGGAAGTAGCGGAAAGAATACGCCTGACCCGGCGCGTTGTCGGCCTGCCGCAGCGTGTCCCAGTCGACGGTCTTCAGCGCACCCGCGGAAACGCCTTCCACGGCGAAACGGAGTCGTCCGGCGCTGATCGCGCCGCGATTGAGGTTCTGCGTCAGGGTCAGGGTGTAGCGCCAGCTGCCCCCGGCCTCGGGCTGGAACTCGGCCGCGTGCACCGTGAGGCCGCGGCGTTGGCCGGTGGCGCCGACCAGCCGCTCGTAGAACGCCACGTCGGCGCGCAAGGCGGCGATTTCCTCGTCCCGCTCCGCCAGCGTCTCCTGCACTTCGACGTTGGCCGCGCGGCTGATCTGCTCCGACCGCGACAGCGTCGCGACCTGCTGCTTCACGGCTTCCAGCTCGGCGCGGGTCTCCGCGTACGCCGCAAGCAGCTCGCCGTGTTCGGCCCGCAACGCGGTGAGGGCCGGCTCGGCCCGCCAGGCCATCCACCCCCAGAGCAGCACCAGCGACAGCGGCCAGCCCGCCACGATGGCCCAGCGGCGCAGGCGGTCGGATGCCCGTCGGGGCACCACGATGAAGCGGGCGTCGTCGTCGCGTGGGGCGTTCACGGTCCAGGTCCGAGACGGGGGGACCGGTATAGCGGCCTCCTTCAGGCAGGGTCAAGCGATCACTTCCATACTCCGGTCGTTCCCCGCCGCCCGAGGAGTGCCCCGATGCCCGACGCGCCGTTGTTCGCCCTAGGCCTGGCCCTCGCCTGTCTGGCCGGCGTGCGCGCCTACCTGACGGTCTTCGGTGTCGGGATCGCCGCCCTGCTGGGCTGGATGCCGCTTCCAGCCGGCATGGAGGTGGTGACCTCGCCGTGGGTGCTCGGCACCGCCGGTGCCCTCGCCGTGGTGGAGTTCTTCGCCGACAAGATCCCCGGGGTCGATTCCGCCTGGGACCTCGTCAACACGCTGGCGCGCGTTCCGGCCGGCGCCTTCCTCGCCTCGGCGGCGTTCGCCCCCGACGGCGAATGGGGCGTCGCGGCGGCCGCCTTGGGCGGGGCGGCCGCATTGTCCACCCACGCACTGAAGAGCAGCACCCGGGTCGCCATCAATGCCTCGCCGGAGCCGGTCTCCAACTGGGTGGCCTCCGGTACCGAGGATGTCGTCGCCGCCGGCGGGCTGGTGCTGGCGATCCTGGCCCCGATCGCGGCGGCGTTCCTGCTGGCGGCCATGACCGCCGCAGGCCTCTACCTCGGGTGGCGTCTCGTCCGCGGCCTCACCAAAAGGCAAGGAAACAAAACGCGAAGCGCGTCACAAGTGTGAATCTTGTTGAACGCGGATTGCCGCGCCCCGGGAGCGGACCAACAATGCGGGAACCCCTTGGAGCCCGCCGCCTGTGTCCGTCGCCGCTTTCGAAGCCGGCCGAATCGCGGCCGACGACCTTGCCCCCGTCCTGCGCCAGCGCTGCCGGCAGATGGAACGCCGTGTGCGCCGGGCGCGCCGCGCGGGCTGGGACATCAACGCAGTCGCCCAGATCAGGGAGGACCTCGGACCGCTCGTCCACGGCCTCCATGCGCTCGACCGCGGGCCCGCCGTCGACACGGCCCTGCTGCTCGCCGAATCGCTGGCCCAGCCACTCGAGCGCCAGGGCCTGCCCGACCCGATCCTCGGCGCACGCCTCAGTGCGCTGCTCGAGACGCTGATCGACCAGCTGCCCGCAGGCGGCCACGAGTACGTCGAGCGCTCGCTCGTGATCCTTCCGCACCCCCCACGCGCGGAGGGCTTGCCTCTGGGCTTCTGGCGGCGATGGGTGGCCGACGCCGCACCGGCGCGCTGCATCCCGGCCATGCCCATGAACCGCGCCGCCCTCCCCACTTCCGGTACACGCCCGTCCCCCGCCGAGGCGTCTACACTCGACGACTCTCGCTTTGGCAACGGATCGCTACCCATGACGGCGCTGCGGCTCTATCTCCTGTCCGATGAAAGCCGCGAGGCCGAGGTGCTGGCCGAGCAGCTGCGCTCCCGGCAGTTCGAGGTGGACGCACTTTCGGACATCGACGAGCTCGTCGAACTGGTCGGCGCCCTGCCGGCCGACGTGGTGCTCATCGACCGGATGCATGCCGCGTCGATCGATCGCATCGGCGAGGCGATGAAGCCGATCCGGATGCGCGCCAGCCAGCCGATCCGCATGGCGCTGATCACCGACACCGACGACGTCATGGCCCGCCTCTCGGCCCGCCGCGCCGGCATGGACGCCGTGCTGGTGCGCCCGCACGGCGGCATCGACGTGGCCAACCGGCTGCGCGACCTGTTCAGCACCGGCGAGCCGGTCTACCGCGTGCTGATCGTCGAGGACGATCGTGCCCAGGCCCTGTTCGCCGAAGGCGTGCTTCGCAACGCCGGCATGGACACGCGCATCGTGCTCGATGCGCTCGACGTGCTGCCGACCCTCGACACCTTCGAGCCCGACCTGATCCTGATGGATTTCCACATGCCGGTGGCGAACGGCATCGAGCTCACCGCGCTGATCCGCGAGCGCGATGCGTTCGCGCATACGCCGATCGTGTTCCTGACCGGCGAGCAGGACGAGGAGGTCCGCTTCAACGCGCTGGACGCCGGCGGCGACGATTTCCTTTCCAAGCCGATCCGACCGAAGCACCTGATCGCGAGCGTGCAAGGGCGCATCCGCCGTTACCGCGACGTGCAGCAGATCCGCGAGCGGGAGTCGGACGGCGCCGCCGCGGCCCCCAGCAGCGTGGACAGCGGGATCGTCGAGCGCGGCCGGATGATGGCGCGCATCGACCAGCTGATCACGGAAGGGCGCGTCCGCGGTGGCGTCGTCTTCCTCGAGATGGAGACCATCGCCCGGTTGCGCGAACGTCTGGGGCTCGGCCAGTTCGAGCGGCTGCACGTCGAGGCCCTCGACCTCCTCAAGCCCCTGGCCGGCGAACGCATGCTGTGCCGCTTCGCCGACGGTGGCTTTCTCGTGCTGGATGCCAGCCTCGACCCTGACGAGCTGCTGATGCTCGGCGTCCAGCTCCGTGAAGCGCTGGTCGCGCACGAGTTCCGCCTTGGCGACCAGGGTGTGGTCACCCCGGCGGTGGCCGGCGTCGCGCCGCTTGTGGAGGAGTTCACCGACGCGGGCGCGCTGCTCAACGCCGTCGAGAAGACGGCGCACAACGCCCGCAAGCGCAGCGACCGCATCGACTTGTACCGCCCGCTGGCCGCCGAGGAGGTCCTGCGCCAGAAGGCGCTGATCGACGACATGCGCCAAGCGATGTCGTCGGGACGCCTGTCCCTGCTGTACCAGCCGATCGTCGCCGTCGCCGGCGGCGAAGACAGCCGCTACCAGGTGCTGCTGCGCCTTGACACCAGCAGCGGCAAGCGCATGACCGCCGCCGAAGTGATCCCGGCGGCGGAACGTTCCGGCTTCATCGTCGAGATCGACCGCTGGGTGCTGCGCGAGGCCATCGCCAAGATCGCCGATGCCCGCAACCGCGGCGCCACGATGACGCTGTTCGTCACCCAGTCACCGTACACGCTCGCCCACGGCGGCCATGCCGAGTGGCTGCGCAACGAACTCCGCGCACTCGACATCCCGGGGACCTCGCTGGTGATCGAGCTGCGGCTTTCCGATGCCAGCGTGCACACCGGCACGCTGCGCGAGTTCTGCTCGGCGATGGTCGCCGACGGCGTGCAGTTCTGCCTGTCGCAATTCGAGCCGGGGCCCGAGGTCGAATCGACCATGGAACAGCTGCCGCTGTCGCTGATCAAGCTCGCCGGGAAGTATTCGACCGGTGCGCTGTCGTCGGCCGTGCGCGACGAGCTGAAGGTCATCATCGACCGCGCGCATCGGCGCAGCCTCGAAGTCATCGGCCACGGCGTCGAGGACCCGCAGGCCGCCGCCACGCTGTGGATGAGCGGCGTGGACTTCGTGCAGGGCAACCTGGTGCAGCAGGCCGCCGACGCCCTTGACTTCGATTTCAACCAGGCGATCCTCTGACGTGCTGCCGCCCCGCATCCCCAACCGGCTGCTCGCGGGCTGGCTGCTGCTGGCCGCCGCCGCCGGGCTCCTGCTCGCCGTCGTCCTCGCCCTGCTGCCTTTCGGCGGCTTCTGGCCCACCGTCATCGCCGCCGCCGGGTTCACCGTCGGCGCCATCGTGGTGGTGCCCGGCGGGCTGCGGGAAGCCCGCGAACTCCTTGCCGAGCACCAGAGGCTCACCAGCGAGAACCAGCGCATGGTCGAAACGCTGCAGCAGGAGCTGGAGCGCCACCGCCGCCTCGAACTCGAGCTGAAGGACGCCAAGAAGCAGACCGAGGCGGCGATGATGGCGAAGGGCGAGTTCCTCGCCACCATGAGCCACGAGATCCGCACGCCGCTCAACGGCATCCTGCCGGTGATCGACATGCTGCTGGCCGCGCGCCTCACCGCCGACCAGGCCGATCTGCTGCGAACGGCGCATGGCTCCGCGAAGCAGATGCTGCGGATCGTCGACGACATCCTCGACTACTCGAAGCTCGAGGCGAACAAGGTCGACCTCGAGACGACGGGCTTCAACCTGCGCGAGCTCGCCGAGTCGGTGGTTCGCCTGATGACCAAGCAGGCCGAAACCAAGGGCCTGCTGCTGCACCTCGAGATCGACCCGGGGGTGCGTCTGCCTGTTCGCGGCGATCCGACGCGACTCCGCCAGGTGATGACCAACCTGCTCAGCAACGCGATCAAGTTCACCGACCGTGGCCGCGTCACCCTGCGGATCCAGAAGAACGGCGAGGAGCGCCTGCACCACCCACTGCGCTTCGAGGTGATCGACACCGGCATCGGCATCCCGAAGGACAAGCTGTCGCAGCTCTTCGTCGCCTTCTCGCAGGCCGATGCCTCGACCACCCGCATGTATGGCGGCACCGGCCTTGGCCTCGTCATCTGCAAGCGCATCATCACCCTGATGGGCGGCCGCATCGGCGTCGACAGCGAGCCCGGCCAAGGCTCGCGCTTCTGGTTCGAAGTCCCGCTCGCCAAGGCCGTCGGCGACCTGCCCGCAGCACGCGCCGACTTGTCGGGCGCCCGGGTGCTGCTCATGACGCCCGATGCGGCGCAGCGTGAGCGTCTGGCCACCGCGATGCAGAACTGGGGCCTGCGCCTGTCCTACTCGAGCACGCCTCCCGAAGCGCTGCAGATGCTGCGCTCGGCCGCATCCCGCGGCATGGGTGGCGGTTTCGAGGCACTGGTGGCGGACCTGCGCGATGGCGCTTCGGCCGCCGTGGTGCTGCAGCGCGCGCTCGCGCGTTCGCCGGAAGTGGCCGGATTGAAGATGCTGCTGCTGGCGGGCGCCGAGCCGCTGCCGCCCGAGGTCACCTCGGCGCCCGGGGTCGGCATGCTGAGACGCGATGCCGCCGCTGCCGACCTGAAGTCTGGCCTCGCCGACCTCCTCGTGCCCGACCAGGCGACGCCATTGCCCGGCGCGGGCGAGGCCGAGGACGAATTCGCGCTGGGCGGCACGCTCGCGCCATCGCCGGCCGTGGCCGCGTTGCCGCAGGGCAGCAGCGTCGGTGCGTTCTCGGAAGCCGCGATCGGCCGCCGGGCGCGCGTGCTGCTGGTCGAGGACAACCCCGTGAACCTCTTGGTCGCACAGAAGCTCATCGCCCAGATGGACCTGATCTGCGAGTCGGCGGGCGACGGCGAGCGCGCGCTGGAGCGCATGGCCGCAGGCAACCTCGACGTGGTCCTGATGGATTGCCAGATGCCGGTCAAGGACGGCTACACGGCCACGCGCGAGTGGCGCGAGTACGAAGAAGCCCATCGCCTGCCCCGGCTGCCGATCGTCGCCATGACGGCGAACGCCATGGCCGGGGACCGCCAGCGCTGCCTCGACGCCGGCATGGATGACTACTTGTCGAAGCCGGTCGACCGCTCGCAGCTCGAGGACACCCTGAAGCGATGGCTGCAGCGGGGCGCCCTCGCCCGCCGCAGCGCCGTGCACGCATCCGCGGCACCGACGGGGCGCGCCACGCCGGCGCTCGCGGTGCCTGCCCCGACGCCCATGCTGCCGCCGATCGGCCTCCAGCGTTCGGAAAGCCCCCCGGTCGCGGTCGCTCCGCCCGTCTCGGCGCCGCCGTCCGGCACGGCGATCCCGTCCGGAGCCGCCACACCCAGCGTGCTCGATGACGAGGTGCTGGCCGAGCTTCGCGAGGTCATGGGCGGCGAGTTCGGCAACCTCGTGCAGATGTTCCTCGTCGATGCCGCCAAGTACATCCAGCAGCTCGAGGAAGCGGCGGCCGACAACAACCTCGAGAAGATGATCGCGCCGGCGCACACGCTGAAGTCCTCCAGCGCCAACCTGGGCGCCATGGCGGTGTCGGCCGCCGCGAAGCGCATCGAGGTCGGCGCCCGCGAGGGCGCGCTGCCGCGTCCCGCCGTGGCGGTCGCCGTGCTCGAGGCCGAGTTCCAGCGCGCCAGCGAGTCGCTACGCAAGCTCGTGGCCTGAAAAACGGACGGCCGGGTCGCCCCGGCCGTCCTTCGCTCTTCCCGGCTCCAGGCGCCGCTCAGTCCTTCGACAGCGTCGTCTGCAGGTAGGGGCCCTCGCCCAGGCGCTTGATCAGGTCGAGCTGCGTTTCCAGCCAGTCGACGTGCTCTTCCTCGGACGCAAGGATCTTCGCGAACAGGTCGCGGCTGACGTAGTCACCCACCGACTCCGCATGCGCCACGCCGGCCTTCAGGTCGGGAATGGCGACCATCTCGAGCTTGAGGTCGCACTCGAAGACTTCCTTCGGCGTCTCGCCGATCATGATCTTGCCGAGGTTCTGCAGGTTCGGCAGGCCCTCGAGGAAAAGGATGCGCTCGATGACCCAGTCGGCGTGCTTCATCTCGTCGATCGACTCGTGGTACTCGTGTTCGCCGAGTTCCTTGAAGCCCCAGTTCTTCAACATGCGCGCATGCAGGAAGTACTGGTTGATCGCGGTGAGTTCGTTGTAAAGCACCTTGTTGAGGTGCTGGATGACCTGCGGGTCGCCCTTCATGTCGGCTGCTCCTTGACGCGTAGTGGGAGAAGCCTAGCGCCGCTACGGAGCGCACGGGTAAACGCGAATCGCTGCGCGAGGCGGATGCAAAGCGAAAGACGGTCTTCGCACCCTCGCGACGACCGCTCAGGCCGCGATGGGAAGCCCGAGGCTCTTCGACTTGGCCTGCGCGATCGCTTCTTCCGCGTACTCGCGGCAGCAGCCGCAGGTGCTGCCGCAGCCCGTGCGCGCGGCGAGCGCATCGAGACTGTCGCAGCCCTCGTCGACGGCCCGCTGGATATCGCGATCGGTGACCCCGTTGCAGACGCACACGTACACGGCTTGCATCCAGTAATACGAACGGTTTGCATTACAAGCCGCAATGGGTCGGCTGTCAAGGCCGGGCGCGCGCGCCGGCGCGCCGGGTTCAGGCCCGGGTCGAGGGCGTGAAGGCTCAGGCCTGCCGGCGGCTCCGGGCCTCGGCCGCCGGGGGGACGAACGCCGGCTCCGGCACGGCCTCCGGCCCCGCCAGACCTCGCGCCGCCGTCGCCACGTGGCACAGCGCGCGCGTATAGACCTCGCGCTTGAAGTGCACGACGTGCTCGACCGGGTACCAGTAGTCGACCCAGCGGAACCGATCGAACTCGGGCTTCTCGTTGGCGTCGAGCCGCACGTTCGACTCACACGCCACCAGCCGCAGCAGGAACCACACCTGCTTCTGCCCGATGCACCTCGGCTTCTCGCCGTTGCGCACGCAGCGCGAGGGCAGCCGGTACCGCAGCCAGCCCGGCGTCGAATGCAGCAGCTCGACGTGCTCCGGGAGCAGGCCGGTCTCTTCCTGCAGCTCGCGGTACATGGCCTCGAGCGGCGTCTCGTCGCTGTTCATGCCCCCCTGGGGGAACTGCCAGCCGTCGCGATGCACGCGACGGGCCCAGAACAGGCGGCCGTCGTCGCGCATCAGGATGATGCCGACATTGGGGCGATAACCGTCCGGATCGATCACCGTACGGGCTCCAAATTCAATGCAGGCACCATGCCACAGGCGCG
The DNA here is from genome assembly GCF_054777375.1 of Silanimonas algicola. NCBI lineage: Bacteria > Pseudomonadati > Pseudomonadota > Gammaproteobacteria > Lysobacterales > Lysobacteraceae > Silanimonas > Silanimonas algicola. The sequence continues at coordinate 525,634 of NZ_BAAHAS010000003.1, read as the reverse complement.
CAAACGCGCTCAAGCCTCGCGGCGCCCGTGGCGCCGCTAGAACCGCCAGCTCGCGCCAAGGACGGGGCCCGCGAGCGTCACGTCGACGCGCGTCCCGCCATCGCGATAGTCGACCGCCAGCGCCCGGAGGCCGAGCGAGAATGCCCACGCTTCGCCGTGCAGGTAATTCGCGCTCACCAGCCACTGGTGCGTGTGCTCGGAGCCGACGCCGAAGCCGCCGATATCGGCATAGCCGATGACCGACCATCGCGGTGAAAGCGGCGCATTGACGCGGACCGCGACGATCGGATCGGTGAAGGTGTCGCCCGGCGAACGCGCCACGCCGGCGAGCGGCACCTGCACCTCGCTGCGCAGCGACCACTGCCGCAGCCCCCCGAGCACATCCACCGCGGCGCGCTCATCCTCGGCGATGCGCCAGCCGGCGGCCAGCGTCAGGGAGCGCTGGCGCAAGCGCCCTTCAGCCGGCAGGCCCGGCGGCACGCGGCCATCCTTCGACGACCGCGAATGGGTGAAATCGCCCAGCAGCACCAGGCGATCCCGGCGCGCATAAGCCGTCAGGAAGAACGCGCCATCGGAATCCTCCAGCACGTCGCCGAAGGACTTGCTGACCTGGAACGTGGGCGCGCCCGTGAACGGCGTGAGGCGCCCGCCCATGCCCGCGGCCCAGACGTAGGGCGTGACCTGGCCGACCCAGCGCGCCGACGCGTCGCCGCCCGTCTCGGGGATGTCCTGGGCGACGGCCGCACCCGCACCGCAGGCCCCGATCAGGGCCATCAGCCACGCCGCCGGCTTCGCACCGAAACGGCGGGACGAACGCGACGCGCGAATACCGGTGACTCGGCTCACGGGGCCTCCTTGACGATGACGCCGTCCTTGACGATCAGATCGAAATTCGCCGCGGGATCCGCGACGAGCGACAGGTCGACGAGCGGATCACCGTCGACCAGGATCAGGTCGGCCAGCGCGCCCTCGCGCACCACGCCGAGCGTGCCGGCATATGGCGAGCGCGGGCCCGAGAGCGCGAGCAGCTGCGCGTTGTCGTGCGTCGCGAGCTTCAGGATCTCGGCCGGCGTGAACCACGGCAGCAGCTTCAGGAGGTAGCTGTTCTGCTCGGGGTTGAGACCGGGCTCGAACAGGAAATCCGTACCCCAAGCGAGCCTGACGCCCAGCGATTTCGCCAGCGGCCAGATCTTCTCCTGGCCCTGGATGACCGGGAAGCGCTTGATGCGGCGCTCCTGCGCCATGTTCGGCGAGTCCGCCATCAGCATCTGCAGCGACAGGAAGACGCCCTTCTCGGCGATCAGCTTCAGCGTGGCCTCGTCGAGCAGCTGGCCGTGCTCGATGCACTTCACGCCGGCCTCGATGGCGCGTCGCACCGCGCGCGGGTGGTAGGCGTGCACGGTGACGTAGGTGTTCCAGTCCTCCGCGGCCTCGACCGCGGCGCGCATCTCGTCGAGCGTGTACTGGGTGACGTCGAGCGGATCGTAGGACGAGCTGGTGCCGCCGCCCGCCATCAGCTTGATATGGCTGGCCCCCATGCGCAGGTTCTCGCGCGTCGCGGTGAGCACTTCGTCGCGGCCGTCCGCGATGAAGCCGGCGCCGAGCTTTTCGAAGCGCGACAGCTGGCCGGTGAAGCGCCGAGAAGGCTCGTTCGGCAGGCGCATGTCGCCGTGTCCGGAGGTCTGGCTGATCGCCGGGCCGGAGGGCCAGATGCGCGGGCCGCGGTAACGGCCGGCGTCGATGCCGGCCTTCAGGCCGAAGACCGGGCCACCGACGTCGCGCACGCTGGTGAAGCCGCGCAGCAGCATCTGCTCGGCCTGCTCGGCGGCCGCCTGTTCCGCGAGAGACGGCGTGAGGTCCGGCGACATCAGCTGCGTCATCGGCATGGCGCCGAAGGTCATGTGCACGTGCACGTCGATCAGGCCGGGCATCAGGGTGCGGCCGCGGCCGTCGACCACGCGCGCGCCCGGCGGCGCGTCGAGGCCGCTCGAGATGCGGTCAATGGCGTTGCCGCGCACCAGCACGTCGGTGGGTGCCGATAGCGTGGGCCCGACGCCATCGAACACGCGGACGTCCCGGATCAGCAGCGCGGTCGGCGCCGACGTCGCGTCCGGGGCGCCGGCCTGTGCGCCTGCGGGCAGGGGCAGCAGCCCGAGCACGAGCAGCAGGACGCGGGGGATCGGAGGACAGGTGGCCATGCAGGAGCTCCTTTGGTTGAAGGGCCGGCCCGGCGCGCCGACCGGCCTCCCCGCCGAGTGTCCCCCAATTCGATGGCCGGAAGGTGCACGAGCGTCCGGACCGGCCCAACGCTCAGGACGGTGGCGCGCCAGCCTCCCCGCCCAATCGAATGCGCTGCCCGGCTTCGACGAAGAATGATGCCGCGACCAGCAGCGTGCCGAGCGCGCCGAGCGCGTGGAACCACGGATTGGCGAACACTTCGCCGGCCAAGCTGGACTCGGACAGCTGCAGGCGCAGCAGGGTCAGCTCGCGCGTCAACGCGTCGAGACCCTCGCCCGGCGTCGCGGACTGGGCCTGCTGCTGCAAGTCTCCGCGCAGCAGCGGCGGGACGGCGGCGTGCTGCCAGTTCATGACGGCGCCCCGACGCCGACCGGCACGCGCACGTGGCCTTCCATCAACACGCGAGCGCTGCGGCTCATCAGCGCGCGACGCACCACCCACTGGCCGTCGACCTGCTCGGCCGCGGCGCCCACGCGCATCGTGCCGCTCGGATGGCCGAAGGTGACCGCCTCGCGGGCACCGCCGCCGGCGGCTTCGTTCACGAGCGTGCCGGGGATGGCGGCGGCCGTGGCGATCGCCACCGAGGCCGTGCCCATCATCGCGTGGTGCAGCTTGCCCATCGACAGCGCGCGGGCGACGAGGTCGATGTCGGCGGCGTGGACAGCCTTGCCGCTCGACGCCACGTATTCGGCGGGCGGCGCGACGAAGGCCACCTTCGGCGTGTGCTGGCGCTTGGCGGCTTCGTCCGGCGTCTTGATCAGCCCCATGCGCAGGGCGCCCGCGGTGCGGATGGCCTCGAACATCGCCAGGCGTTCGCGGCTCTCGTTGATCGCCGGCTGCAGCTCGGTGCCGGTGAGGCCGACGTCCGCCGCACGCACGAACACCGTCGGGATGCCCGCCGTGATCATCGTCGACTGCAGCACGCCGACGCCCGGAACGTCGAGGTCATCCACCACGTTCCCGGTCGGGAACATCGCCCCGCCCTCGTCGCCTTCGTCCACCGGATCAAGGAACTCGAGCGGGATCTCCGCGCTGGGGAAGGTGACGCCGTCGAGTTCGAAGTCGCCGTCCTCCTGCACCTCGCCGTTCGCGATCGGCACGTGGGCCACGATCGTCTTGCCGATGTTCTTCTGCCAGATGCGCACCGTGCAGATGCCGTCCCTCGGAATGCGATCGGCCGGAATGAAGCCATTCGCGATGGCGAAGGGCCCGACGGCGCTGCTGAGGTTGCCGCAGTTGCCGCTCCAGTCGACGAAGGCGCTGTCGATCGACACCTGGCCGTAGAGGTAGTCGACGTCATGGCCCGGCTGCGTGGCCGGCCCGATGATCACGCACTTGCTGGTGCTCGACGTCGCCCCGCCCATGCCATCGGTGTGCTTGCCGTAGGGGTCGGGCGAGCCGATCACGCGCAGCAGCAGCGCATCGCGGGCAGCGCCCGGGACCTGCGCCGCTTCGGGCAGGTCGGCGAGGCGGAAGAACACGCCTTTCGACGTGCCGCCACGCATGTAGGTGGCGGAAATACGAACTTGGGGGCGGACCGTCGTCATCTCAAGCCGCCTTCGTCGCTTCGAGGAAATCCTGCGCGAAGCGCTGCAGCACGCCGCCGGCTTCGTAGATCGCCACTTCCTCGGCGGTGTCAAGGCGGCAGCGCACCGGGCACTCCACGCGCGTGCCGTCCTTGCGATGCACGACCAGCGTCAGCGTAGCGCCCGGCGTGCGGGCGCCGACGACGTCGTACGTCTCGGTGCCGTCGAGGCCCAGTGTGAGGCGCGTGGTGCCCGGCAGGAACTCGCAGGGCAGCACGCCCATGCCGATCAGGTTGGTGCGGTGGATCCGCTCGAAGCCCTCGGCCACGATCGCCTCGACGCCGGCAAGGCGCACGCCCTTGGCCGCCCAGTCGCGCGAGCTGCCCTGGCCGTAGTCGGCGCCAGCGATGATGATCAGCGGCTGGCCGCGTTCCATGTAGGTCTCGATCGCTTCCCACATGCGCATCGTCTGGCCTTCCGGCTCGACGCGGGCCAGCGAGCCCTTGCGCACCTTGCCCTCGGCATCGCGGACCATCTCGTTCTGCAGCGTCGGGTTGGCGAAGGTCGCGCGCTGTGCGGTCAGGTGGTCGCCTCGGTGCGTGGCGTAGGAATTGAAGTCCTCTTCCGGCAGGCCCATTTTCGCGAGGTACTCGCCGGCCGCGCTGTTGAGCAGGATCGCGTTCGACGGCGAGAGATGATCGGTGGTGATGTTGTCGCCGAGGATGGCCAGCGGGCGCAGGCCGCTGAGCGTGCGCGGCTTCGCGAGCGCGCCTTCCCAGTACGGCGGGCGGCGGATGTAGGTGCTCTGCGCGCGCCAGTCGTAGAGCGGCTTCACCGCCTCGCCGTGCTCGACCACCGCGCGGAACATCGGCTCGTAGACGGTGCGGTACTGCTCCGGCTTCACCGACGCCTTCACGACGGCGTCGATCTCGGCATCGCTCGGCCACAGGTCCTTCAGCAGGATCGGCGTGCCGTCGGCGCGATGGCCCAGCGCGTCCTTCTCGATGTCGAAGCGCACGGTGCCGGCGATGGCATAGGCCACCACCAGCGGTGGCGAAGCGAGGAAGGCCTGCTTCGCGTAGGGGTGGATGCGGCCATCGAAGTTGCGGTTGCCTGAAAGCACCGCCGTCGCGTACAGGTCGCGGTCGATGATCTCCTGCTGGATCTTGGGATCGAGCGCGCCGCTCATGCCGTTGCAGGTGGTGCAGGCAAAGGCGACGATGCCGAAGCCCAGCGCCTCGAGCTCGGTCTTCAGGCCGGCCTCTTCGAGGTACAGCGCCACGGCCTTCGAGCCCGGCGCCAGCGAGGTCTTCACCCAGGGCTTCCGCACCAGGCCCAGCGCGTTCGCCTTCTTCGCCAGCAGGCCGGCGGCGATGACGTTGCGCGGGTTCGAGGTGTTCGTGCAGGAGGTGATCGCGGCGATGATCACCGCGCCATCCGGCATCAGGCCTTGCGCTTCCTGCGCCTTGGCGGCGTCGAGGTTCCCGGCGATGCCCTTGGCGGCCAGCTCACTCGTCGCGACGCGCGCATGCGGGTTCGAGGGGCCGGCCATGGTGCGCACCACGGTCGAGAGGTCGAAGTGCAGCGTGCGCTCGTACTCGGCCGTGCGCAGGTCGTCGGCCCAGAGGCCGAGCGTCTTCGCGTAGGTCTCGACCAGCGCCACCTGCTCGTCCGAGCGACCGGTCAGTCGCAGGTAGTCGAGCGTGTTGCCGTCGATGAAGAACATCGCGGCCGTGGCGCCGTACTCCGGCGCCATGTTCGAGATCGTTGCGCGGTCGCCGAGGGTCAGCGCCGCCGCACCTTCGCCGCGGAACTCGAGGTAGGCCCCGACCACCTTCGACTTGCGCAGGAACTCGGTGAGCGAGAGCACGATGTCGGTGGCGGTGATGCCCGGCTGCGGCTTGCCCGTCAGCTCGACGGCGACGATGTCCGGCAGGCGCATCCACGAGGCGCGGCCCAGCATCACGTTCTCGGCCTCGAGGCCGCCGACGCCGATGGCGATGACGCCGAGCGCATCGACGTGCGGCGTGTGCGAGTCGGTGCCGACGCAGGTGTCCGGATACGCCACGCCGTGCTCGACGCCGATCACCGGCGACATCTTCTCCAGGTTGATCTGGTGCATGATCCCGTTGCCCGGCGGGATCACGTCGACGTTCTTGAACGCGCGCTTCGTCCAGTCGATGAAGTGGAAGCGGTCCTCGTTGCGACGGTCTTCGATGGCGCGGTTCTTCTCGAAGGCGTTGGGATCGAAGCCGCCGCACTCGACGGCGAGCGAATGGTCGACGATCAACTGCACCGGCACCACCGGATTCACCTGCGCCGGATCACCGCCGAAATCGGCGATGGCGTCGCGCAGGCCGGCCAGGTCGACGAGCGCCGTCTGGCCGAGGATGTCGTGGCAGACCACGCGCGCCGGGAACCACGGGAAGTCGAGGTCGCGCTTGCGCTCGATGAACTGGCGCAGGTAGTCGGGGATGCGCGCCGGCTCCGCACGGCGAACGATGTTCTCGGCGTGCACGCGCGCGGTGTAGGGCAGCGTGGCCCAGGCGCCGGGGCGGATCCCATCGACGGCCTCGCGGGCGTCGAAGTAGTCGAGGCGGGTGCCGGGCAGCGGCTTGCGGTGGGCGGTGTTCATGGCGGGCGTCGGCTCGAAGCGCAGGCGAAGCCCGTGATTATCGGCGATCCCGCGTCGCGGCCGGGTCGGACGACCCCCGTTCAGTTGTCCGGTTGACGCGCCGGTGGGCGGCATGGACAATGCCCGCCCCCGTGGCTATGTAGCTCAGCCGGTTAGAGCACAGCACTCATAATGCTGGGGTCGGTGGTTCGAGTCCACCCATAGCCACCACTAACCCCGCGATTCTGCGGGGTTTTTTGTGTCCGGATGCCCGCAATTCCGGCCCAGTGTCCGCCTCTACCGGGGGTTGGGCTGCCGGCCGCACCGCGGCGCGCTCCGGGCCCACAAATCCGCACCAACGTCCGTTTCGCCAAAGAATCCTGCCCACCAGCACCGCGACCCGTTTTCGCGTCCGTCGTTCAAATAGATAAACGGGCACTTGGACCCACCCTTCGCCCATCGGCCGCCGGTCACGGGTCACGGGTCACGGGTCACGGGTCACGGGTCACGGGTCACGGGTCACGGGTCACGGGTCACGGGTCACGGGTCACGGGTCACGGGTCACGGGTCACGGGTCACGGGTCACGGGTCACGGGTCGATTCTCGCGCGCACGCGTAACACATTTTTCGAGCGACTTCGGGCGATAGACAGGCCTCAAATCGACCTTCAATCGCCCAAAGTACCCCCCTCAGGTGAGTCAGCATTTTCGGGACGCCCACACGACGCTCCCCCCGATGGATCTGCCCGACTCACCGATCAGCCCCAACGATCAACTCACCCTCGACTTCGACTCCGCCCCACAGGCCAGCGACGTGGTGCCCGAGAGCGAAAGGAGCACCGCATCAGATCGTCCCGATGCGGAATCCGACATGTACTTCAGCGTCGCGTTCGCTTCGGAAGCCACACGCCTGGGTCCTGAAGGCAAGGCTGCCAAGCCCGCGCCTCTACCCCCAGATGGGGAGCTTGGGGGGCTCAAGTCCAGCGCCCCCGATCTGCCCAAGCCCCCAAAGGCCGCGAAAGGTCGGAAGAAGAAGAACGGAACCTCGCCGCCGCGGAGAAAGGCGCGCATGGCACCCACCTCCCCCCTGAAGCCCTTCGTTTACGGTCCCCCGGACGTGAGCGTGGGCCTCGAACTTGACGAAAACGTACTGTCCGCAGCAGAAGCCGGCCTCGTGCAAGTGGAAACGGGTGTGCCGACCCAGCCCCAAGAACTGGAGGATTCCCAACTCCATGGCCTTCTGAAAGTCCAGCCGCTCGTCGCACTGCTGGCGAAGTTGGGGGCCGGCCAACTCGACGAGCCACTGACGGTCTGCGTGCGGGCCTTTTTCGAGGAACTAAGGACGCACGAGACCCCCACTGACCCCGTCAACGAGGATGCCTACTACCGCTTCAGCCGCGCCGTTCGGCTGCTGGTGGAGGTGAAGGTGTCTTGGCTAACCGAAGTCCTCAGGCTGACAGCAAAACCCTTCGAGGCGGCTTCCATTTCTAAAGCGCTTCGAACCTACCTTAACGGTCACGAGTATGTGGAACAGCGCAAAGCGCTTGAGAAGATGGCACGCGGCTTCGCCTTCCTACTCGACGTTGGCAACCGCCGCACCCGCAGAGACGCGGAGGGAGCCAGTGGGGATGCCAGCGGTAAAAAACGTTCATCGCCCGTAGGTGAGCCGTTCACCAGCGATGAAGATTCGCTCGATTCCGACACGAACACCATCTTCGACGTCGGGCCCGCTCGCAGAAAGAACCGAGTAAACCCGATCCCGATCGCGGTCCAGCGCGCCATCAACCAGGTTCTGACCGTCGAGGAACGCAACTACCTGACGAGCCACGAGCGCGTTCTCCTGCGTGACGAGCTTCTTCTCGAGGACTCGCATCACAAAGCGGTACTGGCCGGCTGTCTCTGGGGGGGGCTGTGGTCACCATCGATCGAGTCGTGGGTGGCCTTCCAGGACGTCGAAAAAGCGTTGTCGACTCCAGACTGGGACGTCGGTGTGATTGCCGAACCCTTAGCCTTCCTTGTCGCCAATCGAGCGCAGGCGTCCCTCCCCAAGTCTTTGGCTCGGGTGGCAGCGACCCATCTTTACCTTCCGATTGCGCCAAACCGTCTAGGGGCTGACGCTCTTGCTGCGAAAGCACTGGAGCGAGCCGGAAGCCTGCTGTTCGACCGAGAGGATCTGCGCGGTCTCCACGGGCGGATTCTTGAGTTTCGCGTGAGCTTCGGGGCGGAGTTCACGACTCGCGCCGCTCAAGCACAACTGAAGAAAGCGCTTCGCGAAGTCAGCGGCGATGAAGGTCTATCGGCGCTTCTTCACGGAGTTCCCATCCCAACGCACCTGATGACGCGCACAAGCTATCGGCGCTGGACTCTCAGAGGCTTGGCGAGCGCCTTCGACGAAGCGTGTTCGCATCTCGAAAACCAACTTCGGTGGGGAACCACACACTGGCGACGTCCCGACACCGCAATTGTTTTCCACGGAGCTCCTGCGGGGATCGACTGGGACGCTCGCGTCGGCAGCCTCCGTTGTCCGGACCTCGATGAGGCAAGGGACATGACCCGAAGCCTTCGTCGCGGCCTTGCAACGCCACCGGCGGGGCATCCGCACCCGACCCGGGTGTTCGAGATCCATCGAAGACTCCTCGCCTATACCTTGACGCTGCTCATCTGGGCAGTTGCCGCACGACCGGGCGACTCCGCGCTTAAGGCCCTGCAATCACCGGTGGGCGATACGGTGCTCCTCGAGGAAAAGGCGACGACGAATTCCGATCCCCGGCTCAGGAAGAGAGCCGTTCGCCTATGCGCGATGGCCGTCGAGCAGCTCCGCCATTGGCAAGCCCACCGCGACTTCGTTCTTCAGTCCTTGCCCACGAGTCACCGTGCACCGCCCCTCTTCTTCGACATCGACACGGCCGGCAATGTCGAACCCCTGACCTATCGCCGGTACAAGCAGCTGGCAGTCCACTACCTGTGTGAGTCAAACGCTGGCCGACACTCGCTCACGTCCGGCCTGATGGATCTTGGGCTCCCAGCCACTCGTGTGAACGCCTTGCTTGGTCATGCGCTTCCTGGCGAAGAGGTTGGCGCCCCATTCCATTCAGGCTGGCCGGTGTTCTCCGACACGGAACTTCTCTTGGTCGACGCTCACCTGAAGAGCATCGGCTTCGAAGTGCTTCGAGGCTATCGCTCGCGGGGGACCACGTAATGGCAAAGAAGAAAGAGAAAGCGGAGAAAGAGACCCCGGAACGACTGAGTGCAGTGATCCACAGCATCCTGCGGGCAAACGACCCAGCGCTGGCGAGCGGCCAAGGGCAGCCCGCTTGGAACCGGGACATCGCCGCTCGGGTTCGCTCCGAGATCCAGAAACGCGGTCTTGGCGACGCGGGCATCAACCTCGTGAACTCCCTGCTCCATCACGCCGAAATCCGCGGGCTGGGGACGTTCGGGCGACTGGAGCCCTCTCGACAACTGAGGATCTCGGCAAGCCGAATCCGATACATCAAGGCTGAGGACCTGACGAGCGCCCAAGCACTCCTTGACGGGCTGCACAAGAACTTCCAAGCGATCTGCGAATGCTCGGACCCGCGTTTTGTGGCAGGCGCCCTGCTGGTTAGCGGCGCGCTCCACAGTGGGATTCTGATTACCAGCCATCTCGAACAACTCCTCGTTCGGACGAAGGTCAAGGAATCGCTGATGGGACTGGACTTCATTGCGCTAGACCTCACCACCAAGGGTCGGAAGCAAAAGATCACAGAAATCGATGGTTCGAACAGTGCAACTCAAGGGTCGATGCCATCCAACGAGATGGATGCGAGAACGGATCATCCGCGTCGACAGGCGCTGCAGTCTCCCACCGCCTATCTGTCTCGCCGCTACACGAAGGTAATTGACCGCCTCCCGTGGCCGACACCGTGCGCGGCGCTGCACGCCCTCACGGCGTTTCTGGGCCTTCCGACGATCAACCTTAAAGCTCTGACTCGCCTTGCACGTGGCCACTGGGCCCTTCAGCTTCCGAGCTGGATGATTGAGGTTATGCAGAATCCCGACCTCTGCTGCAGCATGAACGACTCGACATGGGGTCGATGGATTCGCGCAGAGCGCCGAGACGTGGACGCGAGCCCCGAGCCTGACGCTGGACTTGTGGACCTCAGCGCCTGGGGCGGAGAGATCGTCAGCGGGACATGCACGGATGGCCATCGCTTGGCCTTTGCTACCCGAGCACTGATGTCAACGCTGCGCAGGAAGAAGGGGGAATCCGCGTTGATGCGCCACGAATTCATTGAGCGGTTGCATGAGTGGCAACGGACCCACGGCCAGTTGGGCGGGTGGATTAGAACGCTGCATGAATGGCTCACACGCCAGGCTCTATGCCACGAGGGCGGAGTGTTTTGCACAAGCAACAAGCTGGGCCCTTCGGGGCTGCTCCGCTACTGCAGCGGCTTTTTTCATGTGTTTGTTGAGGAGACGCGCTTGGTCTCCTGCAAGACATCGGGGGACCCGGCCGAGATCGAGCGCGCCATCCATCGTGTGGTCGAACGCATCCTCGCGACGAAGTCGCCAGGGCCTGGAATCGTGGGCTTCCGAAGCTTCCTCGGTTTCATTGCCGAGACGTTCCGCATCGACCTTGAGCTGGACGAGGATTTCGACCTCGCAGGCCTTCCGATGTCGCACCGGTCGCGACTCGTCTCTCCGTTGGACTATCGTGCAGCCAGGGCGCTCATTGAGCAAAATCATCGAAGCCAACCCTATGCGGCATTGCGTCTCAAGGTGGCCTTGGCGTTGGGCTACAGAGTCGGCCTGCGAAGCGGTGAACTGGGCTCTCGGAAAGTCAGTGACTTTGTCGTGATCGCTTCCGAAGGGCGGCTGATTGGCGACCTGAGGGTGCGAGACAACGAGCTGTACGATCTCAAGAGTCGATCGGGCAAACGGACGATCCCTCTGCACGTCCTCCTGACGCCGGTCGAGATGAAGGAGCTTTACAACTTCCTCGACCTGAGAAAGTCGATGCTCGGCGGGACGGGCTGGGAGTCGAACCTTCTCTTCGCAGACATTGCCAAGCCGAGAGCAAACTACGTTGACACGGAAGTTTGCGACGAGGTGGCCGAGATTCTCCGGCGGGTTACCTTCGACCCGAACGTAGTGTTCCATGATTTGAGGCATAGCGCGGCATCGATGCTCATGATCCGTCTGCACGACGAAGGCCGTCTGATGGGCGCCTTCGACTGCATCCCCGGTTACACCAAGATGCGCGAAGAGTTTGGCAATCATCTGCCCCTTTCGTTCACCCTCTGCGGGCCTCAGGCCGATCATCCGAGCCGCGTATACGCCGCGGCACGAATCCTCGGCCATCTGGATCCTAGAACGACGCTGATGTATTACGTCCACACGGCGGACCTCATCATCGGCGCGACGATTCAGAAGCTGATCCGGCTGCCCCCGGACACCCAGAGCTTCATCGACGGCGTGAAGCCCGACTCCGTGAAACGACGTGAGCGGCGGCGGCGCGCGGGTTCGGCACCTCGACGGACGAAGAGAACCAGGGTCCATGTTCCGAAAAGCGTGAACAAGACCAAGAAGCGGGTGTATGGCCGCCACGACCTCGGTCTAGCCGGCTCGTATTCCACCGCGCATGCAAGGAAGGTTCTCTTCGGGATTCTCTCTGGACAGCTCTTAGAATCGCGGCGGAAAGAATTACGAATCACCGACGAGATGATCGAAAGGGTTATCACACTTGCCAACACCCATCACCCTAGCGATGGGGAGTTAGCCTCCGATGCCATCGTGACGGCACTAAGTGAAGAGGGATCGCTTTCCGGCTTGGGACTGCTGATCGAGAACGTCGTTCGAAAGCGAAAACCGACTTGGATCGCCCAGGTCGAAGCGCTGGGTGATTCGCCGCTCAGGATTTGGTTCCCGACCAAAGAACAAGCTGAATCAAGGCTCGAAGTCCTCCAGCGAAACGGCCTTCACAAGTCCCTCAGGCTCCGAAAGGCGGTCGATCCGAAGACGAAAACGTCCGAGGGTTTCGAGTTCTTTCGATACGGCCAAAAGCAGGGCGCCATCGAGATTCTGCTGCCGATGTTTGCGCTCATCGCCCTCGTACGCATCGACGGTGGATAACGGGATGGTAGCGAGAGCGAAGCGCTCTAGACTGAAGTTCGTTCGCATCGGGATGGGAATGCCAGTCGCCCGCACGCCCAGGCCGAGGATTCAGGCCGAGAATGGTGCGACAGTGAGCCGTCCTATCGGGCCCTTGGCTAGCCGAAACCGTACCGATAGGATTCGGAATTTGCGGACGTAACGGGGACAGTCGTGAAGCTGAAGGAACAGATTGTTGAAGCGCTGGTTGAGGCGAAAGGGCCGATGCATGTCGACGAGATTGCAGCCGCGATCGTTGCGCGCTACCCGAATTCCCCAATCCCTCAGGACGACCTCTCGAGGAAAGTCGCCCAGACGCTGGCAATCGAGGTAAAGAAGGGCCGAGGAAAATCAGTCTTCTCCAAGCCGAAGAATGAGCGCGGCGGATTCAAAAAGGGCTACTACCGACTGAAAAGCACCGGAAAGTCGCCAAGCCGGGCCTTCAAGGTTCCAGAGCCGCCGAGGGTTTCAAGCCAGTTCACCGGGAAAGCTGGTGAGTACGCCGTGATGTCCGAGCTGCTGTTCTTCGGTTTCAATGCTTCTGCAATGACAGTAGACGATGGCATCGACGTCATTGCCAGCAAAGACGACTCGTACTTCCATATCCAGGTCAAGACGTCGAACGCCGGAGCATCCGGCAAGTATTCCTTCAAGATCACAAAGCGCGCCTTTGATTCGAAGGACGCATCGGGAACATTTTACGTTCTCGTCATGCGAATTCAGGAAGACAGTCGCAACGTTTGCGAGCACTTGGTCATTCCCAGCGGCGAGATTCGCCGACTCATCGCAACAGGGGTCGTCAAGGATGGGGGCAGCTTGTCCATCACCATCGAGCGAGAGCGGGGCAAGCGCTTCACGCTCAATGGTGCCCAGGACGTGACCTGGGCGCTCAACCGCTTCGACACCATCAAGTGAATGTGCTTCTTGGTCGGTTGGCAGGATCCCGGATGAGAGGACGCCAGGAAAGCTAAGCGTCCACGAAGGCCGGGGCGATTCAGGCAGATGGATCTCGCGACGAAATGGTAGGAGAGGGACTTCTGAAGGATGTAAGGAATGTGGTGGGTGTTAAGGCAACGCGGGGGATGTTTTCTCGGCAGGGGGACATCTACTCTCGTACTACAGTCGGCTTGCTTGGTCCACGCAGCAATCCTTTCTAGGAATCCGCGATTTTTTTTGCATGAAGCCCGCTCCAAGGGCCGTCAACCAATGAATGCTCAGGGAGAGCAAGGCACGTGACTACTGGAGCCAACGAAGCTAATTCGACTGAAAGAACCTCTTTTCCAACGATTGCATGGGTAAGGTTCCTGCGTAGCTATGGTCCGACACCGCAAAACCTGACGTTGTTCGATGAGTACGTGTCCGCTGCCGTCGGCAGGGCCAAAGTTCAGCCGATCAGGCTCGCGACACCGCTTCTTGAAGATATGGTCAAGCACATCGAGTCTCGGGCACCGGGCTCTATGCTCATCGCCGGCACTGCGGGCGACGGCAAGAGCTACCACTGCCGGGCCCTGTGGGAGCATCTAGGCGGCGATCCTAAAATTTGGTCCTCCAAGGGAAACGTCAAAGAGCTGCAGCTCACTGACGGTCGCTTGGCTGTGTTTATCAAGGATCTCTCTGCGTTCAACGGTCAAGAAAGTGACGTGCCGCTGCAGCGTTTAGAAAGGTCGGTGCTGGGTGGCGACGATTCCGAGGTGCTCATCGTCGCGGCCAATCACGGACAGATCCTCAATCGCCTGCGCGATCTCGGCAAACGCCAAGGCATCCGGCATCCGTTGCGCACGCCACTCCAGCAGTGCTTCTTGCAGGCTGGCCCGGCTCCTGATCGCTTGGCAGTGTTCGACCTCAGCCGCACAACGACCCGCAAGACTCTTGAAGATGTGGCTCGGGCGGTGGCAGGGCACCCCGAATGGGAAAACTGCTCTCGCTGCTCCCTTATTGCTGGCGGGAAGGTCTGCCCAATCGATGAGAACCGTCGCCGGCTGCTTGGCGATGCCGACGGAGGCCAGCTTGCAAGCCGAGTTGGTGACTTAGTAGAGATCGCCCGGCTAAACGGCCTGCATCTGCCGATGCGCGACCTTCTTGCGCTCTGCGCGAACATGGTCCTTGGGTATTCCGACGCCAAGCAGGCGAAGGAGAACCTCATGACCTGCGCGGATGTACCGACGATCCAAGAGGCGAACCACGTCAGCAAGGCCAGCATCTACGCAAATGCCTTCGGGGCTAACCTTCCGAAGCGCAGAGCGTCCGACCGGCCAATATTCAGGGCGATGGCAAGCTTCGGCGTCGGCGAGGAGACCACCAATGGGGCCGATGGCCTTTTGGTTTACGGCAAAGACGATTCCCGACTGCAAGCCGACTTTCAGCGCCTAGTTGCGAGTGATTCCACTTATGGCGGAACGGCGAGCTATATCGCGGCCCAAAACGACTACTTAGAGGGGCATGAGAGCGCTCGGCTTGAGGGTGCCGCTGCAGGATTCATGGAGATGCTGGAGGATCAGCGTCGCAGACTCTACTTCACGATTCCCGAGGACGAGCCCGGCTATTCGCGCTGGGCAATGACTGTTTTCCGCTACGCCGGCGACTACCTCGGGATGATCGACACATTGGCCGAAAAGAAGACACAGGTCAGCGAGGCCGTACGCGCACGGATCGCCAAGGGTCTCAACCGCGTACTGACAGGGCTTCTCTTGGAGAACTCAGATCGGATTTTCATAGCGAGTTCAGGCGGATTTACTCAGAGCCGCGTGAGCGTGCTTTGCGACCACGAAACCACTGCACGGCGGCAGCAGGGGGTCGGAATGGCAATCAAGCTCAATTCCCTGACGGGACGGCCATTCTTGGAGGTTCAGCTCGCTCCGGGTGCGGCCAATAGGGTGATTTTCGATTTGACGCCGGTTCGGCATGAGTTCCTTTCTCGGGTCGCAGAAGGAGCGCTGCCGGCTAGCTTCTCCAACGAGTGCCTCGAAGACTTGATGGCTTTCAAAGCCAAGCTTCTGCGTAAGGCGGAGACCGTGCGGAAAGGAAGCGTCGCCGATGATGACGAGGTCATTGGCGAGGACTTGGCCATGACGCTCAACTTCATCGATATCGAACCAAGTGGGCGCGGCTCTACCCGGCCCGTTACTGTCAGGGCTCCTGCATGAACGAGATCCTCAAGCGGCCCGAGATCAGGAGCGTCGACTTCTGCGTCGACGAAAACATCTGGGGGCACCGCCTTTACGATGAGCAACTGCCGCATCTGACCGTGCTGGAGTTCCTGGGCGTCTTGGGTTCGAACCTGGACAGGCCACTGCGACCCCACGACGGCCTTGGGGGTGCAGTGAAATTCAAGCCGCAGCGTCAGATGCGCTTGCGTGGGCTTCTCTTCAACAACCCCTACGTCGAGTCCATCGCCAAAAGCAAACTCGCCGACGAAGAGAAATGGCGCCAGTGGTTCGAAAAGTTCGACCATGGAAAGACCGGCAATGGAGACTCGGCGAGCGACCTGGCCTATCTGCGCCTCGCTTTCACAAGCTTCGATGACTTCTCCAAGGCAATAGAACTGCTTCGCTCCTCATCCTTCGAGGCGCGCAGCAACAAGCGATGGAGCTCAAAGTTCGTCTTCCCCTTCGGACCTGACGCCCTCTACGAGGACTTGCAGATCAATGCCAAGGGCAATATGAGCAATGATCGGCGTTTTTTCGCGCGCACAGGAGAGTTGCTTTACTTGATGCTCACCCGTGCCAGGCGCGGCGCAGAGCTGGGAGACCTGTTGGCCAATCGCCTATTCGAGCGCTCCGCCCCCATGAATCGGTTGGCACATGCGCTGCAGGGAACGCCACAATTGCCAGAGGAAGCGCGCCTGTCCGGCTATCTTCCGGAGATATCCAACCCGAGATTTGACCAGATTTGCGAGGACTGGCTCGCGATTCTGTCGAGAGACATGCCGGTCTATGACGCGTTAGAGCACCTCATCGCAATCACGGGCCTCAATATGTTGCTCTATTTCTTGGAGCGCGCGAAGCGCGTCGCTGGGGATGACGAGCCGGTCGAGTTCGTCTGCGAGATCGTCTCAAAGGATGGACGCAAGGTGAGGGCGCTATCCGGCGACAGCTATCTGACGAATCAAGGCTACCCCGAAAAGGCAATAAGGGCGCACATCGAATCGATCCGTGGCGAGCAGGCTTGGATTGACGCAGCCGCACTAGAGTTTCCCGACGCTGAGCGCGTGAGGCTATTGAGGGAGGCCTTTCAGTGGCCTCCTGCCGACGACAAAGACGACGAGGGTTATTCGAGCCGTAATCCCGACAGCTTGGTTTCCAAGCTAGTGGAGCTCGCGCTGCCTAGGCATGCCCAGCATGTCGGAAAGATTCATGCATCGTGGTCGCGCGCGATTGGTCTTAGCTCCCGCAGGCTCTCGCGGCGGTATCGATATGCGCCCGACGATCGGCTGCTCAAATCGATCGTAATCGCAATCGTCGGCGACCGCATGCAGTTCGATGAGTTCCTCCTCGAGGCAAATCGCCGCTATGGCCTGGTGATCGGTGACGCCGAAGGCTCGCGCCTAGTGGAGGCCAAGTCCATCGACCAAGCTGAGCTCAGCGAGAATCGCGACAACCTGGAAGCGCGGCTTGTCGGCCTCGGCCTCGTGCGCCGGCTTTCAGATTCCTGCTCCTTTGTCGAAAACCCGTTCGCGTTTGAGGTGGAGGCTGCGTGCTAAGCGATCGAATCATTGGGCGCGTCGGCGCAGACATCCTTGCCAAGCGCCTCGCCAACCTTTCCCAGGCGGGCGACTCCGTCGCGCTCCTTCGTCTCGACAAGCTCTCGGCCAGCCAGATCGCTGCCGTCGCGCGTTCGGTAATGGGGAAGCCCGATCTGTTTGCTCGGATTGATCTGATGATCCCCGAGGTCCTTGTGGAGGGCCAAGGCCTACCGCCGGAAATTCTGATCCAGCAGAACGCTGGCTACGTGCGTAACAACGTCGAGACTGAAAAGGAGGCAATACTCACGGCTAGTGGTAGCGAGCACAACCTCTCGGACACACTCGCGCACGTCACGCCCATTGGTGCGAAGGAGATGCGTTCCGATGCCCAGGCATGGGTAGAGGCGGCGCTCCATACAGGCGGCCTCGCCCCCGTGGCTGAGGATCGCGCAATCTTTCAGGCCGCCATCGGGGGCCTGCTCAACGCATCCGAGCTCTCCCTCGTACAGCTTGGCGAGTTTTGCTCCGAGATTGTCGAGGCCATCTCTACGCGCGGTCTTCCGATCCGCGATGCAGTGGGCTATGCGCTGCCGAGGGCAGGGTTGCCCAGGGACAGTGGATACTTCTCGAACGCGAGGACGTTCGGGTCTGTGCGGGCCCCATGGCAGAAGGCCTTCGCGAAACTCTTCGCTCAGCGGGCGCCGCTGCTCAAGAAGCTCCGTCAGAACGGCCAGCCTCTCGACGCGGATGAGTTGATTGATCGAATCGAGGCTAACGCCGCTGAGATCGACGAGGGCGCGCGACAAGCGTTGCAGGCCTTCGCGGTTGCGCCGTTGGGCGACCAAGTGACTGCGGAATTGCTTGCCCAGTTCGAATGGGAGTCGGAGGGTGTCTATCTGGCCTTCGACAAACCTAAGGAGAGGCAGCAAGGCTTGGCGGAGACGACTCTGCGTTTCTTCGATAATGATTGTGACGAAGAAAACGCGCTGGGGTCGGAGGGCCGTAGGCTTCTCGAAGACCTAAAGTCGCGCGAGCGCCGTGCCGAATTCACCCCTGAGGACGAAGAGTTCTTCGCCACGCACCGCCGCTTCCTGGAGCGCGACGCAAAGCTCATGTCGCGGTGGGAGAAGGCGCTGTTCGGGAAGCCTATCGAATGTAACGATTTCTTCGATGGATTCGCGCGGGTGGTCAACAATCTGCATGCCGGTCTCGAAGACGCCTCGGGCGAGCGAATTCTCCGCTTCACCGTCAACAAGGGGCGGACCGAGTGGCGCGAGCGCTTCAATCACGACGCGGGCTGCTTCTTCTCTGCCATGTACCGCGGACTGCGGGATCTGATGGGGGCAAAGGTAGAGTGGAAGGTCACGCGTATGACCGCGGCCGATCTTCCAGATCCGCTATTCGACTTTGAGCGCTTCATCGCCAAAGAGCGCGAGATCGCGGAGAGTCGCAACAAGAAGTTGAAGGCCGTAACGTCGCTTGGGCGCCAGGCTTTGCAGATCAAGTTCGATGTCGAGTTGCTGAAAGTGGCTCCCGGCAGCGAGATCAAGGTCAGCAAAACTCAGCTCTTATGGAGCTACAAGCCCGCGTCGATTGGCCTGTCGATGGTCGCGGACATGCGGCGCCTATTGGAAAAGGGCGCGGTCGGTTGCTCGGAAGTTCCACGACGCTTGGTTAGCAAGAAGGGCGGGGTACAGAACGTGTCGCTGTTGGACACTGGTACCTTGGAGGCAACCTACTCTACCGACGCCGGCTCGCTCGTTCCTGCGGTCAATAAACTCCGTAGTTTCCGCCACGAGATCAAGTCGCGGATCAAGGACCTTGCAGACGAGGGCAGGCTGAGCCCGACTCAGCGCGATGAGGTCAGGGAAGCGTGGGACGCGTTCGAAAGAGACTACATCAAGGCGATGGATGACTTCGTCTCCACTGGCCTTCATGGTGAGGCCGTTATGCGTCAGGCGGAGTCTTTTGGCGTGCTGCTAAACACGCTGATGGCTCATGCTCGTGGTGATGTCTGCCGTTCGCGCTTGGTCTCCGAAGTTCTGTCGGTGGGCACGGTCCGAGTGGCTGGCGATAACCCGGCGCTGATCATCCCCCCCTGGCACCCCGAGCGAATGAAGGCGCTTGCGGTTAAGACCCGCCGCATTGCGGGTTTTGCCACCCATTTGCTCTCCAGCGGCAGCATCCTCTACGGCGACCGCGAGATCTTCATGCGCGAGCTCTCCGACGAGATTGGCCATCCGTTCTATCCAGAAATTGCAGTCTTGAACAAGGACGGTTCGCCGAAGTTGGTCAGTGAGAGCAGCACCGTCAACGGCTACAGCCTCTTGGAGGCGCCCATCCGCGGCGAAGAAGATGCGATGAGTGACGTAGATCCCGCCGCCGCGGCCAAGCAGGCGAGGGAGCTTCTGGAGCGCTACGTCGGCTTGCAGCCCCATGAGGCGTCGAATCTCAGTGTCGTGCTCTACGACGCCGACGCGGCCGAGCTGCCGTTGGCGATGGTGCGCGAGCTCTCTTCGATCCAGGAGGACGGTAATTTCCAATGCAGCGTATCGGTGCGCCACTCCGACCAAGCGAAGCTTCGTAGCGTCTATGGTGAGTTAGTGAATAAGGCTGGCGACGATCCGGATCTGCCCGTGGTCAGTGAGACCAGTGACAATTTCATTTCGAAGCTGCGTATCGCCGTCACGCCTGTCTCTTCGACTCCAAGCGAGAGTGCGCAGGGTTTCAAACCGTTTGACGTTGCCTTCCTGCATGATGTGGTCGCCCGCTCCGCCAAGGTGGAGTGGCTGCCCGTCGCTTGGACAAACGATCGCCAAAGCCTTGAGCATGCGCCCTCGCGCTGGTCGTATCGCAGTGTGTCAGGCGAAGACGAGTTAAAGTCGACTACATTTCTGACGTGCCCATGGCAAACCGCATCGGGATGGGCTTACGTGACTGCCGTGGCCGCGGTCTGCAACCAGACCGATGCGGTGCCTGACAAGCGATTCTTGCCCGCCCGGCGCATCTCCCTGCAAAGTCAGGATTTGGCCGCGTTGATAAAGGACGCACACGAGCTAGCGGAATGGGTCGCCACTTACGACGAACTACTTGATAAGCGTCAGCTGCAACACAACGGTATTGCGGTCGTTCGCTACCGTCGCGGATCGACCAACGGACGCAATATGATCGTGAGCTCCACTTCGGAGCTCCGACTCCTTAGCGTATTGGTGCGTCGCCGTCTTGACGAGCTCAAGCTTCAGCTCACCTCGGACGAGATCAACGCCACAGCTGACAAAGCCAAACGCGATGCGCTCTCTGTCTCTGGCGACATCGTTCTGCGCGCGGCCAAGCGTGGCGTCTCCACCGGTGAAATGATCGGCTTGGTGCTAAGCCGACATTTGCTGGTCGAGGAGTTTAAGGCCCTCGCCAAAGGCGGCCAAGTGTTGACTGCCTACTTCTTGCTAGACGACTACGCGAGCTGGTTCTCGCAGCCCGAGAGCCGTATCGCCGACATTCTTGCCATCAATGTCGAAGAGAGAGAAGAGGGGATCTATGTTGCTGTCTCAATTGTCGAGTCGAAGTACGTCGGTGCCGACGGTCTAGCGGCGGCGCGCCGAAGCTCAAAGGATCAATTGCTCCAGACGCTGGACAAATTCCGGGAAGCCCTCTTTGGTGACCCCGGTCGGCTCGACCGCGACGTTTGGCTTTCCCGGCTTGCTGACATGCTCGTCGATGCCGATATCCCGCCGGGTTTGACGAGCCTGATGGAACGTGCCCGCTCAAAGCTTCGCGAGGGAGATGTGGAGATCTCACTACGTGGCTACTCTCACGTTTACGTCCATACTTCGGATGCAGGCTCTGGATCGGTCTCCGAGCAGGAGATCCTTCTGGACGAGAATGGCGTCAAGGCTTGGCAAGAAGTCTTCGATCGGGAGGATCTGCGGAAGCTGGCTGAAGCCTACGCAAAGAGTGCCGGAAGCTTAGCGGCACGCGCTGGTCTGGGCCCCCACGAGCCTTGGTCGGTTCACAGTTTCAAGAAGCCCGCCCCTCGGGTGCCTTGGCTTTCGTCGGTGGATCAGCTTGCCAATAGTTCGGGTGTAGCCGCAGTGGAGGCTCTCGGGCCGGAATCCCTAGTTTCGGGAGGGCCCGATGCCCTGGCTCAACAGCATTCGGCCTCTGCGCGAACCCTGCCGAAGGACAATGGCCAGCCAAAAGTGGCAGCCCCGACTCCTCCGCCTGCAGCATACCCCGGCTCCGCTCTTGCTCAGCTCGTCGCATCCAAGTTCGCAGTCGGCGCGCAATCCGATGCCGAACGGGAGGAGTGGGCGAAGGATGTCACCAAGAAACTCAGGGCTGCACTCAACAGCTATGGCCTGCAAGCTGCAATCCTAGGCACGCGTCTGACGCCCAATGGCTGCCTGGTACGCTTGGCGGGGTCTGACCGGCTGCGCGTTGAGGACATCGAGAACAAGCGCACGCAGCTTCTGACTACTCACGCGATCAATCTCGTCACGGTACAGCCCAAACCCGGTGAGATTGTGGTGACGGTCGCCGGCTCCAAGCGCCAAGCCGTGTCGCTCTGGGAGCTCTGGTCGCGTCGCGAGCTCAATCGCAATGTTGCCGGCATCAACACCTCTTTCCTTTTGGGCCTCCAAGAGATCAACGGTGCGCTGCTTTACCTCAACCTCGGTGCGGAATTCGGGGGGCTTTTGTCCCACGAGCCGCATTCGCTCGTGGCTGGCGCCACCGGCAGCGGCAAGTCGGTGCTGATTCAAGCGTTGCTTCTGGACATCGCAGCGACCAATCCCATGCACTTGGCGCAGATTATCTTGATCGATCCCAAGATGGGCGTTGATTACGCCCCCTTGGCGGACTTGCCGCACATGCGTGACGAGATCGTGACTACCAAGGAGAAGGCAAGCGAGGTTCTCGAAGCGCTGGTGCAGGAAATGGAGAATCGCTACCGTGCGTTCGCCAAAGCCCGTGCCCGCGACCTTCCCACCTACAACTCAAAGGTTTCGGAAGAAGAGCGATTGCCGATGGTGTTCCTGATTCATGACGAGTTTGCCGACTGGATGCTGGATGACGCCTACAAGGGCGCCGTGGGGGCTGCGGTACAGCGCTTGGGGGTTAAAGCCCGTGCGGCGGGCATTCACCTGATCTTTGCTGCTCAGCGCCCTGACAAGGACGTGATGCCGATGCAGCTTCGCGAAAACCTTGGAAATCGGCTGATCTTGAAGGTATCCAGCGAGGCGACTTCCAAGATCGCGCTCGACCGGCCTGGCGCAGAGCTACTGCTGGGCCGCGGGCACTTGGCCGCTAAACTCAATGGAGAACAGGGCCTAGTCTTCGCGCAGGCTCCATTTCTGTCGGATCAGGACATCGAAGCCGCTGTGGCCGCGATCGCCGCTGACGCCAGGAGTTAATGAATGAAGGTTGAGGACGCGACGGATACGGTAGCCAAGTTCTTCAACGACTTGATCGGCGCTTGGGTGCCTGGCACCGCCCTGACGGTCGGCTTGGTGCTCATGCACCTAGGCCCGGGTCAGCTCCGATCCTTGTTTGAGCTCGGCGATACGATCTCGGCAACTCTGACACTCGCTGGCGTGTTGTTCGCGATTGGGCACACGCTGCTTGCTCTTCATGAGCAGATCCTTAAAGAGCCGCTCTCCAAGCTAGGACTCACCAGGTCCTTCAATGAGGCGGGGGCAAAGATGCTCCAGTCTTGTGTGTGGTTCGGAGAGTTAGTCAAAGCGCGACAGACAGGTGCAGAAGCGAGGGATTGGGAATACAAGGACCTTCGGAGCGTGGCCCTCTCGGTTTCAACAGAGGCTGCCTCATTGGGCCGCAGGTTCACGTTCATCTCGCTACTTTGCTATGGCGTGGGGACGGCACTAGCGATTCTTGCGCTCGACCTTGTTGCTTGCTCTTTGTTCTTTCCTCAGTTGCTGTTTGCCTACGACGAAGCGGCCCCATGGTCCATCCAAGCGATTTTGCTGTTGCTCGTTGCGTTGGCGCTCTTCAGGCAAGGGGATGCGTTTCACAGTCGCGCGATGAAGACTCCCTTCTCGGTTGCGGTCGCCGAGCTGATATTCAAGAGGGATGCCAATGGCCGAAAAACAGGCGATTAGAAGGATTTATCTGGCCGGGGGGTTCAGGTCGAATTGGCAGGCTCAGGTTGCGGCCCGCTTGGCCGGGGCGTTTGATCTACTCGACCCGAGCGCACACAACATCCAAGATCCCGCCGAGTACACCCGATGGGATTTGAAGGCCGTCCGCCAATCGGACATTGTTTTGGCGAACATGGAGGCCTCTAATCCGGGGGGTTACTCGCTGGCGTTGGAAGTCGGATTTGCGAAGGCCTTGGGAAAGAGGATTTTTCTGGTCGACCAGGTCGAAGATCCGTCGGTGAAGCACTACTTTGAAATGGTGCGTCAGTGCTCCGAACGCGTTTTCTCGACGCTCGATGAGGCTCTCGATCACCTGTTGTTGTTGGAGTGAGGAGATTAGTCGACGTCCTCCTGCTTCAAAAGGACAACGAATCGCGCCCCGGCTTGATCCCTGGATCGGATGCTCCGTGACTAAACGGCGCAGTGGAAATGGCGTCTATTTCGTCTCATTCCGTACGATATTGAACCGATGGGCTAGCGGCTCGAGCTGGAGCCATCAGCCTAAGGATTTGATCTGAAAGGATATTTGGTGTGGCAGCCCCCATTGGCACCCAATGTGCTAACTGGAGGGGCTGTCCAGCCCCGGATAGCCACTGGCGGACCTCGCCAGTTAAAATGTTCCATGGCTACCGCTCAGCTACCGGACAAGCTCCAATTTTCGGGTCATGAGACCTTCCCGCTGCGACAGCTTTGGCTTCGCAAGGCTTATTTCGCAGTTGCCGAGGATCCCGCAGAGAACGTCTTCGGCGATGAAGCCGCCATCCGCCGCTTCGGCGTGGGCAAGAACATGGTGTCGGCGATCCGACATTGGGCACTCGCCTCCGGCGTGCTCGAAGAGAGCGCTGGCAATGTTTTGCAGGCGGCGCCGCTCGGCGAAATGCTCTTCGGCAAGCATGCCGTAGATCCCTACCTTGAACGACCTGCCACCGCTTGGCTTGTACATTGGATGCTGGCAGGCATGGCTGCGCGCTCCACGACTTGGTATTGGGTATTCAACCGCATCACTTCGCAGAGCTTCGATCGAAACGCAATCGTGCTCGCTTTGTCAGAGGTGGCGAGCGCGAAGCGTAGCCGTGTCTCGCTGATCACGCTTAAGCGCGATGTTGAAGTTTGTCTGCGTTGCTATCTCACGCGGCGGGACGGCAAGGAGGTCGATGATGCTGCTGAGCCACTATTGGCCGAGCTCTCATTGATCACCGAGGGTCCCAACGGCACCTTTCAGTTCCGCCGCGGACCCAAGCCTAGCTTGCCCGACGCCTTGTTCGCTTTCGCGTTGAGTCAGTTCTGGGATCGCTGGGAGGAGGCGACTGGCTCATCACAGAACACGCTTTCCTTTGAGGCCATCGCGCACGACTTTGGTTCGCCGGGACGAGTCTTCAAGTTGGATGAGGCCTCGGTTGCAGAGCGACTGATGGGACTGGAAAAAGTGTCTGATGGAGCGATGATCTGGACGGACAGTGCAGGATTGCGTCAAGTCAGTCGTCCGCATGGCCGCTTGGATCCGCGCGCCGCTATGAAGCTGTTGAGGAGGGCCTATGTGCGCTGATCTGGCTACACAGGTTCGAGTTAAGGCTAAGTTCCAGCGTTCGGTGCGCCTGGATACGGACTTCGATCAATCTGATGCTCTAGATGGTTACGTCTTACAGGCGAGTCCGCGTCACGCATTGGAAGTAGTGGCAAAGCACGTTGCCCAGACTCAGCAGAGAGCTTTTACCTGGACGGGCCCGTATGGCGGTGGCAAGTCCTCATTGGCCTTGGCATTGGCGGCGCTTGCCGGTGGTGATGCTTCTGGGCGTCGCAAAGCAAAAGAGGTTCTTCGCGTCCATCCTAACGAGCCAATTGCGCACGTCTTTGGTAGCCGAAAGCCTTGGCTGGTACTTCCCATCGTCGGTCGCCGTGCCTCAGTAGAGGACGCTATTGGTAATGCTTTGGACGCGCACGCGCCCGTACGTGGCCGACGCCCTATGCGTGATGGTCGGCGCGACGTCATCGCAGAGCTGGTTCGGCGCGCAGACACGGGCGAGCACGGCGGGGTGCTGCTGATCCTCGATGAATTGGGAAAGTTCCTGGAAGCGGCCGCTTTAACGGGCGATGACATCTTCTTCTATCAGGAGCTGGCTGAGGCAGCGAGCCGAAGCGACGGCAGGCTCGTAGTTGTAGGAGTGCTCCATCAAGCCTTCGAGCAGTACGCTTCTCGGCTAGGGCGTGAGGTGCGCGAGGAGTGGGCAAAGGTCCAAGGCCGCTATGTTGATATCCCGATTGTTGCGGGCACTGATGAAGTCCTGGACCTGATTGGGCGGGCGATCGAGACAAAGGTCGCGCATCCGAAAACGAGGCGAGTGGCGGAAAAGATCGCCGCTACCATCCGTCGCCGACGCCCCTCTTCACCGCCAAATCTGGCTGAGGCTCTGGATGCGTGCTGGCCTTTGCACCCAATCACGGCTGCGTTGCTTGGGCCCAGCTCGCGTCGCAAGTTCGGCCAGAACGAGCGCAGTGTTTTCGGCTTCCTTACTTCCGCTGAGCCGCTTGGATTTCGCGAGTTTCTAGCTAGTGGGGAAGGAGATGCCGCGGAGGTCTATTACACCCCCGCAATGTTCTGGAATTACCTAAGGGCCAATCTCGAAAGTGCAATTCTGAATTCGCCTGACGGACATCGTTGGGCGATTACTGCGGAGGCAGTTGAGCGGGTTGAGGCACGTTTTGATGAGCCGCATGTTTCGTTGGTCAAGACCGCCGGAATCATTGAGTTGTTCCGTAATGGGTCCGGTGTTGCGGCTGATACGGATGTCCTGGCCGACTGCGTTCCTGGCTGGACCAAGAAGGAAATTGAAAGCGCGCTGGATGATTTAGCCCGAGCGAGTGTTCTGATTTACCGCAAGCATGCGGGAGCTTGGGGCGTATTCGCGGGTAGTGATTTCGACATCGAAGCATCAGTATGTGCTGCACTGCAAACGATTGGCTCGGTTGACGTCGATCAGCTCAAAGCCATTGCCCCGCTTCCTGCGGTTTCGGCTCGTCGCTACTACGTCGAAACGGGCACGCTGAGATGGTTTGAGCGAGAGGTCGTTCCGGCATCTGACGCCAAACGCCTGATGCGCGATCGAAAAAGTAGCGCGCGGGCGGGTCGGTTCGTGCTGCTTCTGCCCACAGCAGAGATTTCCGACGTCAAGTCCGACAGGCTTGCGGCAGAGCTCTCGCAGCAGCCCGATAGCGGGGAGATCATTTTTTACGGCGTTCCGCATAGTCAGAGCGGCATCATGGAGCGTGCCGCAGAGTTGGCCGCATTGGAGCACGTAGCAAAGAACAGGCCTGAGCTGGAAGGCGACTCGGTCGCTCGCCGTGAAGTCGAGGCACGCCTACGACAGGTTCGTTCCGACCTGGCGGGTGACCTCTCCGAGGCATTCGGAGACGCACACTGGTATTGGGCTGGTCGTCGCCTTAATTCGGACGCTTTGCACGGGCTCTCGCCTTTGGCCAGTGAAGTGTGTGGCGAGGTATTCGGAGAGACCCCGGTCATCCACAGCGAGTTGGTCAACCGCGACGTGCTCTCGTCCAGTGCAGCTAAGGCACAGCGAAACCTGCTCCACCGCATGCTGAACTTCGGCTCCGAAGCGCGGCTGGGGTATGAAGGTTTCCCGGCAGATGCGGGCCTTTACTACACCGTCGTGGCTGAGCTTGGTATGCATGCCAAGGTGGGAGGAAATTGGGGCTTCTGCTCGCCTGAGCGGAACAAGGGCACGCGTTCGGAGTCGCTTGTTGCGCTCTGGGCAGCCACCACAGAAATGCTTGAAAAGGCAAGTGACGCTGTATCGCTTTCCGACATCTATTCCCTGTGGCGCAAAGCACCCTTCGGCTTGAAGAATGGCGTGATGCCCATAATCGCGCTGAGCTTTTTGCTGGCCAATCGCAGTCGGGTTGCGGTCTATGTCGAGGGTACGTTTACGGCCGATCTGACCGATGCCAATGTGGATGAGTGGTTGCAAGATCCCAAACGCATTTCCTGGAAATGGGTGCGGGTAGATGCATCGGCCAAGCGCTTGCTCGGGCGGCTTGCTGATCAGCTCGAAGTTGCCGTGGGTCGCTCAGTGGCTGCTGATCCACTGGACTCGGCGCGCGCGCTCGTATCCCAGGCGCTTGCATTGCCAGCCTGGACGCAGCGCACTGCTCGTGTGTCAGAGAGAGCGCGCGCAGTTCGCACGCTGTTGTTGCGTGCTTCTGACCCGATCAAGGTCATCTTTTCTGACCTGCCCGAGATGCTAGGAACACACGATGCTGATTTGCTTGTCTCCCGCATCGGCGAAGTGGTTAAGGAGCTGGAGAGCGCATATCCGACGTCGCTACGTAAACTGGAGGGACAACTGTTCGCCTCCCTCGATCACCAGGGCGACTTGAGGCAACTCGCACAGCGGGCTTCTGTCGTCCAAGGCATAACGGGTAACTTCCAGCTTGACGCCTTTGCGGGACGATTGAAGACCTACAACGGCACCTTGCCCGACATCGAAGGAATGATCTCGCTCGCCGTCAGCAAGCCGCCCATGGGTTTCACCGATCACGATCTAGACGGCGCTGTTATTCAGCTTGCCAAGTGGGCATTCGAGTTCCGACAGGTCGAAGCGCTCGCCATGGTGCAAGGACGTGATGCGTCTCGCCAGGCACTCGCCGTGGTCCTCGGTGGTGGCAAGACGGTCTCGCATGTCTTTGATGTGAGCGTGGAGGAGAAGAAGGCGGTCGCAGTGCTGGCCAAGAGGCTGTTGGAAGTCTCAGGCGGCAAGATCAAGCCTGACATCTTCCTTGCGGCGTTGGTGGAGGCAGGCACAGAGGTGCTTCAGCAGCGGGAAGGCAGCCATGACTGAGCGACACGTATTGGGTCTGTCAGGCGGCAAAGACAGCGCGGCGTTGGCTGTCTATATGCGACTGCATCGCCCTGAGTTGGACATCCAGTATTTCTTCACCGACACCGGCAAGGAACTCAAAGAGGTTCATGAGTTCCTTGGAAAGCTCGAAGGCTTTCTGGGACGTCCCATCCAGCGCCTGAACCCGGATCGAGATTTTGATTTCTGGCTGCGGGAGTATGGGAACTTCCTGCCATCTCCCCGCACCCGTTGGTGCACTCGGCAGCTCAAGCTGGCGCCCTTCCGGGACTGGATCAAGCCTTGGCTAGCCGCGGGCGACACGGTGCATAGCTACGTCGCTATCCGTGCCGATGAGCCTCATCGTGAGGGCTACGACTCCGGGCACGAAAACCTAACGGTGCATCTGCCATTCCGTACTGCCGCTATCGACCATGCAGGCGTCATTGAGCTCCTCGAGGGTGCGGGCATTGGGTTGCCCCGCTATTACGACTGGCGTTCGCGTAGTGGCTGTACCTTTTGCTTTTTCCAGCAAAAGATCGAATGGGTTAGGCTCAAAGAGCGGCATCCAGAAGCGTTTGAAGAAGCCAAGCGCTATGAGAAGAATGCCCTAGAGCATGGATCACCATTCACTTGGAGCGACCGGGAGTCGCTGACCGAGTTGGAGCAACCTGAGCGCATCGCAGCTATAAAGGAAGAGCATGAGCGGCGTAAGGCTCGTGCAAGAGCGCGCGTGAAGCCCAATCCGCTGCGGCCTGCTGGATCTCAGCCTGAGGGCTTGGAGTTTGAAGAAGCGTTCTCGGCGAGTAAGGCTTGCTTGGTGTGCCACAAGTGAATACCTAAATCGAGAAGTTCACCTGGAGGCAGTGTGGGCGATCGACGTCCCCTATATCTCGATCACAATGCAAGCACGCCTCCCGACCCAAAAGTTGTGGAGGCGATGCTGCCGTGGCTTCGAGATCAGCACGCCAACCCCCATTCGGATCACGCCCACGGGCGCCTAGCTTCTGATGCAGTCGAGCAAGCTAGGCACTCTGTCGCTCAGCTAATTGGGGCTTCGGCAGAGGAGATCATCTTCACTTCTGGGGCAACGGAGTCAAGCAATCTCGCTTTGCAGGGATACCTCCGCACGCACGGGGACGCGGGTGCGCTTGTTTACAGCGCGATAGAGCATCCTTGCGTCAGAGAGGTCGCGCTCGCCCTGAGTGAGCTCGGCACGCGGATTCAGGAGGTAAAGGTTGACCGTCAAGGGCAGATAGATCCTTCGGCGATTGGCCGGGCGATCCTGGAAGCGGGGCGAATGCGCTCTCTGGTATCAGTCATCCACGCTAACAATGAGATTGGCACGGTCCAAGCGATTGCGCCCCTGGCCGCCGTTGCGCATGCGAATGGCGCACTGTTCCACTCGGACGTCAGCCAGAGCTTGGCCTGGCTTGATATCGATGTGAGCGAGGGGATAGACCTCGCCACACTTTCCTCCCACAAGATCGGTGGGCCAGCAGGTATCGGTGCGCTGTTCGTGGCTGATGGCTTGAAGAATGAGCTGACTCCGCTTGAATATGGCGGCGGTCAGCAAGGCGGGCTACGCCCAGGCACGATTCCGGTCTTCCTAGCGGCAGGCTTTGGCGCTGCTTGCGACCTAGTGTCCCTTGAGCGAGCGAAGCGCACTTTAGCTGCAGAGAGCGCTGCCAACGCCTTCCTGCGTGTTCTAGCTGACAGCGGCGCGGCTTTCGAGATCATTGGGTCAACGCAAAGCAACCTACCAGGGCTCAGGAGCATCCGCTTTCCTGGTGTAGAGGCGCGAGATCTCCTCGATCGCCTGCAAACCGACGTCTCTGCATCGCCCTCCTCAGCGTGTGCGTCTGGCGACTTCAAGGCTTCTTACGTCCTGAGGGCAATTGGCCTTAATGAGGCAGACGCAATGCAGGTGGTGCGCTTTGGATTCGGCAGCGCCACACCGGTTCAAGATGCCGAGCTAGCGGCTCAGTATGTGAGCAGTGCTTTGAAGTCTGCGCTCAGGGCTGAAACCATCGCGACCTAGTTCAGGCCTTGTCCGCAATGCTCTTTGACTATCGCAGGCTAAGCTAATCAGTCGCGCCATCTCGCGCACCAACCTGCCTCCCGGAAACGCATCCGTCAGGCCTTTCCTATCTGGCTCAGCATCGAAGCCAGGTGATGCAACGCCCCCCATTTTTAGTAGCCGTTCGACTTAACTTCAGCTCTCTCAAAGGCTCACTTGCTGAGACTGTTTCGGATATTGCGTCACCGCACTTCCGTTACGCGGGGAGCAATTCAAGCGAGGCTTTAGTGGAGCTCTGAGTAGTACTCAGCCGCCCCAGGTGGCATCTCGGCAAGTGCATCTCGGACCTTCGCTGGAGACCGCTCGACCTTCGCCAGTATGTCTCGGCGTGCGTTTGTTTCTGCTGGACCAGTGACAATCAAGGCGTGAAAGTAACCGGGGAGTCTGTCTTTGAGAAATCCGTCCGCCTTATCGCCACTTTCTGCTATCGCGAGACAAGACCTGACACCCTCGCCGGTAGCGTGGTAGTTCACGTGGCTCATGTAGAGCCTGGCCTGAAGAGTCGACTTCTCAGTGCGTTTTTTCATGGCCAAGCAATACCTTCGAGAACAGCCAACTGGGCGACCAGCGGCCCATGCACTTCGCACGCTCAGTCTGAGCTAGACGCGCGGTCCCCGTCATCAAACTCAACCCTGTCCACCGCGCCCATCATCCGCGCGCGCACTTTGGACGAAGCGGCCGCCCAAGCGGCGTCATTACCCCGCTTGGATTTCTGGAATGCCAGCCGTGAGCTGTAGTCGATGCCGACCGCGCCTGCGTCGTGGAAGGCCTCCATGTCCGCGCTCAGGAAGACGAAGTCCCAGCCGGCCGCCTTCTTGGCGTCGACCAGCTTCGTGATCGCCGCGCGATCAAACTCCTGACTGGCGTTCTCAGCGCCGTCGGTGACCACGACGAAGACAATCTTGGAGGGCCGCTCGCCTTCGGGCTGCTTGGCAATCTGGGACTCGAGATCGAGGATGCCGCGCCCCATCGCGTCATAAAGCGGCGTTGAGGCACGCGGTACGTACTGCTCCCGCGTCAGTGGCGTGACGTCGCTGATCGGCTTCGCCGCATGTAGGACCTCGTAGGGGTCTTGGGAGTCGAACTGCACCAGTGTGAACGTCGTCGACGTGGACGCGGACTGCTGCTCGGCGAGGAAAGCATTGAAGCCGCCGATGACATCGTCGCGGATGCTGTCCATCGAACCGGTGCGGTCAAGGATGACCGTGATGTGGCTCTGATCCGTCATGGCACTGCTCCTCGCTTGGGTGGAGGCGCAGCATTTCGCCAAGAAATCTCATCGTCTGCGACACGTCGGGACGCGGTTCCCCACATATAAATGTGGCCTTCTCCTGTCTCTATCGGTGAGACGCGGGTGTCGAACCATTCGCTCCCCGTTCCTCATCGTCGACATGGAGTCCGCTATGCGAAAGGTTGGTCTCGGCGCTACCGCGCTGGTGCTGTTCTCGGGATGTGCGTCCATCCCCACCCCCGTCTCTCTGCAGGCCAGTGACGGCCAGGAATTGAGCTACTCCCAAGGCATGGGGTGCGTGCAGGGCGGAGCCGACACGAGTGACGGATTCATCCTGACGTCGCTTTGCGCCCAGCCGAAGGACCGCAGTCGGTCCGTGCTGATCGTCCGCGTCTCCAATCGGACGAGCCGGCCGGTAACGATCCACGAAGATGCGGTCACCGCCGAGTCCGCTGCTGGCGCGTTGGAGGTACTGGCCCACACGGCATTGATGAAGGAAGAGAAGACCCGCCAGACCTGGGCGGCCATCGGCGCAGGGATCGCGGCGGCCGGCAACAGCATGGCGGCGTCCAATGCCGGGTACTCGAGCTACCAGGGCACGGCCTACACCTCGGCCACGGCGTACGGATCGGGCGGCTACGCGAAGGCGAACGCCACAACCACGTATTCCGGCACCGCCTACAACGGCGCCGCGGCGGCGGCGGCCCAGCAACGGGCGAACGCCGAGAACGCCCGCCTGTTCGACCGGCTCGAAGCCGAAAAGCAGATGGGCGAGCAAGCGATCGAAGGCGCGCTGCGGACGCATACCGTCCAGCCCGGCGAGTCCCACGCCGCGTTCGTCGAGATGGAACTGCCGCGCCAGCGCAACGGTGGCACCCAGTCCGTCGATGTGGTGCTTCGCGTCCAGGGCACGGAAACCCGCTTCGTGATGAACGTGGGGCCCTGATCCGTTCGATGTCCATCGCACCGAACGGCCACGGAGGGCTGGCGGTGCGGTGGGCACCCTTGGGTGGAGCGAGGTCTAGATCGGTCCGACCACGGGATAAGCGATATGGCCGAACCCGCTGCCATCGGACGCCAGCATCAGGTCGATCACCAGCGGGACGAGTTGCCCCAGCAAGGCCACGCTGTCCTTGACCTGCTGACGGTTGACCTTGCTGCCGTGAGTGGCGCCGCCATGGACGAGCTGGTTGCGGAGGACGTACAGCCGGTCGACCACGATGCCTGCCACGGTCGCCGTCTCGCCGGACATCACAGCCGCCGTGGCAACGCGCTTGGCGGCCTGGAACTGCTCTTCCCAACGTCCACTGCTGTCGTGGTCGCGCAGGGCCCGCCAGAACGGATCGAAGAGGTAGGGGTTGTCGATCAGCGTCCGGACGCAGCCCGTGAAGTTCTTGAACAGCAGGGCGTGAAGGCGCTTGTCGGCATCGAGCACCAGGATGCGCTCGAAGAATCGGCGGAGCAGGTCGCGTTCCGACTGCTCGTGGCCGAATTCCCAAGCGTAGGCGGCGTTGAAGCTGATCCAGAGAAAAATGAACCGGGCATCCGCGTCGTCTTCCTGCTCCGCCCGTCGCAGCCAACTGATGGCGCGATGGCAGCGGACTCGGAAGTCCTCCGGGATCTCCGGGGGCAGGGCAGCCAGCTTGGCTTTCAGGGTCACGGCGTCCATGGCCCGACTTTACTGGAGGGCCGCACGGCCCGGAACGATATTGACCTCGCAACCCATGAGACCGAAGCATGGGACCGTCGCGACACACCGCCAAGGAGGCAACCGTGAGTGACACCGCCAGTGCGACCCCGGCCCTGACCACGCGCGAGGCCCTGATGGCCTACGCGACCATGATCAACACGGGGGATCCGTCCGCGCTCGCGCCCCTGCTGGCGCCGGACTTCACCTACACCTCCCAGAACGTCCTGACCGATATGGTCGGGAAGGACGCCTATCTGGAATTCATGGCGGCCAAGTTCGAGACCATGCGAAATGCCGGGCTCATGCCCATGGCCGACCTCGCGCACCGCCCGGGCTATGGGCACGTCGAATGCGCGGTCCTCTGGCAGGGCACGCCGCCGGTGCCGCAGTGCCTCGTCTATGCGGACGTGGTCGGCGAACAGCTGAAAGCCATCCACCTCTGCATCGTCCCCGCGCCGGAGTCCGCCAAGTTGCTTGGGTTCTGGCCCGGCCTGCCTGAGGATCGTCGCCCGGCGCCCCCGACCCACGGAGCCCCCGAATGAGTACCGCCCCGATCGGCGGCTGCCGGCTGCGCTACGAGTGCCCGATGCGCTGGGACACGCTGGAGCGCGTCGGTCGCGATGAGAGCGTCCGCTTCTGTGGCCAATGCCAATCCGCCGTGCACTGGGCCGACACCGAAGAGCAGGCTATGGCCTTCGGGCGTCAGGGCAAGTGCGTGGCGCTGGGCTTTCTCGATGCGCCGGTCTTAGGCGAAATGAGTATTGGCCCGCTGTCGCCGGAGGAACTGCCACCGGAACTGGCCGAGGCCGGCCTGTGGGGGCTGTTGGTCGGCGACGCCGTTGGCGTGCCCTACGAATTCCACCCGCCGCACGCCCTGCCGCCGTTGGAGGCCATCGACCTGGTCCCGCCGCGGGGCTTTCCGCGCGCCCATGCCGGCGTGCCGCCGGGGACGTGGAGCGATGACGGTGCCCAGGCGCTGGCCCTGCTCGACACCCTGGTGAGCACCGGCGGGGTCGACCTCAAGCACTTCGCCGGGAACATCAAGGCGTGGCTTCACGAGGGCCGCTTCGCCGTGAACCGCTCAGTGTTTGATGTCGGCCGCCAGACCGCCACCGCGATCAATCGCCTGATGGCCGGCGTGGCACCGGAGCAAGCCGGACCGTCCACGGAGCAGGACAACGGCAACGGCGCGCTGATGCGGGTCTTCCCTCTTCTGATGCACTCGTGGCGCTCGCCGCACCACCTTGCCCATGCGGCCGCCCAGCAGGCCAAGGTCACCCACGGGCATCCGCGCTCGCATGTCGCCTGCGCGGCGTACTGCCTCTGGGTCGGTGCCCTGCACCAATGGGGCTCTGAGCGGTCGTGGGCGATGGCCGAAGACATCATGCGAAACCCCGTCTTCGCCGATGACGTGGGGCTGCCGTACGAGGAGATCGAGTTCGTCCTGGATCCAGCGTGGCGCGCCAAGGCCAGCGGCAGCGGCTATGTCGTCGACACCCTGTGGTCGGCTCGGATTGCCGTCGAGGAAACCCGCGACTACGCCAGCTGCATCCGCCGCGCCATCGCCTTCGGGCATGACACCGACACCACGGCGGCCGTTGCGGGGGCTGCGGCAGGGGTGCTTTACGGGTTGGAAGGCATCCCAGTCGAATGGCGAGAGGGCCTCCGAGGGCGCGACGTGCTGGATCCGCTCACCGCGCGATGGCGCTCACGCGTGAAAGAGCGCGACGAATGAGCATCGAATTAAACGGAGATCGGTCCGACGTCTGGCGGCTCTTCCGCGTGTTCTCTGTCAGCGTTTTGGCAGCCGCAGTCATTGGTTGCCACACCGACGCCGAGAGCGAGACTCCGCCGCCCAGTCGCTGGTGGTACGTCGAAGATGCCCCCCCAAGTGACGGCATGGCGTACCGAACGGCGATGCTTACCGCCCTTGAGGGTTGGAATGGCGAGGGCAGCAACGCGACGTCGCTGACCGTTTTCAATCAACTCTACGAGAACGGCGGGTTGGTAGTGCAAATCGGGATGACCGGAAAAGCTTCAAGGCCGCGCTGCCCAATGCAAGGCTGCTACCTCTACGCGCGACGCCCGGGCGGAAATTGGCAGACCCTGCGAGCCGTGCCAACCGATGACTCGAGGAATTACCTCGATGTCCTCAATCCATGGTCGCTCTTGTGGCTCTTTGACGGTGCAGAAGATCTGGAGATCGAGGTCCCCGTTCAGCCCACAGGCACGTGCGTCTACACGCTTCCGGCTGCTGGCTATCGCTGGGACTTGCATCAGCCCCGCGGCGAGGCCTCCCTCAACGGTGATGGCACGCGACGAGAGCGGGTGTCCTTGACGGAAGAAGACGAGCAAGAGCTCGACGGCCCCCCGAGCGACGACACCCCTTGGCCGCGATGCACAGCGCTCTCTTCGTGATCACCAACAAGCCAATTCCAATGCGCAAGGGCAACCATTCGGATCACACATGACGCTTTTGAGGAAGACGAGCCAATCGCACCCCCTTCGCATCGACACGCTGCCCTTTGGCAGCGGCAAGATCGGCCTGACTTTCTGTCCTGGCAAGCGCCAGTCGAACGCATTGAACGGGGTATGGGATCGGGATCTCGCTATGGATCTGGACGTGATGGCCGATTGGGGCTGCAACGAGGTGATGACCCTCGTGGAGCCTTGGGAGCTGGAGGAGTTATGCGTCCCGAATCTCGGGGCGGCGATTGCGGCGCGGGGATGGCGCTGGCACCACTGGCCGATCCTTGATGGCGATCCGCCCGATCACCGCTTACTCCATCGTTGGACGAGCGAGGAAGAGGCGCTTCGTCGGCGGCTGCGCACGGGTGGGCGGCTCCTTATCCACTGCAAGGGCGGCTTGGGCCGGGCGGGAACCGTCGCAACGATGCTGCTGGCCATGGAAGAGCCCGATGCATCGATCGAATCCCTGATGGCCAAGGTCCGGTCGGTCAGACCAGGCGCCATTGAGAACACTGCGCAAGAAGCGTTTCTTGGTGGACGCGACTGGCTTCTATGACCACGGAGATCGCCATGTCGAACGCTTTGCCGCAACTGACCCTGTTCACTCAAGGGGACTTCCATGATCAGGACGCTGAGATTCTGGATGCCTACTTCGGCGTCCGCAGTGAGCCCGAACTGAGCTTGGCGTTCTGGCCCCACCCCGGCCCTGACCGGGGCTATCCCGAAGATGCCGAGTCCGAACTCCGCGATGAGATGGCGTCGTACGGCCTTCGGCAATTCCCCTCATGGGGTCTGGTGAAAGCGGATGGGCAGCGCGTCGGGAGCGAGACCTTGAACACGCCGTCGATGCTGATCGCTTGGCTCCAGAAGAACGGCGTTCTGGCGTGGCACACGAAGACAACTGACGACGGAGAGGGCGCCCCATGAACGTGCGCGAGACCTATGCGCTGCTCATTCGGATCGACCGCATCTTCGACGCGGTCGCCTGCACATGGACTGGCGAAGCCAGGGGGTATCTGGCCGAGCTCGTGGCGTGGTCCAACGCGCACGATTGGTCGACCACGCCGGACCTGTTGCCACTGAAGGAAGCGATCGACCGAGCCAGTGATCGGTCCGAACCTTGGGACCGCCGGTGCCAGTTGCTCAGCTCCCACTCCAGCCTCGTGGAGCAGCGGCTGTCCGCTCTGATGGGCTGGTAGGAGCCCAAGCGGTGAGCTTCGATCAAGCATGGCCTCGCGCGGACTCTGCCGAGACCCACATCGCTTGACACATCCTCCAAGCCGAAGTGGTGGGTCATCTACCCGCAAGCAGCCCTCGTCTCGATGCGTGAGATGCCCTTGGCGTCTAATTGCACCGTAAGGCCGGCGACAGGCGCCGACCGGATGATGAAAGGACATCGGAATGCCCTTCGATCGAACCCTGCTTGCCATCACGTTACGGAACGGCGAGTACGCCATTCACAGCACTCTGTCCAACGTTTATCTGAAAATCGACAAGGTGGAGAAGCTGCACGACGTGGATGTGTCGCAAGACAACATCTTCCGGGATTTCGTCGCCCCCATGGCGGTCTGGCAAGCAAAGCGCTGTTTGCCCGACCGGCCTGAGGAAGCGAAGCGAATCAGCGACTGGCTGGATGGCCTACCGGACTCGGTCTACTTCGTGCTGATGCACAGTGCCGAATTCGAGACCGGCTATGGAGATTAAAGTGCCAAAAGGAATCGTCGGGCGGCCAATGAAGTGGCCAGGCCGAAGCACGACAGGCTCAGTGATCCTCCCGCTGCATATCGACCTGAAAAGCCACCCTGCCACCTTGTCGCTTCCCGAGATCACGTTAAGTCGAAAGGCCGAGGTCCATCTGACCCTACTGTCGACCCGCGAAGCTGAGCTGCTCGCGGGCCACCTCCCGGAAGCCGAATGGCAGAACGCTTTCGATGGCGAGCAGTGGGAGATCGGCCTTCTGGATGAGTTTGAGTTGCTGCGTGAAGAACGGGCCTCCGAGCCCACGCGCTTCTCTGTCATCCGCCATCTGCACTGCCTGGCGCTCAACGCATTCCGCCAGCGATTGGCCGAGGCTGCAGGCATGGGTCTGGCAGAAACCTTGCCCCATGTGACGCTCTACACGGCCGGGCATGAGCGGGGGATTGGGCTGTCGTCCATGGCAGACCACGCTCGCTTCCGGATCCGCTCTTTGGCGAGGGCAGAATGGCCCTGACGGCTTGCATATCGCTTCATCGCGATGATAAGATTTACATGTGGTTGGGAAGCCGCCACACCGCCGGTTTAAGGGACAACTTCCAGGGCGGGATACAAATCACTGGTAAAGCGTCGCTTCCTCCGAGCATCGGGTGGGGCGGGTCCCGCCACCATCGCCGGAGTGAACTTGGCCCAGTGCCAAAGCACCACGCGAATCCTGCCGACCGGACGACGATCGGGGCCCCGCCGCGGGCGCCAGCGGCACGTGAGAAGGAGTTCGACCATGACCGTTCTGACCCAGCGCTACAGCCAAGCTGTCGAGTACGCCCGTGTGGCCCATGCCCCGCAATACCGCAAGGGAACCCGCATTCCCTACGTCTACCACCTGCTTGGCGTCTCGAGCATCGTGCTTGAGTACGGCGGCACCGAGGATCAGGCCATCGCCGGGCTGCTGCATGACGTGCTTGAGGACTGCGGCGCCGAACATGAGGCAACCATTCGCGCTCAGTTCGGAGACGCTGTCGCGGCCATCGTTAAGGACTGCACGGACGGCACCTCCGAGACCAAAACGAAGCTGGACACGCCGGAGGCCAAGTACGCCGACTGGCGGAATCGAAAGCTGGCCTACATCGCCAGCCTCGAGAAGAAGCCGATCGCATCCCTGCTCGTTTCCACGTGCGACAAGCTGCACAACGCCCGAGCCATCGTGGCCGATGTACAAGGCGACGCGGGACTGGCGGTCTTCGGTCGCTTCAAGGCGGGAAAGGAGGGGACCCTGCGCTACTACGAATCCCTGGCTCGCGTGCTGCTGGAGCGTTCGCTCGAGGGAGGTCCGCGCTTCCATGAGCTGGCGCGGGAATTCGATCGCGTCGTCTCCACCCTACACACGCTGGCTGGTGACTCGAAGCGGGAGCCGCTCGAATGAGCGACCAGTGGCAGGTCAAGGCCGTTGAGCTGTTCGGCGCCCCCGGGGAAGAGGAGTCAACCGATCTCGGCGTCTTCGAAAGCAAGGAACAAGCGCTGCAAGCCGCCAAGGAGAGCATCCGGGAAAGCCTCGACAGTCTGGCTCCCGACGCGATCTCGGTTGCCGACCTGATGTCGCGCTTCAATTCCTTCGGCGAAACCACCGTCATCTACAACCTGGATACCTTTGAGTCGGCGACGTTCTCGGGGGTCGACTATGCCAAGAGCATCGCGCGCAGCGTCTTCCAAGATCGGCATGCGACAGACATCGATCCCGTCCTGCGTGCGGCGTATCGAGCAACCCACTACGTCGCCGCCCTTCCTTCGGGGGAAGTGCTCATCGAAGTGGGCCAAAAGGCGCCGACGGTTTCGGCGTGGCTTGCTGGACTCGGTTTGCACTCCGCGATCTTCCTAAGCGCGTGGAACCCGATGTCGAAGCCGCTGTCGTCGAAGGTGAACGCCATCCGACATGCTGACCTCCTGAGCATGGTCCGGAATGGGCCGTTCCCTTTCGTGGAAGCGGTTGGCCAAAGCCCCGACGGCAGTTGGTCAGAGACCAGCCTGCTGATCGCTGGCGTGCCGTTGAGCGAGGCCAATCGATGGGCACGTGTCTTCGAGCAAGCCGGCTACGTCTGGATCGACCGCGATGAATCGGCCTCGCTCAGGATCAGAACACGCCAGAACACATGGGTCGATGAGGCTGACCTCAACTGAGAGAACCCCGCGTCGGGTTCGACGCATCGCCGGTTTAAAGATCACTTCCAGGGCGATTCACAAGTGCTGGTAAAGCGTCGGTTGCACCACAGCCGACGGTCACTTTCCGGATGAAAGGAGATATCCATGGTGTCCTCGCTCGTTCCGGGCGCATTGATCGCGTCCGTCCGCCCCGCCCTACCCTTGCCGGATGACGCCGCCGAGGCGCTCTGGGCGGTTGCGGCTCCCCTGCATCGCGGCGAACCGCGCCGCTTCCTAAGTCTCGCCAAGGACGATCGCCACTGGCGTCTGCTGTCCGAGCTTCATGCCGTCGATCCGGCGCTTTCCGCGCTCGGCTTCGCAACCGGAAAGGTCCTGGCCTCGACCAAGACCGAGCGCCCGGTGCGCGCACTGCGACAGGCGCTCTCGAAACTCGGCGTCAGCCGAGTCGTCTGGCGCGATCTGGTCCAGTACCGGCTGCCCGATGCCCGACAGTTGTTTGAGT
The DNA here is from genome assembly GCF_054777375.1 of Silanimonas algicola. Lineage (NCBI taxonomy): Bacteria > Pseudomonadati > Pseudomonadota > Gammaproteobacteria > Lysobacterales > Lysobacteraceae > Silanimonas > Silanimonas algicola. The sequence goes on along the minus strand of NZ_BAAHAS010000003.1, from coordinate 485,618 downwards.
CGTCTGGATCTGAATCGGTCATGAGCCATCTTCGCCTCGTGTCCTTGCATGGCGAACCCCTACCCTTCGATGGGCCTGTGGCTGACTGGGTCGCACAGTTCCGACTGTCGACCATCTCTGGGCCGACCTGGCACCTGACCGTCGCCCGCTGGGAACTGACGCCAGCACTCGCCGTCCGGGTGCTTCGCGAGGGTCTGCGCCGACTGTCGGCTAGCACTTTTTCGACATTCGTCGACGAGGAACTGCCGGTGGTCGCGGCGTGGCGAACCCACTTGGGCAAAGGAGCCGCGCGAGCCAATTGGTCAACCCTGCTCACCCGCGCCCGGGCAGCAGAAGCAGCCAAGGAGCGCTCGCTCACGGCCCAAAGCCAATGCTGGGAGACCGGCATGACGAGCTGCGAGTTCGCGGGCATCCAGGTCACCGCACTGGGCGATGGTGTCGCCCTGTGGCGCGAAGGCTTGCGAATGCGTCACTGCGTCGGCGATTACGCGCCCCATTGCATGTCGGGGATCAATCGGATCTTCCACCTCGAAGTCGGCGACGAGAGTCGCGGCTGGACGCTGTCCCTCCAAGCCGATGGCGAGGGCGGCTGGGAAGTCGATGAACTCCGAGGGCTGTTGAGTGCCCTGCCCCCCGAGCCGCTGAAGTTCTGGGCGAAGGAATGGGCGCAGGCGTACTCGGACATCTTCGAGAGCGATCCAATGGTTCTGGACGATGAGCGTCCTGAGACCTGCATGGTTTGCCGCGAGGAGTGGTGCGATGAGCACTTCGTCATGTATGCCGACTCGGGAGACGGGATCATCGGCGGACGGTTCGAAGGCGTCGACACGGACCTCGAGCAGGAACTGAAGGATGCCATCGCAGAACTGCTCCTGGCCGGAAAGCCGGCACCGCCGCAATGGCCGTCGGAATGGACATCGATCCATGCCGAGCTGGCGAAGATCCCGAAGGACGAACTGTTCGACCTGATCGACGACGAAGACGACGGCCTGCGGTGGGAGGCCGGCGAGGCTTTCGACGATGCCTGGTGCGAGTTCGATGCCCGGCGGATGGCGACGAGCTGGATCGAAGAGTGGGCGATGAACGAGCCGGAGACCCACTACAAGCACACGGAAGTCGCGACGGCCCCGGGCCTGAGTTGGTCGGGCTGGAACGTCTATGCGCCCGACCCCAAAGCGTTGCTCGTCCGATTCAATGCACACGTCAGCGCCCTGCTCCGTTCGAAGGCGGTCGAGGTGGCGCCATGACCGCCGGCCGGAATCCGCTCCTCCGGGAGGACCGCTGGGATGTTCTGGCCCTTCGAACTCGCAAAGCGCCGAGCCAGCGGCTGGCATCGTTCGGGGATTGGATCGAGCGGCAGGATCTGCCCCTCCAACTCGGCAGCCCCGGCCTTGCGCAATGCGCTCGGGAAGCGGCCCTGCGCCTGTGGGCGATCGTCGAGCCCTGGCTCAACCGCGGTATTCGTGTCCGGCACTACCGAAGGATTCGGGTGGTCACGGTGCTCGGGACCTTGGAGTACCAGGTCAAGGACGAGGGACGGGTCGTGGAAGGGGCCGCACGATTCTTTGGCGGACACCGGATGCTCGGGGGGAATGTGCCGATCGACGCGCCGCTGCGCACCTGGGGCGTCGTTGAGACGCTGCTGGCGGGCGATCGTCGCGAATGGGTCGCGGAGACCAGTCGACAGATGCAGGCTGCCGGGTGGGGAAGCACGGCTTACGACGTCCGCGCCCAAGCAGCGACGGCGTGGGCCGAGCGCGTCGTGGATCGCTACCTGCACCGGTTGATCGACGTCAGAGCCATCGAGCGCAAGGCGCTGGAGGCCATGAAGCTGGACACTGAAGTCCTACGGATGGCGCGTCGGATCGCCGGCTCAAAGCGCCGGGATGGCGGCTTGAACACGTCGATGTACGACAGCTTCCGGGATCTGCTGCCGGCCCTTCTGGAGGTCGAGCGGCTCGAACCGGTGCTGACGCCCTTGGCGTGGGTGACCCGGCATGAATGGTCCAAAGCCAAGCAACCACCCCTTCAGTACCTCCGAGCCGAACTCCAAAGACGCGGCGTCGGGGCAGAGGGCTGGCAGCGGCTCCGGGCCGCCCGGCCGCGACCGATCTGGGAACACTGGCACCGGAACAACATCGCTGGTGCGCACAAGCTACTGGACTTCATGGCCGACTGGGCACGCGTCCATGTAGGGCTTCCGCTCAAGACGCGAATGCCCTGGCCGCTCTGGGACGCCTTGGCGCGAACGTCGGTGGAGCCCGGGGATGATCGGCTGATCCCGCCCATGGTGTGGCCGTGCCGACCAGCGGTGCTCCGCGGCGCACTGGAGAAATGGTCGGCCGCACAGAGCCCATCGGCACGAAAAGCCTTCATTGAAGGCGACTGGACCCGGGTCGTGCGCTGGTCGGCGAATTACGGTGGGCCTGTTCCCGCCGGACGGAAGACCACCTGGCCCGCCGTCCTCGCCGCCGCCACCGAAGACGAGCGACTGCGTCGGGCCAAGGCGCTGTCCATGGAAGTCCGTTGGCGCAGCCCGATCGAGTCGTTCACGTGGGCGGGCATCCGGGTGATGCCGCTCACCGACCCGGTGGCGCTGACGGAAGAGGCCATTGCACTTCGGAATTGCGTCGACACTTTCCACGTCAGGTGCGCCGCTGGCGAGACCTACCTCTTCGGCTTCAGGGATGCGGTGACGGGAAAGCGCCTGGCGACCCTTTCGCTGAATCGTGAACACGGCAAGGTCGAGATCGATGATCTGCGGCGAATGGCGAACCAACCGCCCACCGAACCGGACGAAGCGCTGACGGGCGTCGTTCTGCAACGGGTACGAGACGCTCTCTCCGGCCGAACGCCGCCGGACGATCGACCTGAAGGAGCGCCAAAAAGTCCACAAAGGACGGTGGACGAACTTCTGATGGCGATGACGGGTCGCACCGACCTGCCGATGGCCCACGACAAACCGGATGACTCCGCCGACGCTCGACGTCGGCGGTTCAACATGCCGTACGTGCTTGACGCGATGCGTCGACATTCTTGGCTCACGCTCGATGCAGCCTTCGACTACCTCGACAGCACAGGTTTCTGAGCACAGCACCCAGTGCGCCTGCGTCAAACCGCTCCAAATCGACCTTCTATCGTCCTAAGTGGGTTCTCCGAGTCGCTAGGCTGGTTCCGTTAATCAATTCAACGGAACGCCCGTGAACTCCACGCGCAGAACACCAGCCGGCGATCGGCGACACACTCGTCGCCCATCCCCGCGCGGTCCGCCCTAGACCTGCGTTGACCTCCAGCGATTGTCCCGGTGTCTTCTCGCGACGAGCGAGAAGTGGACAACGCAAGCCTACGTACAGAAACACGTGCATCGAACCGATGCGCGACGGAGACCCCTTTTCCCCCGCCACGGAATCTACGCCAACTTCGAAAGAGTCGGCCAGCAGCTCAACTGGATCCGTGGGAGCCCCCACGCAAGGAGAAAGCAGTGACGCACCCGAAGCATCCGAAGAAGCGCCGCAGCGGCCGCGGCAAGACCAGCCCCACCCTGACCACCCCGCCGAACAAGTTGTCGCGGGATATCCAGCGGGAGTTGGACCCCAATCGCCGACCGACGCCCACCCTCAGCGCATTCTATGAAGTCTTCACCCGTGACTTTGGCGTGGAGTGGCGCCCTGGCCATAGCGACGGCGTCCAGCAGATCTACGACGCGCACCTCCTCCCGAGCTTCGGCCATTGGGAGGTCGGCACCATCGGCCGCGAGGACGTCCTGGACTTCCGCGCGCGACTCCGAGAGAAGCCCGGCCACCGGGGCCGCAAGATGTCCGCCGCCAGGATCAACAAGATCCTCGTGATCTTTGGCCAGATCCTGGCCGAAGCGGGCGCCCGCTACGGCTTCACGTCGCCGCTCTCGACCGTGAAGAAGCTGAAACAGATTCCTCCCGAGGTCCTGCCGCTCTCGATCGGAGAGGCGATGCAAGTCATCGACGCCACGCCCACCGAGTTCCGCCCCTACGTCATCGTTCGCATCTTCAGTGGCATGCGTACTGGCGAGATCGACGGCCTGATCTGGCGCAACGTCGATTTCGAACGGAAGTTGATTCAAGTGCGTCAGGTGTACAGCGCCGGGCTGGTGACCGCAGGCGCCAAGACCACGTCGTCCATCCGCGACATCCCGTTCTTCGGGCCGGTCGCAGAGACGCTCCGTGAGATGAAGGAGCAGGCGAAGAGCGAGGATGAGCATGTATTCCGCATGAAAGCGGGCGGTCCGATGGATGCGAAGAACTTCACGAATCGCATCTGGAACCCGACGCTCGCGTCGTTGGGGCTGGCCAAGCGCCGCCCGTACAACTGCCGCCATACCTTCGCCTGCATGCTGCTTTCCGCTGGCGAACCCCCGGAGTACGTCGCCAAACTGCTGGGGCACACCTCGACGCAGATGCTTTTCAGCCGGTACTCGAAATTCATCCCGAACCAGCGCGGTCGGGATGGGGCCGCCTTTCAGCGGTTCCTGGATTTCGGCAGCGGTGCCTGCGCCAGCAACGCGTGATCCCGGTCGTCAGGGCGGGCACTTGCCCCGCCCTGACGGCGTCCACGACCCCGCGTCTTTTGCGCCGGATTCCCGAGGGCTTCCGCTCTTGGAGCCTGAGCTGATCCCCAAAGAAAGTGGGAGGCCGTAATGCGTTTCATGAAGCTCGCTCAGCAACTGTTGGACGCCCTCAGGATCGCTCGGCCCCGGCACCCCGGCCTGATCCGGGGCGGCCTGGGGCGACTCCCGAGACGGACCAAACGGCCTCGGCACCCGGTGTGTCCGCCCGACGCGCCGCAGCGGATGGCCGCGTCGCGAGCAGTGCGACGGCTTTTCAAGAACCTGCGCATCCCGCTGGCGAAAGGCGCCCCCCGCGCTCATATGAAAGGAGACTCCGAATGACCATCCCCCTCGAACGAAGCCGCGCCGTCCTCTGGGCCGGTGGCTTGCTCGTCGCGCTCAATGGCGACCGCCGCGTCCCGATGCCGTACCGGCGGATGGCAACGGCGATCGCCCGCCACTTCCCGACCGTCGAGGACGTGGCACATGCCGCCACCCTGCCCTTGCTCCGCGATGCCGGCGGGATGTTCGAGCACCCGCGCGACTGCGGGAACTGGCAGGACACTTGCCCCGGTTCGTCGCTGACGCACCACACGCGACTGAACTGGCCCTCCGAGGACCGCGATGACGGCATCGAGGGCGACACCGATGAGCCGGCGGGACTCGACATCGACGGCGAAGCGACGATTGAGGACCTCGAGGAACAGATCGAGTCCGTCGAACGCGCCGAGATCGCGCTCCGGCGCCGCATCGGCCGCCTCTACACGACGTGCCTCCACCTGCATCCGAGCTTGCAGGCCTTCTTCACGGCGATGGCGTGGAAGGAGGAGCAATCCATCGCGTGGATCTCTAGTGCGCACTTCGACGGCGGGACCAAGACCGCCGGCCATCTGATCCTCGAAGGCCGCCACGAGGACCTCGACGACCAGCTCTCAGCGCTGCTCCGGAAGTACCCGGCCGGGTAAGGCCGCCTTGACTACCCGCCAGCAATGCCATCATTCCAACACGTTCCGCCCCCCAGCCCGGCGCCTCGCGCCCAAGGAGTTCCCATGTTCGGTTTCCGCTACATCAAGTCCGCCCCCAGCGATTACCTGATGCAAGTCCGTGACGGCCAGGTCGTGCGCGAAGGCGCTGGCCTCGCCTTCTTCTACTTCGCCCCTCGCTCGACCCTCGTCAGCGTGCCGACGACGGTCAATGAGGTGCCCTTCATGTTCGAGGAGATCACCCGGGACTTTCAGTCCGTGACCCTTCAGGGCCAAGTGAGCTTCCGCATCAGTGATCCGAAGCTGATCTCGCAGCAGATGAACTACGCGCTGCTGCCCAACGGCAACTACGCCTCCGACGAGCCGGAGAAACTGCCGCTGCGGGTGCTCAATGCGGTGAAGGCGCAGTTCCGCGGCATGCTGCAGGAACTCGACTTGAAGGGCCTGCTGCAGGCCACCGAGCAACTCGCCAATTCCGCCCGTCAGCGCCTCGCCAGCGCCCCAGCCATCCGCGAGCTCGGTCTGCAGATCATCGACCTGAGCATCCTCGCGGTGAAGCCGACTCCCGAAACTGCACGCGCTCTCGAGGCGCCGGTGCGCGAGACCATCCTGAAGGAAGCCGACGACGCCACCTACGGACGCCGGAACGCGGCGATCGAGCAGGAGCGGATCGTCAAGGAGAACGAGCTGCGCAGCGAGCTGTCGGTCGAGCAGAAGAAGCGCGAGGTGCAGGAGAACCGCATCGAGTCCGAACGCGCCCTGCTGGAAAAGCGTCAGCAGGTGCAGGCGCAGGAGATGGCCGGCAAGGTGAAGCTAGAACAACAAAACGCAGAGCTGGTCGCGCTGGAAGGTGAGAACGAACGCCGCGAGGCCGAGACTCGCGCCTACGGCATTCGCACTATGGCCGACGCGCTGCAGGGCATCGACCCGCGCACCCTGCAGGCCCTGACCATGGCCAACGCTAGCCCCGAGGCGATGATGGCGCTGGGCTTCCAAAACCTGGCCGACAACGCGGCCAAGATTGGCGAGTTCAACTTCTCGCCGGACCTGCTCCGCCAGTTGGCCTCGAAGAAGGCCTGAGGCCGTGGACACCAACGACCGCAAAATCGTCCTGGTGACGCGGAAGACGCGTCTCCAGGACATGGTGGTCCGCTACAACACGGTCGAGCAGGCAAAGTTCCAAGCCGAACATCTCGGCTTGGACTTCTCGGACTTCCTCGCCGAGGACCGGACGTACGCCCATGCCTTGGCCTCGGTGGCCGATGTGCTGGAGCGACACGGGCGCCTGCAGCGCTTGGACCGCGGGTTCCTGCCGAACTTCCTGTTCCCCCCGGGCTGCCTCGTCGTGGTGCTGGGGCAGGACGGCCTCGTGGCCAACACCCTGAAGTACCTCGACGGCCAGCCCTTGCTGGCCATCAATCCCGACCCGACCCGCTGGGACGGCGTGCTGCTGCCCTTCACCGCCGACGACCTGCCGAAGATCATTCGCGAGGTGGTGGTCGACCGCCGCAAGCACCGCGAAGTGACCATGGCCCGGGTGCAGACCAGCGACGGCCAGGTGCTTCGCGCGGTCAACGACGTCTTCATCGGCGTCCGCTCGCACGTGTCCGCCCGCTACGAGATCTACCACGAAGGGCGGAGCGAACGGCATTCGTCCAGCGGCGTCATTGTGTCGACGGGCCTCGGCTCAACCGGCTGGCTACGCAGCGTGCTGACCGGCGCCATGGGCGTGAGCGGGAAAGTGGCCAAGGAAGCCAAGCAGCTTCGCGAGCACGGCTTTCCGGCCTCGGATCCGCGACTAGTGTTCAGCGTGCGCGAACCCTTTCCGAGCAAGTGGAGTCAGGCGGAGATGGTGTTCGGGCAGGTACAGGCCGATGATCCGTTGCGAATCCGCTCCCTGATGCCCGAGAACGGGGTGATCTTCAGCGATGGTATCGAGGCGGATGTGCTGGACTTCCGCGTGGGCATGGAGGCGGTGATCGGGGTGGATCCGAGTCGCGGCAGGCTACTACTTTAGAGGTGCCCGACGCCGTCCCGCTTGGGGCAGCAAAGCGGCTGCTTGCCGATGGCAGTTGAGAAGCCGCCAATAGACCAATAGCGACCCTTCAGCACCTAACCTACTCGGCAGCGGATCACCGGATTCACCGGCTGAATGGCTGCAAGTTACCGTACTCCGGTCATTAGGCTCCGCCAGCAGCAGGGGGTCCACGTCGCGAAATCTGACACTCGAGATTCGCTTCGATCGTTGAACACATCGACGTCCCATGTTGCGGAGCATGCGCAGTAGTCGCCGTTCGCAGTTCTGAACACGACCATGCACCGCTCGCCGTCTGTGGGAGCGACTTCGTCAATTTTTCTGAAATCAGGTCGGCATTTGATGCAATGCTTGATCATCCGTGGTTTTCTCCTGTGGAATTGGTTGCGCATGGGGCTAGTCCTCCTATGCGGCCGCTGGTATTCGCGGCTCTTTTTTGGACAACTGCCGCTGTAGAAAGTTCCTCAAAGCATTGATTCCAATGGCAAAAGGAGAAGGCCAGTGGGTGCACTGTTCAATGTGTTGATGATTCCCCTCATTGCGATGAACTTCATCGGAGGGCTTGTCGGTGTCGTCTGGTTGTTGGTTCTAGGCCAATGGAGTGCGCTAGGTACGGCACTAGTCCTGTTGATCGGCGGAGCATTTTTCTGCGGGCTTGCCTTGCTTCCAGGACTTCTGGCCTCTGGGCCAGCATTGATGATGTACGACAAAGGAGGAGCGTCAAGAATTGCCTCCTATCCGTTGATGCTGGCTGGCCTGCTCTGGACCCATTCCGTAATGATCGTTTGGGCATTCGGAGCTTTCGCATACTTCCGAAAGCTCTCTGACTCCGGCTCTCTTGTGCCGATGATGCTGATTGCGTATCTCGTCGCAACAGCCCCATGGTCTTACATGGCGCAGAAGGATGTTCAGAGCGGAAACGAAAGTTCGCTCGCGTCGATCTTCTTCCTGCAAGCTAGTTGCTTCATCGCTGCAGTTATGCTCGGTGTTGGCGACGCAGGATTGCGATCATCAGGCCTAATGCTGTGCGTGATCATGGGTTGCGCATTTTTGGTCAACGCGTCAATGGCGTTTTCTCGACTCGAGCACGATTCGATCCGGCGGCGCCTAGGGCTCTGACCCAGAGCCAAGCTACTCGCTCAAGCTGACCAATCAATCGCTTATCGATCGAAGTGACCTTTCAGTTCCAACGCTAGGGCGCAAAGTGAGATGGCAGCAACCCAAACATGCACAGGCTGCAGACGGGAACTTCCTGTCAACCGGCAGTTCTTCGGGAACACCCCATCTGGCGGCTTTCGCCGCAAATGCCGCCGGTGTATGGCAGCCCACACCGCAGCGCACGACGCGCTAAACCCAGATCAAGTTGCTGACCGGCGGGCTGAGCGCCAGGCGCGCACGGTTGCCGCGGGACCGAAAGCCAGCGCGGCGGAACTCGCTGGCCTGAGGCAACGGCAAAAGGATCAATGCGCTTACTGCTTGGCGCCGCTATTCCTTGGGGGCCACGTGGATCACATGGTTCCGTTGGCGCGCGGCGGAACAAACGACGCATCCAACCTCGTGTACGCATGTGAGCAATGCAATACGGAAAAGCATGCAAAAACCGCGCGCGAGTACCTTTTTTGGCGTAGCGAACGCGGATTGCCAAACCATGCCTCTGCCTATGCATACGAGGCGCTTAAGGGATCTGGCAAGTGCGCGCCCTAACGCGCCCCTCAAGCGGACCAATCGGTTTGGTCGACATTTTCGCGCTTATCAACCCAATCGGAGTCCGCGATCATCTTCAGTAGATGGCACTCGCTTAGCACATCATCGCGAGCAACCGCGTCAGAGGCTGTAGTTCACCTTCTCACCGTCGATCACAACCTTTCCATTCACAGCCAGATGCTTGATCAGCGTATCCAACTGGGCCTCGGTGATGGTCGACTTGGCACTCTTGATCGTCGCTCGGATCGTGCTCTTCAGGGTCTCGACCTTGCGCGGTCGGGACGCGGCGCGTTTCTTTAGGTCGTTCAGCACGATGGTGTAGTTATCGGGTTTTGCCTTGGGCGGCGTGGGCGCCTTGGGGGCGGAGTCTGATTTTTTTGCGGTCGGCGTAGTCGGCGCCTCATCCTTTGAATCGCTATCCATCGCTTGGGCATTCGGGCAAATGAAATCGCCCCGTTGGTTCAGCACAACACGCAGTTTCTCCTTGAGGCTCATGCTGCCGAGTAGGGCATTGATGCTCTTGCAGCAGGCCACGCAGTTGTCGTCTGAGTTGGCCCCGCCTCTCGACGACGGCACCAAGTGTTCAATGCTGGCTTCAGACTTGGGTAGCACCCTAGCGCAGAAGAAGCACTTGCCGCCCTGGGCGAACATCAACCGGTCAAGAGGTTTGGTGGCCATCGTCTGTCGATTCCTTTCGGGTTTCACTGACTTTAGGAGTTTCCCGCGTCGGCTGAAAGCTGATCGCTGCAGGGAGTTCATTCAGCGTCGGTCACGTGCCGTTAGCGGCAGCGACGAACACAAGTGCATCGCCCGGCCACCCGCCCGATATTGAGTAGCGCCAAGGCTGAGGGCCGGCCTTACGTCGGAAGCAAACGATCGGTGAGCACGGCATCGCTCATGCCGTTCTCGACGACAGCCTGTAGCGCCGACGAGACGAGCACGACGCCTGGCACAGGGGCGACTGGGTGAAAGAGCAGATACCCTGCGACATCCGCTTGCATTTCGCCAGTGGGCGAATTGAGGTACGGCGCCCTCCGGCCCGTTCCCGACTCGCTGACGCGCAAAGCAGTTTCACGCCTCCGGTAGAAACGCTGACCCGCCCCCTTAGGGACGAAACGAATGGGTCGACGCTTTGCCAGGACCCCTGACTCCGCAGATCGTCCATCGAGAAAAGCCCCCGCCGGGAACGCCTAGATGCTCCCATCCTTGCGATTGATGAGCCCCAAGCGAGCAAGCGCCACAACGTGGCGCTTACTCGTGGCCAAGAAAACCTGAACTAAGCGAGGGCGTGACGAAGCAGCGCTAGCCGACACGGGAATCCGCAACATCGATGCCGCATTCAATGTATCGCGCAAGCGGATTCTGATACACGCTCGTTCCCGCCTGCGCCCAACTGGCTGGCATCTCGCGCTGAAGCCCTCTGTTCGACAATGTCCGATCCTCTTCCCTCGTGACCTCAACGAGAACTAGAGATGCATTCAGGAACTCGACGAGCCGATCAATATTGGTGCGATTGATCTGCAAATCCGCCTCCGGCCAAGAGAGAAGCTTCTCGACCAAAATGATCACAGGAACAGCATGATCGAGGACGGTGTCGCCAGTCTGTCCATTTTCGACCGCCTTGGATCGATACACGACAGCATGGCCGGCCCTACTCGCAGGCTCGGAGAACTTCCGAATCAGGTGGTTTACCGAAACTTTGCAATCATTGACTGTGCAATCGCTCGGATGCTTAGCCCTAGCCATCAGGCTAGACAAAATCTGGATTGCGATACCGTCCGTCGTAAGTGGCATAAACACTCCTGCTGTTGGCGTAAGGCCGTCACTTCTTTTGCCGTAGACGACACACGGCATGGAACCCCTTGAAATCCAACTGCTTGGTGCGGTGGGGTGCGGTATAGAGAGCACGAAACCGGAACTGCATTAGGCAGTGACCGACTTCTTTACAGATCGGCTCCTATGCCGACTGGCTACTTCCAGTCAACGCAGGCGATTGGGCTCCGGCCAATAGTCAGGGACAGCGTAGTAACTACGGCAGGCGACCATCACCTCGCACCCGGAAGCCAACGCCTCGGCAAGCCCTTCTTCTCGGTAGTCGAGCGAGTCCAAAGCTGCGACGAAGTCTGCCGGCGGCAGCTGCAAACGACCTTCCCGCTTAGCCCACTCGGACAAGTCGCGCACCCCTGGCGACCAGCAGAACTGAAACCCGCCGATCGGAAAGATCTTGTAGACATAGCCATGCTCAGCGGCTTGTGCGCGATCACCTGTGCAGAACAGACCTGCACCGCGATACCGCACGCCGAACTTCTCACTGAACCAACTGTCTGCTGCAGCGTGAATGGTTCTCGGCATGTTCTTCGGTTGGCGATCCCTCCGAACATCCAGCACTGTGACGTGATCATGCTGCTCGCTCATCCCTCGATAGAGCGGGCGGGCAGCGGCGCCGAGCACGGAAAGAAAGGGCTTGCAATCTCGCTGAACGAGGTTTTCCTTCTTGATTTTGCTCATGTACGAAATTCTTCCTTGATGTTCCGCCATCGAATGACGGCCTTATCGAGAATCACAATGCGGACTCAATGTGCACTAAATCGACCGGTGCTCGCCGAACGTTTGTGATTGCATCGCCATACCCCCGCAACCACCGGTCAAGCATCAGTGTTTCCACCACCGTCGCCGAGATCCGATAGCCCCCATCCGGCAGGGCCACCACCTCCTGATCGACGGAGAGCGGCGCCTCGATCAACGACAGGGCTTCATCGGCAGCGATGTCAAACGTCAACCGGATTCTCTTGCCGGTCTGGACGCCGAATCTGCCGTCCTCGTCATACTTCCTGAGGTCGAATCCGGCGGGGCGCTTGAAGCCGTCCGTCGTCATTCGGGCGCCCTGAATCCGATGCATCGCCAGGCTCCGCTCGTTGTCGTAGCCACGGTATCGGCAGACGAGGTAGAGGATCGGCCCCTGCTGCGCCAAGCCCAGCGGCATCACGTCGACGGTCGATTCCTTCCCTGATGCGTTCCGGTAGTCGAGCGACAGCCAGCGATTCACATAGAGCGCCTCGCTCACTGCGTCGAACACCGCGGGCGCGACCTGTGCCGGAACTCTTGGCTGACCCGTTGCGACGACTCGGACCTTGCCTTTCCACTCGCGCTCCAGGGCCGCTGAGCCGTCGTTCGCCAAGTTGCGGCGGGCTTGCTCGAAGAAACCCTCCATCGAACGCATCAGCTTTGCCGGCAACAGTGCCCGAAGGTGATCTTCCGCCAGGCCCAGCAGCAAGGACTCCTGCGGCGTCAGGTGCGGCAGGGTCATGCCCTTGGCCCGATCGAGCCAGCGATAACCGAACGGCTTGCTCCGCTCGTCGCGCTCGATCTCGAAGTGCTCGCTCAGCATCTCAAGCTGACGCTGGATGGTCCGCAGATCACGATCAATCCCAGCATCCTGCAACTGCTGGTGCAGTTCTTTGGCGGTGATCTTCCGGCCGCGCGGAATGCGGCGGAGGATCTCCAGCGCCAGGACCAGCGTCTCGACCGACTCAGGCCGCTTTGGCACGTGTTACTCCTGGAGCTCGCGACCGAGGAAAAACGCCCACAGCTTCACGGTAGCCCACGTGTCCAGCGCGCAGTAACGCGTGAGCTCGGCGGCAATGGCCTCGCGCCGCTCTTCGGTCGTCTTCGGATCCGTGGCTTCGAGGTAGGCCGTCATCGCCATGCCGCCGTCCTTCACGCCATCGAGGTCCTCGTAGCGCAGCTCCGGGAACACCGCCGGCAGCACCACCTTGATGCTCCAGCTGCCCTGCTGGCTCGGGTGGTAGTAGTGGTCCCGGGCGACGGGCAGCAGATCCACGACGCGATCATGGATGCGCATCAGCCCTTCCGCGTGCGTCGGCACCCGCTCGGCCAGTTCCTTCAGCACTCGCTTTTCGAAGGCCTGGTTGTAGACGTACACCGGCCCGGTAGACCCGCACGTCGCGACGAGGGCGGCCGCACAGGCCTCGGAGGGATCGCCGCCGGAGAGATCTAGGAAGCCTTCATTCGTAATCGCCCCGTCCTCCCCCACCCGGTGGACGCTGAACTGGAAGGCCGCGATCTGGTTCGGGCGGAAGCCCTTCCAGACCGGGACCACATGGCTGATCGTCTCGAAGTCGAGGAAGTAGGCGGGGAGCCCGTGGCTGACCAGTGCCGCCCTCGCACCCTCCTGGTCGAAGAAGGGCTCGCCGGACAAGGTGCAGTCCCGGACCCGACGTTGCCGCTCGGTCAGCACCTCGTCGGGAATCTGGACCATCTCGGTCACGCCCTCGACGTCGATCAGGTGCGAAAGCGGCTTGGTCGGATGCGGCAGCCATTCCGCCGGATGCATCGGCACCGGCTCCCGGCTTCGACAGTGGGCGAAGAAGCCACACTCGTACGGCTCACGACAGTGGCGCCCGGTGCGGACCTCCGGCGCGGACGGCTCGGCGACAATGCGCTGGGCGTCCTGCACCCAAGCCGCCACCTCGGATTCCCGTGCACGGGCTTCGTCGGTCAGATCGGCCTCGACAAAGAGCCCGTCGTAACGATCGTCGCCCGCATAGACCCAGGTGCTGTCGATGTGGCCAAGAGCGACGCGTGAAATCGGCACGCCGGCGGCTTTCGCGACATAGGCCTGAACGGCGGCGTCATCCCGGTGGTAGTCCTTCACCGACGTGGCGGACTTGATCTCCACCATGCGCCACGCGTCCCCGTCGGGCAGAAGCACGTCCGCCATGGCGAAGGCACCGTTCGCCTGGAACGTCGCCTCGAAGAGCGGCTGACGCGAGGACAGATGCGCTTGGGTCAGTCGCAACGCCTCGTCGTACCCGATCACCTTTGGGTCGATCAGCGTGCACTGCCCTTCCGGGTCATAGACCCGCTGCGCGACCGCACCCACGCGGTGGCCTGCCGCAAAGCGCTGCTGGCTGTCCGGCGAGTCCTGTCGCAGTTCGGGTTGATGAACCTCCAACCAAACGCGCTTGGGGCACTGGCGGTAGGCCAACAGCTTGGATTTCGAAAGCGTTCGCATGGTTCGTCCTGTCCTTTGTCGATGAAGATCGATCGTTGCCGGATCCCGCTTCCGGCGAGCGCCTAGTGAATGAACCCGATGGGCCGCTTGGTCTCTCCCTTGAGGGCACATTCGGCCTCCAAGGCATCGACCAGACCGGCGGGTGACGCCACAGGCTGGAACCGATGCTGCCTTGAGACGGCAGCGAAATCACCGGGGGTGAGCCGCGCCAGGGCGCGGACCCGCCGGTCCTCATCCGCACCCGGCGCCGGGAGCCCCAGCGCGGCGCAGTGGCGCGCAAAGAGCTGGGCCGCCTGGCCCCCGGCGAGATAGTCGAACTTCACCTTCAGGTCGAAGCGCCGCAAGGCGGCCGTGTCGACGACGTCGGCCAAGTTAGTGGTCGCAATGAGGATGCCGTTGAAGGCCTCCATCTGGGTCAGCATCTCGTTGACCAGCGTGGTCTCCCAGGCGTATTCGGACCGCCGGCGATCCCGGAGGAAGCTGTCGACTTCATCGATCAACAGCACGGCCCCCTCGCGAGTGGCCGCGGCGAAGGCTTTGGCGACGTTGCGCTCGCTGTCTCCGACCCATTTGGACAGGAAGTCGGACGCGCGCTGGACATGGCAGGGCAGGCCCAGCGCTTCCGCCACCCATTGCCCATACGCCGTCTTCCCGGTTCCCGGCGGGCCGTACAGGCACAGTCGTCCCGACATGGTGCGACCCAAGCCTTGCGCCACCGCGGCCAGATCAGCGCTCGCCCGGATGAAGGCCGGGTCGTAGGTCGCCGGCAGGCCGACGCCCTCGCTTTTGCGGGTCGGGGCATGCCCCTGGGCCCGGAGCGCGCCATCGATCAGCAGTTGGAAGGCATCGCCCACCATCCCTGGATCGACGCGCTCCTTGATGAAGCGCACGGTGTCCGCGGCGCGCGAAATCAGCGCCGGCGCGAGGTCTCCGGACTGCGCCAACTGCGACGCCCGACGGTCATCAATCAGGTCGGCGTAGCGTTCCTTGAGCAGGCGCTCGCGCTCGCGACGCGGGGGGACCGGCACCTCGATGACCATGTCGAAGCGTCGCAGGAAGGCGGGATCCAGCGCGTCGATTTCGTTGGCGAGCCAGAGGGCCGGCACGCGGTTCTCTTCGAGGACGCGATTCATCCACGCCTTTCGAGCCTGGGCGGACCCGCGACGCCACCCGTCGCTACGCGATTCACCGAAGACATCCTCGACCTCATCGAACAGGATCATCGACGACCCCGTGGGCACGAGGTTCTGGGCAAGGCTATAGGCACGCAGCCGACGCTCACCGCTAATGGGGTCACCATCGCCATCCTCGCTGGCAACCTCGAAGAGGGTCCCGCCCGCCTCGCCCGCGAGGATCTTGGCCAACTGCGTCTTCCCGGTGCCTGGAACCCCGTGCAGCAGCACGTTGACGCCCTGGCGTCCCAAAGCACGCGACTCGCGCAGGTACGGCACCAAAACGCGAAGCGACTCCGCGAGATACGGGTAATCGGCAAGCGCCAGGGTCGCTGGCGAGGTGCTGCGCGCGGTGCCGCTCAAGAAGGACAGCGGCTCGGCGTCCTCTGCCGCGATGAGCTGCGCGAAACGCGGGGACAGCACTTCCATGGCCTCCTCCAGCCCCGTGTCGTTCGACCACGCGAACTGCAGCAGACCCGAACGATGCAGAACGCCCTGCGGGCTCAGGGCTTGTCGAATCTCCTTGTCAGGGATCTCCAACGCGACGGACAGGGCCGTGATGAGCTTCGCGGACGGAAGACTCCCCATCCAGCCGGCCACTTCCTTCAATGCGATGTCATTCGACATCCGGACACCGAAAGCCAGCAGCTCACGGTCGACAGGCGACAGCCCCACCAGATCGGACAGGCGATCGATGTTCCGCCGCAGCGGCGCCTCGGCGCGCACCGCCGCGTCGCCCTCGGTCCGAGCGAGGTCATCCTCCAACAGCGCCAAGACGTCCTTGGGCGAAAAGGCGTCGAAGTCGACCGTCTCCGCGTCCGGCAGTCCCAAGGCATGGGCGAGGGCGTCGTCCCGGTAGCCTGCAGCACCGATCAGTTCGCGATAGCCCCCCAGATGAACCAGCAGGCGGAGGATCCAGAGCCGGGTCTCCGACTCCAGCTCCAGTGCACTCTTCACGAACGGCGATGCCCGGCGAAACCCCATACCCACCCCCATCATCGAATCCAGGGGAGCCATTGTCCGGATGGCTGCGACAGGATGTGTCGCAGCGAACAACGAGTCGAGACGGGTCAAAGGCTTAGATTCGGCAGATGCTCCACGCTTTGCAGGAGGGGGCCATGTCGCTCCTGAAAGCGCTGCGCCAAAACATCAAAGAGCGCCGCTTCGTCTTCGGCGCCAAAGAGGGCCGGCCCCTGCGAGGCATCGTGACTACGCCGCGGGATTGCGGTGAATCGCTCGTGGATGCGTTCTGACCAGTCGCGTGCAAACCGCAAATCCACGAGCAGGACCTGAAACGCCACATAGACCGCGACGTCCACGCAGCGCCCACCGTCCACGTATCGCCAGACCCCCGTGCTGCAACGCAAGCACCCAGCCGGCCCGTGGCACGCCCCGAGACTGCACCGCCAGTCCCCGAACTCGACCATGAAGAGCGAACGACGATCGTCGAGGCGGCCTGCCGCCTCCAGGGTGCGGTAGTCCGTATCGATCGACCGGGGCTCCGGCACCGCAATCTTGTCGCGATCGCTCAAGGTGTCACCTCAATGGCAGGCCCGCTAGGGCAATGGTTGAGCGTTCGCCAAACAAGCTGAGGCGATTGAGTGGGGTTCATCGGAAGGAGCCGCTCAAACCCATCCGCTGTATCGAGGGAAGATCTTGCTTCGTCCGCGATGAGTGCCTACTGCGACGCATAAGGTGTCCACGAACGCCGGGGCCATTCCGACGCCCTAGGATCGCGATACGCCAAAAGCGTCGAGAAACTGCTCGGCGACCTCCAGCTCCAGCAGATCATTACGGCGCAGGAACGAAACGAATGCGACACCGACGAGCTTCAGTTCTTCTTCCGTCAACACACAAAGCCTGAAGGGCATGCCTTTGGACTTTTCCCCACGAACCGCCAACAACTGCTCGGCCAGCGTATCTCGCCAGATCCTCAAATCATTGAGTTCCAACAAGGACTCGAAGATCTCGGCTAGCGAAGATTTTGGCGCGGAGAAGCAAAAGGTCGTTTTTTCACCGGACTCGAAGACATCATGCAACTTACAGTCCGGAAACCGCCGAAGCAGTTGGGCCACGTGAACGGATGTTCTCTCTCGCATAACCACCTCATTCCTTGTCTGCCGCGAATCGGCTCTCATCAGCAGCGCGCGGGACTTCTATAGCTCAGTCCCTGCGCAACCCCTGAGCCAGAAAACCGAATGCCGGCGACTGGCTATAAAGTCCACGCGGCGGCGACCAGAGCCTGGCGTCTAGCACCCATCTCCGCGGACACCGACAAACGACGAGACCCTGCGAAATCGCAAGCGCAGCGCTCTCAACAGAGCCACATGGATCATTGTCCGCAGGGCTGAGACACGATGTGTCGCAGCGACTCGCTAGGCGGACATCACGGCCCGCATGGTGTTCACGTGGAGATCGATCACCCTGGACAGCGGGTCCTGATAGCCACCCGCCAGAACCCAAGCCACGGGAACGCCACGGTCCTTCAGTCCCTTGAACACCTGGGCGTCTCGCTCGGCCATCTGCTCGGTCGTGAGAAAGCCACCGAGCGGATCATCGATGTGCGGATCGGCGCCAGCCTGATAGAGCACGATGTCGCAGGCCGACATCGCAACGACGTCATTCCGTATCTGGGCCAGGAAGGACTCGGCGTGCTTCGGCATGTAGAAGTGCTTGCCCGCCGTGATGTGCACGATGTTTCGGCACTTCAAGGCTGCAAGTATCTCGTCGGTACCGTCACCGTAGTGGTAGTCGTAGTCGAGGATCCCGACGCGCAAACCATGGGTTTCGGCTTGCAACGCCAGCGCTGTGACCATCAGCCCGTTGAACGTGCAGTAGCCGCCGCCGGAGTCGTAGCCCGCATGGTGGAAGCCAGAGACGGGGGCTGCGACCGCCGTGCCACTGGCCAAGGCCCAGTGCGCCGCCGTCAGCAGGGCACCCGAGGTATAGGGCAGGCTGGCATTGACCTCCGGCGAGAACGTGCCGAACCCATTCGCTTCATTGAGAGAAAGCACCGCATCCACGTACCGCCCAGAATGGGCACGGAGCAGGTCGTCGCGGGTAACCGGCACCGGCGGACGGATCTCGAGCGTCGGCCACTCGCGCCGCCACGCCTCGACCACGGCGGCCGGCTTGGCCGCGCTGGGGGACGTTCCTTGTGCCGGTGCCACCATGGCATCGCTGTAGACAACCTGCATGGAACTCTCCTTGCGCCAGAGCCCTGCATTGTCCCAAAGCAGCGTCGCAGGGCATGCGACGGCATGTGCTTACGCTGGGCCCGAACCACTGCGACTTTGGGAGTCTTCAATGCCCACGCTGACCCAAGGCAATGTTTTCGACGCCGCCCAGCGGACACCACTGGCCGTGGTCTTCGGCCACATCGGCTTCAACCTGATGTCGATGCATTGGAGCGATTTCGCAAGGCGGATCCCGACGCTATCGGACCTCGCCGATCCTCTTCGGGAAGCGCCTCGGCAGCCAATCGAGTGGGGAGAAGGACGTTGGCGTTGGATGGTGCTCTGCACTGCCGCAGATGGCATGACCGAGGCCGAGCACGAGAAGGCTCTTGGCGAGGCCGTTGCTTGGGCCTTGTAGAACGACTTTTTGACCCATCCAGAAGAAACGCCACTAACGAACGATTTAGGCGACTCTTTCGTTAGGTCTGCTTCGGTCTCGAGCGGACGTCTACTCTGTTGACCCAGCGCTTTTGCTTCTCCAGAAAAGGCTGCACGCTACTAAAGGGAATAGGGACGTCGGCAGCACCTGATCCATTTCGGCCAGGAACACTTCGCGCCGCGTGCGCCTTCGCCCCCCCCAGATCCTCGGCATCACCTAACGAGAGGTCCTTCGGACTCAGCCTTGAACCGACGATCGATTGTCCCCGAGAGCGGCGGAGCTGCTCAGACCTTTCCTAGGCTGGGCGGGTTCTTTCAGTATTCTTCGAGAATTGCGAGGTCGCTAGCCACAGCAGTAATGAGACTTTCGACATCGCATAGTCGCCACGTCAATCAGGTTCCTTCACGTGCTCACAACCCCGATCATCCCGAGTTGGATTCGCGAGTTTGAATGCCCCGGCTACACG
This sequence comes from Silanimonas algicola, assembly GCF_054777375.1. Lineage (NCBI taxonomy): Bacteria > Pseudomonadati > Pseudomonadota > Gammaproteobacteria > Lysobacterales > Lysobacteraceae > Silanimonas > Silanimonas algicola. The sequence goes on along the minus strand of NZ_BAAHAS010000003.1, from coordinate 466,026 downwards.
AACGTCTTCTCACTGTATCCAGAATCATCGAGGCTGTATGGGACGGAAACTCTATTCCCAGACTGGGGTGCTGAAACACTGATGTTGGCGAAGGATGCGGCTCCTACGCATGTCATTCGCGATTTGGGGTGGCGGCATGCCGTGAGGGGCGATCCAGGGGGCTGGAGGACAAACGAGCGTCTCGAGGAACTCGCCAAGCTTTTGCCGGGAACAAAGCTGTACGGCTCTGCAACAGCCAACATGCTGTACGACCACTCTGGATGGAGCAGACCCCTGGGAGCATTCTGGAGTGGCCCTCTGCATGAGTATCTGGTTGAAGTGCTGCGGTGGGTGATCGCTTCGATGCCAAATGTTCGCGCCATTGCATGCCTGGGCGCCGAGTCGTGGCACCTGACTGCATCTGCCATGGGAATGCCCTTCGAGGCCAAGGGATGGGCACGTTATCGTGATCAGAGCCTTCTGCTTCGAGGATTTCTATCCGGCAAATCGATAATCGCGTCGGCGCACTATCACCCCGCCGCGAGAACGTTGGCTGATCGAAAGCTGGCTAACTGGAAAATGCTTGGTGATTCACTCCGAATGCCGACCTAGGTCTTCTGCAGGATCCTCTGTAGGCGCCTTAGCGGTTAGGTGATTACGTGTTTCAACTGACTCGCTCAGCTTTTTTGCATCCAGTTCCTCAACCCGCTGGGCATGACCCCCTGAAGAGACTCGTCGCAGTTCAGAAGCAAGACGCTTTCAGATCCGAGACAAAGAGCTTGCGGATTGGTTGGATCGGTAGTCGAGCCTCGGACGCGGCGCGCCCCACGTGCAATAGAGGTATCGCTGCTGGAGAGTTCGGACCGATCCGGAGTCTCGGCACATGCTACGACGCTCTGTTGCCAACGGGCGTCGGCGACGTTTGATAACGCAGTCTAGGAACTCCCACCTTGCGATCTGAAGGGCCAAATCTCATGGCTGGTAAGCGCGCTAAGGCGCCAGGGCACCAGCGTCGAGTTGAGCAAGAGGCGACGATGAAGATTCTTCGACCACCTAAGAAAGGGTCCATCAGCAAGTTTGTGAGGGGAGTGGAGGTGGTGAACATCCTCCCTAGCGCTCTTCTTTCTCTGGCTGCTCTCGGGTTTCGCCAATACAACTGGGAGGGATTCCTAGCTGTAGACAACGTCATTCCCCATGAAAGAGTTGTTAGGGCATATGGTCCTCACGGCTGCGTCTTCCTCGGCCGCCGCGGTAAGTTCAGGCTGTATGCCTGGTATGGATCGAAAATCGCTCGCTTCTCCAGATTGCACTCGATGATTGCGGGAGTCGAATTTAAGAGCAAAGAATTCTTTATGGTCGGCAGCAGATCGATTGGTGATCGATTCGGCCTAAGGACAAGCATTTTCGGCGGATTCAGCGTCAGAAACGGCAAAGATCTTCGGCTTCTCCAAGGCCTTCCCCTCTACAAGAGCCTAGAGCATGCTCCGGGTCAGTATTCACACAAGGGCCGAAAGGCTTCAGGGATGCGATGGGAGGGGGATCTATTCCTCATGAAGGAAGCCAATGATCTGCTTCATCACCTCCATGAGCGCCTAGAGGAGATGGGCATAGAACACGACATCGCCTATTGGACTTTGGATACTGGGTTCATTGAAGCCTACGCTGAAGGCTTGGGTGAGGAGTTTCTTGGCCCCGCATGCGATGTTCAGGCGGAAGTTCCGGGCCACAGTGGCGTGAGCTACACCCAAGGCGACGGATTTGTCTCTGCTGGTGTTGAGAACGATGACCCACTGTGGACATTCAACGAAGCGATGGGGCGATAGCAGTTCGCCAATCGATCGATATCTCGCCGACGTCTCCCCGGCCTTGAGTAGCGCGCGCACTTGAAACGGTCATCCCAAGGCGAACGACAGGCCGGTGCACCCGTTTAGCGAGCACGGTATCGTCCATGCTGTACTGGGACAACGGCTCGACAACCGACTATCCGTCGGGATGACCGTCTACGGCCAAAAGCAAACATGCAACGCATGAATTGAGCGGCTTTCGGACTGCCGCAGCAGCGCCCAGTCTTCGCCGGGGCCGTACGGCAATCCTCATGTCTGCCGGCATGGTTAGCTGCGCGACGTCGCTTTTCGTGACTGCATTTGGGCCCTGTATTCTTGTGGTGAAGGCGGTGGCGCAAGTTGGTGCCGCCCCTGATTGCAGCGTAGACAAGCGGCGACGATGTTCCGCTTGCTATGCGGCCCGCCATCCGACACTGCAAGTAAGTGCTCTGCTGTGCATGAGTCCGGCAGGCCGGACCCCGGGCGCGACATTGGTCGCTCGCAGTAAAAGCAAAGGTTGCGTTGCTTCGCTGCAGCAAGACGCCGCAGCAAGGGAAAATACTTGGGTAGATATCTCTTGCTCATGATTGGACTCGGTCTGTTCAGACGAGTCCCGTGTGCTCATGAAGCAACTACGGGGGGCTAGCCAGGAAGCTGGACTAGCATGAGGCGCCTTGTGGCATGTGCCCTTACCGCGCCCCTCGATTCGGACGCATCCTTAGGGTGTGTATGTTCCTGCCCACTGTCAAGGCGACGTTTCTGCGGTCTTTAGTTGCGCATCGGGCAGGAACTCAGCATCTCGAATGCCTGCCTTGTGTCGCGATCCGAGGCTGCCCGAGCACGGCATCCCGACTGCTACGCTCATCCGGATCCGCCATGACCAGCCCTGCGCGGGCAGCAGCATCGGGCGCCGGAAGCAGGCCTTGGCGGGCAAGAAGAATGCTGTCGTGAGTACGACAAGGGGCGCGAGGGCGCCCGATGCGCCCCTAGTGCGGAGTCCTCGACACCCTTCTTGCGAAAGACAAGGTCGCGCTCCACACCGATGAGCTGAAGACCAGGCCAATATGGCTGCCGCCCACGCGCTGATGAAGGATGGCGGGCGAGTGGTGGTCGATGCTGGCCGCCGGGGCGACGACACCATCGCTTCCGCTGTAGAGCGATAGCATCGGCACCGCGATGGGGCGCGACTCCCGCTCACGGATGGCGCGTTCGATCCAATCAACGTCGACGCCGCGGCGCCGGTACATGGCGGCAGCCCGGGTGTACTTCGGCCCGCCGACCACCGGCGACCCAATGGTGACGACGCCGAGCACCGCCTCGGGATGCTCGCGGGCCACCTCCCGCGCGAGGTAGCCGCCCAAGCTCCAACCCACGAGCAACAGCGGGCGGCCCTCGCGGCGATGAGCCTCCAGCACGACAGGGATCAGGCGCTCGCAGAGCATCGGCACCGCGGCCTCGCCGCGGTAAGGCGTGGGCCACGAGGCGCCCCATCGGGCAGGGACATCCGACGCGCGATGTCGAAGATCGAGGCCGGCCAGATTCCGCCCGAGACCCCAACCTTTTGTCCGCACGCCACCTGCCTCGAGCGCATCGCGCATTGGTCGGGTCCAGCGGTCATCGGCGCCAAACCCTGGGACCACCAAGGCAGAGGCAAACGACTCGGCACAGGATCGCTTTCGCCAACGCGCCTGAGCCCAATGCGGCAGCATCGCGGCCGCCTGGGCAATCGCCCGCACCTCGCCCACGGATCGCCATGCCGAGGGCGGGGCGATGGGCGTCAACGTCGACGTCATGGCTTGGGAGTCTCCGCGGCACGGACCGGCAGCCAGCCACCGATCGGGATCAGGTCGAAGCGGTCATGGTCGGGGATCGGCGCCGCGGCGTCGAAGGCGGCTCGCGTTTCGGCGGGGGATTCCTCGCCCAAGGAAAAGGTGCCCCAGTGCACGCCGAAGCCCGATCGAGCGCCGACGCGCCGGAAGGCCGAGTGCGCCTCCGCCGGATCGAGGTGCTCGAAGCGCATCCACTGACGCGGCGCGTACGCCCCGACCGGGATGGCCGCGACATCCGGCGCGCCGAGGCGGAGGCGGATGGCCTCGAAGATTCCCGGGGCGTCCGCCGTATCGCCGGCGAAGTAGAAGCGTCCGGGCGCACCGTCGAGGAACCAGCCACCCCACAGCGTCCGGTTCTTTCCAGCAAGCGATCGTCCGCTGCCATGCTGGGCCGGTGTGAAGGTGACCTTTAGGCCCTCGATCTCGCGCTGCTCCCACCACTCGAGGACCTCGAGACGCGCTCGCAACGAGCGATCGAGGAGGTGCTCAAGGCCTCGACCGCCGAGAAGACGCGGCGTTGTGCCGGAGCGCTTCGTGATGGATCGCAGGGTCGGCAGATCGAGATGGTCGAAGTGGTCGTGCGACAGCAGGATGAGGTCGATCGGCGGCAGGTCGTCGACGGTCAAGGCGGGGGGCGTGAATCGCTTCGGACCCACACCGGGCAACGGGCCGACGGTCTCACGAAGGACCGGGTCGACGAGGACCCAGCGGCCGTTGGCATGGATCAGAAGAGACGCATGACCCAGCCACGCGACAGCAAAGGGCTCGCGGGCCATGCCAGCGATATCGAGCGCCAGCACCTCCGGACGCCCATCGACGCCATCGCGCCCGCCGATCTGCCGCGCCGCCTTCCGAAGGATGTAGCCCGGCCCCGCGCGCTCGCCGCGATCGGCCGGATCGCGCCAGGGGTTCATGTAGGCATCGCCCTCCACGCGCGGCCTTGACCAGTCCGGCGCGGTCGCTCGGTCGGTCGCCACGTTGGCGGCGCTGGAATCGCTGAAGACCATCGCGCCCAGCGCGGCCAGCATCCCGAGCAACTCTGCCTTCATGACGAAGGCTGCATCCCCCGCATGACGTTGTGCATGACGCGCACCCGCAACGAACGAGGCAGCGTTCCCAGACCGTGACCAAGAAGCTTCGCCAGCCATCCAGGCCGAACCGTCGTTCGTCGTCCCAGGGCGTCGAGGCAAGGCTCAACCAGATCCTCGGGATTCGCGGCCTTGCCCATGGCCATGCCAGCCCTGGTGGCGAAGCCGGTGGCGACCGGACCCGGGGCACAGCTCAGCACATCCACGCCCAGCGGCGCCCACTCCACCGCGAGTGCCTCGGCCAACGACTGCACATACGCCTTGGTGGCGGCATAGTTCGCGGACAGCGGCGTGCCCTGGAAGCCGACAACGGAACCGAAGAGCACGAGACCCCCACTCCGCCGGGCCACGAGACGCTGGCCGAACCGGTGGGCGATCCGAAGCACCGATCCCGCATTGACCTCCAGCATCTCGGCCTCGCCCTTCAGCGGGCGATCGAGGAACGGACCGATCGAACCGAAACCGGCAGCGGCGACCACCAACCCCACATCCAGATGTTCGGTTTGTTCCTCCAGCGATGCCACGCTCCGCGGATCGGCCAGATCCAAGGGGATCACGACACAGCGAATCGCGTGATTGATCTGGAGTTCTTCCGCGAGGACGCTCAAGGCCGCGACGCGGCGCGACACCAGCACGAGGTTGATCCGTCGCGCCGCGAGGCGACGGGCGAACGCACGCCCCAGGCCATCCGAGGCGCCGGTCACGATGGCCCACGGGCCGTAGCGTGCGGCGAACTCATCAGCGAGCGCGACGGCGGCTTCCGTGCTCATCGCTTCACCTCGATGGTCAGTTCGGTCACGCCGCCGCCCTCGATCGCGACGGCGGCCTCGTCGAAGCGCGGGGCGCGAAGCGTCGGGCGAGCATTGCGGGAGACGCCCCACGCCTCCTTGGGCATGCCCACAAGATTGGTGTCGACGAGCCGATTGCCGTTGAGATCGTGCGACGCGCCGACGGCATACAAGCCGTCGGGCAGGTCGGTGAACTCGCAGACCACCGTCGTGGCGGCGGGATGCCATTGCCGGAAGCGCGCCTTTTCGTCATCCGAGGGGAAGCCCGCGGCGGACTCGTAAAGGGCGCAGCCGGCCTCGCCCGACTCCGGCGAGTCCACGCTCAGGGTGACGCGAAGGGTGTTGCCAGCTTGAGCCGAAAGCGGCACGCAGAGCGAGGCCACCAGGAGAAACAGACGAGTGAGTGGACGGGAGGGCATGGCGATCCTCGGGGCGCTGGGGGAAAGGGACACGGACCCGTTCATGCGCGCACCTCCGGCGGCAGCAGCTTGTACATGACGGGGGTGACGATTCGGGCCAAGAGGGTCGAGCTCACGAGGCCACCGATCATCACGATCGCGAGCGGCGCATAGAGCGCCGAGCCGCTGACAGCCAAGGGCGTGAGGCCACCAATGGCGGTGACCGAGGTCAGCAAGACAGGCAGGAAGCGCTGCTCACCCGCCTTCTCGATGGCGTCGTCCAACGACAAGCCCTCGAGCCGCAGCTGGTTGGTGAAGTCGACCAGCAGGATCGAGTTCTTGGTCTCCACGCCGATCAGGGCGACAAAGCCGATGATCGCCATGTAGGACAGCGGATATCCCGTGAGGAACAGCGCGACCAGCGCACCCAGGATGCCGAAAGGTACCACGCCAGCAACGATCAGCACCGAACGGAAGCTGCCGAACTCGAGGACGAGGACCGCGAGGATGCCGAACGACGCGATGATGATCGCCGTGCCGAGCCCACCGAGGCTGCGCGAGGCGGCATCGGCCTCGCCACCGGCGACGATGCGGTAGCCCGGCGGCAAGGGCAGTTCATCAAGCGCAGCATAGACCGCACGGGACACGTCACCGGAGACGAAGCCTTCGCGGATCTGCGCGGTGATCGTGACCATGCGTTCCCGATCCAGCCGCTGGATCTGGCTCGGCCCGCTGACCAGCCGCGGCTCGGCGATCTGGCGGAACGGAATGGCGTCACCGCTGGTCCGGCTTGTGAAGTACAAAGACTCCAACAGGTCGGGCGTCGGGTGGCCGTCGATGGGCAATCGCAGCGTGACGGGATAGGCGTCGCCGCGCTCATCGCGGAAGGTCGACGACGCCACGCCCGCCACGGCGAGACGCGTGAGGCGGTCGAGGTCGAGGCTGGGCACGCCCAGCAACCCGGCCTCCTCGCGGTCGAAGCCGAGATCGAGGTCGATGCGCGGCAAGCGGATCGGGTTGTCGAGGTCGCGGACGCCCTCCACCTGTCGCAGTGCGCTCTCGACGTCACCGGCAAGGCGGCGCAGTTCGTCGAGATCCGGCCCCACCACGCGCACGGCAATGGGCGCCTCGATGGGCGGGCCGTTCTGGAACTGCTTCACGGTGATGCGCGCATCGGCGTAGCCGGCCAGTCTCGCGCGGAGGTCCTCCAGCACCGCCACCGAGGCATCGCCACGCCAGCGGTCCAGCGAGACGAAGACCTCCGCCGCCGTGGTGGTCGTCTCCGCCGGGAACACGTTGTAGTAGATCAGCGGGTTGCCGCGGCCGAGGTTGGCCATGCGATGCACCACGCCGGGCGTCTGGTCGAGCTCGGCTTCGACGAATTGCAGCGCGCGATCCGTGGCGCCCAGCGACGACCCCTCGGCCGCATCGATGGTCACGAGGAACTGCGGCTTGTCGGCCGCCGGGAACAGCGAGAAGCCCAGCAGCGGTGCAAGCCCCAGCGAACCCGCCACGAGCGCGAGCGCCAGCACCAACGTCGCCTTGGGCCGGGCGAGGGCGCGATGCATCACCGGCGCATAGAAGCGGTGGATGCCGCCCTTCACGGCGCGCAGCAAGCGGTTGCCCTCGGCATCCTCGTGCGCGGGCAGGAAGCGGCTCGCGAGGAACGGCACGATCGTGAAGGCCACGAGCAGCGACGCGAGCACCGTCATCACCACGGCCAGCGGGAGGCCGCGGGTGAATTTGCCCGCCCCTTCCGGGAGGTTGAGGAGCGGCAGGAAGGCCAGCACCAGGACGGCGGTGCAGCCCACGACGGCCAGCGCGATCTGCTTCGTGCCGTCGATGGCGGCGGTGAGCCGGTCCGAGCCCTCGCGCAGTCGTCGGGCGATGTTCTCGACCACGACGATGGCGTCGTCGACGAGCAGGCCGAGGGCGACCACGAAGCCGGCGATCGAGATCTGGTTCAAGGAGAAGCCGAGGAACCACAGCGCCGCGACGCCGAGGGCCAGTGACATCGGGATGGCCACCATCACGATGCCGGCCGCTCGCAGCCCCAAGGGCAGCAGGGTCAACGAGACCAGCCCCACCGCGATCAGGAAATCGATGCCGAGGCGGCGCAGCCGGTCACGGACATTGTTCGCCTGCTCGAAGCCAATCTCGAGGCGCACGCCCGGCGGCAGGCGTTCGCGGAACTCGGCCAGCCGCGCGTCGATGGCGTCCTGCACCTCGAAGATGCTGAAGCCGTCCTTCATGTTGGCGGTGACGAAGGCCGCGCGCTCGCCGTTGTAGCGACCGAGATAGGCCGCTTCCTCGGTCGCCCAACCGACCTTCGCGATGTCGCGCAGGGTCAGCGGGCGCCCTTCACGCAACGCCACGACGGTCTCGGCGACTTCATCGACGCTGTCGTAGTCGCCAGTGCCCTTGAGGTTGTAGCGGCGTTGGCCCACGTCCACCGCGCCACCGGGGACACTGCTGCCCTCCCCGGTCACCGCGCTGTCGACCGTCGCGACGTCGATGCCGAGGGCCGCCATGCGCGGCAGGTCCAGCGCCACGCGGACCTCCGGTTCGGGAAGCGCCCAGGACTCTGCGCGCCGCACCCCGGGAACGGTCTCCAGCGATTCCTCGAGGTCGTCGGCGAGGCGCTTCAGCGCCAAGGCATCCAAGTCCGGCGCGACCAAGGCCGCCTGCACGATGTTGACGAGGCCCGGGTTCGCCTTTCGGAAAGTGATCGACTGCAAGTCGGAAGGCAGTTCACCGCGCAGTGCATTCACCTCGCGCACCACCTCGTCGTACTTGTCGTCCGCATCGGTGGTCCATTCGAACTGGACGCGGATGACGCCGAGCCCGCTTTCGCTGGTCGAGCGGATCTCCTGCACGTCCTCGAGCTCGGCAATCGCGTCCTCGATGGGATCGATGGCGAGACGCTCGACGTCCTGCGGATCCGCACCGGGGTAGACCACGATGATCGTGGTAAGCGGGATCGGGAACGTCGGGTCTTCCTGCCGGGGAATGGCCATGAAGGCGTAGGCGCCGAGCACGGCGAGCAGCAGGAACACCACCGAGGTGAACTGCCATTGCCGGACCGAAAACGCCCAAGGGGAGAGGTCGCGACTCATGGGCGTGCCTCGACCGCCACGGCCATCCCGTCTTCAAGGAACGCCGCACCGCCGACCACCAGGGTGTCGTCCGGCGTCAGGCCCTGGAGCACCGAGACCCCGTCCGCCCGCACCTCGCCCAGGCGCACGGTCCGGAGGCGGGCCACTCCTTCATCGATGACAAAGACGTGGCCGCCTTCCGCACCCGCCTCCACCAGCGCCGAGGTCGGAATGCGCAAGCCCGCATCGTCGGCGTTGGCAGTGATGAGGGCTTTGCCAACGAGGCCGCTGCGAAGAGGCAGCCCGTCGCCGGCGATGGCGAGCTCCACGACGATGCCGCCGCTGGTGCCGCTGGCCTCGCCGGCCACACGCGTGACGGTCGCCGGAAGCGCACGCTCCGGAAGGGCGTCGAAGCGGACGGTCGCCGTGTCGCCTTCGCGAACGCGAAGGCCGTCGCGATCGGCGAGGGTCACCGGCAGCACCCAGCCCCGATCAACGCCAGACACTCGGAGCACTGGCTGGCCGGCGGTAACCACCTCGCCCGGCTCCGCCAGGCGCGCCAGCACGGTGCCGTCCGAGGCCGCCACCAGGCGTCCGAAGCGCTGGCCGAACCGTGCGGCCCGCAGGCGAGCCTCGGCCACGTCGAGCGTGGTCCGTGCGTCATCCCTCTGCTGGCGGGCGATCAGCTGCCGTTCGGCAAGGTCCTCCAGCCGGGCGAGGTCGCGCGTCGCGCGGGCCACCTGCTCCGAGGCCTCTCGCGCTTCGGCATCGAGCACCGTGGCGTCCAGCCGGGCCAGGGTTTGCCCGGCCCGGACCGTGTCGCCGATGTCGACGTCGATCGCAGCAATGACGCCGGCCGAGGTGAATCCGAGCGAGGCCTGGGTGTCGGCCTCAAGGCGCCCGATGCCGCGCACGGTCTCGGTGGAAGCCACACGCTGGGGAGTGGCGACCTCAACGTTTCGCGCTGTGTCGCCCGCCGGTGCTGGGGTTTCGGAACAGGCCGCGAGCAGGAGGACCGCGATGGCCAAAGGCAGGTTTCGGAGGGTCATGGCAGGGGTCGGCTGGGTGGTGTGTGCACCATACACATTGTTTGTGTACATTGCACACATAGACGTTCCCACCAGGTGAAGGCGGCCCGAACCAGCGTCCTGCCCGACCGAGGGGTGGTCCACGCCCGTACACTGGATCCCATGAGTTCACGAACGGCCCTGAAGAAGCCCAAGGACGCCTACCACCACGGCGACCTTCGAAACGCCCTGCTCGCCGTCGCACGTCGCGAGCTGGACGCTGGCGCCTATGAACAATTGAGCCTTCGCGAATTGGCGCGTCTCGCCGGCGTCAGCGCCAATGCGCCGTACCGGCACTTCGTTTCAAAGGACGAGATCCTCGCGGAGGTCGCCGCACAGGGCTTCCGCGAACTCAGCGCCCGGATGGACGCCGAGCAACATCCGGAGCCAAGGGAACGCCTCGCAAAGCTGTGCGATGTCTACACGACCTTCGCCAGTGAACACCCAGCGGTCTACCGCACCATGTTCGGTTCGGAAAAACAGGCCTTGATGGATTTCCCGGTGCTGCAGGAGGCCGCGGGCGCCAGCTTCGGCCGGCTGGTCGCCGCAACCATCGCCGCGTACGGCAGCGGCCATCCGGAGGAGTTGGAAACTCTCGCGCGGGCCAGCGCCTTGTGGTCCTTGGTCCACGGCTGGTCGCGTCTCGTCATCGACGGCGTGACCTGCTTTTTGCCTGAGGGATCGATCGCTCCCGCATCGGTGAGCGCGCGGTCGATCATCCAAGCCTGGCGACGCTGAGTCTTGTCGATCGACCGCTGAACGCCTGCGTCGCCTGGCGTGCCGCTCGGATCAGCGGCGAGCCGCCCCACAAGCATCGACGCCCGCTTTGGGTCGGGAGCAAAACCGGGGTAAGCGCGGCATCCCCAACGGTGGCGGCGAGAAGCCACGCCGATGGGCACAGCACGCGCTGCGCGCCCATCTCCTGGAGAAAGCGGAACGGCTCGCGCCGATCGGTGGGCCGTCATCGCGATGAAGCACGGCCGACGGCATCCCGCCGAGCCGATCACCGCACCACACCTCCAGAAGCCCGCTCGGCACGGGCCGCGAAGCACCCGAACGTGGCGTAGTGCACGTGGACGTAGGCCACGAGCGGCTGGGCGAGCATCGCGTCGAGCACCGGAGCGAGCGCGTGGCCCTCGACGAGGCGGGCGTCCAACGCGCAGTGCTCCGACGAGAACGCCCGGACCGACAGCGTCCTTCGCGCCAGGGCCGGCGGCACCGCGTCGATGCACTCCGCCGGAGCGTCCGTGCTCCGACGGAGGTAGACCGCGTAACGCGACCGGTAAGGGCTATCGACGGGCAGGTGCTCGTGGTTGACGAGGAGGACGGTCTCACCCACCGGCACGTCGTCCAGGCCGACGCGGTCCGGGAACCCAGGACACTCGGTAACGGTGACGCGCCGGGCGTGTTGGCGGGCGAGCGGCTCGTCGTCGAGCGCCCACAAGGCGCTGTAGGGCGAGGGGTCGATGCCACGGATGACGAAGACCATGGGAGGCTCCTGAGCATGGGGCGCTCAGCGTCTCGCGACCTGCGCCCGCCCGTCGCTCCGGTTTTTGCGCCTCGTCGGCGACCGGATCGGCCGTCATCGTCGCGGTCGATGGTCCCCAGCGCGTTGGACGAGGATCACGCAAGGCCCGTCCGAGAGGCGTGGCTGTACACACGCCGCAACGCGAGTTGGTCGACAATGCCGGGCATGGCCCCCTCCACCCGAATCCTCAACGTCCTCGGCACCCCGCTGGAGGACTGCAGCCACGACCCGAAGACCGGCTGGTTCCGCGACGGCTGCTGTCGCACCGACGACCAGGATCGCGGCAGCCACACGGTCTGTGCCAAGGTCACCGCGGAGTTTCTCGAGTTCTCGGTGCGCGCCGGCAACGATCTCGTGACGCCGCGACCGGAGTTCGGCTTCCCTGGCCTGAAGCCCGGCGATTCATGGTGCGTCTGCGCCTCGCGCTGGATGCAGGCCTTCGAGGCCGGTGTCGCGCCGCCGGTGAGGCTCGAGGCGACGCACGAGAAGGCCATGCAGATCATCCCGCTGGCCGCGCTGCGCTACCACGCGATCGAAGACGACGCGGCGGACTGAGCCCGCACGGGACCGGCAGCCCCGTGGGGCCATACCGACGATGCATGACAGGAGGCCTGATGGCCACGACGACGGACGGTTTCCTCACCAGCAGCGATGGCACACGCCTGTTCTTCCGTCGCCACGTGGCGGCGGCGCCCAGGGCGCGAATCCTCGTCATCCACGGCTTCGCCGAGCACAGCGGCCGCTACCTCGAACTGCTCGACGCGCTGGCCGACGCGGGCTTCGACGCGCTCGCGTTCGATCTGCGCGGGCATGGGCGTTCGGAGGGTCGTCGGGCGCACCTCCGTCGCTTCGAGGACTATCTGGATGACACCCGCGCCGCCTTCTCGGCTCTCACGGCGGGCACGGACGGCACCGCGCTGGTGTTCGGCCACTCCATGGGCGGGCTGATCGCCACGCATTTCGCCGCCTCGGTACCGGAGCGCTGCCGCGCCTTGGCGCTCAGCAGCCCGATGTTCGCCCGCGCGCTCGCGGTGAACCCGCTGAAGCTGTTGGCCGCTCATGTGTTGGGCCGACTGCTGCCTGTGTTCTCGATGCCCAGCGGCATCACCGGCGCGCATCTGACGAGTGATCCGGACGAGATCGAACTTCACGATGCCGACCCGCTGGTCCTCCACCAGGCGCGCGCAGGCTGGTTCATCGCGCTCGAAACGGCGATGGCGGCAGCACCCGCGGCCGTGGCCCGCCTGACGATGCCGCTCTACCTGATGCACGGCGAGGCCGACCCACTGACCGCCTTCGACGCGAGCCGTGCGCTGTTCCCCTTGGCGCCCAGCACCGACAAGACCTTCGTGGCCCTGCCCGGCATGCGCCACGAGACCCTGCACGAGATCGGTCGGGAGAAAGTGCGGTCCGACCTCGTGGCGTGGCTGGCGGCGCACGCGGCCCCCTGATCCCCGCGGCAGGCGGTCAACCGAAGGCGCCTCCGCGCGTTCGCCGCCTCAAACCGTCTGAAGAGGCACCTCGCCATGGGCATCACACGCACCCTCCTCCCGCGGGTCCGGCACGGGCTGTCGCTGCTCGGCGCGCTGGCCGCCGGCATGCTCTGGGCCGCCCCGCCCCCGACCGCCGACCAGATCGCCGCCGCGCGCGCCTACCACGAGTCGGCGGGGGGCCAGGGGCTCGTCATCCTGCACGACGGCCAGCTGATCCATGAGTCGTATGCCAACGGCGGCAACGCGAACACGCAGGTGCTGCTGGCCAGCGGCACGAAGGGCTTCACCGGCCTGTTCGGGGCCATGGCCGCCGAGGACGGGCTGTACCGGCTGGACGACCCGGTGGCCGAGGTGGTGCCCGAGTGGCGCAGCGATCCCCGGCGCTCGCGCATCACCTGGCGCCACCTGCTCACGATGACGAGCGGCCTTGATGACGTGAAGGAGCAGAGCAGCTGGGAAAGCTTCCTGCAGGCCAAGGCCGTCGCCGACCCGGGCACGCTCTTCGATTACGGCAGCGCGCCGAACGTGTTCGGTGCCGCCCTGCAACGCAAGCTCGGCAGTGAGAAGGTGGCGGACTACATGCAGCGTCGCCTGTTCGGTCCACTGGGCATCCAGGTGAGCTGGCGCGGCAACTTCAGCGACGGCAACCCGCAGCTCAGCGGCGGCGCCTACGTGCGGACGCGCGAATGGGCCAACCTCGGCGAGATGGTGCGGCTTGGCGGGCGCTGGAAAGGCCAAACCCTGATTTCGCAGGACCGGCTCGAACAGGCGTTGACGGGAACGACGCCCAACCCCGCCTATGGCCTGTACTGGTGGCTGAATCGCGAGGTCCCCGATTCGCTCGCACAAACGGCACCGCAGTTTGAACGCCACATCCTCGGCCTGATCGAAGCCGCGTTCCTTCCCGACGACTTCGCCATGGCGGCCGGCGCCTATGAGCAACGGCTCTATGTGATTCCCTCCTTGCAACTGGTCGTTGCACGCAACGGGCCGAAGTCGGCGGGCGGTCGCTTCGACGACGTGGCCTTCCTGTCACGTCTCCTGCCGCCCGTGCCGCCGCGCAACCACACGGCTTTGTACTGGGCTCCGCTCGAGCCGGGCTGGACGCTGGCCGTCTCCCATGTCGGCGAACAGGTGTTCCCGGTCTGGATGACCTACGGCGAAGACGGCAGTCCGGAGTGGTTTTCCCTCGAGTCGCTGAAGCCCGACGCACAGGGCGTGCTCCGGGGGGACATCGTGCGCTGGACGGGCAGCCCCTTCGCGCCCGGCACCGCGCCCGTACCGCCCCAGCGGACCCCTGCAGTCCTCGGCACGGTGACGCTTCTCTTCGCGAGCAACGGCGATCTCGAGTTCGGCGTGAAGTTGGGCAGCGAGCCCGTCCGCACGCGCAAGCTGGTGCCCTTCGCGATCGATGCCAAGCCCCCCACCTGCGTGTTCACCGTCGGCTCCCGTGCCGGCACGGGCAACCTCAGCGGCCTGTGGTGGAACCCCGAGGCCCCGGGTTGGGGCGTGAACGTGGTGCACCAAGGCAGCCGCATGTTCCTCGCCGGCTACACCTACGACGGCGACGGCACGCCCGGCTGGTCCGTGGCGCTGCTCGAGCGCCAAGCCGATGGCAGCTACCGGGGCGACATGGGGCGGCCGGTGGCCGGCACGCCGTTCAATCGAACGGAAGGACTCGCCGTGACCAACTTCCCCCTGCCCCTGGTCGGCACCATGACGCTGCGGCCCGAGAACGGCGAGCGGGTCACCCTGGAGATCGATGCGGCCGGTGTGCTCACGAGCACGCCGATCCGGCGGTTCTCCGGCGCCCTGCCCCAGACGGAGTGCACGGACTGAGCGCGAGCGCGGACGTTCCCTAAAGCACGACGCTCGTCTCTTCCATCCGTCCCAGCAGGCGGGCCAGTCGCACCCCGGGGTCCAACTCCGGGTCGAGGAGGTGCCGCAGCAGCGCGTCGGCCGACGCCTCCAGCGCGTCGTCGGCGAGCTCTACCGCGCCATGCAGCACGTAGGCGGGCAGGAAGGTCATGCCCAGCAGGTTGGCCGTCTGCTGCAGGGGCTTCAGCAGTTCGCTCATCGCATAGTGGTTGTAGCCCCCCGCCTGGTAGGACGTCGCCGGCCCGCCCGTCGAGATGGCGGAGACCCATGCCTTGCCCCTCAGGGCGTGCCCCCCGGGCCCATAGGCCCAGCCGTAGGTCAACACATCGTCCAGCCACTTCTTCATCAGCGGCGGCGTGGAGTACCACAAGAACGGATGCTGGAAGACGATGCGGTCATGCGCGAGGAGCAGCGACTTTTCATGTTCGACGTCGATCCGCCAGTCGGGATAGCGCTCGTACACGCGATGGACGGTCACTTCGGGCCGCTCGGCCAGCGCACTCGCCCATCGCCGGTTGACGCGCGAGGCGGCGAGGTTGGGATGGAAGACATTGACGAGGATCTTCATTGGCGGCTCCGGGTCGCTCAGGTTCTGGGGTTGCGGTCGAGCAGCGCCCCGATCCCCATGCCGTCGTACAGGCCGCGGTGGAGGGATTCGAGCTGCTGGTTGTAGGGGGCGATGGCGTTGGCCATGCCGAGGAAGTCCACCGGCGTGCGGAAAGGGCGCTGGCCCGCCGGACGGTCGACCAGATCCGCGATCGCCTCGGCGACGCACCGGGGGTCCTGCGCCGGCGTGGCGTCCACCATGGCGATGAAGCCCTTGAGCGCGAGTTCCGGCTGGCGGGCGAACTCGCCATAGGCCGCTTCTCGACCGGCATCGGACGGGGGCATCAGGTGGCTGCTGAACGCCGTGTTGAAGCCGCCGGGCTCGACGATGACGCTGTCGATGCCCACCGGCGCGAGTTCGACCCGGTAGTTCTCGGCCAGTGCCTCGAGCGCCCACTTGCTCGCGTTGTAAGGGCCGTAGAAGGGCATGACCACGCGACCCAGCAGGCTCGACACGTGGATCAGCAGGCCCGATCGCTGGGCGTGCATCGTCGGCAACGCGGCCCGGTTGACCCGGGCGACGCCGAACACGTTGATATCGAAGAGCCGCTGCCAGTCGGCGCTGGTGAACGCCTCCTGCAGGCCATGCACGCCGACGCCGGCGTTGTTGACCACGACATCGAGGCGCCCGCCCAGGGCGTGCACCGCCTGGCGGACACCCCGCTCGACGCTGTCATCGTCGCTGACGTCCATCTCGACGACCGTCGCGCCTTCGGCCTCGAGGGCGTTCGCCTGCGTGGCATTGCGTCCGGCCGGATCGCGAACGGTCGCGACCACGCGATGGCCGCGCGCCAACAGGGCGGTGGTGGCGAGACGACCGAATCCGCCCGAGGCGCCGGTCAACAGGATGGTTTGCTTCATGGAAACTCTCCGTGGGTGGGTGCCCGATCGCCGGCGGCGAAGGGCCTGTCGCCACGGTAAGGCCCGCACCATTCCTGATTAATCGGGGGAAAATGGAATTACTATTCGCACGATACGAATAATCAATCCGGGAGCGGCCCGCATGGACCTGATCAAGGCGATGCAGACCTTCGCCAAGGTGGCCGAACTCGGCAGCTTCTCGCGGGCCGCCGAGGCTCTGGACCTGCCCAACGCGACGGTGTCCCAACGGGTGTCGCAGCTGGAGGAGCACCTCGGCGTCAAGCTGCTCGTCCGGACGACACGGCGCGTCTCCCTCAGCGACGAGGGCACGGCGTATTTCGACTGGTCGCAGCGACTCCTCGGCGAGATCACCGAGGTCGAGGACCGGCTGCGCGGACGCGTCGGATCGCCTCGCGGACGCATCCGGGTGGACGTCCCGGCCTCGGCCGGACGGCACGTCATCGCACCGGCACTGCCCGGCTTCCTGGAGCGCTACCCCGGCATCACCGTGGAATTGGGCAGCAGCGACCGGCCCGTCGACCTGATCCTCGAGAGCGTCGACTGCGTCATCCGCGGCGGCAACGTGCTGGATGAATCGCTGGTGGCGCGGAAGCTCGGAGAGTTTCCGGTCATCACCTGCGCCTCGCCGGCCTATCTCGGCCGATTCGGCACCCCCGCATCACCTCAGGCTCTGGAAGGGCACCGGGCCGTCAACTTCTTCTCGGCGAAGACCGGGAAGGCGATGCCCCTGGATTTCACGATCGACGGCCGCGTCGAGGAGACCCCGCTGCCCCACCGCGTGGGCACCAACGATGCCGACACCTACCGCGCCTTGGTCGTCGAGGGGCTCGGGATCGGCCAGTTCCCGAGCAGCGGTGTCGTCTTGGATGCACTCGCCGATGGACGCCTCGTGCGCATCCTCGAGGCCTGGGACCCGGAGCCCTTCCCGCTGTTCGTGATGTATCCCCGCAACCGGCATCTGAGTGCGCGCGTCCGCGCCTTCGTCGACTGGGCGATGGCGCTCTATGCCGAGGTGTTCCGGGGCGGTCCGCCGTCGGCGTCGGTCGTCGCCGGGCGATGAGGGAAAGAGGACCCGGGCCTCAATCCCCCGCGACGTCCCGCGGCGACACGCGCAGGCCTTCGGCGAGTTGGCGGTCCGGCGCCGCGACGATCACGTCGCCCGCGGCGAGCCCGGAGCGCACTTCGCGCCAGCGGCCATCGGTGAGGCCGACGGTCACCGGCACGGCGTTCACTCGCCCGGCGTCGATGCGCCACGCGCGCCATCCTTCGCCATCGCGCACCAGCGATTCCACCGGCACGCGCACCACGCCTTCCACGCGAGCGATCTCGACACGGGCCTCCACCTGGAAGCCGTGCCCGGCACCGGGCATCGGCTCGGCGGGGTCCAGCCAGACGTCGACGCGACGCTCCTCGACGCCGAGGGCGGATACCTTCAGGCGTCCGCTTGGGGCGATGCGCCGCACCCGCGCCGGCACCGCTGCGCCGCCCCAGCCTTCGATCCAGGCCGGCGCGCCTTCGCGCATCAGGGCGGCGTCCTGCGAGAGGAACTCCGCCACGACTTCGAGCGTGTCGGGGCGCCCGACGTCCATCAAGGCCTCGCCGACGAGCACCGGTTTGGCGCTCTCGGCGTGGCGGGCCAGCACGCGGCCCTCGATCGGCGACAACACCGCGACCGCCGCGCTCCCGCCCGCCTGCGACTCGGCCAGCTCGGCCTCGATGCGGGCGACACCGGCGTCAGCCGCCGCCCGCTCGGCCTCGGCCTCGCGTCGCATCAGCTGCGCGGCGCGATGCGTCTGTTCCGAGACCAGGCGCTGCGCCCACAAGCGGGCCGTGCGCTCGGCCTCTTCGGCCGCGAGTTGCGCATGGGCGCCGGCACGATCGCGCGTGGACCTGGCCTGCCGCAGGGCGGCCTCGAGGCTGGCGCGCGTGCGCGCATCGAGCGGCGTGCTCGACGCGGGATCGATCCAGGCCAAGACCGCGCCCTCGGCGACAGGATCGCCAACGTCGAGCGCGACGCGACGAAGCCGCCCGGCCACCGGCGCGGTGATCACGTAGGGCTCGCGAACGCGGGTCTCGCCGAGGTCCACCACGCTGCTCGCCACGTCGCCGCGCCCCACCGTGACCGCGTCGACGGGCAAGGCCCGTGGCCACCACCACGCGAGCACGAGAATCACGACGAAGGCCGCCGCTGCGAGGGCCAACCACCGGGTACGTGGGCGGAGGGGATTCGGCACGGCTTACTCCCGGGATTTCAGCGATTCGACGAGATCGATGCGATCGACGCCCCGACGCACGACCAGCAGGGCCGCCAGCACGGACGCGACGACGATCAGGGCCGCGCGGGCGTCGGCGGCAGCATCGTGGATGTCGGGGAAGGTGAACAGGTCGGTGCCCATCGCGGCGAGGAAGGCGTTCGCCGCATGCTGCCCCAGCCACACGCCGAGCGGCAGGGCGACCACAGTGAGCACGAGCACTTCGACCACCAGCAGGGCCGACACTTCGACCGGCGTGAAGCCGAGCACTTTCAGCGTGGCGAGATCGCGCCGCTGCTCGGCCAGCGTCACCGAGGCGGTGGCGTAGGCGATGCCGGCGGCCATGACGATAGAGAAAGCTGCGAACAGGGCGTCCATGGTCCCCGCGCCCTCGTCGAAGATGCGCCGCATCGAGGCTTCGGCCAAGCCGACGTACGAGACGCCCGCGAGGCCCGGCGTCCGATTCACGGCAGCGTTGAACGCAGGCAGGGCGGCTGGATCGAGCCGCGCGTTGGCGCCCGACACGCGCCCCGGCTCGCCGGCGAGGCGCTGCAAGGCAGTGAGCTCGAGGTAGGCGCCCATGCCACTGGTGACGGTCACGACGGCGACGACCGGCAGGTCGACGGAGCGCCGCAAGCCCTCGGTGAAGCGCACCGTGACGCGATCCCCGGGCGCCACGGCCAGCGCGCGCGCCAAGCCTGCCGTCACCACCAGGCCATCGTCGCGGAGCCCCTGCGGCCTGCCGTCCACGTCCACCAAGCGCTCCAGCCGCGCATCGGCGGGCAGGCCGGTGAGGACCTCCTCGACGCGGCGTCCATGCGCGCTGAACTCGACGCTGGCATAGCGGAAGGCCTCCACCTCGGACACGCCGGGCAGCCGCGACAGGGCGAGCACGTCCGCCCTGCCCTGCGGTTCGATCAGCGTCAGGGCGACGTCCTGCCGCTTGGATTCCGAAAAGGTCAGCGAAAGCAGACGGTCGATGGCCAGCGGGAAGCGGCTCGACACCACGAGCAGCATCACCGCGCAGGCGAGCCCGGCCACCGTCGTCAGCGAGCGGCGCGGGGCGCCCGTGAGCCGCCGCAGCACGATCCGCGCCGGCACTTCGAGCTGGCGGTACAGGCGCTCCAAGCCGCCGGCCGCGGCCCGGTAGCGCGGCGGCGGCGGCGGCGCGAGGGCCTGCGCCGGCGGCAGCAGGATCACGCGACGCAGCGGGGCCGCGGTACCGATTGCCGCGGCAACGAAGGCGGTGGCGACCGACAGCGCGATGGCGGCCGCGTCGTGGCGGAACGGCAGGGCCGGAAGCCGGTAGATCTCGAGGTAGAGGTCCGCCATCCAGCGGCCGATCCCGGTCCCCAGCACAAAGCCCGCCACGAGTCCGATCAGCACGAGCACCAGGGGGAATCCGGCATAACGCCACCCCACCTCGCCCGCGTGGTAGCCAAAGGCCTTCATGAGGCCGATGTTCGAACGCTCCGCGTCGATCAGGCGGCCGAGGATGATCGCGAGCAGGAAGGCGCCCACGGCGAGGAAGATGGGCGGCAGGATCGTCGCCATCGTCGCCAATTGCTGCACTTCCTGGTCGAGGAATCGGGCCGAGGGGATGCGATCGCGGCCCTGCGCGCGCTGTGCGCCATAGCGCGCCAACAGGCCGTCGAGCGCCTCGGCCACCGGCGCGACCGCTTGCCCGGGCGCCAGCCGGAGGACGAGGTCGTTGAAGGCCCCGGCCATCTGCGCGGCCTGCTCCAGTGCGCGCTGCGGCATCCACAGCACCGCGAAGCGATCAGGCTGCGGAAACAGCTCGCCGGGCGGGCTGACGAAGACGAACTCCGGCGAATTGGCGATGCCGACGACCACGACCTCGACGCGCTGGCCCCGCAACAACAAGGGCAGGCGCGATCCGGGCTGTAGACCGCGGGCGGTGGCGAAGGCCTCGTTCACCAGCACCTCGTCGCTGCGCGAGGCAACGGGCCAACGTCCGGCCACGAGCCAAGGCTGGTTGACGGCCTCGTCGCCCGCCGGCACCAGCGACACCACGCGGGCACTCACCGGCGGCTCGGCCACGCCCAACTCGACGATCGCGCCGGCCACCACGCGTGCCGACACCGCCTGCACGCCGGGCAGGGCGGCGATTCGCGACGCCAAGGGGCGCGGCGCGCGCACCAGGGCCACCTGCAGGTCGGCCAGCCGGTTCGAGGCGTAGTAGGCGTCGCGCGCTTCGACGAGCGAGTGCCGGACACCCAGCGAAGCGATCATCAGACCGACGCCAATCGCGAGCAGCACCACCACGGTCAGCCCCTGGGCGCGCGTCCGCCACAGGTCGCGCCACAGCTTGCGGCGGAGCGGCGAGGCGGTCTTCACCAGTGCAGCTCCGAGGGCGGCACACGCCGTTCGTTGCGGACCACTTCGCGGATGGCGCCATCGGCGAAGTGGATGACCCGGTCGGCGACGCGGGCGATGTCGGCGTTGTGCGTGACCATCATCAGCAGCGTGCCGGTGCTGCGGTTCGCCGCCACCAGGGCCTCGAGCGTGGTGATGCCCGTGCGCAGGTCGAGCGCCCCGGTGGGTTCGTCGCAGAGCAGCACGCGCGGCCGCTTCGCCAAGGCGCGGGCAATGGCGACGCGCTGCTGCTCGCCGCCGGAGAGTTCCGAGGGAAAGTGCGTCGCCCGGGCCGACAGGCCGACGAGCGCCAGCGCCTCGGCCGGCGACATCGGATCGCGGGCGATGTCGGTGGCGAGCTGGACGTTTTCCTCGGCCGTCAGGCTGGGGATCAGGTTGTAGAACTGGAAGATGAAGCCCACGGCGTCGCGCCGGTACGCCGTGAGCGCGCGATCACTCTTGGCCGCGAGCGAATCGCCTTCGAACCAGACGTCGCCGGCCGTCGGCCGATCGAGCCCGCCGAGGATGTTCAGCAGCGTCGACTTGCCGGAGCCGGAGGGGCCGAGCAGCACGACGATCTCGCCCTGCATCAGCTCGAGATCGACGCCGCGCAACGCGTGCACGGCGCCGGTGCCGGTGCCAAAGACCCGCCGCAGACCGCGAACGCTGAGGCCGAGACCCGGCGACTTCGATGCGTCGGTGAAGCAGGGATCGGCGGAAGGGTCAGGCACGTTCGTGGGATCGGCAGGCACCGGTGAATCCCAGTCTATCGGGCGCGCCTGGCCGGAACCTCGGCGGCTGGCCAAATCGCGTGGCGGTCGCCACCCTTTGCACTCCGTCGCTGGAACGCCGCCATGGCCCACCCCGCCCGCCGCCTATCCCACGCCCTGGTGCGCCGTCCCGCACGCAGCCTGCTCGACGCCTGCGAACTGACCCACCTCGAACGCATCCCGATTCATGCGGCGGGGATTGACCGCGAACACACGGCCTACCGCGACGCACTCGCGGCGATGGGCCTCGAGGTCACGGTGCTGCCGGCCATCGAGGCGCATCCGGACAGCGTGTTCATGGAGGACACCGCCCTCGTGCTCGACGAGGTGCTGGTGCTGACACGCCCCACGCCGAGTCGCGAGGCCGAGCCCGACCACGTGCTCGCCGATGCCGGCGACCTCGGCCGCCCCGTGGGCCGCATCCTGGCGCCGGGCACGCTCGAGGGCGGCGATGTGCTACGCCTCGGCCGCCGGCTGATGGTGGGGCTCACCACGCGCACCAATGCGGAGGGCGTGCGCCAGCTGCGCGCGCTCGTCGAGCCCTTCGGCTACACGGTGGAGACCTTCGCCGTCGGCCGCAGCCTGCACTTCAAGACCGCCTGCACGGCGCTCGACGACGGCCTGCTGGTGGTGAACCCCGACTGGATCGACGCCGACACGCTGCGTGCCGCAGGCTTCGAGACCTTGGGCGTGCCCTCGGACGAACCCTTTGCCGCCAACCTGCTGCGCGTGGACGATCGGGTGCTGGTGAACGCGGCCACACCGAAGACGCTTGCGCGCGTCCGCGAGGCCTGGCGCGCCCGCGGCCATCGGCCCGACGGGCTGGTCGAGACGCCGCTCGTGGAATTCGGCAAGGCGGAAGCGGGCCTGACCTGCCTCAGCCTCGTGTACTCGACTCAGACCTCGAAGTGATCCTGCTTCGGCAAGGGATAGGGATCGTCGCCCTCACGCACCGGCCCTTTCATCACCCGCACCACCCAGCAACCGGCGGCGACGGTGAACACCATCGTCCAGTAGAAGACGACCGCGCCGACGAGGGTGAACCACGCGATCCACAGGCGCTTCGCCTCGTCGACCGACGGGATGTCCGGCGCCATCACGCCGATGACCAGGGCGAGCGCGGCGGGCAACACGGTGCCGCCGAGCAGCGCCCATGGCCACGCACGGAGCAGGCGGGTTTCGAGGCCGGGCTCGTTGCCCGGCGGCGGCGCAGCCATCGACACGCTCCTGAAGGCGTTGTCGCCAGTATGCGCCGATGACCAGCCTTGGCCCCCTGCCGTTCACCGTCCTGATCCTGCTCGCCGCCTGGGCGGCAGGCACGGCGGCGGGGCGATGGATGCTCCGTGGCGCACCGGATCCGAAGCCCGCCATCGGCGGCGCCCTGTTCGACGTCGTCCTCGCCGGTCTCGTCGTGGCACGCCTCGCGTTCATCGTGGCGTGGTGGCCGCTGTATGCCGCCGACCCGTGGGCGATGTTGCGCCCCGGCGATGGCGGCTACCTGCCGATCGCGGGCGTGCTCGCCGCCCTCGCCGTCGCCGGATGGCGGGCGTGGCGGACGCCGGAACTGCGCCGCCCTCTGGTGGCGGGACTCGGCGCGGCCGCGCTGACCTATGGCGCCCTCACCGTCGGCCTCCAGCACGGGCAGGCGCGGACCATCGGGCTGTCCGACGCCGTGCTGACGGGGCTCGATGGGCGGAGCACGCGCCTTGCGGCGTTGAAGGGCCAACCCATCGTCGTGAACCTGTGGGCCACGTGGTGCCCGCCCTGCCGTCGCGAAATGCCCGCGCTCGCGGCGGCGCAAGCCTGGTACGACGACGTGCACATCGTGTTCGCGAACCAGGGCGAGGACGCCGGAACGATCCAGCGCTACCTCGACGCCGAAGGCTTGGCTCTCGACCTCGTGCTCGTTGATCGGCTTTCGCGGCTCTCGCAGGACGTCGGGGTGCGCGGGCTGCCGACGACGCTGTTCTTCGATGCGGAAGGGCGATTGATCGACGTCCATGTGGGTGAACTCACCCGCGCCGGCATCGCGGCGCGACTGGCCGGGCATTCCGCGAAACCGCCGATGCCGCCCTAGGCGCCCCCCAGCGCCTTCCGCACGGCTGGCACGCGCTTCAACGGCTCGAACAGCGCCGCCGCCGAAACACCGACCGCGACGGCGGCCAAGGCGGCAGGGAGACCCGGCGGCGCGAAGCCGAACAGCCCGGCGGCCGTCGGCCACAGCACGCAGGTCGCGACGATGGCGCTGGCGACCACGACGACGACCCAGAACGCGCGATGCCCCGCCTCGAACAGCCGCGGCAGCGCCGCGCCGCGCGCGCCGTTGATGCGTACCAGGGCGAAATTGCCCGCGGTGAGGGCGATGAACGCCAAGGTGCGTGACTCGTCTTCCGCGATGCCGCGCGCCACGGCCGCGACATGGAGGCCCATGACCCCGGCAAACAGCAGCAGCCCCTGGATGGCCCCGAGCAGGAGCTGCGCAACGCCAAGCAGGGGTTCGGCCGCGCGGCGAGGCGGCCGCGTCATCAGGTCGCGCTCGCCGGGCTCGCTTTCGAAGGCGATGGCGCAGATCGGGTCGACCACCATCTCGATCAGCACCACGTGCATCGGCAGCAGCAGCGGCGGCCAGCCGAGCAGCACCGGAAGCAGGGCCAACCCGGCGATCGGCACATGGATCGCCACGATGTAGAGCAGCACCTTCCGCAGGTTGTCGAAGATGCGGCGACCCATGCGCACGCCGTCGACGATGTGGCCGATGTCGTCCTCGAGCAGGGAGATCGCCGCCGCCTCGCGGGCGACGTCGGTTCCGCCGCCGGCCATCGCGAGGCCGATGTGCGCGGCCTTGAGCGCGGGCGCATCGTTGACGCCGTCGCCGGTCATCGCCACCACCTCGCCGCGGCGCTTGAAGGCCTCGACGAGGCGCAGCTTCTGCTCGGGACGGATGCGTGCGAACACCGAAACGCGCGCGACGGCAGCATCCAACGCCGGATCATCGAGCGTCGCGACCTCGGCGCCACGGAGCGCACCCGCCGCCGTGTCGATGCCGGCCTGGGCCGCGATGGCGAGCGCGGTGGCCGGGAAGTCGCCGGTGATCATCACCACGCGGATGCCGGCGGATCGCGCCAAAGCGATCGCTTGGCGGGCGGAGCCGCGCAGGGGGTCCTCGAACCCCACGAGGCCATCGAAGATGAAGGCCACGCTCCGCGGATCGTCGGGGGCGACGTCGAAAGGCCCGGCATGCGCCACGGCGAGGACGCGCAAGCCCTTCGCCGCGAGCCGGGCGACGTCGGCCAGCATGGCGGCCGTCGCCGTCGCATCGAGGCCACACAGCCCGGCGATCGTCTCGGGCGCCCCCTTGGTGGCGACGATCACACCGCCCTCGTCACGCACCCACGCCTGCGAGTACGCGAGCAAGTCCGCGGTCAGCCCGTACTGCCGAGCCAGCGGCCATTCGTCGTGCAAGTGCTCGGTTCCGGCCAGTGTCGCCTCGCCGGCATGGCGCACGGCGCGATCCATCGGGTCGACCGCATCGGCGCGACTGGCCAGCACGGCATGCTCGAGCAGCCGATGCACGGCTTCCGGCACCTCGCGGCTCGACGCATCGATCCAGGCCTCGCCTTCCGGCGACAACAGCGCACGCACGCGCATCCGGTTTTCGGTGAGCGTGCCGGTCTTGTCGACGCACAACACGCTCGTCGCGCCCAAGGTTTCGATCACCGAGGGTCGACGCGCCAGGATGCGGAGCTGCGCGAGGCGCCACGCGCCGAAAGCGATGAAGACCGCAAAGGCCATCGGAAACTCTTCCGGCAACAGCGCCATGGCCACGGCAATGCCGGAGAGCGCGCCATCCATCCATTCGCCGCGCATCAGGCCATGCAGCAGGAAGACGGCCGCGCTGACGAGCGCGGCCATCACTCCCAGCATCCGGACCAGCCGACCCATCGACTGCTGGAGCAGCGTCCTCTCGACGACGATCCCGGCGAGGGACGCGCCGATCTGCCCGGCCTGCGTCCCAAGCCCGGTGCGGACCACTTCCGCGATGCCGTGGCCGGAGACGACCAGCGTCCCTGCGAACAGCCCCACCCCGCCCTCGCCGCCCGGCAGCCCGGGATCGGACTGCGCGCGCGGGGCGAGGTGCTTGCCGACGGGCACCGATTCCCCGGTGAGCAGGGATTCGTCGACACGCAGGGCATGGCCCTCGCGCAGCACGGCGTCGGCGGGAACACGCTCTCCTTCGGCCACGAGGATCCAGTCGCCGGGCACCAGTTCGGCGGCGGGGAGGGCCTGCACGCGACCATCGCGCCGGACGCGCGCCACCGGTGCCGCCATGGCGCGAAGCGCATCGAGCGCGCGTTCACTGCGGTACTCCTGGACGACCACCAGGCCCAGGGAAAGGCACGCGAACAGACCCAGCAACGCGCCCTCGGCCGCATCGCCGAGCAGCACGTAGAGCGCCGCCGCGAGAACCAGCAGCAGGAACATCGGCTCACGCAACACCTCGAACAACAGCCTGCCGACGTGCTTGCGCGGGGCCTCGGGCAGGCGGTTCGGACCGAAGCGCCGCAGCCGCGCGCGCGCCTCCTCGGTACTCAAGCCTTCGGGCGCGGGCGTCTCGGCAGGGGTCATCGGCACTCGCAACGGGGGCGCCCGGATCCGCGGCAGGGCGCCAGCATGGCGCAGGGCGTTATCCTTTGCACCCCGCAACGCCGTCGCCCAACGAATCCATGGCCAAGCTCAATGCCCTGCAGGAACAATTGCTCAAGGCCGGCCTCGCGAAGAAGTCGAAGGCTGCCGAAGCGGCGCGCGAGCAGGAGAAGGCGCGGCGCGGCGAAACCCCGTCCGCCGCCGCCGAACTCCAGCGCGAAGCCGAGCGCGCGCGGGAGGAGAAAGTGGAGCGCGACCGTGCTTTGGCCGCCGCCCAGAAGGCCGAAGCACAGGCGAAGGCGCTGCGTGCGCAGGCCCGGCAGATCACCGTCGACAAACGCGTCGTCGCGAAAGGGGACATCGAGTACCGCTACCCGATCGACGGCGCGATCCGCAGCCTGCTGGTCGATGAGGCCACGCGTCGGCAGTTGGCCAACGGGCAACTCGTGATCGTGCGTTTCGACGAGAGCGTGGCGCTGCTGCCGCGCGTCGCGGCGGACAAGGTGCGCGAGCGTGCGCCGGAACTGATCGTCCTCGACAACCGAGCCAGCACCGACACGGCGCCGGCGGCCGGCAGCAGCGAAGACGACGCCTACTACGCACAGTTCACGGTGCCCGACGACCTGGTCTGGTGACCCAGGCCACGGGCTTTTCCCGATGGCGCGGGATGGACGGCGACCGCAGCATCGCGTCCATCCGCACGATCCGTCGAGGGGATTGCCTTGGTGGAGGAACCCGTTGCCGTCGACGTCCGGGACGCCGTCGCCGACGCTTCGCCGGCCACCGCCCTCGAACCGACGCCATCGAGGGCGCACAAGATGCGCCGGCCCGACGGCATCGTTGCGGGGGTTCTTCGCTCGGGTCCGGCGAGGACGCTGGCGTTCAGTGCTGCTCCCCGCCGTCACGGCGCAGGCGGTATTCCACCGCGCAGCGCATCAGGGCGCCGGCCGTGTTCAGGCCGAGTTTTTCCATCAGGTGATGCCGGTGCGTCTCGACGGTCTTGATGCTGAGCCCGAGGCGGTCGGCGACCTGCTTGTTCATCAGCCCCTCCCCGAGTGCGGCGAACACGTCGGACTCCCTTGACGTCAGAACGCGGAAGCGCGCGGCCTGCCGCTCGCGCTCTTCGCGCCGACGTTGCTCCTCCTCGGCCAGTGCCACCGCTTCGCTGATCTGCGCCGCGTATTCCTCGAGGTCAACCGGCTTGGTCTGGACCGTCAGCATCCCTTCGCGCATCGCCTCAACGACGTGAGGCAGGTCGATCTGGCCTGAGAGCATCAGCGCCGGGCCGGAGAAACCGGCGCGGCGGGCCGCGCGGAGCGTGGCGATGCCGTCGAGGCCCGGCATCGCGTAGTCGATCGACAGCACCTGGGGGTGGCCGCGCCCAATCGCGGCGAACGCCTCGAGGAATGCCGCCCCGCCGTGGACCCCGCGCGCATCGAACCCGAAGGCGCGGAGCACATCGACGAGGAAGGCGAACAGCGCCTCGTCGTCATCGACGACCCAGACGATCACGGACACGGCGTGCTCCCTCCTCTCGCGCTTTCCGCCCTCAGGGTACCGCAGCGCCCCCGCTGGTCCCATCGCCCGCCCGACCGAGGGCACGGCCGAGCTTGCGCTGGAGGACCGCCCGCGTCACCGGCTTGGTGAGGAAATCCCGCGCCCCGGAGAGCACGCCGGCCTCCAGGTCGACGCTGGCCGAATCGCCAGACATCAGCACCACCGGGATGGCATCGAGCGGTGGCGTCGCCTTGATGCGACGCAGGGCCTCGATGCCGCTCATCCTCGGCATGAGGACGTCCATCAGGACGACGTCCGGCGGGTGGCGATGCAGGGCCGCAAGCGCCGACAGCCCGTCGGCAGCGCCTTCGGCGTCGTAGCCGAGCTCGCCGAGGACGTGGGCGATCAGTTCGCGCTGGAACGCGTCGTCGTCGACCACCAGCACGCGGGGTCGGACGCCGTGGGCCGTCCGCGAAAGCTCGGACACCGCCATCGACTGGCGCGCCATCGCGACCTGAAGCTCGCCGGCGACTTGCGCGAGCGGCGTGATGGCTTCCGCCGTCGCCTCGAACGTCGGGCCGATCTGCTCGGTCGCGATCCGCCGGACTTCCCGGCGCAGGGCGTCAGGGGCCCACTCGGCGGCGTGGTGCTCCATGCCGCGCAAGGCACCCTCGACCGTGACGCGGGCCGTCTCGAAAGCATCCTTTGCGCGGGTCGCCAGCCCGTGGACCCGCTGCGACGCGACCTCCAGCGCCGGCAGCGCGTCGGCCACGCCGCGCGCCCGGGACGACACGTGGCCGGCAAGGCGCTGGTCCTCGGCAAGGCGGAGATCCCACAGGCAGCGCAGGATCGCCATGACCAGCCGATGGCCATCCACGACGTGTGGCCAGAACAGCACGTAGTCGTCGAAGTAGCGGCGCTCGCACAGGTCGAACACCTCGTCGCGATCGTCCTTGTGGCAGAGCAGAACGCTGCGGTGGCGGCCCGACTGCACCGCCCTGCTGGCCAACTGCAAGCCGAGATACGCCTGGTGGGCATGCACCAGCGACGGGTAGGCGAGGACGAGGACATCGGGCTGCAGGCCGTCGAAAACCTGCGGCAGGCTGTCGGTGTGCCATGCGCCATGGACCTCGTCGAACTCCGGCGCCAGCTGGCGTTGCAGCGACTCGACTTCGGCCGCCCCTTCACCGATCACCAGTAGCCGCGCTTTGCGATAGGCGTTCATGGGCGATCCCCCGCGTTCGGGCGCTGCGCGATGCCCTCGGCCATGTCGCCGAGGCTTGCGAGGACGTGTTCGAGCTGCGGCTCGATATCGGCGAGGCTCTCGCGGAGCTCCGGCAGGTCCCAGCGATTGGCGATCGACTCGATGCGGCTGTAGCCGTGGCCAAGCGTCAAGGCCCCCATGGTGAAGCAGGCGACCTTCAGGCGGCGGGCGCAACATCCGGCCTCCTCGAGGTGGCCGCTCATGGCCTCCCGCACCAGGCCGTCGTGCTGCCAGCGGCACACCGCGCGGAAAAGCACGTAGAACCGCCGCAGTTGGCGGGGATCATCCCCGGCCAACGCCTCCAGCGTGGCGGCATCGAAATCCGGACAGCGCATGCCCATGGCGTCCTCCTCGGCCCGGGCCGGCTGCCCGGTTCAGCGCGAACCTAGGCCGGCGCACGGCAGCCGCCGCACGCGCGACGGGTTCTTTTTCCGTTCTTCGAACGCGATCACGGATCGCTGTTTGCAATCACCATGGAAGGCCAGCGAATCGCGACGGGCGTCACGCCCACATGGCGGGATTTCCCCGAGCGCGGCGCATCGGCGCGCGAACTACGGTCGCCACGTGGAGCCGCGCTCCGTGGCTCCCGAGCTCCAGCGGGGTCAGACCATGCACGCGTGGACGTCGATTCGGAGTCGCTGGCATGCCGCCCAGGGCAACGAGCGCCTGGCGGTCCTGGCCCGGGTGCAGGTGATCGCCCTCGTGGCCCTCCTTCCCTTCGCGGCCCTCCGCGCCGCCCAGGGCGAATGGGTGCTCTTCACCGTCGATCTGCTCGTCGCGGCCTGTGCCGCCGGCTGCCTGTTGCACCTTCTCCACACCGGGCGGACCGAGCTGGCGACGGCCAGCATGGCCATGGCCGGCGGCGCCTTCGCGCTATGGACGGCGGTGGCCTTCCCGCCCTTCGGATTCTTCGTCGCGTTCCCGCTGATGGCGGCGAACTTCCTGCTGCTCTCGCCGGGCCGCGCGTGGATCGCACTGCTGGCCAACCTCTGCGGCGTGGCCCTGCTCAGCCTGGAGGATTCCACCGCCCGGTTCCTGCTGTCGTACGCCGCCTGCATGCTGGTCCTCGGCTTCTTCTCGACCGCCTTCGCCTCGCAGTGGCATCGCCAAGCGGCACGACTCGGCGCCCAGCTGGCCGAGATCGGCGAGAAGGAGAAGCTGCAGAAAGCGCTCTTCGACATCAGCGAGATGGCCGACCATGCCCAGAGCGACGATGCGATGCTGGAGGGCATGCACCGGGTGGTGGAACGCCTGATGTATGCGAAGAATTTCTATATCGTCTCGCTGAATCGCGAGCAAGGCACGATCCGCTTCGACTACTACGCAGACGCCCAGGACGACGCGATCTTCGGCGACGTGCCGATCGACAACCTCAGGGGCGGGCTCACCTGGCACCTGTTGATGGGCGGAAGGCCGCTCCGCGGCACGATGGCGGAGGTCGCGACGCAGGTCAGGGGCGAGCTCAAGGGCATCGGCAGCGACGCCCGCAACTGGCTTGGCGTGCCGATGTTCGCTGACGGCGAAGTGGTCGGCGCGATGGTCGTCCAGGCCTACGTGGATGGCGTGGCCTACAGTGAACGCGACCAGTCCGTGCTCGGCTTCGTGGCCAGCCATATCCAGCACGCACTGGCCCGACGCCACTACCGGGAGCGCCTCGAACGACTCGTGCACGAACGCACCCGCTCGATCGCCGAGCTCTACAGCCAGCAACATGCCGTGTTCCACTCGGCACCGGTCGGGCTGATGATCGAGGGCGACGGCCGCGTGGTCATGGCCAACCCGGAACTGCACCGGATCCTTGGCGCCGAACAGGGCCAGCTGCAGGACATGCCGGTGGATCCGCGGCTTGCGACGACCGGCGACGTCGCCATCACGACCTCGGACGGCACCCTGCGCTGGATCGCCATCGACCGCACCGACGCCTCGGTCGAGGGCCACCACGAAGCCGCTGTCGTCGTCGTGCAGGACCTGACGGAGCGCAAGAACCTCGAACGCCTCGCCGACGCGGCGCTGCGCGATGCCTTGGAGGCCAAGAGCGCCGCCGAACGGGCGCGCGAACAGGCGGAGCAGGCGAACCGCACCAAGAGCGAGTTCCTCGCGATGATGAGCCACGAGATCCGCACGCCGATGGCGGGCGTGATCGGGATGCAGGGCTTCGCGCTGCGCGACCGCCACCTGTCGCCGGGAACGCGCGACCAGATCGAGCTGGCGCAGGAGAACGCCCGGTCGTTGATGACGATCATCAACGACATCCTCGACTTCTCGAAGATCGAAGCGCGGAAGCTCGACATCGAATGCGTGGACTTCTCGGTGCATGCCGTGGTCGACGACCTGTACGAGCTCATGGCCGACCGGGCCTCCTCCAAGAGCGTGATGCTCAAGGTGCACATCGACACCGGCCTCCCGGAATGGTCGAAGGGCGACCCGACGCGCCTCCGCCAGGTGCTGATCAACCTCGTTGGCAACGCCATCAAGTTCACCGAGATCGGCAGCGTGACGCTGGGCGTGCGCCACCGCGTGCGCGGCGACGGCATGCCGATGGTCGAGTTCACGGTGCAGGACACCGGCATCGGCATCCAGGCCGACGCGCTGGAACGCCTCTTCGATGCCTTCACCCAGGCCGACACCTCGACCACGCGGAAGTACGGCGGCACGGGGCTCGGCCTGGCGATCTCCCGCAACCTCGTCACGCTGATGGGCGGGACGCTGCTCGCCGACTCCAAGCCTGGCCTGGGAACGCGCTTCTGGTTCGAACTGCCGCTGCCGTCGGGCGAGGCGCCACAGCGCGACGGCGACACGGAAACCGTGCCGCACAGCCATCGTTTGAGCATCCTGTGCGCGGAGGACTACCCCACCAACCAGATCATCATCAGGACCCTGCTCGAGGACGGCGGGCACGATGTCGACATCGTCGAGAACGGCCGCATGGCCATCGAGGCACTGGCCCGCCGCGACTACGACCTGGTGCTCATGGACGGACGGATGCCGGAAATGGATGGCGCGACCGCCACCCGGCACATCCGTGCCGGGGGGTTGGGCGATGGCCTGCGGGTCCGGCGTCCGGGCCTGCCGATCGTGGCCCTCACGGCCAATGCCACGTCGGAGGACCGTCGCCTCTACCTCGAATCCGGGATGGACGAGTTCCTCTCCAAGCCGATCAACGAGCACGAGCTGCACCTGCTCCTGGAGCGCCTGATCGCCCGGCTGCTGGGGGAAGGCCGCCCGTTGCCCCCCAACGGCGGGGACGCCGGCATGGCGCTGGATGCCCTGTTCGGCATCTCGGGCACGTCAGACGCATCCGCCGCACCGGCGAGCACATCGACCGGCGGCGACCGGACGCGGACGTCGCGTCCCGCCCCTCGGAAGCCCGGTGGGGGCGACCTCCGCACCCGGATGTGGGACGCCTTCCTCGCCGACCTCCCGGAACGTCGACGCGCACTCGTCGCCAGCTTCGAATCGCGCAATGCCATCGAGCTCGCGCAGCAGTTCCATGGCATCAAGGGCAGCGCCGGCTTCCTCGCCCCGGACGGCCCGCTGCATCGGCTCTCGGGCGAACTCGAGAAAGCCGCCGACCGCGAGGACTGGCGCCTGATCGACGCCGAGACCCCGACCCTGCTGACCTTGCTCGACCACGCCCACCGCGGAGAAGGCCATGAAGATCCTGCTCGTCGATGATGATGCCGTGTCGCGGATGGCGCTGGTGGACCTGATGGGCCGGTTCGAGAGCCTCGAGCTGGTGGAAGCGAAGGACGGGATGGAGGCGTGGGAGCACCTGCTCGGCGGCATGACCCCGGTGGCCGTCCTGAGCGACCTGCACATGCCGCGCCTGAACGGCATCGAGCTGCTGAGGAAGGTGCGTGCACACCCGGGCCTGACCGACCTGCCCTTCGTTCTGGTCACGTCAGCCTCCGACCTCGCGACGGTGAAACAGGCCATGGGGCTCGGCGTCGAGCACTACCTCGTCAAGCCTTTCGACGCGGAAGCCGCGGAGTGCAGCGTGGCCCGCGCCATCGGCCACGCCTGGATGAATGCGGCGGAGCCGCCGGATTCCACCCTGCAACGCCTCCGCATCCCGGGCGAGCGGCTGATGCTCTACCTCGGCTCGCTGGCCAAGCAAGTGCGGCAGTTGCAGGCCGACGTGCCTGATCTGCCGACCGCCGGCGCCCTGTGGCCTCGCCTCGATACGGTGAACACGGGCTGCTTGACGCTCGGCCTGTGGCACGGCGCGCGGATCGCCAGGCGGATCCGCGAGGAAAGCGCCCTGCACTTCGATCGTGCCCGGGTCGCGCGGGAACTGCAGGAGATCCTCGAGCGCGTCGACGACCAGGTCAACAACGCCTGAGCCCCGACGCGCCTAGGCGCGCTCAGCCCGACATCGGCGCGAGGTACCAAGCGCTGCCGTCGCGCGTGACCTGGAAGCGCCGCTCCTGGATGGCCGCTCGCCACTGCGCAGGTTCTGCGTAGAGGCACTCGGCGACGCGCTCGCCATCGATCTCCAGGAAGCGGGCGACGATCGCGTCGGCGCCGATCTCCAGCAGCAACGCGCCGTTTCGCCGCGTCTGGACGTAGCGCAGGCCGGGGTAGCCATCGCGCAACAGCGGATCGAGGGCCGCCGCGAGGCGTTGTCCGGCCGCGCGCGTCGCCGCGTCGCCCGAGGCATTGCGCTCCAGGATCGCACCGAGGCTCTTCGACGACACCGCTGGCGTCGTGAACTCGACGACGCGTTCGCGGTGCTGGCTGGCGAAGCTGGCGTGGATGTCGCCACTGAGCAGCACCGCGCCCTGGCGATCGAAGCGTTCGAGCCACGCCTCGCGCTCGACCGGGAAGGCATCCCAGTGGTCGACGTTGAGCAACACCTCGTGCGCCCATGCGGGCGGCGCATCGACTTCCGGACGCCGAAGATCGAGGCGCAGGGGGGTGAAGGACACCGAGCTCCCCACCAGCTGCCATCGGACCCCGGCGTGGCGCTCGCCTGCGCCCGCCAGCCACTCGGCCTGGGCGGCGCCCAGGGCACTGTCCAAGGTCCCGCCGATGCCGGCCGCGCGCAGCCGGGCAAGCAGTCCATAGCCCGCCGAAAGGACGAAGTAGCGGCTACCGACGGCGTCGAACAATCGGGACTTGCCCACGGCCGCCCAGCTCAGGCCGCGCGGCAGGTCCGGAGCGTCGGGAATGGCGCCGGCATCGAGGAAGAACGGTGCCGAGGCGTCGTGGCGGGCGAGGATGGCGTTCGCGACCGGCAGCGCGACCGGAGCGGCGAGAATGCGGTCGACGCGCTCGCGGACGTCGGGCGTCGCGAGGCCTTCGGCGGCGTAGGCCGCCTTCAGGGCCCGGGCGAGGGGACGACGCCAGCGTCGGTAGGCCGGCTCGGCAAGATCGACGTAAGGCTGGAGCAAGGCACGATGCTGCTCGAACGACTCGCCGATGCGCGGCAGACCATCGCGCAACGTCGGCTCGTCGAACACGATCGTGCCGGGGAACGCGTCCTCGGGCACGAGATGGTCAGGGCGCGCACTCCGGTAGTCGGTCATGCAGAGCGACGCGCGACGACCGAAGCGGAACTCGCGCCAGATGCGCGTGTACGGATGCAAGGCCCCCGGGCCCACGGGCCGCCCGTCGAACCCGCCGCCGGCATCGACCGGCATGTACTCGAACCACGCCTGTTCCGCGGCGCGGCGACGGGCCGCGTCGCGCTCATCACGCCGCCCGTCGTGGAAGGTCGCGACGTCCTGCCAAGCGTCGTCCGCGAACTCGTGGTCGTCCCAGATGGCGATCAGCGGCGCCTTCGCGAGCAGGGCCTGCAAGGTGGGATCGGTGCGGTACTCGCGGTGCAGCTGGCGGTAGTTGTCGAGGCTCCTCGCCGCTTGGAACCCGCCATCGCCCAGCGCGAGAGCCCCCGCCGCATCGTCGAATACCACGCGGCGTCCGTCGGCGCTCTGGAACGACGGGTCGCCGGTCGTCTCGTAGATGAAGTCACCGAGGTGCACGATGGCATCGAGCGGCTGGTCCAACAACGGCAGCAGCGCGTTGTACCAGCGGCCGCTGTAATCCTGGCAGCTGAGCACGGCGAGGCGAAGATCGCGGTCCTCGTCCCCGCCGGGGGTGGTGATGGTGTGGCCGACCGGCGAAGCGAGCGTGCCGGCGGGGCCGTCCACGACGAACCGGTAGTGCCAGGCGCACCCCGGTTCGAGGTCGTCCACGCGGACCTTGAGGCAGCCGTCCGTCTCGGCACCCACGACGAACCCGCGCTCGACGCGAAGCCGCTCGAAGCCGGCGTCTTCGGCAACCTGAAGCACCACGTCCTGGCCCCAGGCGGGCGGGGCGATCCGCGTCCACAAGACGACGCTGCGCATCGACGGGTCACCCGAAGCGATCGCCTGCGGGAACAGGGCGGCACCCACCGTCGGCTCTGCGTTGAAACGCCGCGCATGGAGGGGCAGGACGGCGGCAGCGGCGGCCACCGACAGCAGGCGAAGCATGGCGCGACGCGAGAGGACGGTCATCGGATCGACTCGGAGGGGAGCCGCCCATCACAGCGCCACGATCTTTCAGTGCGATGAAAGCGCACGCGCTTTCACCGGAATGCAATGCCCGGTCACCACGCTGGCGCGATCCCACCGCCCCATGGAGCTTGCCCCCGATGCGTCGCCCCACGCTGCTCGCCACCTCGATCCACGCTGCCATCGCCCTAGCCGCGGCTCCGTCGTTCGCCCAGGACGCGCCCACCGCCGGGGCCGCCAGCGTCGACGCCACGATGATCGACGCGATCGTGGTGACGGCGCAGAAGCGCGAGCAGCAGGTGCAGGAGGTGCCGATCGCGATCAGCGCCTACTCCGGCGAGTTCCTCGAGGGCTTCGGCATCACCGGGATGGACGACATCGGCAATGTCGTGCCCGGCCTCGAGGTGCAGGAGCAGAGCCCGAACAATCCCGGCTTCGTGATCCGCGGCATCACCTCGGACAGCGGCGCGGCGTTCTCGCCGCCGCGCGTCTCGGTCTTCCAGGACGGCATCGCCATCTCCCGCGCCCGCGGCGCCGTGGTGCAGCCCTTCGACCTCGAGCGCGTCGAAGTGCTGCGCGGCCCGCAGGGCACCCTGTTCGGCCGTGGCGCGCAGGTCGGCGCGGTGCACCTGGTGCAGAAAAAGGCCTTCCAAGGCTACGAGAGCGGCTTCACCGTCGGCTTGGGCAGCGACGCATGGCGCCGTGCCAGCGGCTACGCCAACGCACCGCTGTCGGAATCGCTGGCCATGCGCCTCGCCGTCTACCACGAGAAGAACGAGGGCTTCGTTGAGAACCTCTCCGGCGGACGCTTGAACGGCAAGGACACCAGCGCGCTGCGCCTGTCCTTCGGCCTCGACCTCGGCGACACGAACCGCGTCGATGTGATCGTCAACCACCAGGTCGACACCCCGCCAGGCACCGCCTTCCGCACCAACGTGCTGCCGACGCGCGGCGGCAGCCGTGATGTCTTTGACTACACGGCGGACCTCAACCGAGGTGAGCAACTCGGCTTGGACCGCCATGTCACCGGCTTCACCGTGCTCGGCCAGTTCGCCATCAACGAGGCGTGGAGCCTGTCGACGATCAGCGGCTGGCGGGAATTCGCGTCGCTGGAGGAGTTCGACGCCGACGGCTCGCAGCTCAACGCGCTCGAGTTTGCCGAGGACGCCGAAGGCGAGCAGTGGAGCCACGAGTTCCGCTTCAACTACGACAACGGCGGCAGCTTCCGCGGCTTCGGCGGCATCAGCTGGTTCAAGGAAGAGGGCTTCCAGCGCGTGCCGTTCAGCACCGACGAGCGGCAGCTCGGCGCCCTGCTGTCACCGGCCCTGAGCGCCGCCGTGGCGGGCGCGACGGGCGGCCTGGTCCGGCTGCCGGTGGTGAGCCCGCTCAACCCGAACCTCACGCCGTTCCTCGGCTACACCAGCTTCCCGGCGCTGGGCATCCCGGGCATCCCGCTCGGCACGCCGCTGCCGCTGCGCGCGAGCCATCGCGAGGAGTACACGAACTTTGGCGAGGTCGACGCCATGGACGTGTTCGCCGACGGCACGTGGTCGGTGACCGACCGCTTCGACCTGACGCTCGGCCTTCGCGGCACCCGCGAGGACGTCCGCTCGGGCTACGAGGCCCTGACCTTCGGCGGCCTCTCGCCGCTCGGCCAGGTGCTGCCTTCGGCGCCGGCCAACGTCGCCATCCCGAACCTCCTGTTCCGCCCGGTGGCGCGTCGCTACGCCGAGGACACCTACTCGTCGGCCGTGGGTCGCGTCGTGGCCGCCTACCGCTTCAGCGACACGCTCAACGGCTATGCCAGCGTCTCGCGCGGCCGTCGCCCGGACGTCATCGAGTTCCCGACCGGCGGCAATGGCACGCCGAACGTCATCCCCGCGGAAGTGGTGTTGAGCGTCGAGATCGGCCTCAAGGGCACGGCCTTCGACGAGGCGCTGACCTACGACGTCGCGGTGTTCAGCTACGACTACAGCGATTTCCAGGCCAGCGTGCTGAATCCGAACGGCATCGGCACGATCACCGCGAACGGCGGCAACGCCAGCGCCACCGGTGGCGAACTGTCGCTGATCCTGCGTGCCAGCGAGACGCTGCAGGGCTTCTTCACCTACGGCTACGTGGACGCCAGCTTCGACGAACGGGACGACGCCGGCCGCCGCCAGACGCTGGCCGGCAACCGTTTCCGTCTCACGCCGGAGCACTCGGCTTCGGCCGGCCTGGACTGGCGCTTCGGCGTGGGCGACGGCCTCGAAGCCTACGTGCGCCCGAGCTGGAACTGGCGCTCGCAGGTCTTCTTCGAGGACCAGAACCAGCGCGGCATCGAGCAGGCCGGCTACGGCCTCGTCGACGTCCGCGTCGGCGTGGCGTTCGGCGACGGCCGCTGGGACCTCGGCGCTTTCGTGAAGAACGCCGGCGACCGCGAGTACCTGATCGACGCCGGCAACACCGGCCTCAACTTCGGCCTACCGACCTTCATCGTCGGCGCGCCGCGGACGTGGGGCATGGAGCTGACCGGTCGTTTCTGAGTCGCGGGCACGACGCCCGGAGCGCCGTGACGCCGGAGGCCGCCCTGGGGACAGGGCGGCTTTTCGTTGGCTCAGACGATCGTCAGGGTGACGTCGACATTGCCGCGGGTGGCGTTCGAGTACGGGCACACGACGTGGGCGCGATCCACCAGCGTGCGGGCGGTGTCCGCATCGAGGCCCGGCAGCGAGATGACCAGCTCGACGCGGATGCCGAAGCCGTTCGGGATCGGGCCGATGCCGACCTTGCCGGTGATGCTCGCGTCGGCCGGCATCTTGATGGCGTCGCGATTCGCGACGAACTTCATCGCGCCGATGAAGCAGGCCGAGTAGCCGGCGGCGAACAGCTGCTCGGGGTTGGTGCCGGGGCCGCCGGCGCCACCGAGTTCCTTCGGCGTGCTGAGCGCGAGTTCGAAGCGGCCGTCGCTGGCCGCGGTCTTGCCATCGCGGCCGCCGGTGGACGTGGCTTCGGCGGTGTACAGGGCGTGTTGCAGGGTCATGGCGGGGTGTCCGTCGTGGGGGTGGAGGTCAACCGGGTGCGCAACGCGGTGAGGCGCGCCACCAGGCCGTGGAGTTCGTCGAGGCCGCAGTCGAGCGTGCACAGCATGGCCTCGGGGACGGCGACGGCGCGGCGCTTCAAGGCGCGGCCCTCGCGGGTCAGGTGGAGGAAGACGCTGCGCTCGTCCGCCTGGCCGCGACGGCGCTCGATCAAGCCCTGCGCCTCGAGCCGCTTGAGCAAGGGGGTCAGCGTCCCGGAGTCCAGGAACAGGCGTTCGCCGAGGGCGCCCACCGACAGGCCGTCGCCCTCCCACAGCGCGAGCATGGCGAGGTACTGAGGGTAAGTGAGGCCAAGCGCCGCCAGCAGCGGTCGATAGGCCTTGGTCATGGCCAACGAGCTGGAGTACAGGGCGAAGCACAGCTGATGGTCGAGCGCGAGCAACGCGTCGGCGGTCGGCGGGGCGGCAGGCTGGCGGCGGGGCATCGCGGCATGATAGATTGTACGCAATCCAATTGCACGCCATCTTTTGTGGACCTCGAACGCTGGCGGCACGCCGACCCGGAACACGGCCTCACCCTGCGCGGCTGGCGCACCCCGCCCCGCGGCCTGCCGCTGCTGCACGTGCTGCACGGCAACGGCCTGTGCGCGCGCACCTACGCGCCGATGCTCGCGCCCCTGGCCGAGCGCTTCGACCTGTGGCTCTGTGATGCCCAAGGCCACGGCGACAGCGACGCCGGCGAGCGCTTCCTCGGCTGGAACGCCAACGCCGCCATGGTGGCCCGCGCCTTCCGAGCCCATCACCCGAACCCGGGCGTGCCCGTGTTCGCCGTGGGCCACAGTTTCGGCGGGGTGCTCACCGCGCTGATGGCCGCGGCCGACCCGTCGCTGTTCCAACGCCTCGTGCTGCTCGATCCGGTCATCTACACGCCGATGGTCGCCGCGAGCGTCGCCCTGCTCGAACGCACCGGGCTGCAGGGCCTCCTGCCGCTCGTGCGCGCCACCCGTCGTCGACGCACGCGTTGGCCGTCGCGCGACGACGCCTTCGCCCGTTTCCGCGGCCGCGGCGTGTTCGCCGATTGGCAGGACGACGCCCTGCGCGCCTACGTCGAGCACGGCCTGCGCGAGGACGGCGAGGGCGTCACCCTCAAGTGCCCGACGCGCATCGAGGCCACGATCTTCAGCTCCGGTCCGGCCGGCCTGTGGCGGCAGCTGGACCGGCTCACCACCCCGACCCTGCTCATCCACGGGGACCGGACGCTGCCCTTCGTCGCTCCGTCCGCACGCCGACTGGCGGCCCGTCACCCCCATGTGCGGGTCGAGCCGGTCGCCGGCTCGCACTGCTTCATGCTGGCGGAGCCCGAGGCCACCGCCCGCCGCGTGGCGGCCTTCTTCCACGAGGCCTGAGCCGGGCCTCGGCGGCGCCCGTGGCAGAATGCGCGCCTGCCCCGCCCGCCACGCCCATGCCGACCGAACTCAGCCAAGCCTTCTACTTCGAAGCCGCGCACACGCTGCGTCGCTACGTCGAGGGCGAGATCGAATCGAGCAAGCGCATCCACGGCCACACGTACCACGCCGAGATCACGCTGCGCGGTGACCCCGACAGCGCCACCGGCATGGTGATGGACCTCGGCGTCGTGCGCCGCGAGCTGGCCGCCCTGCGCGAGCGCCTCGACCACCGCTTCCTCGATGAGGTCGAAGGCATTGGCCCGGCCACGCTCGAGAACCTCTGCGCCTTCATCGCCCGCGAGCTTCACCCCGCGATGCCGCTCTTGGTCCGTGTCTCGGTGTTCCGCCCGGCGTCGGGCGACCGCGCGACACTTCAGCTCGGCTGAGGAAAGCCCTCGGGCAAGGCCAGGTGCGCCGTGAGCGCGGCCGGGTCCGCACCCGGCGAATGCGGCAGGCGTCCGAAGCACGGCACCGGCAGCGCGGCCTTCAGGGCTTCGAAGTAGTCGTCGGGGAAGAGCATCGTCGGCTCGACGTCCGAAGCAATCCAGCCCAGCACGCGGAAGCCCCGCGCGTGCACCGCCTCGACGGTCATCCGCGCGTGGTTGATGCAACCCAGCTTGAGGCCGACCACGACCAGCACCGGCAAGCCCAGCGTGCGCGGCAGGTCGCACTGGTCGATGGCGGCGCTCACCGGCGCGAGGAAGCCGCCGACGCCTTCCACCAGCACCACGTCGGCCTGGGCCTTCAACTGGGCGAACGCCGCCTCGATCGGCGGCAGGGTCACTTCGACGCCATCGAGGCGCGCGGCGATTTCCGGGGCCGTCGGCTCGCGCAGGGCCCAAGGGTTCACCAGCGCGTAATCGGGGCGGGGATCGCTGGCCGCCTGCAGCGCGAGGGCATCCTCGTTGCGCAGGCCCTCGGGCGTTTCGTCACTGCCGCTGGCGACCGGCTTCATGCCCACGGCGCGCAGGCCGCGCTGGCGCAAGGCGTGCAGGAGGACGGCGCTGGTGAAGGTCTTGCCGGCGCCCGTGTCGGTGCCGGTGACGAAAAAGGCGGTGGTCATGGCGTGGAGGATGCCAAGGCCGATGCAAGGCGGCGTCGATGCCGTCGCCGGAGGAAGGCCTGCATGAGGTGCATGAGGAAGAAGATCATCCCGGGCGCGCCGTAGCGCAGCGACTCCGGCCAGAGGCTCAGGGCCAGCGAGACGATCGAGAACACCGGCAGCATCGCCCAAAGCCGCATGACCAGCTGCAAGGCCAGCACTTCGGTCGCCTCCAGGCCGAGCGCCTCGCGCCTTCGCCATGCATGGCGGTTCAAGGCCCACAGCACCGCCCCCATCGAGCCAAAGGCGATGGCGAAGGTCTGGAACATTCGCTGGACGTCGACCAACGCCGCGAAGGTGACTCCCGACGGCAGCACGCCGCCGCTGATCCAGTCGAAGAAGACCGCGAACACGATCTTCAGCGGAAACACGAAAACCAGGGCGAGAAAGATCAGCAGCAGGCTCAGCTGCCTGCTGCGGGGATCATCGAGCCCGAAGCGCTCGCTCCAGTCGACATGGCCGCGCCAGAAGGTGGCGATCAGCCAGAAGCAGGCGGCAAAGGCGGGGACGCCTTTCAGCGCCACCGCCAGCTCTTCCGGCGAACGCGGCACGCTCCCCACGGCGACCACCATGAGGCTCAATGCGAACGCGAACGCGGCGTCGACGAAAGCCTCGAGGCGCGTGGTGCGGTCGCCGCGGCGGCGGAAGCCCAGCTCGTCCCGCGACCCATCGCCGTCCAACTTGCCTTCCGCTGCCGCAGTCCCCATCGTTGCCCTCCCCGGCCGCATGACGCGGCCCGCCGAACCGGATTCTAGAGCGCATGTCCTTCACCACCGTCGCCCTCGAGGGCACCAAGGCCGAGCAGTACGCCCAGCTCGTCGACCAGGCCCGCGGCCTGATGCACGGCGAGCGCGACCGCACCGCCAACGCGGCGAACCTGTCGGCGCTCGTCTACCACGCCCTGCCCGACCTCAACTGGGTGGGCTTCTACTTCTTCGATGGCAAGGAGCTGGTGGTCGGGCCGTTCCAGGGCCTACCCGCCTGCGTGCGCATCGCCATCGGCAAGGGGGTCTGCGGTACGGCCGCCGCCACGCGCCAGACGCAGCTCGTGCCGGATGTCGAAGCCTTCCCCGGCCACATCGCCTGCGACTCGGCCTCACGCTCGGAAGTGGTGGTCCCGCTGTTCAAGGGCGAGACGCTGATCGGTGTGTTCGACATCGACAGCCCGGTGCTCGACCGCTTCGACGCCGATGACCAGCGCGGGCTGGAAGCCCTGGCGGCGGCCTTCCTCGACGCACTGGCCTGAGCACCGTGGCGGCGACGCCCAAGCTGCGCAACATCGGCCCGAAGTCGGCGGCGCAATTGCGCCAGGTCGGCGTGCGGACGCTCGACGACCTCCGCGCGCTGGGCAGCCTCGACGCTTTCGTCAAACTCAAACGCGCGGGCTTCAAGCCGTCGCTCAACCTCCTCTATTCGCTGGAGGGTGCCCTGCTGGACTGCCACTGGCAGCAGGTGCCCGACGAACGCCGCAGCGAACTGATCCTCGCCGCCGACGCGGCGAGCGCGGCGCTGCCAAAGCCCCAGCCGCGCTGGTTCAGCGGCGGCAACGTCCCGGCGGGCGCGGTGTCCGACGGGGCCTCGGACGACGAGGTCCGCGACGAGCCCCACGGCGCGGGCGACGACGAGGCCAACGCCCCGGCGTGACTTTCCACACGTGGCCGCTCGCGCGCCGGCCGCTAGCGTTTCGGGCGAATCCCCCCGGAGCGCGACGCCATGTCCGAAGCCGACCGTCCGATGGCGACGTCCACACGCCCGTGGTCCCTGCTCCATGGGGTCGTCACCCTCCAAGGCCTCGTGCTTCTCGCCTTGCTCATCCACCTCGTGTTGGACCGCGAAGTCGTCGTTCGCCAGGTCACGATCGTCGATGCCGACGGCACCGTGCGTGCGCGGCTCGGCGCCGATCTACCGGACGCGATCATCGACGGCCGTACCTTGGACCGCGGGGCCAAGATCGCCGGGCTGCTGCTCTACGACGGCACCGGCGTCGAACGCGGCGGCTATGTCACCTTCGAGCCCTCGGGCAATGTCGCCCTGACGCTCGATGGCCGGCAACACCAGTCCACGCTTCTCGTCGCAGGACCCGAGGGGGCATCGGCCCTGCGCCTGTTCAGCCCCGGCGACTCGCAGGCGATCGAACTGAGGAACGACGGCGATGGCCCGCGGCTTACGATCGTGCAAGGCGGCGGGACCACGCATCAGCTGCCCACGGTCGATGTCGGCGAAGAGGCCTGTGCCGCTTACCGGGAGCACGCCGAAAACCGCGATGCCCGGGCCGCACGCATGGCCTGCGAGGGCCGGTTTGCCGCCGAGGCCTGCCGCCGCTGCCTCGTCCCCTCGCCGGAATAGGTCAGCGCACCACGGCGTAATCGCGCGCGTTCTCGCTCCAGCGCGGCGTCTCGCGGATGCGCGGCAGCACCTGGTCGACGCGCTCCACCATCGACCACATGGCGGCGTGTTCGGGGTTCATGAAGCGCTCGTCGATGACCTTCGCCATGAAGCGCTGCAGGCCGTCGTAGAAGCCGTTGAGGCTGAGCAGCACGATCGGGCTGAAGTACAGGCCGAGGCGCTTCAAAGTGATCGCCTCGAACAGCTCTTCGAGCGTTCCGCAGCCGCCCGGCAGGGCGACGACGGCGTCGCTGCCGGTCAGCAGCCGGTGCTTGCGTTCCCGCATGTCCTCGACGAGCTCCAGCGTCGTGACGCCGGGATGCCCCCATTCGAGGTCGACCATGAACTTCGGGATGATGCCGATCACCTCGCCGCCTTCGGCGATGGCGCCGTCGGCCAGCGCGCCCATCAGGCCCTGCCCGCCGCCGCCATAGACGGTGGTGCAGCCGGCACGGGCCAGGGAAGCACCGAGCTCGCGGGCCGCGCCGAGGTAGGCGGGATCGACTTTTCCGCTCGAGGCGGCGTACACACAGATGCGCATCCCGCTATGGCATCAGGCCGATCCGCGGCCGTCAACGGTGGCGGACCGGCGGCGGCGGCGGCCGAGGCGAAAAAAAGTGCCGATTTTTTCGCGCGGGGGCTCACTTTTCCCGCGTTTCAGGCGAGGATTGGAGGGTCCGTGCCGACCTGCAGGTCGCCGGGCCGGTCCCATTGCCGATCCACGGAACCTCACGAGAACCCATCACATGGCAACGAAGAAAGCAGTCAAGAAAGCCCCGGCCAAGAAGGCCGCCCCGAAGAAGGCCGCCAAGGCCGCCCCGGC
Source organism: Silanimonas algicola (assembly GCF_054777375.1). Taxonomy (NCBI): domain Bacteria; kingdom Pseudomonadati; phylum Pseudomonadota; class Gammaproteobacteria; order Lysobacterales; family Lysobacteraceae; genus Silanimonas; species Silanimonas algicola. Next base: position 421,495 of record NZ_BAAHAS010000003.1, on the reverse strand, counting down.
AGCGCCGAAGGCCATCAAGGAGACGCTGAACAAGACCGGGCTCGTCGCGCACATCGCCGATGCCGCCGGCGTGGCCGCCAAGGACGTCCGTGGCGTCCTCGCCGCGCTCGAAGGCGCCATCGTTGGTTCGCTCAACAAGAAGGGCGCCGGCCAGTTCGTGCTGCCGGGCCTGCTGAAGATCACCTCGGTCAGCGTGCCGGCCAAGCCGAAGCGCAAGGGCATCAACCCGTTCACGAAGGAAGAGCAGTGGTTCGCCGCGAAGCCGGCCTCGACCAAGGTCAAGGTGCGTCCGCTGCGCAAGCTGAAGGCCGCCGCGGAGTAATCCCGCGCGCGCCGCGGCTCGGCGCCGATCGCGGCGCAGTCGCATGAAGACCGGACGGCCGGTCCCTCGCGGGATCGGCCGTTTTCTTTCCCACATCATGGACGGCGCCGCTCAGTCCTTGGCAGGGCAATGGCGCATCAGGTACTCGCCATGCGGAGCGAGCTGGCGCAGCTGGCGGTCGATGCCGGCGCGGATCGACTCGAGGAAGCCGTTCAACTCGGCGTCCGGCATCAAGCGTGTCACCGGATGCCAGCCGCGTGGCTCGGCGCCCTGCCCCAGCATCACCTGCACCCACGAGTTCTCGGCGAACAGCTCGTTCGGCACGCGGAACACCTTGGCCGTCTCGCGGAACAGGTCGATGCGGTGCTGCAAGGTGGCGGGGATGGCCATCGTCGCCGCGTCGCGCCAGAACGGCGTGTCGCGGCGGTTCGTCACGTGGTAGTGCAGGATGATGAAGTCGCGGATGTGCACGATTTCCGCGGCCGACTGCTGGTTGTACTCGTCGATGTCCGCCTGGCGGATCACGTCGGGGAAGCACTGCAGCAGGCGGATGATGCCGCGCTGGATCAGGTGGATGTTGGTGGACTCCAGCGGCTCGAGGAAGCCGCCCGCGAGGCCGATGGCCACGCAGTTCTTCTCCCACGAACGCAGCCGCTGCCCCGGCGTGAAGCGCAGCAGGCGCGGATCGAACAGCGGTTCGCCCTCGAGGCTGCCGAGCAGCGTGGCCTTCGCCGTGTCGTTGTCGAGGTAGCGGCTGGAGAACACGATGCCGTTGCCGCCGCGCTGCTGCAGCGGGATGCGCCACTGCCAGCCGGCGTCACCGGCGATGGCGCGGGTGTACGGACGCGGCGCTCGGGACTGCGTGGTCTGCACGGCGTAGGCGCTGTCGCAGAACAACCAGTGCGACCAGTCTTCGAAACCCACGCCCAGCGTCTCGCCGATCAGCAGGCCGCGGAAGCCGGTGCAATCGATGAAGAGATCGCCCTCGACGCGGCCGCCGCCTTCGATCTCCAGCGCCTCGATGTGGCCGTCCTCCGCGCGCGTCACGACCCGCGCGATCTTGCCTTCGACGCGCTTGACGCCGAAGCCTTCGCTGAAGCGGCGCAGGTAGCGCGCGTAGCGGCCGGCGTCGAGGTGGAAGGCATAGTTGATGCCGCCGTTCGGCAGGTGGGCGAAGCGCTCCTCCTGCGCGGCGCGCAGCTCGAAGCAGTAGTCGCCGTAGTCGCGGGCGAGGCCGCGCTTCTTCCCTTCCAGCCAGAAATGCTGGAAGCCGGCCGTCCAGTGGTCGCGGCCGGTGGTGCCGAAGGAGTGGATGTAGTGCTGGCCGACGTCGCGCCAGTTCTCGAAGGCGATGCCGAGCTTGATGGTGGCCTGCGTGGCGGCCATGAACGCCTGCTCGTTGATCTCGAGCAGGCGATGGAAGGTCACCATCGTCGGGATCGTCGCTTCGCCCACGCCGATGGTGCCGATCTCCTCGGATTCCACGAGGGTGATGTCGAGCACCTTGCCCAAGGTCTTCGACAGCGCGGCGGCGGCCATCCAGCCGGCCGTACCGCCGCCCGCGATCACCACCCGGCGCACCGGCCGGCCCTGCCCTGCTCCACTCATCGTCCACCGCCCCGTTCGGAAGTCATTTCTTCAGCCGCTGCCTCAGCCGCTCGCGCAGGTCGCCGGCCCGCGCCCCGTCGAACGGCGCCAGCAGGCGCCGCGCATGCTCGGGAATGTGCCCCGTCGTGTGCTCATCGGCCTCGAACACGTAGTGCCGGAACAGCGCCTGCCAGGCCGCGCGCTGGTGCGCGGGCAGCTCGCGGAAGGCCAGCAGGGCGAGCATCAGCGCGTTCATCGGCGGCTCCATCCACTCCGGCACGCCGCGCCACCAGTAGTTCACCAGCACGTTGAAGGGCTCGAGCCCCTCCACGTGGTGCCACCACAAGCTGGGAATGAACAGCGCATCGCCGGGCTCGAGTTCGACGACGAGCGCATGGCGCATCGCCTCGGCGAATCGCGGGAAGCGCTCGAGGTCCGGCGCGGCGAAATCGACGAGGCTGATCGCTTGGCCGGCCGGCGTCACGTCCAGCGGCCCGATGTAGAGGTTGCCCACCTGCTCCGGCGGAAACAGCGTGAAGCGGCGTCGGCCCGCGGCGACGCAGGCGAGGTTGTCGGGCACGTCGTGGTGCGCGGCAATGCGGCTGCGGTTGCCGAGCCAGACGCTGGCCAGGGCCTCCGTCGGCACGCCGGGCGGCGGCGGATGCCCGGCCTCGAAGCCCGGCAGGTAGGTCGAGAGCGTCGCGGAACCGACGTAGACCGTCGGTGGCGCCGGATCGTCGTGCAGGCGACGCAGGGTGTCGAGCACGGCGGAGAGCGGCGCGCGCTCGGGGCGGAAGTTGAAGCCCGTCAGGGTGTCGTCGTAGAAGACCCGGCCTTTCGCCTCCGGCGGGACGATCTGCGCGACCAAGGGCAAGCCCGCGTCGAAGGCGGCCAGGTGGTCCATGGCCGCTTGCGCCGAGCGGCGTGCGGCGTCCACGAGAGGCCAGTCGGCGACCAGGCCGCGGAACACGCGCGGCGCCGTGAGGCCGGCCAGCAGCGCCGGCAGCGCCGCCCGCTCGACGCGGGCCTCGGCCACGGGCTCAGGCATGCCGGAGCGTGCGCTGGCGGCGGGCGATCAAGCCGCGGAACTGCGACAGCGAGGCGATCGCCATGTGGATCGGCAGCAGGTGGCCCTCGCGATGCAGGGCAACGAGCGCCTCGGGCGCGAGCTGGGCCAGCCGCTCCTCGTGAATCGTGTAGAAGCCGGCGAGGCGATGCGCGCCGCCGTCGCCTTCGGCCACGTCGAGGACGAAGGACTCCAGCAGGTCATGGCGCAGCAGCGCCTCGACGAAGGCCGGGACCGAGGCGAGGCCTTCATGCAGCGTGCCCAGCAATTCGCTGATGCGCTCGAGGTAGGGCGTGGTGCCGCCGTGCGCGGTGAACAGGGCCTCGCCGGCGCTGGTCGACACCCGCGGATGGTCGAGGTCGATGTGCACCGACAGTGCGTCGCCGTCGCGCCCGATCAGGAAGGGCTGGCGCTCGATAGACAGCGGCACGTGGTGCGCGTCCCAGTAGCTGCCCTGCAGGAACAGGTTCTCGCCCTCGCGCAGGCCGAGCAGCGCCACCGGCACGAACTCGCCGAGCGCGGTCTTGCTGAACACGATCGGGTAGTGCGCCTGCAGGCTGCGGAACTCGGCCGGGAAGGTCACCGCGGTCATGGTGGCATCGCCGTAGGCGACCCCGTGCGCGGTGATCACCCGCACGTCGCAGTGCAGGTTGGCGTCGAGAGGCACGTGGCGGGTCATGGGTTTCCTTCAGACGCGCGGAAAGCCGCGGGTGGCGATGTGGTCGAGCAGGGCGCGGTGCGGCGGGAGCGCAGCCAGCATCCGCCGCCGGCGCTGGTCGACGTCGGCGAACGCCGCTTGGGCCCGCGCCGGATCATCGCGACGCCGCGGCGCACGGGGTTCGGGACGGACGCCCATGCCGTAGAGCACGTACTGGTAGCTTGCCGCCGGGAACATCTCCTGGGCGCGCGGCAGGTCGTGGCGCGACGGCGGCTGCCGGCGCCACAGCGGCAGGCCCTCGCGCAGCGCATCGGTCCACGTGGTCGGGTCGCGATGGCGTCGCCAGTAGTCGCTGTCGTCGCGGCGCGAGACGGCGTAGTGCAGTTTGAGGAAGTCGATCACGCGCTCCCAGCGGTAGCGGAAGGCATCGTTGAAGCGGCGTGCCAACACGGGCAACTCCTCGCGCCGGGTCGGGAACTGCTCCGCCAGCGACCAGGCCGCCAGCTCGACCAGCACCAGCGACGAGGCCTCCAGCGGCTCGACGAAGCCCGCCGCCAAGCCAACGCCGACGCAGTTGTGCACCCAGCACTCGCGGCGATAGCCGGGTTCGAGGGTGATCAGGCGCGGCGACTTGCAGAGGCTGTGCTCGGCAGCGCCGGTGCGGCGCGCGTGGTCCACGAGGCGGGCGGCCGCCTCGTCGTCGCTGCCATCGCGGCTGCTGTAGACGTGGCCCAGCCCGCGGCGGGTCGGCAGGCCGATGTCCCAGATCCAGCCGTTGGGCTGCGCCGTGGCGGTCGTCTGGCAAGCGACCGGCGCCTCCGGCTTGGCGTAATCCACCTGCAAGGCCAGCGCACGGTCGTTGAACAGGACGTCGGTGCGATCGACCTTGGGCACGCCGAAATGGCCGCCCAGCAGCAGCGAGCGCAGGCCGCTGCAGTCGACGAAGAGGTCGGCCTCCAGCGCACCGTTGGCACGCGTCTCCAAGGCCGCGATGCCGCCGTCCTTGGCCGGGACGACCGCCACCATGTGGTCTTCGACGTGGCGCACGCCAAGGCGCTCCACCGCGTGGCGCCGCAGCATCGTGCCCAGCTTGGTCGCATCGAGGTGGTAGCCGTAGTTCGCCACCGCCGCGTACTCCGGCGTCGCGAACTGCTTTGGCCCGAGGCCGGTCTCGCACAGGGCCGGCTGCGGGCTCACGAGGTCGGCAAAGTCGATCGCCGCGTCGCGCGATGCCCAAGCCGCGCCGGGATTGAGCTCCGGATAGCCCTCCGGCAGGGCGAAAGGGTGGTAATAGCGGTCCTTCGGGCCGCCATCGGCCCAACCGACGAACTTCGATCCCTGCTTGAAGGCGGCATCGCAATCGCGCACCAGGTCGGTCTCGGCGATGCCGATGGCCCGAAGGGTGTCGCGCATGCTGGGCCACGTGCCCTCGCCGACGCCGATGGCGCCGACCTCGGGCGACTCGAGGACGGTGACCTCGATGCCGCCCGGGCCACCAAGCTCGGAAGCGAGGACGCCAGCCGTCAGCCAGCCGGCGGTCCCTCCGCCCAGGATCACGACCCTCCGCATACCCCTCCCCATGCGTCCGGCGGGCCGACCCCACTCAGAACTTGTAGCGCACCCCGAGCATATAGCGCGGACCGCCCTGGGTCGCGAAGAGCACCTGGCGCTCGTTGCGGCCGTGGACGCGCTGGGTCTCGTCGGTCAGGTTGATGCCCTCGAACGAGAACACCAGGTTCTCGGTGTAGGCGTAGCTGATGTTCATGTCGACCTGCCCATAAGCCTCGACATAGCCCGGGTTCGGGCCCGCGCCGTCGAAACGGCCGGCGAGGAACTTGTCGCGCCAGTTGTAGGCGAGGCGGAGCTGCCACGGCCCCTGCTCGTAGAAACCGACGAGGTTCGCGGAGTCGCTCAGGCCCTCGAGGGCGAACTGCTCGCCGAGCATGCCGTTGTCGTAGGTCAGGCCGGAATCGACGATCGTGTAGTTCGCCGAGACGCCGTAGCCGCTCTCGCCGAACATGTGCTGCAGGTTGAACTCCCAGCCGTCGAGCGAGGCCGAACGCTGGTTGGCCGGCGCGGTGATGCGGAACTGCGCGATCGGGTCGCCGGGCTGGCCGACGATGGTGCCCGTGCGGTTGCCGCTGGAGTCGACGCCCGTGCGGGTGACGCCCGGCTGGCCGTTGAAGTTGTCGAAGATGTAGTTGCGGATGCACACCACGTCAGCCACGAGGCAGCCGTTGGCGATGGCGGCGTTCCAGCGTGCGCCGCCCACCGGCGTGCGCAGCTCGAACGGCGTGTCGATGATCTGCGTGACGCCGATGTAGTTGTCGATGTTCTTGCGGAAGTAGCCGGCGGCGACATAGCTGCCTTCGCCGTAGTACCACTCGATCGACAGGTCGAAGTTGTGCGAGAGCAGCGGCTCGAGGTCGGGGTTGCCCTGCGCGCCGGTGCCGCCGTCGACCCGCACGAGGTCGTTGAGCGTCTGCCCGCCTTGGATGTCGCCCCAGCCCGGCCGGCCGATGGATTCGCCATAGCTGCCGCGCAGGACGATCTCGTCGGTGATCTCGAGCGAAAGGTCGAGGTTCGGCAGCAGGTAGTCGTACGATCCCTCGAGCGTGGTGAAGCCCTGCGCACCGCGAAGGATGCTGAACTCGTTGGCCGACCCCCAGGAGATGCCGGTCGCCACCGGCACGAGTGCCGATGAGGTCACGTCGGTCTCCTCGTATCGGACGCCGACGGCGACGTTGAGCGGCATCGAGAAGTCGAAGGTGTTGCTCCACTGCACGTAGGCGCTGCGCGACTCCTCGAGGACGCGGCGGTCGGTCGTGAAGTTGCTGGAGGCGAGGTACTGGTTCGGGTCGTTGCCGGCGCGCGCCCAGGCTTCGGCGGCCGCTTGACGCACGGCCGCGAAATCCCAGACGAAGAACGCGTCGGTGAATCCCGGCGCGTCGTGGCCCGGGAAGGCGTCGAAGTAGCGGCCGATGTTGTCGCGCTGCCAGAGGCTGTCGGGGTAATCGCCGGCGCTGGTCGCACCACCCCAGGTGTCGAGCTGCACGTTCGAGAAGGCCGACCGGTTGCGGACCTCGGTGGCCGACACGCCGAAGTCGAGCTTCGAGTAGTTCTCGAACTCGAACTGGCCCGTCACCTGGGTCTGCTCGACCTCGGACTTCATGAAGCTGTTGCGGAAACTCGAGCCGGTGACGAGCATCCCCGCCGGGTCGATCTGCGACATCCCGGCCGGCAGGCGCACGTTGAGGATCGGGAAGTCACCCGAGTAATCGACCGAAGTCGTGCCGCGGAAGAAGCCGGCGGTGCCGAGCACGCCCGACGAACCGAAGGGGCTGTCAGCACCCGACGTCGCCTGCGAGTCGTGGTGGTCGAGGGCGAGGGTGAGCGAATCGTTGACCGTCCACTCGAGGTTGAGGCCAAGCGAGGTGTTTTCGTTGCGGGTGGCGTTCTGCGCGCCGCCCATGGCCAGGTCGCTGTTCGCGGCGGGGATGAACTCGGAATAGAAGACCGGGGCGGCGACCGGCCCGTTGGTCCAGGCGCTGCTCGATGGCCCGAAGTTGAACCACACCGAGAGCTCGTTGCGCTGCGTCTGGATCTTGTTTTCGGAGTAGGTGTAGTCGAGCGTCGCGACGAGGTCGTCGGTCGGCGCGAACTGCAGGGTCAACTGTCCGTTGGTGCGCTCCCGGGTGATGCCGTTGACGCTGTAGTTCAGGTTCTGCGGCACCGAGTAGAGGTCGGTGGGCCCCGGACGGTTCGTGATGTCGCTGGAGCCCGGCTGCCCCGGCTGCGGGATCGTGCCCCAGTTGTTCTCGTCGCCGCGGAAGGTGCGCCAGCCGCCGGGCGTCGAGGCCTGGCTGTAGCCGGAATCGCGCTTCTGCCAGCTGCCCGTGAACGCGACGCCGATGCGCCCGTCGGCGAAGGTGTTGCTGAAGATGCCGGAAACCTCCGGGGTGAAGGCATCCCCCTCCAAGGCCGCCGGCAGGTTGTCCGCCGAGGTGTCGTTCACGCCCTTCAGGCCGAGGTTCGCTCGGAATCCGGGGGCATCGAGCGGGCGCGTGGTCTTGATGTTGATCGTGGCACCGATGCCGCCCGTCGACGACGCAGCACGGCTCGTCTTGTACACCTCGACCGCCGAGATGGCCTCCGAAGCGAGGTTGCCGAAGTCGAAGGCCCGCGAATTGGAGGCACCGGTATCGGCGATGCTCGAGGCCGGCATCTGCCGGCCGTTGAGCAGAACGAGGTTGAAATCGGGGCCAACGCCTCGCACGGTGACGCGGGAGCCTTCGCCGTTGGCGCGGTCGATCGATACGCCGCTGATACGCTGCAGCGATTCGGCAAGGTTGGTGTCGGGGAACTTGCCGATGTCCTCGGCGATGATGCCGTCGACGACACCCTGCGCATCGCGCTTGACGTTCATCGAGGACGCGAGACTGCTGCGGATGCCGGTGACGACGACCGCGTCGAGCGTGGCGACGTCATCGTCCTCGTCCGTCGACGCTTCGGCATCGGCCTGCTGCGCGAGCGCGATGCCGGGCGAGGCCAACGCGAGCATCAGGGCAACGGCCAAGCGATGGCGCTGCGGAACGGATGGCTTTGCTTTCATTGCGAGTCCCTCCCCAGGACAGATCACGTCGCGTTGGTGCGGCGGGACGACCCGGGGGACCGGATCGTCGGCTAGAGCAATTGCACTATGGCATGACAGCGTTGTCAACCATCATCGGGCGTTCACCGGGACACTGTCCGGACCTTCGGTCGGGCCTAGTCGGACGGACAGGCCAGGGCCGTGGCCGCCGCGGGGCCGAAGGCGACGCGGGACACGGACAGGTCCAACGGAGCGGCGGTATCGATCTCGAACATGCGCCGCACCGCGCTCAGCGGCGCGCCCATGCGGCTGAAGCACGCCAACGGGATGGACACGTCCCGCCACTCGCCGGGCGTCAGGGACGCCAGCAGGAGGTCGAGGACCAGCGACGAGCCGGCCACGCCGACGCGCACCGGCGCCTGCGGCGCGGAAGACGCGACCCGCACCGTCAGCACGAGGTTCTGGCGCGCGGCCGGCAGGGCCCGCAGGTCGACGGCCTGCGCCGCCTCGAGCCAGACGCGTCCGCGGGCACCGCCCGCCCACTGGAACCGGCGCGCATCTTCCTGCGCGCGATGGTCGACCGCGCTGGCCACGAGGCTGGCGGCGGCATCACCGCTCGGGAAGCGTTCGAGCGCCTGTCCGCGCTGTTCGCTGTCGGCGATCCACCACGACCATCCGTCGGCCACCATGCCACGCGCGAAGAGCGTCTCCGGCAGTCCGTCGCCCGAGCTGGCGACTCCGGGCTCCTCGGAAAGCGTCGGGGTCGCCGCGGGCGACGCGTAGCTGAGGCCGAAACCAAGGGCGAACTGCGGGTCGTAGCCGGCCTGCCCGACGTTCAACGGGCTTTGCGCCGCGCTGCGCGGCCACGAGAACGACAGTCGCCCGATGAAGTCATGGCGCGGACGACCATCGGCACCGGCGAGCAGCACGTCGGCCACACCGCCGCCTTCCGAACCCGGCAGCCAGGCCGCGACGAAGGCATCGGCCGCGTTGATCTCGCGGTTCACCCACAACGGCCGACCGCTGACCAGCACCGCGACGACCGGGATGCCGTCCGCCTTCAGGCGGCGGATCAGGGCGAGGTCGGAGGGATTGCCGAGCTGGTGGCCGAGGTGGGTCACGTCGCCGATGAATTCGGCGTAGGGCTCTTCACCGAAAAAGACGATCGCGACGTCGGGCCTGGTGGTGTAGGCGCCGTCCAGCGCGAGCTCTGCCTGGCCACCAGCGGCTTCGACTTGCTCGCGCAAGCCTTCCCAGAGGGTCTGAGCGTTCGGGAAATCCTCGCGGCGCGTGCCGGTGCCCTGCCATGTCAAGGTCCAACCGCCAGCCTGGCGCGCCATGCTGTCCGCGCTGTCACCGGCCACGAGGATGCGCTGCGCGGGATCCAACGGCAGCAAGCCGCCGTCGTTCTTTAGCAACACCAGCGACTTCCGCACCGCCTCGCGGGCCAGCGCGCGGTGCGCCGGACTGCCCAGCAGCGCGAAGTCGCCACCGTGGGCGCGCGTCGAGGGCAGGCCGGCCTCGAACAGACCCATGCGGAACTTGACGCGCAGGATGCGCCGCACGGCGTCGTCGAGGCGCGCCCGCGGGATCGTCCCATCGCGCGCCTGCGCGAGGGTGTTCGTGTAGATGTCGCGCCACGTGTCCGGCGCCATGAAGAGATCGACGCCGGCATTGAAGGACTGCGGGCAGTCGCGGTCTGTGCAGCCCGCCACCTCGCCGTGGCCGTTCCAGTCACCGACGACGAAACCGTCGAAACCCAGCCGTTCCTTCAGGATCGTCGTGAGGAGGCCGTGGTGGCCGTGCATCTTCTGGCCGTTCCAGCTCGAGAACGAGGCCATCACCGACTGCACGCCGGCGCCCAGCGCCGCGATATGGCCGGCGCCGTGGATGTCGCGGAGCTCCTCCTCCGAGACACGGGTGTCGCCCTTGTCCTTGCCCTCGAAGGTGCCACCGTCGCCGATGTAGTGCTTCGCGGTCGCCACCACCGTGCCGTCGCCGAGGAAGCCCGCTTCGCCAACCCGGCCCTGCAGGCCCTCGACCACGGCCGTCGCATAGCGCGAAACCAGCGCCGCGTCTTCCGAGTAACCCTCGTAGGTGCGACCCCAACGGTCGTCGCGCGGCACGGTCACGGTCGGCGCGAAGGTCCATTCGAAGCCGGTGGCGCGCAGCTCCAGCGCCGTGGCACGCGCAATGCGGCGCACCAGATCGGCGTCGTTCGCGGCACCAAGGCCGATGTTGTGCGGGAACAGCGTCGCGCCGACCACGTTGTTGTGGCCATGCACGGCGTCGATGCCCAACAGCACCGGAATGGCGTTGTGCCCGCCCGAGGTGTCCATCGACGCCGCATGCAGCGCATCGGCCGCAGCCAACCAGTCTTTCGCCGGCGCGTCGTAGCGTTTGCCCGGATCGGAGTTCCCACCGGCGAGCACCGACCCGAGACGGTAGCGGCGGACGTCGTCGGGCGTGACCGAATCGAGGTCGGCTTGCACCACCTGCCCCACCTTCTCCTCGAGGCTCATCCGCGCCATCAGCGCGGTAATGCGCGATTCGAGCGCAGGATCCGGAGCGATGGGCGAGGCCAGCGCGGGCCAGCGTTCGGGATGGACCCGCGATGCGTCGAGGGAGGGCGCCGGCTCCGGAGCGGCCACCACCGGCGTCGCGGAGAGCGCCGACGCCAGAACCGCCCATGCCGCGCCCGAGATGCCCATCCTGCGTTGACTGTTTCCGCCCACGTGCCTCTCCCGATTTTTCCAGGCCCGCCGGGGGCCGGTGGGCGCGCGGCAGCGTTTGTCCCATCGATTGACAGCGTTGTCAACCTTCGGGCCTACTCCGGCCTTCACGCGTCGGGGAGAACGCCATGATCGCCAGCGAAACGAGATCGATGACGGCCCTCGTGGCCGATATCGGCGGGACGTGGGCGCGCTTCGCGCTGGCGCGACGCAGTGACGGGGCCGCGGCCGCCCCAACCCTGCACGCGGAGGCGCGCGTGCCCGTCGCCGCGCATGCGTCGCTGATCGCTGCGGCGATGCATTACCTCGCCCAGCTCGATCCCGCGCTCCCGGCACCGACGCTTGCCGCCTTCGCGGTCGCGGGCCGCGTGGACGGCGACACGGCGGCGATGACCAACCATCCATGGCGCATCGTCGCCGGCGAGTGCCGGAGTGCGCTCGGGTTGGCGCACGTCGAACTGCTCAACGACTTCACCGCGCAGGCGCTCTCGCTGCCCCATCTCTCGACCGCCGATCGCCACCTGCTCGGCGAGCCTGCGCCAACGCCACTCCACGGCCCGGAGTGGACATGCGCGATCCTCGGCCCCGGCACCGGACTCGGCGTGGGCGCACTCCTGCGGCGGTCAGGAGCGCCATTCGCCCTGGCTTCCGAGGGGGGGCACGCGGCGTTCGCACCGAAGACCGCGAGGCAGCGCGCGCTGCTCGAGCATCTCGCCACGCGGTTCCCCCGGGTCTCCTACGAGCGCCTGGTCAGTGGCGGCGGCCTGAGCCACCTGCATTGGGCGGTGTCGCGCCGATCCGGCGTCGCGGATCCGGTGGCGCTCGCACCGGAGCAAGTGACGGCCGAGGCGCGCGACGGCGACCCCCTCGCCCGCGAGACGCTCGACGTCTTCATCGAAGTGTTCGGCGCGCTGGCCGGCGATCTCGTCCTCACCTTCGGCGCGTGGGATGGCGTGTTCCTTTCGGGCGGTCTCGTCCCCCTGCTGCTCGACGAGCTGCAGGCCGGGCCGTTCCGGCGGGCGTTCGAGGCCAAGGGCCGCTTCAGCGATGCGATGGGCCGTGTCCCGGTGCAGGCGGTGCTGCACCCGCAGCCGGGCCTCCTCGGTGCGGCCGCGCGCGCCCTCGGCGGCACGATCGGCGACACGGCGGTTTAGGCCGCAGGCTTGTCCTGGAAGGCGTTGGCGTAACGCAGGCCGAAGTACAGGATGAAGCCATAGCAGAGCATGGGCACGAGGAAGGACGGCTGCAGACCGGCGGTGTCGGCGACATAGCCCTGCACGAACGGCACCAGCGCACCGCCGACGATGGCCATGCACAGCACGCCCGAGCCCTGCCCCGTGCGCACGCCGAGGCCGTGCAGCGCGATGCTGAAGATGGTCGGGAACATGATCGAGTTGAACAGGCCGACGCCGAGGATCGCCCACATCGCCACGGCACCCTCGCCGAGCACGGCGACGAGGATCAGCGCGATCGCACAGGCGCCGTTGAAGCCGAGCACGAGACCGGGACTCACTTTCCTCATCACGGCGAAGCCGATGAAGCGGCCAACCATCGCCCCGCCCCAGTAGTAGGCGACGTAGTGCGCGGCGCTGGCGTGGTCGAGGCCGGCGATGTGCGCCTCACCGAGGAAGTTGACCAGGAAGCTGCCGATGCTCACTTCGGCGCCGACGTACAGGAAGATCGCGATCGCCCCCAACAGCAGGTTGCGGTGGCGGAGCACGGTCCAGCGCGAGGCACCATCGCCGGGCGCCTCGTCGTGCACCACCGTCGGCAGCCGCACGACGGCGAAGGCCACCGCCAGCGCCAACAGGGTTCCGGCGAGGAGCAGGTAGGGCCCCTGCACGGTCGCCGCTTCGGCGGCACGGTGCGCCGCGCGCCCGGCGTCATCGAGGGCGGCGAGCTCGGCGTCGGTGAGCAGCACGGCGCCGCCAAGGATCAGCAGGCCACCGAAGATCGGACCGACCGTCGTACCGAGCGAATTGAAGGCCTGCGTCAGCGTCAGGCGACTCGACGCGGTGCGCGGATCGCCGAGCAGAGTGACGTAGGGATTGGCCGCGACCTGCAGGATCGTGATGCCCGAGGCCAGCACGAACAGCGCGAACAGGAAGAGGCCATAACCGCTGGTGGACGCCGGGTAGAACAGCAGGCAGCCCGTGGCAGCGATCAGCAACCCGGCCACCGCACCCTTCTGGTAGCCAATGCGCTTGACCAGTCCGCCGGCAGGCAGCGACACCACGAAGTACGCGCCGAAGAAGCAGAACTGCACGAGCATCGCCTGCACGTAGCTGAGCGTGTAGATCGACTTCAGGTGGGGGATCAGCACGTCGTTCAGCGAGGTCAGCAAGCCCCACATGAAGAACAGGATCGTGACGATGACCAGCGCCCGCTGGTGCGTGGCGCCTCCCGCGGCGGCCGCGTCGACCGACGACGGCGGATGAATCGGACCCATTCCAGCTTCTCCCCTAACGCACCGCGCCATGCGGTGGCCCCGGCCGGATTCTGCCCTCGGCCCGAGGGGATGACAACGCTGTCAGTAGCAGGGGGATGCCGTATAGTGCTGGCCGGTTGGATCAGGCAGGAGCAATCGCGGATGGCATCGCGAGCGACCATCGAACACGTTGCCGCCGCGGCAGGCGTCTCCATCAAGACCGTGTCCCGGGTGCTGAACCGGGAACCGAACGTACGGCCCGAGACCCGCGAGCGGGTCCTGCAGGCCGCGGAAGCCCTCCGATACACGCCCCACGCCTCGGCACGCAGCCTCGCGGGACACCGGTCCTTCAACGTCGCACTCGTTTACAACAACCCGTCCGACAACTACATGATGGGCGTGATCTCGGGGGTCCTCGAGGCTTGTGCCAGCGCCCAGTACCACCTGATCCTGTCCCCGGTGGCGCTCGACGAAGGCGGACTGCTGGCCGAGATCGAGGATCTGATGGCGCACTCGCGGCCCGACGGCCTGCTGCTGACCCCGCCGCTCACCGATTCCGCCGCACTGCTCGCGCGGCTCGCGGCACTCGACGTGCCTTACGCCAGCATCTCGCCGCGCCGCCAGGACGAAGGCGTCGCCGTCGCCATGGACGAACCCGCCGCCGCCGAGCGCGTCGTCGAGCACCTCGTCGAACTCGGGCATCGCCGCATCGCCCACGTGCTCGGGCATCCCGCGCACGGGGCCAGCCAGTGGCGCCTCGACGGGTACCGTCGAGGACTGGCCAAGGCCGGGTTGCCGGTCGACCCCGCCCTGGAAGTGGCCGGCGAGTTCTCGTTCGAGTCCGGCGTCGCCGCCGCGCAGCGCCTGCTCGACATGGACCCGATGCCCACCGCGATCTTCGCCGCCAACGACGACATGGCCGCTGGCGTCATGCACGTCGCCCACCAGCGCGGACTGCGTATTCCCGACGACCTGTCGGTCGTCGGCTTCGATGACACGCCGATCTCGCGGCAGCTGTTCCCGTTGCTGACGACGATCCACCAGCCAACGCGCGACATGGGCCGGCTCGCCACGACGACCCTGCTCGAACACATCCGTGATCCCAAACCCGGACACCTGCAGCGGGTGCCGCACATGCTCAAGGTGCGCGAATCGACGGGGCCTGCGCCGGGACGGTGAGGCGACGCCAGATCCAGGCGTCCCACCTCGAGGCGCCGATCAAGGTGAGCGAGGCGATGCGCCCTCGCCGCGGGATGGATGGACCAGCACGGTCGCCGCGATCACGCTGCCCATCAGCGCAAGCGCCATGTCCTTCTGAGCATCCCAGAGATCGCCCTGCGTGCCGAGGAAGGCCATGCGGAGGTCGCCGCCGAACACCACCGCCGCGCCCCACTCGATCAGCTCATAGAGCAGGGAGTGCGAGGTGATGAAGCCCACGGCCAGCAGCGATCGCCAGAGGCGCGTGGTGGGCGCCCGCGCATCGACGATGTCGAAGACCGCCGGAGTGGCGAGCAGCCCGTAAAGGAAGTGCACGAGCCGGTCGTAGTGATTCCGCTCGAAACCGAATGCCGCCCCGGGCGAGCACCCGAGCCACGCCTCGCACCAGTCATCGATCGGCACCTCTGAGTAGGTGTAGTGCGATCCAACGGCATGGAAAACGAAGAAGACGAACAGCGCGACGTAGCTGCTGTCCCGCAGGCGCAGGCGCGAGGACGCCCACACCAGCAGCGGGATGGCGACGAAGACCAGCACGTTCTCCAGCCACCAGTCCGCGCGGTGCTTCGGGGCGACGGCCAGGGCACCCCAGATGAGCCCGTAAACGGCGAGGAGCACCGCCGGAACGGTGCGCGTCGATGCAGGGGAAGGATGATTGGCCAAGAGAAGATCCGCCGATCGTGAGGTGGATGACCAGGTTCGTCAGAAGCCGGGTGGCAAGGAGCTATAGAACGATGTTCTTGGTTTTCTGACGCTGGGCTAGAAGCATCCCCACCCGCTGGCAACTTGAATGCCGAGAAGCAGGCCTGTCCAGAATCAAGCGCTTTATCGTTTTGGGAGCGAGTTCAACGATGCCGGGCGCTATCGCCCCCTTCGGATGGCATCGACGAGATAGTCTGCGAGCACCCTGACCCGCGCGGAGAGGTGGCGGTTCTGCGGATACAGCACGTGGAAGGAGCGCGAGCGGCCACCAGCACCTTGCAGCACTTCCACCAGCTGTCCGTTGCGCACCGCTTCCCTCGCCACGAAGTGGTAGATCTGAAATAGCCCCCCTCCCGCGATGGCCCACCCGACGCCGGCCAGCACATCCTCATGCACGCGCTGTCGGCTCTTGAAGGTGAAGTCGATGTCTTCGCCCGCCGCATTGCGGAAGATCCAAGGCATGGGTCTGCCCGTGCTGGGCAGTACGAACTGAATGAGATCGTGCGTTGCGAGGTCCTCCAGCGTGCGCGGCTTGCCCTTGCGTCGCAGGTAGTCGGGCGCGCCGAATACGCCGACGCTCGCCTCTTCCAGCTTGCGCGCCACGAGGCGTGAATCCCGCGGCTCGCCCAGGCGTATCGCCAGGTCGTAGCCGTCCTCCACGAAGTCGATGTTCCTGTTGGAGACGTTGAGCTCGACTTCCACGCCCGGATAAGCCGCCATGAAACCGGGCAACAAGGGCACAAGTCGGTGGTGGCCGTAGAGCGTGCCGACGCTGACGCGAACCAGCCCCTTCGGCTCGCTTTGCTGGCCAGTGATGGCGCGCTCCGCCTCCGCAATCTGCTCCAACGCTTGCTGACACTCCGCGCGGTAAAGCTCGCCGTCGCTGGTCAAGCGCACGCTGCGGGTGGTGCGAGTGAAAAGCCTTACCCCGAGCCGCGCTTCCAGTCGGCTGATCGAGCGGCTCACCGAGGCCGGCGTGACGCCCAGCATCTCGGCGGCCGCGGTGAAGCTGCCCATCTCGGCCGCCTTGCAGAACAGCTCGATGCTGCCGAGTTGTACGGGGTCGAACTGCCGGGCCATTTATTCACCGATGTAAGTAAAAAAGTTCCTCTGATCCAGTTTATCGGCACAAATGGACTCAATAAAGTCGCCGCCCAAGGGCAAAACGCCCCTTCACCCGAGTCTGCTTTCCCTCTGAATGACCATGAAAAACCTCTTCAAAAAAGCCCTCCTTTCCGCAGCCGCATTGGGCTTATCCACACTGTCCTGGGCAGCGCCGGCGCCCAAAGGCGAAGTCCTCGTAGTGCTGTCCAGCGAAACGGCCTTGCCGTTGCGTGATGGAAAGACCTTTCCCTCCGGCTACTACCTCAACGAGTTCGGCGTGCCTGCCGATGCACTGCAGCGCGCCGGCTACCGGCTGACGGTCGTCACGCCGCGCGGGAACCGGCCGCAGGCCGACCAGCGCTCGGTCGATCCCCAGTACTTCCGCGGCGATGCGCGGGAGATGGAGCGAATCGCTGGCGTGGTGGAACAACTCACCCAGGCCGACCAGATCAAATCGCTACCCGAGGTACTTGAGTCAGGGCTCGATCGCTATGCGGCCGTGTTCATCCCCGGCGGCCACGCGCCCATGATCGATCTGGCCAACAATCCGCTGGTCGGCCAAGTGCTTCGCCACTTCAATGCGAATGGCAAGCCCACCGCCGCGATCTGCCATGGCCCTATCACTCTGTTGGCCGCCCAGGACGATCCGCAGGGCTACGAGCGCAGCTTGGGCAATGCCGACGCGGGCCGCGCCCAGAATTGGATCTACAGCGGCTATCGCATGACCATCTTCGCGGATGCGGAAGAGGCGGCCTTCGAGGCATCGCTCAACGGCGACAGACTGCGCTATTACCCGGCACGCGCCATGGCAACCGCCGGTGGCGACCTGCGGTTCGCAAAGGCTTGGGAGCCCCACGTTGTCGTGGACCGCGAACTCATCACTGGACAGAACCCCTTCTCCGACCACGCTCTGGCCCAAGCGCTGATCGCGGCGTTGGCTGAGCGCTGAAACCTCGCATTCCGCCAACAACGCCGCCCACACGTCGAGCTTTTCACCATGCAGAACTTCAGCTTCCACAACCCCACCGCCATCCACTTCGGCACCGAGGCGATCGCGCAACTGAGTCAGCGCGTGCCGATCAACGCGCGCGTACTGGTGCTTTACGGGGGCAGCAGCGCCGAACGCAACGGGACCTTGGCCGAGGTGCGCGAGGCGCTTCACGGTTACCAGTTCCAAGAGTTCGGCGGCATCGAGCCCAATCCCAGCTACGAAACCTTGATACGGGCGGTCGAGCAGGTGCGCTCGGAAGACCTCGACTTCCTGCTGGCCGTGGGCGGCGGCTCGGTCATCGACGGAGCCAAGTTCGTGGCCGCCGCCGTGCCCTATACGCAAGACCCTTGGCACATCTTGGAAACGGGCGGCGCCGAGGTGAGGCAGGCACTGCCCTTTGGCTGCGTGTTGACGCTGCCGGCTACCGGTTCGGAAATGAATGCCGGCTCCGTGATCACCCGACGCGCCACCCAGGCTAAGCGCGTGTTCCACAGCGCCCATGTCTTCCCTCGCTTCAGCATCCTTGACCCGTCCAAGATGGATACGTTGCCGGCCCGCCAACTCGCCAACGGGGTGGCGGACGCCTTCACCCATGTCATGGAGCAATACCTGACCTACCCGGTCCAGGCCCATGTGCAGGATCGATTGGCTGAAGCCCTCCTGCAAACGCTGGTGGACATCGGACCCCAAGTGCTGGCCGCCGAGCATGACGCCGCAGCGCGGGCCAGCCTGATGTGGACCGCCACGCTGGCCCTCAATGGCCTCATCGGTGCGGGCGTGCCGCAGGACTGGTCGACCCACATGATCGGTCATGAACTCACGGCGCTGCACGGCATTGACCACGCCCGAACCCTAGCCGTAGTGCTGCCCGCCAATCTCAAAGTGCGCCGCAGTGCCAAGCGCGAGAAGTTGCTGCAGTACGCCGAACGCGTGTGGCATCTGCGTGAGGGCACCGAAGAGGCCCGCATCGATGCGGCCATCCAGCGCACTGAGGACTTCTTCGAGTCGCTGGGCATCCCCACCCGGCTATCGGCCTACGCGCTGGGAGCCGAAGCGGTGGAACCCATCGTCAAGCAACTCGAGGCCCATGGCCTGACCACCCTGGGCGAGCGGCGCGACGTCACGCTGGCGCTGAGCCGCCAGATCCTGCAGGCCGCGCTCTGACGCCGGTTGCATCACACCTTTCCAAAGGAAATTCCATGACTTCCCGCATCCTGATGATCGTCACCTCCAATGCCCGCATGGGCGACACCGGCAAGCCGACGGGCTTGTGGACCGAAGAGTTGGCGGTGCCCTACTACGCGCTGGCCGATGCCGGCGTCGAGGTCACGCTGGCCTCGCCGGCTGGCGGTCCCGCACCCATTGATCCGGGCAGCCTGAAGCCCGTCGGGCAGAACGACCCGGTCGTCGAGCGCTTCCTCGCTGATGAAGCCCTGCAAGCCCGGATTGCCGCCACCTCCAGGGCCTCGGAGTTCGACGGCGCCAGCTTTGATGCCGTGTTCTTCCCGGGCGGCCACGGCACCATGTGGGACCTGCCCGTAGACGCCGGCGTGACACGTGCCGTCGAGCGCGCCTTCGCAGCCCACAAGCTGATCGCCTCGGTCTGCCACGGCGCGGCAGGCCTTGTCACGGCCAAGCGACCCGATGGGCAGCCCATCGTGAAGGACCTGCGAGTCAACTCCTTCACCGACGCCGAAGAAGTAGCGGTGGGCCTCGAAAAGGTGGTTCCCTTCATGCTGGAAACGCGCCTGCGCGAACTCGGTGGCCGCTTCGAGGGTTCGGACAACTGGCAAGCCTTCGCCATCCGCGACGGCCAGTTGATCACCGGGCAGAACCCGCAGTCGTCGCACCTGGTGGCACAAGAGCTGCTCAAGGCGCTAAAGACCGCATGAGAATGAAGGGCGCCACCCCAATCCACAGCGTGCAGATCGGCATCAGCGAGCACGACCGCGCCGCCATCGCAGTGGGCTTGTCACACCTTCTCGCGGACACGTACACGCTGTACCTGACTACCCACAACTTCCACTGGAACGTAACGGGCCCCATGTTCATCAGCTTGCATGGGATGTTCCAGACCCAGTACTCGGAGCTGTGGAGCGCCGTCGACCCCATCGCAGAGCGGATTCGCGCGCTTGGGGCCAAGGCGCCCGGCAGCTACGCGCAGTTCCAGACACTGACGTCGGTACCCGATGTGCCGAGCCACCCCCCCACAGCACTCGAGATGGTTCGCATCCTCATGCAAGGCCATGAGACGACGGCCCGCACCGCGCGCGGCCTTTTCTCCGTGGTCGAACAAGCGGGCGACCAACCGAGCGCAGACCTTCTGACTCAGCGCATGAAAAACCACGAGAAGAACGCCTGGATGTTGCGCAGCCTTCTGGAAACCTGACCAATTGACATGGCATCCCTCTTCGAACCCCTGCGCTTGAAAGACGCGGTCCTGCGCAACCGCATCGGCGTGCCTCCGATGTGTCAGTACATGGCCCGAGACGGTCTGGCCAACGACTGGCACCACGCGCACTACACCGCGCTGGCGCGCGGCGGAGCCGGACTGATCACCGTCGAGGCGACCGCGGTGTCGCCCGAGGGCCGGATCACACCAGCCTGCCTTGGCTTGTGGAACGACGCCCAAGCCGAACCGCTGGCACAGATCGCACAGTCGATCCGGAACGCCGGCGCGGTTCCCGGTATCCAGATTGGACACGCCGGCAGGAAGGCTTCCGCCCACCGCCCTTGGGAAGGCGAAGACCACATCCCCGAGGGCGATGCCACCGGCTGGCAACCGATCTCGCCCTCAGCCCTCGCCTTCGGCGACCAACTGGGCCGGGTGCCGCGCCCCATGAGCCTCGATGACATCCAGCGCGTACAGCAGGATTTCATCGCCGCGGCCAGCCGGGCGCGGGATGCCGGATTCGAGTGGCTTGAACTGCACTTCGCTCACGGCTACTTGGGCCAGAGCTTCTTCTCCAAGCATGCAAATGCGCGTACCGATGCCTACGGTGGCAGCCTTGAGAACCGCGGCCGCTTCCTCGTCGACACGCTGCGCGCAGTGCGCCGCATTTGGCCCGAGCGACTTCCGCTGACGGCCCGCTTCGGGGTCATCGAGTACGACGGCGACGACGAGCGCACGCTGGCCGACTCGATATCGCTGACTCGCCGGTTCAAGGCGGAAGGCCTGGACCTTCTGAGCGTCAGCGTCGGCTTCTCCGCACCGGACGTTCAGGTGCCCTGGGGCCCAGGCTTCCTCGGCCCGGTCGCGGCTCGTGTACGCAGAGAAGCAGGCATCCCGGTGTCCTCGGCTTGGGGCTTCGAGAACCCCGCGGTGGCGGAGGCCGCCATCGCCAAGGGGCAACTCGACCTCGCCCTTGTCGGGCGTGCGCACCTCGCCAATCCGCATTGGCCCTATGCCGCGGCGCGAGCGTTGGGCATCGACCATGCGGCACGTGTCCTTCCTGCGCCTTACGCGCATTGGCTCGAACGTTACCAACCCCGCCTTGCCGATTGATCGGTTGCCTCCGTCATGACCACCCATGTCTTTGCCACGTTGCGCGCTTTGCCCGGATTCGAACACGAGCTTCACGCCGCGCTCCGAGCACTCGCAGCGGCCAGCCGCGGCGAAACAGGCAACGAACGCTATGAACTGTTCCTCGAGGAGGGCCAAGCAGGAGTGTTCCACCTCATCGAGGCCTATCGCGACGACGATGCCTTGGCCGAGCATCGAAAGACGGTGCACTACACGGCCTACCGCGAGCGAACCCGCAAATGGTTGATCGCGCCGCCGAAAGTCCGGATCCTCCGAGAGGAAGCAATTGAGGAAGGGGCGCCTCTCGCAAGCGCAGGCTTCGCTCCAATTGCCGCCGAAGCGGGCGCTGCGATCCCGCCGGCGCGCGCCGTGACGGACGGTACCAATCCGCGATCCGGCCTTTCGATGCTCCCGCTGTTGCGGATCGACCACGTAGCGATCATCTGCAGCAACTTGGAGGCGTCGCGGGCGTTCTATGCCGACATCCTCGGGTTTCCGGTCGTGTCGGAACTCGACCGACCGAGCCGCCAATCCAGAAAGCTCGACCTCCTGGTGCCCGGCGGCGGCAGGCTGGAGTTGTTCTCGTTCCCCGAGACGCCCCCGCGGCCGTCATACCCGGAGGCCTGTGGCCTTCGCCATCTCGCATTCGCCGTCGCCGACATCGACGCAGCCATTGCTTGGCTTGCTCGGCATGGTGTCGACGTCGAAGTGCTCCGAATCGACGAAGGAACGGGAACGCGATTTACGTTCTTCGCCGATCCGGACGGACTGCCACTGGAGCTCCACGAACGGGCAGAAGTCGCATTCCAAAACCCCTGAACACTCCAGGAATCTCGACATGCATCTGAGAAAACACCTCATTCTTACGGGCCTCATCGCGCTCCTGTCCGCGCCCCCCCACGCGCTGGCACAGGACGACGGCGAGCTTCCCAGCGCCCGATCGATCGGAAACATCGAGGCTGTCGCCACCTTCCATGACGCCATGCCGACGGGCGTCACCGTGTCCGAGGGCGGCCGGATATTCGTCAACTTCCCGCGCTGGGGCGACGACGTGCCGTTCACCGTGGCAGAACTTCGCGACGGACGCGCGGTCGCCTATCCGAACGCATCGATCAATCATGGCGACACAACCCAACCCGAAAAGACCTTCCTCAGCGTCCAGAGCGTCGTGGCCGATGGACGCGGCCGCCTGTGGATCCTCGACACCGCAGCACCAAACTTCTCTGCGCCGGTGCGACGCGGTGCCAAGCTGGTCGCCATCGACCTCGCAAGCAACCGAATCGAACGCACGTACATTTTCCCCGAGAACGTCATCGACGAGACAACATACGTCAATGACATGCGGTTCGACTTCAGAGTCGGCAAGCAGGGCGTTGCCTACGTGACCGATTCCTCGCCAACCGGGACGGGCGGCATCATCGTGCTCGACCTGGACAGCGGGCAGGCGATCAAGCGGCTCGTCGGCCATCACTCCACGTCGGCGGATCGGTCGTTCACGCCCATCGTCGAGGGCCAGCGACTCATGAACCGCGCACCCGACGGCACAGCGACACCGTTCACAATCGCGTCCGATGGAATTGCGCTCTCACCGGACGGAAAAACGCTCTACTTCTCGCCGTTGTCCAGCCGGCGCCTCTACAGCGTTTCGACAGAGCTTCTGCGCGATGTCTCGATCGATGACGCCACGCTCGCCAAAGCCGTCGAGGACCTTGGCGACAAGGGGGCATCCGACGGGCTCGAATCAGATGCACTCGGCAACGTCTATGCCGGCGACTACGAACACAACGCGATCCACCGCCGAACCCCCGCAGGGCAATGGTCGACGCTTGCCGCGGATCCACGCATCCTCTGGCCGGACACTCTTTCGGTCGGACCGGATGGGTTCCTGTACTTCACTGCGAATCAACTGCATCGCCAAGCAGGATTCAACGCAGGCGAAGACAAACGGCACAAGCCCTACGTTCTCTTCCGTACTCGCGTGGATGCCCTGCCGGCACCTACCCGTTAGTGGAACCGATCGGCGCAAGCGGGGCTAGGCAAGGCGCTCGCCCGTCGCCGGGGCGGCGCCTCCTCGAGCAGGGTTCTTGCCTTCAACCGCCTTCGTTCATCAACGACCGTTCGGCTTCGGAACCCCCGGACACTACTCCACCGTCACTGACTTCGCCAGGTTGCGCGGCTTGTCCACATCGGTGCCGCGGGCGAGCGCGGCGTGGTACGCCAGCAACTGCACCGGGATGGCGTGCACGACCGGAGACAGCGGACCGACATGGCGCGGCGTGCGGATCACGTGCACGCCGTCCTCCTCACCGAAGTGGCTGTCGGCATCGGCGAACACGAACATCTCGCCGCCGCGCGCGCGCACCTCGTGGATGTTCGACTTCACCTTCTCGAGCAGCGCGTCGTTTGGCGCGATGACGACCACGGGCATCTCGGCATCGACCAGCGCGAGCGGGCCGTGCTTGAGCTCGCCGGCGGCGTAGGCCTCGGCGTGGATGTAGGTGATTTCCTTGAGCTTGAGCGCACCTTCCAGCGCGATCGGAAAGTGCAGGCCGCGACCGAGGAACAGGGCATGGTCCTTGGTGGCGAAGCGCTCGGCCCATGCCGCGATCTGCGGTTCGAGGTTGAGCGCGTGCTGCACGCTGCCCGGCAGGTGGCGCAGGGCGTCGATGTAGCCCGCCTCCGCCTCGGCGTCCAGGCGGCCGCGGGCCTTGGCGATCACCAGCGCCAGCGCGATCAGGGCGACCAGCTGGGTGGTGAACGCCTTGGTCGAGGCCACGCCGATCTCGGCACCGGCACGCGTGAGGAACTGCATCGCGGACATCCGCGGCAGCGCGCTCTCGGCCACGTTGCAGATCGAGAGCGTGCGGTGGTGGCCTTCGTTGATGGCGTACTTCAGCGCCTCGAAGGTGTCGAGCGTCTCGCCCGACTGAGAGATGGTGACGACGAGGTTGCCGGGGTTCGGCACGATCGGGCGGTAGCGGTACTCGCTGGCGATATCGACGGCGCAGGGCACGCCGGCGATCGCCTCGATCCAGTAGCGCGCGACGAGGCCGGCGTAGTGGCTGGTGCCGCAGGCGAGGATCTGCACGCCCGTGACACCGTCCATCAGCTCGGCGCCGCGTGCCCCGAACAACGCGGGCACGAAGCCGGTCTCGAGGATCGGCTCCAGCGTGTCGGCAATCGCGCGCGGCTGCTCGTGGATCTCCTTCTGCATGAAGTGGCGGTACGGGCCCAATTCCAGCGAGGCCAGCGACACGCCGGACACCTGCTCCTTGCGCTGCACGGCGACGCCGTCGGCATCGAACACCCGCACGGAATCGCGCGTCACTTCGGCCACGTCGCCTTCATCGAGGTAGATCACGCGACGGGTCTGCGCGACGACCGCGGACACATCGGAAGCGACGAAGGCCTCGCCGTCGCCGACGCCGACCAGCAGCGGGCAGCCCATGCGGGCGGCAATCAGGCGCTCGGGATCGGACTTGGCGATGATGGCCAGTGCGTAGGCACCGCGCAGCTCCTTCACCGCGGCCTGCGTGGCCGCGAGCAAATCGCCCCCCGCGCGCAGGTGGTGGCGGATGAGGTGGGCCACCACCTCGGTGTCGGTCTGCGAGGTGAACACGTAGCCCAGCGCCTTCAGGCGCTCGCGCTGCTCCTCGTGGTTCTCGATGATGCCGTTGTGCACCAGTGCCAGTTCGCCGTCGCTGATGTGCGGGTGGGCATTGGCTTCGGTCACCCCACCGTGGGTGGCCCAGCGCGTGTGGCCGATGCCGATGTGGGCGGCCAAGCCTTCGGCGGCGGCCGCGGCTTCCATCTCGGCCACGCGGCCGGTGCGGCGCACGCGCTTCAGTTCGCCATCGAGCACGGCCACGCCGGCCGAGTCGTAGCCGCGGTACTCGAGGCGCTTCAATCCATCGACCAGCACCGGCACGACATCACGACCAGCGATCGCTCCAACAATTCCACACATGGCGTGCCGCTCCACAGACCTTCCAAGCGCCGTAGTTTACCGGTCGCCCAAACAGGGGTCGGGCGCAACGAAGGATGACTTCTGTCCTCCCCCGGGCGGCGCATCGCGGACACCCGGCCACGCGGACGGTGTGCGGACGCCCCCGGACGCCGGACGGACACGACAAGTCATTGTTTTTTCGAATAAAACGTGTTGGCACGCTGCGTGCATCAACACGGGCACCACTGCCCATGCGTGCCGCGATGATCCCTGACACTTCCGCCCAAGACCGTACCGTCGCCGAGACCCGGCGCCGCCTTCCGTGGCCCGGCCTCGTCGCGGGCGTCATCGTCGCTTCCGTCCTCGCAAGCGCATGGCTTTGGGCCGGTGCCGGTCGCTCGGTGAGCGCCGAGCGCTTGCGGTTCGCCACGGTCGAACGCGGCCTGCTGGTCCGTGATGCGCAGGTCAGCGGTCGCATCGTCGCGGCCGTGAGCCCGACGCTGTACGCCCCGGCGGCATCGACGGTGAACCTGAAGACGCGCGCCGGCGCCACGGTGAAACAAGGCGATGTCCTGGCCACGCTCGACTCGCCGGAGCTGCGCGCCGAGCGCGACCGCGAGCTCGCCACGCTGCGCGGCCTCGAGGCCGACGTGGCGCGCCAGCGCATCCTCGCGCAGAAGGCGAGGCTGCTCGCCGCACGTACGGCCGATGAAGGCCGCCTCGCCCTGCAGACGGCGCAGCGCGATGCCGAGCGCACGGCCCGGGCCTGCGAAGTACAAGCCATTCCCCGCGCCGACTGCCTGCGCTACGCCGATGCCGTGGAAGCGGCCCAGGTGCGCGCGCGCCACAGCGACGCCGATGCCGGACTGGAGGGCCAGAACGCCGCGCTGGAGTTGAAGAGTCGCGAAGAGGCCCTGGCGCGCCAGCGCGCCGTGGTCGCCGATCTCGAGCGCCGCGTCAGCGACCTCGACCTGCGTTCGCCGGTCAGCGGCATCGTCGGCAGCATCGCCGTCGCCGACCGGGCCGTGGTGCCCGCAAACGCGCCGCTGATGACCGTGGTCGACCTGTCGCAGCTGGAAGTCGAACTCGAAGTCCCGGAGAGCTATGCCGACGACCTCGGGCTCGGCATGAAGGTCGAGGTGCGCATCGGCGCCCAGACCCTCGGTGGCGAGCTCACCGCCATTGCGCCGGAGGTCCTCGAGCGCCAGGTGCTGGCCCGTGTCCGCCTCGACGCCCAGCCGGAGGGCCTGCGCCAGAGCCAGCGCGTCAGCGCCCGCGTGCTGATCGACGAGCGGCCGGACGTGCTGATGCTGGCCCGCGGCCCCTTCGTCGAGGTCCAAGGCGGTCGCTTCGCCTACGTCATGGACGACGGCGACGCCGTGCGCCGCCCCATCACGCTGGGTGCGACCGCCGTGAGTGCCGTGGAAGTCATCGACGGGCTTGCCGAAGGCGAGCGCGTGGTGATCTCCGGCACCGACCTCTTCGAAGACGCCGAACGCATCCAGATCAACGAATGACTTCCCTCTCCTCCCCGACGCCCACGCAGGACTCCGCCATGCTCTCGATGAAGCAGCTCTCCAAGGTCTACCAGACCCACATGATCGAAACCCACGCGCTGCGCGGCATCGACATGCAGGTGCGCGAAGGCGAGTTCGTCGCCGTCACCGGCCCCTCCGGCTCGGGCAAGACCACCTTCCTCAACATCGCCGGCCTGCTCGAGGAGTTCACTGGCGGCGAGTACCACCTCGACGGCGTCGATGTCCGCGGCCTCGACGACAACCAGCGCTCGCGCCTGCGCAACGAGAAGCTCGGCTTCATCTTCCAAGGCTTCAACCTGATCCCCGACCTCAATCTCTTCGACAACGTCGACGTGCCACTGCGCTACCGCGGGTTCAAGGGGCCGGAGCGCAAGCAACGCATCGAGGAGGCCCTTGCCAAGGTGGGCCTCGCCTCGCGCATGAAGCACTACCCCGCCGAGCTCTCCGGCGGCCAGCAGCAGCGCGTCGCCATCGCCCGCGCGCTCGCCGGCAGCCCGCGCCTGCTGCTCGCCGACGAACCGACCGGCAACCTCGACACGCAGATGGCCCGGGGCGTGATGGAGCTGCTGGAGCAGATCAACGCGGAGGGCACCACCATCGTGATGGTGACGCACGACCCGGAGCTCGCCGCGCGCGCGCAGCGCAACATCCACATCGTCGATGGCCAGGTCGTCGACCTGCAGCGCCTCGCGACCGCCGCCTGAGGACCTCGCCATGTTCCGCTACTACCTCAAGCTCGGCCTCAAGAGCCTGCGCCGCGCCCCGGTGCTCACCGCTCTGATCGTCATGATCCTCGCCGTCGGCATCGGCGCCAGCATGACCAGCCTGACGATGCTCCTCGTCATGGCCGGCGACCCGATCCCGCAGAAGAGCGACCGCCTCTTCGTGCCGCAGATCGACATCGGCCCGATGAACGGCAGCTACCGACCCAACGAGGAGCCCGAGCGCCAGATGAGCTGGACCGACGTCGAGAACCTCTTGCGCGACGCCAAGGGCCTGCGCCAGACCGCGCTGTACGGCGTGGCGCCGGCCATCGATGCCGGCCGCGACGATCTGCCGCCGTTCCGCGAGGACGCCATGGCGACGACCCGCGACGTGTTCCCGATGTTCGACATGCCCTTCGTGGCGGGTGGCCCGTGGAGCGCCGAGGACGACACCCGCGGCGCGGACGTCGCGGTGATCGGCCACGAGCTCGCCGAGCGCGTGTTCGGCACCACCGAGGTGGTGGGCCGTCGCCTGCGCATCGACGACCGGGACTACACCGTCACAGGCGTGCTCGGCGAATGGAGCCCGACGCCGCGCTTCTACCGGATCAACGGCTCGGGCGTCGACAGCAACGTGCATCGGCTGTGGCTGCCGATCCGCAACACGATCGGCCGCGAGTGGAACAACAACGGCTGGACGAACTGCAACGGCGAGGTGGAGCCGGGCTTTGCGGGCTTCCTGAAGTCCGACTGCACCTGGCTGCAGTACTGGGTGGAACTCGAGCGTGCCGGGGACCGACAGGCCTTCGAGGACTACCTGGCCGCCTACGTCGCCGAGCAGAAGACGCTGGGCCGCCTGCCGCGCCCGGAGAACAACCGCCTGCGCGACGTCGGTGAGTGGCTGCAGTTCAGCGGCGCCGTCAGCAACGACACCCGGATGGCGACGTGGATCTCGTTCGGCTTCCTGCTGGTCTGCCTGGTCAACGTGGTCACGCTGATGCTGGCGAAGTTCACCGCCCGCGCCGGCGAGATCGGCGTTCGCCGCGCCCTCGGCGCCACCCGCTCGGAGATCTTCCGGCAGAGCCTCGTCGAAGCCGGCGTGCTCGGCGCCGCCGGCGCCGTGCTGGGCCTGGGGCTGGCCCTCTACGGCATCGAACTCGTCAACGGCCGACTCTCCGGGGCCGAGGACTTCTACGCCATGCACCCGTCGCTGATGGTCGGGACCGTCGCGCTCGGCCTCCTCGCGGCCCTGGTCGCGGGCCTGCTGCCCACGTGGCAGGCCTGCCAGGTGCGCCCCGCCATCCAGTTGAAGAGCCAGTGAGCCCTGCCATGGAACTCAAGCCCATCCTCTCCGCGATGCGCCACCGCAAGACCGGCGTCCTGCTGATCGCCCTGCAGGTCGCGCTGACGCTCGCCATCCTCGCCAACGCGCTCTATGTCGTCCGCGACCGCATGAAGGAATCCCAGCGCCCGACCGGCGTCGAGGACGCCCTCGTCTTCCATGTCGGCATCACCGACAAGGAGCGCGACACCACGGGCTCGGTGGTCGAGGCCGACCTTGCCGCCCTGCGCGCGATGCCGGGGGTCGTCAGCGCGTCGGTGGTCAACCAGGTCCCGCTGTCCAACAGCGGCAACAACTCCGGCTTCGACGTGAAAGCGAACGTCGAGAACAGCCTGACCACGGCCGCGACCTACATCACCAGCGCGAACATCGCGGAGACCTGGGGCCTGCGCGTCGTCGAAGGCCGCACGTTCCGCACCGACGAGGAGCTCTTCATCGACGAGGACCTCACCGGCCAGCCCGATCCGACGGTCGCGCTGGTGTCCTCGACGATGGCGAAGGTGCTCTACCCCAACGAGACGTCGGTGGTCGGCAAGCCCCTGTACTGGGGCGGCACCGGCCCGATCGAGATCATCGGCGTCGTCGACACGCTGGTGACCCCGTGGGGGCGGGCCTCCTGGGGCGGTGGCGACGGCAACCATTCGGTCGTGTTCGCGGCCCGCCGCGCCGGCAACTGGGGCACGTACGCGATCCGCGTCGACGACGTCGCCAACCTGCAGCGTCTCATCGGCGAGTCGCAGGCGATGCTGCAGGCCCGCGTCCCCGGGCGGATGGTCGAGTTCGCCTCCACCATGACGGAGACGCGCGAGCGACGCTACGAGGGCGAGCACACCATGATCAACGGCCTGCTGATCGTCATGGCCCTGCTGCTGGCGATGACGGCGAGCGGCATCGTCGGCCTCGCCTCGCTGTGGGTGAACCAGCGCCGCAAGCAGATCGGCGTCCGCCGGGCGCTCGGTGCGCGGCGCATCGACATCCTGCGGCTGTTCGTGACCGAGAACGTGCTGATCACCACGGGCGGCATCGTGGTCGGCTGCGGGCTGGCACTCGGGCTCAACGCCCTGATGATGGACCAGCTCGAATTGTCCAAGCTGCCGCTCGGCTACCTGGGCGTCGGATCGGCGGTGCTGCTGGTCCTCGGCGTGGCGGCGGTCCTCGGCCCGGCCCTGCGCGCCGCCTCCGTGCCGCCGGCAGTGGCCACGCGGAGCGCCTAAACTCGGCCGATGCCCACCCTCCTTGTCATCGACGACAACGCCGGCGTCCGCACCGCGCTCGACGTGCTGTTCTCCCTGCATGAGCTGCGCGTCCTCGGGGCGGAGAGCCCCGAGGAGGGTCTCGCCCTGCTGGACCGCGAGCGGATCGACCTCGTGCTGCAGGACATGAACTTCACCGCCGACACCACCTCCGGCGAGGAAGGCATCGCGCTGTTCCACGAGATCCGGCGTCGCCATCCCGACATGCCGGTGATCCTGCTCACCGCCTGGACGCAGGTGGAAACCGCGGTGAGCCTGATGAAGTCCGGCGCCGCTGACTACCTCGGCAAGCCTTGGGACGACCACAAGCTGCTCGCCAGCGTGCGCAACCTGCTCGAACTGTCCGACACGCGTCGCGCACTCGAGCACTACCGGACGGCGGAGCGGCGGCGGCGCGAAGGCCTCGGTGGACGCTTCGACCTGCGCGGCATCGTCTACGCCGACCCGGCCATGGAACGCGTGCTTCAGATCGCCACGCAGGTCGCCGGCGCCGACGTCCCGGTGCTGATCACCGGCCCCAACGGCAGCGGCAAGGAAAAGGTCGCCGAGGTGCTGCAGGCCAACTCGGCCGTACGGCACGGCCCGTTCGTCACGCTGAACTGTGGCGCGATGCCGAGCGAACTGATCGAGGCCGAGCTGTTTGGCGCCGACGCCGGGGCGTACACCGGTGCCACGAAGGCACGCGAGGGCAAGTTCGAGGCCGCCGACGGCGGCACGCTGTTCCTCGACGAGATCGGCAACCTGCCCATGGCCGGCCAGATGAAGCTGCTGCGCGTCCTGGAGACCGGCCGCTTCGAGCGTCTCGGCAGCAACCGCGAGCGGCAGGTCAAGGTGCGGGTCCTCAGTGCGACCAATGCCGACCTCCCTGCGATGATCCGCGAGGGCCGCTTCCGCGAAGACCTCTACTACCGGCTCAACCTGATCGAGTTGCGGGTGCCGCCGCTGGCCGAGCGTCCACTCGACGTGCTGCCCCTTGCCGAGCATTGCCTCGCCGGCAGCGGCAAATCGCTCGACGACAGCGCGCGCCGCGCCCTGCAGGCGCATGCGTGGCCGGGCAACGTGCGCGAGCTGAAGAACACGATGGCGCGCGCCGCCCTGCTGTCGACGTCATCGACGATTGGGGCCGCGGATCTCGGCTTGCCGGCAAGCACCGCCCTCCGGGCCGCGCGCGGCAACGAGGGCGCCGCAGAGACGGAGGAGCCCGACCGCACCAGCATCGAGGCGGCGCTCAAGCGCCACCGCGGCGTGCTCGCGCAGGCGGCCGCCGAGCTGGGGCTTTCGCGGCAGGCCTTGTACCGGCGGCTCGAGCGCCTCGGGATCGACCGCGAATCGATGCCGTGAGCCGTTCCCTGCCCTTGCCGGTGGTGCCCTCGTGACCCGCTGGCGCGTCTCGCTCGCCGGCCAGTTCGCGCTGCGCGTGCTGCCGCTGCTCGCGGGGGGCGTCGCCCTGGCCCTCGCGCTTCAGGCGTGGCTCGATGACGCCGTGCTCGCCGGCGCGATCGCCGTCGTCGCCTCCGGCCTGGTGCTGCTGTGGCTGCTCGGCGCCTGGCTGTCGCCCGTCCGCTCCCTGATCCGCGCCCTCACCGGCACGGCGCTCAGCTACCGCGACGGCGACTACAGCTTCGGCCTGCGCTGGCCGCGCAACGACGAGCTCGGCGACCTCGTCGCCGGCCACAACGCCATCGGCGATGCCCTGCGGGAGAAGCAGCTGCAGCTGGTGCAGCGCGAGCTGCTTCTCGACACCATGGTGCAGAACACGCCGGTGGCGATGGTTCTGCTGGACACCCAGCAGCACGTGGTCTTCGCCAACGTGGCGGCGCGCAAGCTGCTCGGCGAAGGGCGCCGCCTCGATGGCCATGCGCTGGGCGGCCTGCTCGGCGGCCGCGACGATGCCCTCGCCGAAGCGCTGCGCCACGGCGCGGCGGGCGTGTTCAGCACCGGCGATGGCGAGGACGACGACGTCTACCACCTCGCCACGTCGGCCTTCCGGCTGAATGGTCGCGCCCACACCCTGCTGCTGGTCCGGCAGATCACCACCGAATTGCGCCGGCAGGAGGTGCAGACGTGGAAAAAGGTGATCCGCGTCATCAGCCACGAGCTCAACAACTCGCTGGCGCCGATGGCCTCGCTCGCACACAGCGGCGCGGAGCTCGCGCGTCGCGGCCAGATCGACAAACTCCCCACCGTGTTCGCCACCATCGAGGAGCGCGCCCGCCATCTCGACGGCTTCCTGCGCGACTACGCGCGCTTCGCCAAGCTGCCGCAGCCCCGCATCGAGGCGCATGACCCGATCGCCATCGTCGAGCGCCTGCAGAGCCAGATCGGCTTCACGGTCGAGGGTCCCATCCCGCAGGAGCCGCTGCGCGCCGACGGGGCCCAGCTCGAGCAGGCCCTGCTCAATCTGCTGAAGAACGCGCACGAAGCCAGCCCGCCCGACGCGGACGTCAGCGTTCGGCTGCGCCACGTCAACGGCGACTGGCGCATCGACGTGCTGGACCGCGGCACCGGCATGAGCGAGGCCGTCATGGCCAATGCGCTGGTGCCGTTCTACTCGACCAAGCGCAGCGGCACCGGCCTTGGCCTCGCGCTGGTCCGCGAGATCATCGAGGCGCACGGCGGACGCATCGGGCTGGCCAACCGCGAAGGCGGCGGCTTGAGCGTCAGCCTCGTGTTGCCCGGCTGATCCGCCTCAGGGCCGTGCCCAGCGGCGGACGAGGTTCTGGTAGACGTGCACCAGCCGGTCGATATCCGGGTCGTCCGACGCATGCCGGCTCGAGAGCGACTGGATGCTCGCATCGAGGTCGAACAGCATCGTCCGCGCCGCGGCATCGGCGACCGCGCTCTGGATCCAGGTGATGGCACAGATCCGCTCGCCGCGCGTCACTGGCGTGACCTGATGCAGGCTCGAGGAGGGGTACAGCACCATGTCGCCAGCGGCGAGCTTCACCGACTGCGCACCGAACTCGCCCTCGATCTGCAATTCACCGCCGTCGTAGTCCTCGGGTGCCGACAGGAACAGCGTGGCGGACAGGTCGGCACGGAGACGCGTGGCGCTTCCGGGCACGTGCATCAGCGCTGCATCGCTGTGGATCCCGTAGTGGCCACCGTCACGATAGGCATTGAAGACCGGCGGGACGATGCGCTCGGCGAGCGACGCAGCGAGGAATCGCGGCGTGCGTCCAAGGCGGCCCAGGATCAAGTCGCGGAGCGCCTTGCCTTCCGGGTCCTCGCGGTCGACCTGCAGGTTCTGCTTCACGGCGATACTGCGACTGCCTGCGGTCGAACGACCATCGACCCAGCGGGCACGATGGAGCCGCTCGATCGCCTCGCGGACCTCGCTGGCACGCAGGACGTTCTCGATGACGATCAGCATGCGATGCCTCCGGCTTGGGGATGATGGATGGCGTCGGCCGTGATGGCGGCCAGCGTCGGACAACCGGCGAGGGCCATGGTCAATTCGAGGTCCTCGCGAAGCAGCTTGACGACGTGGGCCACGCCCAGTGCACCGGCCACGGCGAGGCCCTGCGCGTAGGGACGCCCCACCATCACGGCATCCGCGCCCAGGGCCAGCGCCTTGAACACATCGCTGCCGGAACGGACGCCACCATCCACCAGCACCGGCACATCGGGCCCCAGGGCCGCGCGCACCGCCGGCAGCATCGCCAAGGCCGCGGGGGCCGCCTCCAGTGCGCGACCGCCGTGGTTCGACACGATGACGCCGTCGCAACCGAGCGCAACGACCTGCCGGGCGTCGCCCGGGCGCAGGATGCCCTTCGCCACGATCGGCAACGCGGTCACCGATCGAAGCCAGGCGACATCCTCCACACGCGGCGCGTAACGCATCATCCCCCGGAGGATCAGACTCTCGCCCGGCGGCACGACCACCGGGGCGATCGGCGCGAAGCCCTCGAGATTCACCGCCGACACGTCCTCCGGAAGCCGGAATCCCGCCTTCAGTGCCGCATGGCTGGCCGGTTTCACCGGCACGTCCAGCGTCACCACGATGGCCGCGCAACCCGCCTCCTCGGCCGCACGCACGAGCGCGAGGCTCTGCGAGCGCTCGGGCTGCAGGTAGAGCTGGAACCACGGCGCCACGGCTGCAGCCTCCGCGACCTCCGCGATCCGCCGCGACGCGAAGCTGCTGATCACGAGTGGCGTCTCGAGCGCGCCGCGCGCGGCTTCCACCTCGCCCTCCGGATGCAGCAGGCGCTGGTAGCCGATCGGGCCCAGCAGCATGGGATGCTCGAGGGGGCGGCCGAACAAGGCGGTGCGTGTATGGCCTGCTGTGCAGTCGACCAGCACCCGGGGAAGGATGCTGCAGGCCTCGAAAGCGCGTCGATTCGCCTCCAAGGCCTGCAAGCCGCCGGTCCCGCCGTGAAGCCACGCCCACGTGGGCTCGTCCATGAACCCCGGGGCCAACCGCTCGTAGTCACGCAGGGCGACCACGTCGGCGGGCAGTGTGGCGAGCTTCTGGCGTTGGCGGTTGGACATCGCGACGCCGAATTCAGAACTTGCCCGTCAGGGTAAGCCGCAGGCTCCGGCCGTCGCCAAGGTATGCGAAGCCGCCCGAGCGATAGGCCGACAGGTAATAGCGCTTGTCGCCGAGGTTCAAGGCATTGAGGCGGAGATCGAGCCGCTCGTTGATGTCGAACTCGAGGAAGGCACCAAACACCGTGGCCGACGGCACGCGGATGTTCGGCTTGCCGAAGTTCGGCCCAGGCACGCCGGCGACGAGGGTGGTGTTGATCGCCGCCGCTCCGTCAGGCTGGCCGGCGAACATCTCGCTCTGGTAGGTGGCGTTCGCCCCCACGCTGAAGCGCTCCGTCCACTGGTACTTGAGCTGGGCGTCGAAGGCACGGTCGGCGAAGTTCGACAGTGGCTGGCCGATGTTGGTCGCACCGGCGGCGATCGCCGCGGCGCTGAGGCTGCTGTTGCTGGATTCCAGCATCTCCGAATCCATCACCGTCGCCGAAATCTGCCCGCTCAGGCGGTCGGTGAGGTTTCCGGTTGCACCGAGCTCGATGCCGCGCACGCGGTGCTTCCCGCCGTTGAGCTGTCCGCCGTTGGCCACGTAGCTGTTCACCCCACCCTCGAAGAGGTCGCGCTTGGTGGTCTCGAAGACCGCCGCGGTGAGCAGCAGCTGGTCGTCGAGCAGATTCCACTTGGTGCCAAGTTCAAGATTGCGAGAGCGCTCCGGATCGCCCTCGAACACCACGTCGCCATTGGTCGGGTCGGTGACGGTGCAAAGGCCGCCGTAGCCGCAGTTCGTGCCGACGTCCGACTCGCCGCCGTTGATGTCGGCACCGGTCGACCACGCGAGGTAGACGATGCCATTCCCGGCGGGCTTGAAGCTCACGCTGGCGTTGTAACCCCACACGGCGTCGCCGGTCACGTAGTCGGCCGTCACTGCGCCCGTCGTTGCGTTGAAGGTGGTCAGGCGGAAATCGTAGTCGTCCACGCGGACACCACCCGCCACGGTCCACCGTTCGTCCAAGCGGATCGAGTCCATCAGATAGGCGGCCCGTGTCTCGACGGCCCAGGCACTGGTGGGCAGGGTGTTCCGCACGATGCCGGCACGTCCGACGAGCTCATCGAAGTTCGACAACCGGTTGCCAGCGCCATCGGTGACGCACCACGCGTTCAGCGCCACGCCGCTGCCATTGATGCAGTTGAACGCCCCCGTCGCGGTGAACCCGTAGCCACCGGTGGTTCCTGCGCCATGGCGGCCAAGGACGTCGTAGTCGGTGTACTCGAGGCCGGCGACGAGGGAGTGCTCCAGCGCGCCGGTGTTGAACTTCCCGACGAGGTTGAGCCTGTCCGCGAAGTAATCGATGTCCTGCCAACCCGTGCGCGTGTTGCTGATGCGGTAGTCGATCGCACCAGGAGCCTGCGGGTCGTTGGCGCCGCGATTGAAGCGCGAAGCCTGCGTCGTCACGTAGCCACCGTCGGTCCGCCCCCAGCGTGCGGTGTTCTCGAGCGTGAAGGCCTGGTTGAGTTCGATGCCGAGCCGCAGGGTGAGGATGTCGACGTCCCCGTTCTGGAAGTCTTCCGCCTGTGCGTACGACGGGATGTCGGTGAAGGGCTGGCCGCCGGCGTCCAGGCCGGCAATCGCCTGCCCGAGATCGCTGCGGTCACGACCACCCACGTGGTAGTAGTCGGCCAGCACGCTGACGCGTTCGGTCGCCTCGACGCGAGCCGCGAGCGCGACGCCGCGCCGCTCGCGGTGGGCAGGATCGCGGTCCGGCACGTCCTCCTGCGTGTGGAGCAGGTTGCTGCGAACGGCGACACGATCACCGAGCACGACATTGCTGTCGACCGTCGTGCGCAGATGCTCGTCGGTACCTACGCTCACGTCGACGTTATGGAAGTCGTACTCAAGGCTGGCTTGCTTGCTGATCGCGTTCACCGCACCACCGGACGCACCGCGACCGGCGAAGGTGGCGCTCGGCCCCTTGGTGATCTCGATCTGCTCGACCGCGAAGCTTTCGCGCGCCTGCAAGCCGGGATCGCGCAGACCATCGACGAAGACGTCGCTGCGCGCTTCCTGCCCGCGGATGATGTAGCGGTCGCCGAACTGGTTGCCGCCTTCGCCGGTGCCGATGGTGATTCCCGGCTGCGCGTCGAGGATCGCGCGAAAATCCGTGCGGCCGGACTCCTCCAGCTGCGTCTCGGTCACGACAGTCAGCGTCGCCGGGGTGTCGGCCAACGGCAGGGCGCGACGCGAATCCCCCGAGACGCGCGCTTTGTAGGGCGCACCTTCGCTCGTGTAAGGATTGACGTCGGCGGCGCGCCCTTCGATGCGCAGCGTGTCGAGTTCGATTTCCTCGTCGGCGGGCGCGGCACCGGCGACCTGCGCATGCGCAAGGCTCAGCGTGGCGGCGGAGAGGCCGACCGCGAGCAGGGTTTGCTGGCCGAAACGGAGCGACGCGGGTCGACGAACGGGATTCGGGGGCGGGGACACAGGGGGATTCCTTCTTCAATCGGTGGTGAGGGCGTAGTCGATCGGCAGCGATAGCGTCAGCTCGTCACGGTCGATGGATCGGGGGATGCGCGGCAGCGGCGAGACGCGGCGCAGGAGTTCGACGGTGGCGTCGTCCAGCAGGGCGTGGCCGCTGCCGCGCCTGATGTCGGCGGACAGCACGTGGCCGTCGCGATCGATGCGGAATCGCACCACCACAACCCCTTGCTGTCGGGCCTGCTTCGCTTCCGCGGGATAGGTCTTCCGGCGGTTGAGGTGGGCGCTGATCACCGCGAAGTAGTTCCGTTCCTGCCGCGTCAGCGCGCCGCGCGGTGCCGGCTCCGTTGGCCGGGAGTCCACGACCACGTCCCCAGCCCCGGGGGAGTCCTCCATCGCGGCATCGTTCGGTTCGGCGGCGCTCGCGTCCGCGACTGGCGCGGTCGGTGGCAGCGGGGCAGCGTCGACGGCGCCATCGGCCCGCGGAAGAGGATCGGGCGAAGGCGTTTTCGCAGGCGGCGGCATCCTCTCGACCGGCGCCGCCTGGGGTTTTTGCCACGACGGCGCGGCAGGCGGCGGCTCGGCGGCGGGCGGCATCGACGCGATCGGGGTCTCGGCGGCCGCCACCGAGGCGAGCGCCACGTCGAACACCGGCACGGCGTCCGGCGGACGCGTGCGCTCGTGCAAACGCCCGAGCAGGGCAACGAGTACCAACCCATGCAGGACGCCAGCGACAACGAAGCCGGCAAGCCAGGGAGCACGGGGCGCAGCGACGCGAGCCAACATCACGGTGCCGTTGCCGCCTCGAGGCCCACGAGGGCGATGCGACGATAGCCGGCAGCATGCAGCGCATCCATCGTCGCCATGAGGCGTTCATACGGCACGCGTCGATCCGCTTGGACGTGGATGCGTGCATCCCGATCCCCGCCGGTGGCACGCACCAAAGCGTTCCGCAGCGCGGCCGTTTCGACCGTCTGGCCATCGAGACGCATCTCGCCTGCGATCGGCAGCATCAACACGACCGGGCGATCCGCACGTGGCGTCGGAGTTGCGCTCGACGACGGCAGTTCGACCCCCACGTCCACCGTCGCAAGCGGCGCCGCGACCATGAAGATAATCAGCAACACGAGCATCACGTCGATGAACGGCGTGACGTTCATTTCGTGGGCGATCGCGAGCGCCTCGCGATCGGAAGCCAGCTTGATCGCCATCCGACGGCCTCAGTCGGCCAACCGGCCGCGACTCAGCTCCCGCGACACGAGTCGCAGCAGCGCCGCCGACGCGTCGGCGACGTCCGCACGATAGGACGCGATGCGGCGCGCGAAATGGTTGTAGATCACCACCGCCGGAATGGCCGCCGCGAGGCCGATCGCCGTCGCCAGCAGGGCCTCGGCGATACCCGGCGCGACGACGGCGAGGTTGGTCGTCTGCTTCTCGGCAATGCCGATGAAGCTGTTCATCACACCCCAGACCGTGCCGAAGAGTCCCACGAACGGCGCGGTCGCACCGATGGTGCCGATCATCGTCACGCTCTGCGTCATGCGTCGGGCAAGGGCGGACTCATGGCGGTCCAGCCGCGACACCAGACGCTCCTTCAAGCCCTCGGTGTCGGCGATGCCCCCCCGGGAAAGGGCGATTTCCGCCATCGCTTCGCGAAAGATCGTTGCGGAGCGGGCGTTGTCGTCCAACGCATCCAGCGACGATGCCGCGTCGAGTGCGTCGCGCAGCGCCACGGTGCCGCGGCCGAGGCGACGCAGTTCGACCTCCTTCGCGACCAGTGCCGCCCAGGTCACCAGCGAGGCGAGCAGCAGGCCCAACATCACCGCCTTCACGACCCAGTCGGCCGCGAGGACCATCCCCCATACCGACAGGTCGGACGGCAGGCCCGAGGGGATGGCCGCTGACGAGGGAAGGACGGCGGAGCCCAGTGGCGGGAAGATCAACGCAAGCATCGGAATCTCAACGAAAAAGTGCTGCGAACGGCGCCGCACGAGAGCGTCAAGATAGCGTGATAGCGTATTTAATGCAAATCACTCGTATTTGATTCAACGAGAAGAAGGGGGCGACGCCTCGTTGCTTCAGCGCTCCGTTTTCTTCGCGGGCCGCTGCCACGCCGCGATGCTGACCTGCTTGCCGCGCGCCACGGTGAGCTGCCCTTCCGGGGCGTCCTTGGTCACCACCGATCCCGCGCCGATCGTCGCCATCGCGCCGATCTTCACCGGTGCGACCAGCGAGCTGTTGCTGCCGATGAAGGCGCCGTCGCCGATCGTGGTGGTCCACTTGTTCACGCCGTCGTAGTTGCAGGTGATGGTGCCGGCGCCGACGTTCACCTTGGCGCCGATCACGGCGTCGCCGAGGTAGCTGAGGTGATTCGCCTTGCTGCCCTGGCCCATCGTGGTCTTCTTCGTCTCGACGAAGTTGCCGATATGCACGCCCTCGCCGAGCTGGGTGCCCGGGCGCAGGCGGGCGAACGGGCCGATGGTGCAGTTCGACGCGGTCACCGCACCCTCGAGGTCGCTGTGCGCGGCGACGACGGTGCCGGCCCCGAGCGTGACGTCCTTCAGGCGGCAGAACGGGCCGACCACCACGCCATCGCCGAGTTCGACGTGGCCCTCGAGGATCACATCCACGTCGATGCGTACGCCCTGCCCGACCACGACCGTGCCGCGCTGGTCGAAACGCGAAGGGTCGGCGAACTGGACGCCCTGCTCGGCCAGCGCCCTCGCGCAGCGGCGCTGGTAGGCGCGCTCGAGCTGCGCGAGCTGCCAAGGGTCATTGGCTCCTTCCACTTCGCCGGCGTCGGCGACAGCCACTGCCTTCGCTGCCCGGCGTTCCGCTGCGGCCATCGCGAACACATCGGTGAGGTAGTACTCGCGCTGCGCGTTGTCGTTGCGCAAGTTCGCGAGCCAGCGCCTCAACGCCGCCCCATCGGCGGCGATCAGGCCGGTGTTGATCGTCTTCACCGCACGCTGCTCCGGCGTCGCGTCCTTCTGCTCGACGATCGCCTGAACGCGACCCGCAGGATCCACCAGAACGCGGCCATACCCCGTCGGGTCCGGGAGCTCCGCCACCAGCACCGCGAGGGCCGCATCGACCGCCACCAGCGGACGGAGGGATTCGGCGCGAACCAGCGGTACATCGCCGTACAGCACCAGCACGCGGGCGTCATCGGGGAGGCCCGGGAGTGCCTGCTGCACCGCGTGGCCGGTGCCGAGGCGGTCTTTCTGCTCCACCCACGTGAGATCGGCATCGTTCTTGAAGGCCTCGCGCACCGCCTCGCCGCCGTGGCCATAGACGACGTGGATGTGCGTCGCGCCGAGCGCCCGCGCGGTGTCGATCACGTGGCCGAGCATCGGCCGCTTCGCGACCGGCTGCAGCACCTTGGGCAGGGTCGACTTCATGCGCCTGCCCTCGCCAGCAGCGAGGATGACGACGTGGAGGGCGGCGGGCGGCGCGACGGACATGAGTCGATCCATGGTCGAAAACGCCATTCTAGGTCGAGGCGACATCGCCGATGCCGATGCCGATGCCGTAGCGAGGCTCGCCCCCGGGCACTCGATCACCGAACGCCAACGAAAAACGCCGGCGCGAGGCCGGCGTTCCGGGTCAACGCAGCGCGCCGGTCCATCCGGCGCGGCGGCGTCAGTGCTTGAGGTTCTTGCGCAGACGCTCGAGCGCCTGCAACTGGGCCATCGCCTGCGCGAGCTTCGCCTGGGCCTCCGCGACCTCCATCGCCTCCGCGCGGTTGGCGAGGATGCGCTCGGCCTCCTCCTTCGCCTTGATCGCCGCCGCCTCGTCGAGGTCGTGGGCGCGGACGACGGTGTCGGCCAGCACGGTCACGACCTGCGGCTGCACTTCGAGCATGCCGCCCGAAACGTAGAAGTCGAGCTTCTCGCCGTTGGGCTGGGTCACGATCACCTTGCCCGGACGCAGGCGCGTGATCAGCGGTGCGTGGCGCGGCGCGATGCCGATCTCACCGAGCTCGGCGGTCGCGACGACCAGCGTCGCATCGCCGTGGAAGATTTCCTTCTCGGCGCTGACGATGTCGCAGCGGATGGTCGTGGTCATGTCGGGTTATCCGTGGATCAGGCCGCGGCCAGCTTCTTGGCCTTCTCGAAGGCCTCGTCGATGCCGCCGACCATATAGAACGCCTGCTCCGGCAGGTCATCGCACTGGCCGTCGACGATCATCTTGAAGCCGCGGATCGTCTCCTTCAGCGTCACGTACTTGCCCGGCGACCCCGTGAAGACCTCGGCCACGTGGAACGGCTGCGAGAAGAAGCGCTCAGCCTTGCGGGCGCGCGACACCACCTGCTTGTCCTCTTCCGACAGCTCGTCCATGCCGAGAATCGCGATGATGTCCTTCAGCTCCTTGTACTTCTGGAGCGTGGCCTGGACCTTGCGGGCCGTGTCGTAGTGCTCGTTGCCGATCACGTTCGGGTCGAGCTGGCGCGAGGTCGAATCGAGCGGGTCGACCGCCGGGTAGATGCCCAGCGAGGCGATCTGGCGCGACAGCACGACGGTCGCGTCGAGGTGGGCGAAGGTGGTCGCCGGCGACGGATCGGTCAGGTCGTCCGCGGGCACGTACACGGCCTGGATCGAGGTGATGGAACCGGTGCGCGTCGAGGTGATGCGCTCCTGCAGCACGCCCATTTCCTCGGCGAGCGTCGGCTGGTAGCCCACGGCCGACGGCATACGGCCCAGCAGCGCCGACACTTCGGTACCGGCCAGCGTGTAGCGGTAGATGTTGTCGACGAAGAACAGCACGTCGCGGCCCTTGCCCGAGGCGTCCTTCTCGTCGCGGAAGTACTCGGCCATGGTCAGGCCGGTCAGCGCGACGCGCAGGCGGTTGCCCGGCGGCTCGTTCATCTGGCCGTACACCATCGCGACCTTGTCGAGGACGTTCGAGTCCTTCATCTCGTGGTAGAAGTCGTTGCCCTCGCGGGTACGCTCACCGACGCCGGCGAAGACCGACAGGCCCTCGTGCGCCTTCGCGATGTTGTTGATCAGCTCCATCATGTTGACGGTCTTGCCGACGCCGGCGCCGCCGAACAGTCCGACCTTGCCGCCCTTGGCGAAGGGGCACATCAGGTCGATCACCTTGATGCCGGTCTCGAGCAGTTCCTGGCCACCGGCCTGGTCGGCGTACGCCGGGGCCGCGCGGTGGATTTCCCAGTTCGTCTCGGCGGCCACCGGGCCGGCTTCGTCGATCGGGTTGCCGAGCACGTCCATGATGCGGCCCAGCGTGGCCTTGCCGACCGGAACGCTGATGGCCTTGCCGGTGTTCACGGCGACGAGGCCGCGCTTGAGGCCGTCGGTCGAGCCGAGCGCAATGGCACGGACGATGCCGTCGCCCAGCTGCTGCTGGACTTCGAGCGTGATCTCGGTGCCGGTCACCTTCAGGGCGTCGTACACCTTCGGCACCTGGTCACGCGGGAACTCGACGTCGACGACGGCGCCGATGATCTGGACAAGCTTGCCTTGGCTCATGGTGGGTTCCTCGGAAGTTGATGCTGTGGGGCGCGCCGCTTAGACCGCTGCGGCGCCGCCGACGATTTCGGAGATTTCCTGCGTGATCGCCGCCTGTCGGGCCTTGTTGTAGACCAGGTTCAGCGTGCCGATCAGCTTGGTGGCGTTGTCGGAGGCCGCCTTCATCGCGACCATGCGCGCGGCGTGCTCCGAGGCCAGGTTCTCGAGCACGGCCTGGTAGACCAGCGACTCGACGTAACGCGTGAGCACATGGTCCAGCACCGTGTGCGGATCCGGCTCGTAGATGTAATCCCAATCATGCTTCGACGCCAGCGACTCCTCCGCCTGCAGCGGCAGCAGCGGATGGAGCGTCGGCTTCTGGGCCATCGTGTTGATGAAGTCGTTGAAGCACAGGACGACGCGATCGATCCGTCCGTCGGCGTAGCGATCGAGCAGCGTCTTGGTCACGCCGATCAGCTGCGCCAGCTCCGGCTGCTCGCCGAGGTGCGTCACGGAGCCGAGCATGTCGACCTTCAGGCGACGGAAGAACGTGGCCGCCTTCTGCCCGACGCAGACGACGTCGACCTCGGCGCCCTTCGACTGCCAGTCACGGATATCCGCGAGGATGCGGCGGAACAACTGCGAGTTGAGGCCGCCGCAGAGGCCACGGTCGGTCGACACGATGAGGTAGCCGACGCGCTTGACGTCCGTACGCTCCGCCATGAACGGATGCACGTAGTCGGTGTTCGCGTGCGCGATGTGGCCAACGACCTGCTTCATGAGGCGCGCGTAGGGACGCGACGCCTTCATCTTGTCCTGCGCCTTGCGGATCTTGGACGCCGAGACCATTTCGAGCGCACGCGTCACCTTGCGGGTGTTCTGCACGCTCTTGATCTTGGTTTTGATTTCGCGGCCGCCTGCCATGGGAGTGCTCTCTCGCTCTCGCTTACCAGCTGCCGGTCGTCTTGAACTCGGCGATCAGGGCCTTGAACTCGCCCTCGATCTCCTTGTCCCACGCGCCGGTCGAAACGATCTTCTCGGCCAGGGCGTTGCGGGTGTTGACGAGGTGGGCGTGCAGACCGGCCTCGAACGCGCCGATTTTGGCGAGCGGCACGTCGTCCATGTGGCCTTCGTTGACGGCGTAGATGGACAGGGCCATCTGCGCGATCGACATCGGCGCGTACTGCTTCTGCTTCATCAGCTCGGTGACGCGCTGGCCACGCTCGAGCTGCTTGCGGGTGGTTTCGTCGAGGTCCGAAGCGAACTGCGCGAAGGCCGCGAGCTCGCGGTACTGCGCGAGCGAGATGCGGATGCCGCCCGACAGCTTCTTCATGATCGTGGTCTGCGCGGCACCACCGACGCGCGACACCGAGATGCCGGCGTTCACGGCCGGGCGGATGCCGGCGTTGAACAGGTCGGTCTCGAGGAAGATCTGGCCGTCGGTGATCGAGATCACGTTGGTCGGCACGAAGGCCGAGACGTCACCGGCCTGGGTCTCGATGATCGGCAGAGCGGT
Organism: Silanimonas algicola; assembly: GCF_054777375.1. Taxonomy (NCBI): domain Bacteria; kingdom Pseudomonadati; phylum Pseudomonadota; class Gammaproteobacteria; order Lysobacterales; family Lysobacteraceae; genus Silanimonas; species Silanimonas algicola. The sequence goes on along the minus strand of NZ_BAAHAS010000003.1, from coordinate 377,854 downwards.
CAGCGAGCCGGTCTGGCCCTTGACGGCGCCGTCGGTGAACTTCTCGACATACTCGGCCGAGACGCGCGCGGCGCGCTCGAGCAGGCGCGAGTGCAAGTAGAACACGTCGCCCGGGTAGGCTTCGCGGCCCGGCGGGCGGCGCAGCAGCAGCGAGATCTGGCGGTAGGCGACGGCCTGCTTCGACAGGTCGTCGTACACGATCAGGGCGTCCTGGCCGCGGTCCATGAAGTACTCGCCCATCGCGCAACCGGCGTACGGGGCAATGTACTGCATCGCGGCCGATTCGGACGCGGAGGCCGCGACGATGATCGTGTGGGCCAGCGCGCCGTTCTCTTCGAGCTTGCGGACCACCGCGGCGATCGAGCTGGCCTTCTGGCCGATCGCGACGTAGACGCACTTCACGCCCGTGTTCTTCTGGTTGATGATCGCGTCAATCGCCATCGCGGTCTTGCCGGTCTGGCGGTCGCCGATGATCAGCTCGCGCTGGCCGCGGCCGATCGGAATCATCGCGTCGACGGATTTGTAGCCGGTCTGCACGGGCTGGGCCACCGACTGGCGCCAGATCACGCCCGGAGCCACGCGCTCCACCGGGGAACTCAGCGAGGCGTTGATCGGCCCCTTGCCGTCGATCGGGTTGCCGAGCGCGTCGACGACGCGGCCGAGCAATTCCGGACCGACCGGCACTTCGAGGATGCGGGCAGTCGTCTTCGCGACCATGCCCTCGCAGAGGTGCTCGTAGTCGCCGAGGACGACGGCGCCGACCGAGTCGCGCTCGAGGTTCAGGGCCAGCGCGAAGGTGTTGCCGGGCAGCTCGATCATCTCGCCCTGCATCGCGTCGGCGAGGCCGTGGATGCGGACGATGCCGTCCGACACCGAGGTGACGGTGCCTTCATTGCGGGCTTCGGCCGAGAGCTTCAGCTTCTCGACGCGCTGCTTGATCAGTTCGCTGATTTCGGACGGGTTGAGCGTCTGCATGGTCGTTCCTGGGCCGGCACGAGGCCGACGTTCAATGGGGAATCAGTGGGTCAGGGCGGTCTCGAGGCGCGCCAGCTTGCTGCGCACGGAACCGTCGATCACGACATCGCCGGCGTCGATGACGGCGCCGCCGATCAGGCTTTCGTCGATCGCGGTTTCCAGCTCGACATCCTGCTGGAAACGCGCCCGGAGCGACTCGCGCAGCTTGGACAGCGCGGCGTCGTCGAGCGGTGCCGCCGAGGTGACCTTCGCACGCACGATCTTCTGCGCTTCGGCGCGAAGGGCCTCGAACAACGCAGCGACCTCCGGCAGCAACGCGATGCGGCGGTTTTCCGCCAGCACGGACAGGAACTGCAGAAAACCCGCGTCGAGGTCACCCGGGGGAGCCACCAGACCCGCCGCGTCGCCCGCGGCGAGGTTAGGGTGCTCGATCAGCGCGGATACGCGCGGATCCGAAGAAAGCTGGGCCGCGACCGACAAGGCCTTGGACCAGCCGCCGAGGTCGCCGCGCTCCTTCGCCAACGCGAAGGCGGCGCGGGCGTAGGGGCGTGCAAGCGTGAAGGCCTGGCTCATCGTCGGCCTCAGATCTGCGCGGCGAGTTCGTCGATCAGCGCGGCATGCGCCTTGGCATCGATCTCGCGACCGATGACGCGGCCCGCACCGGCGACGGCGATGGCGCCCACCTGCTTGCGCAGATCTTCGCGTGCGCGGAACGCCGACGCGTCGATCTCGGCCTGTGCAAGTGCCAGCTGGCGGCCTCCCTCGGCGATGGCGTCGTTCTTGGCCTGCTCGATGATCTGGGCAGCGCGGGCTTCCGCCTTGGCAATGATCTCGTTGGCCTGGGCGCGGGCCTCACGCAGGGCCTCTTCGACCTTCGTCTGGGCCTGGGCGAGATCCTTCTGGCTACGCTCGGCGGCCGCGAGGCCTTCAGCGATCTTCTGCTGGCGCTCTTCGATGGCGGCCAGCAGCGGCGGCCAGATCTTGGTCGCGATGATCCAGATCAGGCCGGCGAAGGCCAGACCCTGGGCGAACAAGGTGAAGTTCAGGTTCATGGGTGCGCTCGGTCGTTCGTGCGCCGGCGCGTGTTCACGCCGGCAGTGTCGCGAAGGGCGCGGCGCGAAGGCCGCACCCGGTCTGGCTCAGGCGATCAGGCGCCGAAAGCCTTGGCCAACTGCTCGCCGATGCCGCCGATCAGCGGGTTGGCGAAGGCGAACATCAGGCCAACGGCGACCGTGATGATGAACGCGGCGTCGATCAGGCCGGCGGTAATGAACATGCGGACCTGCAGGACGGGGATCAGCTCCGGCTGGCGAGCGGCGGACTCGAGGAACTTGCCGGCCATGTTGGCCATACCGATCGACGCGCCGAGCGCGGCGAGGCCGATCATGAAGCCGATGGCCAGGATGGTGAAGGACTGGATGTCGGCAAAGGCGGTCAGGATGTTCGAGATGTCCATGGTGCACTCCGGGTGTAACTAAGGGTTGAAGGGAAAGCGATGAATCAAAAAGGTGTTGCTGGATCGACGCCGCGGTCACGGCGCTGGAACGTGACGCGGAACCGTCAGTGGTGCTCTTCCATCAGGCTCAGATAGACGATGGAGAGCATCATGAAGATGAAGGCCTGCAGCGGGATCACGAGCAGGTGGAACAGCATCCAGCCGAGGCCGAAAGCGCCGCCAGCCAAGGCGCCGGCGAAGCCCGCGCTGCCCAGCACCCAGATCAGCAGGAAGACGATCTCCCCGCCGTACATGTTGCCGAAGAGACGCATCGCCAGGGAAATCGGCTTGCTGAGCAGTTCAACGAAGTTGAGCAGCAGGTTGGCCGGGAACATCCACTTGCCGAAAGGGGCGGTGAACAGCTCATGGATGAAGCCGCCCAAACCTTTCGCACGAAGCGCGAAGAAGATCATCAGGATGAACACCGAGAACGACATGCCCAGCGTCGCGCTGACGTCGGCAGTGGGAACCGGCTTCCAATAGTTGAACTTCTCCGGACTGGACGAGCCCAGGACCTCGGCAACCAGCATGGCGACCTGGCCCATGGGGATCGCGATGAAGTCCGCCGGGATCATCTTCAACGTGTTCAGCACGAGGATCCAGCAGAACAGGGTGATCGCGATCGGAGTCACCAAACGGCTGTTGCCGTGATACGCATCCTTGACCTGCTTGTCGACGAACTCGAGGACGATCTCCACGAACGCCTGCCAGCGACCCGGGACGCCCGCAGTCGCCTTCCGCGTCGCGAGCCAGAAAAAGAAACACATGACCAAGCCAACGACGACCGAGGTCGCAAGCGTGTCCAGATGCAACACCCAAAACCCACCGTCATCAACCTGGATTGCCAGGTTCTTCAGGTGGTGCTGGATGTATTCGGTAGGGTTCGCGTACTCGGTCGCCATGGTCCGCTTCAAATTCGCCTAAATGTCACCGTAGCCGCGGCGTAGGCCGCATATGCCACCACTGCCCCCAGCGCCACCGCCCAGACCACGGCGCCCTCGCGAGCGGCCATGGCGGTCAGACCGGCGAGAGCAAGCACCCAACGCCCGATCGTCGCGGCGACGGCCCGAAACGCCGCCGACTCCGCAGCCTGCACTCCACCACCCAGCGCATACGCGCCGGAGGCGAGAACGGCCACGAGCACGATCGCGGCGCCCGCCAACGCATCCCAAGCAGCATTCGGCGCGACCAGCAGCAGCGCGAAAACAAGCCCAGCACACGCCATGGCCTGCAATGCCGCAAGATGCCTCAGGTAGCGCCGGGACTCTGCGGAGAACATGGAACGATCTCGACAAAATGCCGTATGCCTAGACGCGGAAGTTTAGCATGCTCGCGAGGCAAGCCTCAATGCTGATGCCATATCGACACGCGATCACCTGGCACCGGCGAATGGCGTCAAACCTTCACGCATCCTGCATTTCCAATCAGGATTCGGCACCCACCAGGCGATGAATGGAGGCTCACGATCAGGCCGCCGATGTCGGAATCGGCCTCCGATTTGTGCAAAGAAAAACCCCGCCCTATGAGGGGCGGGGTTTAGGTGTAAGGCCCTGGCGATGACCTACTCTCGCATGCGGATGCACACTACCATCGGCGCGTGCGCGTTTCACTTCCGAGTTCGGGATGGGATCGGGTGGTTCCACGCAGCTATGTTCACCAGGGAGAGGGTGGAGGGTCGCTGTTGCCTGTTGGCTCAAGCGCTCACGCTCTCATAGGGTCTTGTGACGTAACAGTTTGGTTTGACTTGTCTTCTGTGTCGAAGGGCAAGGCAACTTGAGGTTATATGATCAAGCCGCACGGATCATTAGTATCGGTAAGCTCAATGCATTACTGCACTTACACACCCGACCTATCAACGACGTAGTCTTCATCGTTCCTTTAGGGGACTTGTGTCCCGGGAGATCTCATCTTGAGGCGCGCTTCCCGCTTAGATGCTTTCAGCGGTTATCGCTTCCGAACATAGCTACCCGGCAGTGCCACTGGCGTGACAACCGGAACACCAGAGGTTCGTCCACTCCGGTCCTCTCGTACTAGGAGCAGCCCCTCTCAAATCTCCAACGCCCACGACAGATAGGGACCGAACTGTCTCACGACGTTCTGAACCCAGCTCGCGTACCACTTTAAATGGCGAACAGCCATACCCTTGGGACCGACTACAGCCCCAGGATGTGATGAGCCGACATCGAGGTGCCAAACACCGCCGTCGATATGAACTCTTGGGCGGTATCAGCCTGTTATCCCCGGAGTACCTTTTATCCGTTGAGCGATGGCCCTTCCATACAGAACCACCGGATCACTAAGACCTACTTTCGTACCTGCTTGATCCGTCGATCTTGCAGTCAAGCACGCTTCTGCCTTTGCACACATTGCGCGATGTCCGACCGCGCTGAGCGTACCTTCGTGCTCCTCCGTTACTCTTTGGGAGGAGACCGCCCCAGTCAAACTACCCACCATACATGGTCCCCGACCCGGATAACGGGCCCAGGTTAGAACGTCAAGCACATCAGGGTGGTATTTCAAGGATGGCTCCACCGAAGCTGGCGCCTCGGTTTCATAGCCTCCCACCTATCCTACACAGACGAACTCAACGTTCAATGTAAAGCTATAGTAAAGGTTCACGGGGTCTTTCCGTCTTGCCGCGGGAACGCTGCATCTTCACAGCGATTTCAATTTCACTGAGCCTTGGGTGGAGACAGCGCCGCTGTCGTTACGCCATTCGTGCAGGTCGGAACTTACCCGACAAGGAATTTCGCTACCTTAGGACCGTTATAGTTACGGCCGCCGTTTACTGGGGCTTCGATCAAGAGCTTCGCTTGCGCTGACCCCATCACTTAACCTTCCAGCACCGGGCAGGCGTCACACCCTATACGTCCACTTTCGTGTT
>NZ_BAAHAS010000003.1:0-367500 GCF_054777375.1 Silanimonas algicola | reverse complement strand
CCGCGAGCTTGATCATGTCCGCCGCCGTCATCGCGCCAAACCACTCACTATTGAAGCGGACCTCGGTCTTCTCGCGGTCGAGCACCTTGAAGACCTGGTCGGCGTAGGTCTGGGCGTTCGCCAGCACGTCCTCGCGGGTCAGCGGCTTGCGGGTGGCGCTCTTCCCCGTCGGGTCGCCGATCATTCCGGTGAAGTCGCCGATCAGGAAGATGACCTGGTGCCCGAGGTCCTGGAACTGCCGCATCTTGTTGAGCAGGACGGTGTGGCCGAGGTGCAGGTCCGGCGCGGTCGGATCGAAGCCGGCCTTGATGCGCAGGGGGCGGCCGGTGGCGAGGCGGGCGGCGAGGTCCTCGAGCTTGATGATGTCGTCCGTCCCGCGCGCGAGTTGCGCGAGGGCGGTGTCCGGCGTGGTCATGGGCGGCACTTCATGGAGATGAAAGGGTGAGCCGGCCCCCAGAGGGAGGTGCTGGCGCGTTAACCTCAGGTTAAACGCTGGGGGCCAAAAAAACCAAGCGCTTCAAAGGTTTGACGATGGTTTTCGGCTGTGGGTAAGTTACCGCCGTTACCGACCCTCGGAGTTGCGCCTTGTCCAATGCCCGCCGACTCGCGCCCAAGGCGCCGCGAGCCCTGACCATTGCCCTCGCGGGCGCCCTTGCCGTGCTGCTTGGGTCGATCGTGCCGGCGCTGGATGGCGCGATGGAGCGCGAGGCCCAGCCGGCGCGTGTCACGCAGGCCATCGCGCTGCCCCCGCCGCCGGCCGCCCAGGCCGCAAGCGCCACGCGCAACGACTGGCAGACCGTCCGCATTGCGTCCGGGCAGACCTTGGGCAGCGTCTTCGCCGACCTCGGCCTTCCCGCCAGCACCATGCATCGCGTGCTCGAAGTGCCGGAAGCGAACCAGATGGCCTCCCGCCTCCGTGTCGGCAGCGAACTCGCCTTCGAGATCGGCGCTGACGGGGAATTGAAGGGCCTCCGCTTCGACCAGGACGAGAGCAAGCGCGTGCAGTTGGCCGTGTCCGACGACGGCATCGAGCGCGAAGTGATCGAGCGCCCGATGGAGCGCCGCGTCGTGATCGCCGGCGGCACGATCCGAAGCTCGCTGTTCGCCGATGGCGCCAAGGCCGGGCTGAGCGCGGCCGTCATGAACGACATGGTGAAAGCCCTGCAGTACGACATCGACTTCGCACAGGACCTGCGCGAGGGCGACGCCTTCCAGATCGTCTATGAAGAGCTGTGGCGGGAAGGCGAGCGCGTGCGCGATGGTGGCGTGGTCGCCGTCAACTTCATCAACCAGGGCAAGCCGTACACGGCCGTTCGGTTCGAGCACAACGGCCAGCAGGAGTTCTTCGACCTCGACGGCCGCCCGCTGCGGAAGAGCTTCATGCGTACGCCGATCGAATTCGCCCGCCTGAGCTCCGGTTTCGGGGCTCGCCGCCACCCGGTGCTGGGCCGCATGCGCATGCACAAAGGCGTCGACTACGCGGCACCGACCGGCACGCCCATCTTCGCCGCCGGCGATGCGCGGGTGAAGTTCGCCGGCTGGCAGAACGGCTACGGCCGCACTGTCGTGCTCGACCACGGCAACGGCATCACGACGCTTTACGCGCACATGTCGCGACTCGGCCCCTACCGCGTCGGGCAGCGCGTGCAGCAGGGCCGCACCATTGGCTATGTCGGTGCCAGCGGCCTCGCCACCGGCCCGCACCTCCACTACGAGTTCCGCGTCAACGGCGTGCACCGCAATCCGCTGACGGTGACGATGCCGAAGCCGGAACCGCTGACCGGCGCCGCGCTGGCCGAGTACCGCCGCGCCACCGCGCCGGCGCTGGCCCAGCTGAAGCGCATCGAAGGCTTCCAGCTCGCGGCGCGCTGAGCGCGCCATGCATGTTCGAGACTCGAACGCCCCGGCCTTCGACCGTGGGGAGAACGGAGCCGCGCTGTTCGTCGGCCTGATTTCCGGCACCAGCGCCGATGGCATCGATGCGGCCCTGCTTTCGGTAGCGCCCCAAGCACACGCCGTCGCACCTCGCATCGAGGTACTGCATTCCCGCACGACCTCGTATGCGCCCGGCCTGCGCGCGACGATCCTGCGCGTATCGCAGGCGGATGCCCGGGTCGACCTCGACGAGTTCGGGGCGCTCGATGCGGCGATCGGCGATGCCTTCGCGGAGGCGGCCCTCTCCCTGCTGGCCGAGGTCGATGTCGATCCATCGCGCGTGCGCGCGATCGGCTCGCACGGACAGACGCTGCGGCACCGGCCGCGCCCGCCGCACCGCTTCACCCTGCAGGTGGGCGACCCAAACGTCATCGCCGAGCGCACCGGGTGCGATGTCGTGGCGGATTTCCGCAGACGGGACGTCGCGGCCGGCGGCGAAGGCGCCCCGTTGATGCCGGCATTCCACGCCGCCGTGCTCGGCGACCCCGACGAAACGCGAGCGGTGCTGAACCTCGGCGGCATCGGCAACCTGACGCTGTTGCCACCACGGGGGCCGGTGCGGGGCTTCGACACCGGCCCGGCGAACGGCCTGATGGACGCGTGGTGCGTCGAACACACCGGGCTGGCCTATGACGGAGGGGGCGCCTGGGCCAGCACGGGCCGCATGCTGCCTGCATTGTTGCAACGCTGCCTCGACGAACCCTGGCTGGCGCTGCCGCCCCCGAAGAGCAGCGGCCGCGACCAATTCCATCTGGGCTGGCTGCGCGAACGATTGGACGGGCATGAAGCATCGCAGGATGTCCAGGCAACGCTGCTGGAGTTCAGCGCGCGCAGCATCGTTGACGCGCTCCACTCGACGCAGGCGGAAACGACCCGGCTGATCGCCTGCGGTGGCGGCGTCCACAACACCGCGCTGATGGCGCGCTTGGCCGCGCTGCTGCCGGGCGTCGTCGTGGAATCCAGCGCGGAACACGGGATCGATCCCGATGCAGTCGAAGCCGCCGGCTTCGCATGGCTCGCTTGGCAGACGCTCGAAGGGCGCCCGGGCAATCGTCCGGAGGTGACCGGCGCGGCCGGACCACGCGTTCTGGGTGTCATCGTGCCCGGCGGGCGCCGGGCCTGAGATCGAGGAGGGGGCCGCGGTGGCCGACGCCCCGCGCTCAGCTGCCTTCGGGCGGATTCTTGGTGTAGGCCGGCGCGTCGTCGGGCAGGCCGCTCATCGCGCTCATCGCTTCGTAGAACGCGCGCGCCTCCTCGTCGTTCCAAGCCCCGCGCAGACGGGCGATGTCGCCCGGCACCGGCGGCGGCTCGGGCTCGGCCATGCCGAGCGCCTGCTTGAGCAGGTGCAGGATCACGTCGTTGAGCGGCCAACCTTTCTGCCGGGCCAGCTCCTTAAGGCGCTCGGCCACACGCTCATCGATGTCACGGACGAGGAAATCGGCCATGGGGGTGGGCCGCGCTCCGAGGATGGGATCAGGCCTTCGAGCTTACGCCCGGCGGTGCATTGCGCGCCAGCCACGCCACCAGCGCGATCGCGGGCAGGGCAAGCGCGGCCGTGCCCGCGAAGAACCATGCGTAGGCCTCCACCAGCGGACGACTCTGCGCGAGCGTCTCGACGATCACGCCGGAAAAGCCCTTCAACACCTTGCCGAGCAGCGCGTAGAACGAGCTGAGCAGCGCGTACTGGGTGGCGGTGTAGCCCACACTGGTGAGGCTCGACATGTAGGCGATCAGCGCGATGCCGGCGAAACCGGCACTGAAATTGTCGATTGCCATGGCGATGCCGAAGACGGTGTTGTCCGCACCGGACAGGGCCAACCAGGCGAAAGCGAGGTTCGACACGGGCCCCAGCACCGCGCCGATCAGCAGCGTCGGGAAGAGCCCGAGACGCAAGGCCGCCAAGCCGGCCGCGGCGGTGCCGAGGAAGGTGGCGGCGAGGCCGATGCCGCCGCGCACGGTGCCGATGGTTTGCTCCGCGATGCCGAGGTCGGCATACAGCGGGTTGGCCATGGGGCCCATCATGAAGTCGGCCAGCCGATACAGGCTGATCGCCGCGAGCACGGCAAGCGCCATCTGCCGATGCTGGAGGAAGAAAGCGATGAAAGGGCCGAGGATGGCGTCGTAGAGGCCTCGCCACGTCCACAACGACGGCGACCCCGCCGCGTTGGATGGCATCGCGCTGCGCGGCTCGCCGACGAAAAGCACCACGACCATCGCTGCGAAGGCCATCGCGGCGAAGCCGGCGTAGGACGAGGCCCAGCCCACCTGGGCCGCGACGAGGAAGATCAACGCGTCGGTCAGCAACAGCGCCGTGCGGTAGCCGAGCTGGTAGGCCGCACTGAGGATCGCCAGCTGGTCGCTGCTCTCGGCGCACTCGATGCGCCAGGCGTCGATGACGATGTCCTGCGTGGCGGACGCCAGTGCGACGCCGAGCGCGATCGCCCCGAACAGTTGCAGGTGGCCCTTCGGCGTGACGACGGCCATGGCGAGCAGGCCGAGCACCACGCCGCCTTGGGCCAGCAGGAGCCAACCGCGCCGGCGACCGAAGCGGCCGAGCAACGGCACCGAGGCGCGATCGACGACGGGGGCCCAGAGGAACTTCAGGGAATAGGCGATGCCCACCCATGAGAGGAAGCCGATGGCGCCAAGTTCGACGCCTTCGGTCCGCAGCCAGAAGCCGAGCGTGTTGCCCACCAGCATGAACGGCAGGCCGGCGGCGAGGCCGAGCACCAGCAACAGCGCGACCTTCGGATCGCCCACGCCGCGCAACACCTCGCGCCAGCCGGGGCGGGACGGGGCGACGGGCGCCGTGGCGGGCTTCGGCTCAGTCGGCATAGTCGACGACGAACGGGGCGTGGTCGGAGAAGCGCGGCTCCGGGTGGATCGCGCAGTCCTTCAATCGCGAGGCGAGGCCGGGACTGACCAGCTGGTAGTCGATTCGCCATCCCACGTTCTTGGCCCGGGCGGCGCCGCGCTGGCTCCACCACGTGTAGTCCTGGCCGTCCGGGCGCAGACGCCGGTAGGCGTCGACCCAACCATCTTCCTCGATGAGCGCGGTGAGCCACGCCCGCTCCTCCGGCAGGAAGCCCGAGTTCTTCTCGTTCGACTTGGCGTTGCGGATGTCCTTGGGCGTGTGCGCGATGTTCCAGTCGCCGCAGACGACGACGTCGCGGCCGGAATCCCGCAGGGCCTGCAGTTGCGGCCGGAACCAGCGCATCACCTCGAATTTGAAGCCCTGGCGCTCCTCGCCCGAGCTGCCGGAGGGCAGGTACAGCGAGACGACGGAGAGCGTGCCGAATCGGGCCTCCAGCCAACGCCCCTCCTCGTCGAACGGTGCCCAGCCGAGGCCGGTGGCATAGGCATCCGGCTTCGCCCGGCTGTACACGGCCACGCCCGAATAGCCCTTCTTGGTCGAGGCGTCGCGGAACGCCACGTGGTACCCGGCAGGGCGGAACAGCCCGTCCGTGAGCTGGTGTTCCTGCGCCTTCGTCTCCTGAACGCACAGCACGTCGATGCCGGCGCCGGCGAACCAGTCGAAGAAGCCCTTGCTGGCGGCGGAACGCAGGCCATTGGCGTTGAAGCTGCAGATGCGCATCGAAAGCGAGATCAGGGGTGGACGCCGGATTGTCGCCGATCGGGCCTCGCCAACGCGCGTCGCATCGGCGCAGATGCGCAGGGAATGGCCTTTCCGCTAGCCTGAAGGCCTGTCCGCCCCATGCCGGAGCCCGCGTGAGCGCCTACCGCCAAGCCTTCCTCGACCTGTCGCTGCGCGCGGAAGCGCTGCGCTTCGGCGAGTTCCACCTGAAATCCGGGCGCACCAGCCCGTACTTCTTCAACGCCGGCCAGTTCCACACCGGCGCCACGCTTTCCGGCCTCGCCGACTGCTACGCCGAGGCCCTGCTGGAAAGCGGCGTGGCCTTCGACATGCTGTTCGGCCCGGCCTACAAAGGCATTCCGCTGGCCACCGCGCTGGCGATGGCGCTCACCAAGCGTGGCCGCGACGTGCCGGTGGCCTTCAACCGCAAGGAAGCCAAGACCCATGGCGAGGGCGGCACGCTGATCGGCGCCCCGCTCCGGGGCCGCGTGCTGATCGTCGACGACGTGATCACCGCCGGCACGGCCGTTCGCGAGTCGGTGGAGATCATCCGCGCCGCCGGCGGCACGCCCTGTGGCGTGCTGATCGCCCTGGACCGGCAGGAGCGCGGCACGGAAGGCCTGCGTTCCGCGGCCCAGGAGGCCTCGGCCGCGCTGGGCGTGCCGGTGGTCTCGGTCGCCCGGCTGGACGACCTGTTCACCTTCGTCGCCGACCGGCCGGAACTCGCCCTGCATCGCGAACGCCTGCTCGCGTATCGTGCCGCCTACGGTTCGATCGACGGATGACCTGACATGGCCCGTAAAGCCCTCCCCCACCGCATGATCCGGCCGGTCGCGCTGGCGACCGCCATACTGGCCGCCCTGCCCGTGGCCGTCGCGCCCGTGGCGGCGCAAGGGTCCGGAGCGACGGCGGAGAAGAAGCTCTACCGCTGGACTGACTCGACGGGCAAGGTGCATTACACCGACGCACTGCCGCCCGACGTGGTGAACCAAGCGCGCGCCGAGTTGAGCGCCACCACCGGTCTGGTGCGCAGCACCATCGATCGCGCGCTGACGGCCGAGGAACGCCGCGCCGCCGAGGCGGCGGCGCTCAGCGCGGCCGAAGCGCAGGCCCGGATCGAGAACTCGCGCCGTGCGGAAGAAGCGAAGGTCAGCAGTTTCCGGACCGAGGAGGACCTCCGCGCTGCCTACATCGACCGGCAGAAGGTGGTCGACGAGACCTTGGAGAGCCTCGAGGCCGCGATCAACTCGCAGCGCGGCAGCCTGCACCAGCAACTCGGTGTCGCCGGCGATGCCGAACTGGCCGGGCGACCGGTGGCGGAGCGCACCACGCAGGTCATTTTCGAGCTGCGCGAAGAGCTGCATAAACAGGAACAAGCCCGGCTGGAGCGTGCCGCCGAGCGCCAGGTGTTGGGCGAGGAGATGGAGCGCCTCGTGGTGCTCTTCCGCGAGCGGCAAGCCGCGCGCGAGCGCGACATGGCGCCGGAGCTCTAGGCCGACGGCTTCGCGATAGACGCAGTCGCCTGACCGGCACGCGCCGCGCTGGACTCAAAAGGGCAGCGTCAGGTCGGCACGAACCATCAGGATGGCGTCCCGGAACGCCTGCTGCACGCGCGCCAAGGCCTCCTCGTTGTCCGCTTCGAAGCGCAATACGAGGATCGGCGTCGTGTTGGAGGCACGCACCAAGCCCCAGCCGTCCGGCCAGTCGGCGCGCACGCCATCAATGGTCGAGACGCGCGCGCCTTCGAAGCGCGCGCCCGCCACGAAGGTGTCGATGAACGCATGCGGTTCGCCTTCCTGCATTTCGATCTTGAGCTCGGGCGTGCTGGTGGCCTTCGGCAGCTCGGCGAACACCTCCTCCGGCTCTTCGGCGCGCGTGGCAAGGATCTCCAACAGGCGCGCGGCGGCGTAGAGACCGTCATCGAAGCCGTACCAGCGCTCCTTGAAGAAGAAGTGGCCGCTCATCTCGCCCGCGAGCTCGGCTTCGGTTTCCTTCATCTTCGCCTTGATCAGCGAATGGCCTGTCTTCCACATCAGCGGACTGCCGCCGTGGCGCAGCACGTAGCCGGCGAGATGCCCCGAGCACTTCACGTCGTAGATGATGCAGGCGCCCGGGTTGCGCTCGAGCACGTCGGCGGCGAACAGCATCAGCAGGCGATCGGGGTAGATCATCTCCCCGTCGCGGGTCACCACGCCGAGGCGGTCGCCATCGCCGTCGAAGGCGAGGCCGATGTCGGCGCCGGCGCGCTGCACGGCCTGCACGAGGTCCTCGAGGTTGTGCGGGTCGCTCGGGTCGGGGTGGTGGAACGGGAAGGTGCCGTCGATGTCGCAGTACAGGGTCTCGACATCGGCACCGATGGCCTCCAGCAGGCGCGGCCCAAGGTCGCCGGCCACGCCGCTGCCCGCGTCCACCACGACGCGCAGGCGGCGCTCGATCTGGATGTCGCCGGCGACGCGGTCGATGTAGTCCTGCCCGATATCGACGGTGTCGAGGTCGCCCCGGCGCTCGGCGACCGGCATGCGGCCCTCGACGATTCGCACGTACAGGTCGCTGATGGCCGAGCCGGAGAGGGTCTCGCCGTCGACGACGATCTTGAAACCGTTGTAGTCCGGCGGATTGTGGCTGCCCGTCACGGCGATGGCGCTGCCGAGGCGCAGGTGGTGGGCGGCGAAGTAGGCGACCGGCGTCGGCACCATGCCGACGTCCGTCACGTCGATGCCCGACATCCGCAAACCGTCGATGAGCGAGCGCGACATCTCCGGCGAGGACAGCCGGCCGTCGCGACCCACGGCGATACCGCGGAGACCCTTTTCCTTCATCAACGCGCCGATGGCGCGGCCGATGAGGCGCGCCACGTCGGCGCTCAGGGTCTGCCCGACCACGCCGCGGATGTCGTAAGCGCGGAAGATGCTGCGCTCGACGGTGAACTCCGGTGCGCTCGGCGCGACCTCGACCGGCTTGGCCGCCATGGGCTTGGCGACCTCCAGCTTGCCTTCGGCCTGCAGCTCGGCCAGCGTCGGCTCCGCCTCGACCGGCCCCTTCGCCTTGCGTTCGGCCAACCGCTTGGCCAAGGCCGCGGCCTTCTCGCGCGGCACCAGCACGAGCGCCAGGCCGAACAGGATGACGATGGTTCCCGCGACCAGCTCGACCCCTCCCCCCATGCCCAGCGTTCCCGGGTCGGCATACGGCGAGGTGCCGACCACCCGCAGGCGGCTGTCCGGCAGGGCCACGGCACCGCGTTCCGCCTCGTCAGACAGGGTCGCGTCCCCGGACTCGATCAGCGAACGCCCGCCCTGCCGAAGGGCGGCGTAGGCGCCCGGCGGTGCGGCGCGATCGATCAGCGGCTGAAGGAGGTCCATCGGACGGCGTACGTAGGCGAGGCCGACGAGCCCGCTGTCATCGGCGATCGGGGCGGCGAGCGCCAACCAGGGGCGGCCCGCGTCCTGAACCACGGCGATCTGCACGCCGTCACGGTCCAGCGCGGTGACCAGCAACCCGAGCTTCCCGTAACCGAAGCGGTCGATGCTGTCCCACAGCGGAGTGATGTCCGCGGGATGGATCTCGACGGCTTCGATGCCGACCCAATCGCCCGCGAGCGCCGCGCGCGCGCCGTCGAGGTTGTTGCCGACGATGGCTTCACGGACGCGAGGCAGCTTGCGCTGCGTCTCGAAGCTGGCACGTTCCGAGTCCAGCAAGGCGCGCAGCTCGGCGACGGCGACCGTTCGAGCTTCATGTGCCGTGATCGAGAGGGCGGAGGCGGAGCGCAAGGCCCATCCGCCCCAGGCCATCAGCCCTCCCGCCACGATGGCGAACACCGCCAGCAGGATGTTCAGGATGCGGATCTTCGGACGGGGCGCTTCGGCGTTCTGCATTGGGGGGCTCGGAGTCAGCGGGTGCCAGTGTGGCCGAAGCCACCTTCGCCGCGTTCGGAGGCATCGAAGGCGGCCACGACGTTCCAGCGGGCACGGGCGATCGGAAGGAACACCAGCTGGGCAACGCGATCGCCCGGCTGGATGGTGACGTCGGCACTGCCGCGGTTCCAGAGGCTGATCATCAGCGGCCCTTGGTAGTCGGCATCGATGAGGCCGGTGAGGTTGCCCAGCACCAGTCCCTGCTTGTGGCCAAGGCCCGAGCGCGGCAACACCACAGCGCACAGGGCGGCATCGCCGATGTGGAAGGCAAGGCCGCTGGGCACGAGGGCACACCCCCCCGGGGCGAGGGTCAGGGGCGCCTCCAGCATCGCGCGCAGGTCCATGCCGGCGGATTGCTCGGTGGCGTAGTCAGGGAGCGGGAACTCGCGCCCCAGGCGCGGGTCGAGGATCTTCAGGTCGACGGCAGACACCATGGTCACGCCACTCATGCGCGCGCCAGCCAGTCGGCGATCCACTCGACGAGGCCGCGCGCGATGTCCGCCTTGCGGGCGGTGGCAAAGGTTTTCTCGCCGCCGTTCCAGTAGAGGGTGAGCGCATTCTCGTCGGCATCGAAACCGCAGCCGGGCACCCCCACCTGGTTGGCGGCGATGGCATCGAGCGCCTTCGCCGCGAGCTTGCCCCGGGCATAGGTTTCGACATCGTTGGTCTCGGCCGCGAAACCCATCACGCAGCGCGGGCGCTGCGCATGCCCGGCGACTTCCGCCAGCACGTCCGCGGTACGCTCGAGCACCAGCGTCATCGGGCCGGCACCCTTCTTGATCTTCCGGCCGGCGACTTCCGCCGGGCGATAGTCGGCGACCGCGGCGGCACCGATGTAGGCATCGTGGCCCGGCAGCGCCCCCAGCACCGCCGCATGCATCTCGGCGGCGCTGCGGACGTCGATCCGGCGCACGCCGGCCGGCGTGGCCAGCTTCACCGGGCCAGCCACCAGGGTCACGACGGCACCTGCGCGCGCCGCCGCGTCGGCGACCGCGAAGCCCATCCGGCCGCTGCTGCGGTTGCCGACGAAGCGCACCGGATCGATGTCCTCGAAGGTGGGGCCGGCACTCACGAGGACGTGCCGACCTGCGAGGCGTTTCGGCGTCGCCGCGTCGACGAGTGCCGTTGCAAGATCCGCGACGAGCTCGGCGGGCTCGCGCATCCGGCCTTCGCCGGTTTCCCCGCAGGCCTGCTCGCCCGCACCAGGACCGAACACGGCGACGCCGCGCTGGCGCAGGGTGGCCACGTTGGCCTGCGTGGCGGCGTTCGCCCACATCACGCGGTTCATCGCTGGCGCTACGGCCAACGGTGCTTCGGTGGCCAGGCACAGGGTGCTGAGCAGGTCGTCCGCGCGTCCCTGCGCGAGGCGCGCGAGGACGTCGGCGGTGGCGGGGGCGATCAGCACCCGGGTCGCCCAGCGTGCGAGCTCGATGTGGCCCATCGCGGCCTCCGCCGACTCGTCCCAAAGCGAGGCACGGACGGGATGGCCGGAAAGGGCCTGCAGCGTGGTGGCGGTGATGAAGTGGCCCGCCCCCTCGGTCATGACCACGCGGACCTCCGCTCCGGCCTCGCGCAGGCGGCGCACGAGGTCGGCCGACTTGTAGGCGGCGATACCTCCACTGACGCCGAGCAGGATCCGTTCTCCGTGCAATGCCGCCACGCCGCGCTCCATCGGGATTGAGCCGGAAGCTTACCCCAGCGCACAACGGGTTCGGACAGCGCGGCCACCGCCCCCGCCCCACGCTGGCGGCATGACCCTGCACGACTGGCCCGCCGCCGACCGGCCCCGCGAACGCTTGCACGCCCAAGGGCCCGACGCTCTGGCCGACGCGGAGCTCCTCGCCCTCTTCCTCGGCACGGGGCCGCGCGGCAGCAACGCGGTCGCCCATGCGCAGACGCTCATCAACCGCTGCGGCGGACTCCGCGCCCTGCTCGACCGCTCGCCACCCGAGCTGCGCCGGTTGCCGGGCATCGGCCCGGCCCGTGCGGCGCTGATTTCGGCCGCACTGGCGCTGGGGCGTCGCCAACTGCGCGGCGAACTCGCGCGCGGGGACGCCTTGAGCTCGCCGCAGCAAGCGGGCGAGTACTTCAGCCGCTGGCTGCGCGCCTCGCCTCGCGAGCGCTTCGGCGTTCTCTTCCTCGACAACCGCCATCGCGTCATCGCGCACGAGGTACTCTTCGAAGGCTCCATCGACGCCGCCTCGGTGCATCCACGGGTGGTCGTGCAACGGGCGATGGGGCTGAACGCCGCGGCCGTGGTGCTCGGCCACAACCACCCGAGCGGCGTGGCCGAACCGAGTGTGGCCGACCGCCAACTCACCGCGGCGCTCAAGCAGGCCCTCGCCCTGGTCGAAGTCCGCCTGCTCGACCACTTCGTCGTCGGAGACGGCCCCGCCGTATCGATGGCCGAACGCGGATGGGTGTAGCGTCATCGCGGTAAGGCCGCCATATACTCGGTCGGGAACGACCCCCCGGGCAAACGCATGCCGCTCGACTATCGCCTGGTGTATGCGGCCGACGCCTTCGAGCAGGCGGTGACCTTCGATACGCTGCCGGATCTGGCGTGCGGCTCCCCTGCCCGCACCTACGTGCGTCGCGTGGAGGTCGCGTGCGCGCGGGCCGGGATCGACAACCCCGCCGTCGTCGACATGGCGAGCGTCGCGGTGGTTCGGATGGCGATGCGCCATGGGGCGCTCGGTGACGACGGTCATCCCTATCACAACCAGGACCACCTGCTGGAGCTCCTCGAGGACAAGCTGCCGGCCCTGCTCATGCATGCGCACCCGAGCACCACCGGCCGCGAGGCACTGGCGCTGTTCTGCGCCTGCCACGATCTGCGGCAACGAGAGGCGCGGCGCCACGACGACCCGGTTGGCGCGAACGAGGCGGCCAGCCTCGCCGAGACCGAGCGCCTCCTCGATTCCGCCGGTCTCGTCGATGCCACGCTGCGCACGATGCTCCGCCTCGCCATCGCGGGCAGCACCTTTGCGGCCGGCAACGAGGATGGCGCCGGGTCACAAGGGGCGTTCGCCCATCGGCTGGCCGGCTGGCTGGACGCCACGCACCCGGACTGGCGCAACGGTCCAAGCGCTGGCGAAGCGGAGCATCTCGCCCGGATGGCCGCGGACCTCGACACCAGCAACGTCGCGTCGCCCTATGGCGATTTCGCCCGGTCCGCGGTGGCGCTTGCCACCGAGATCCAGTATCGCGCCGGCATCGACCTGGACGACCCCGCTGCCGGTGCCAGCTGCCTCGCGTTCCTCACGCGGGGCCAGGAACGGTACGTCTTCGCCCTGCAGCGTTTCGCATCCCGCGAGGGTCGTGCCGCGTTCGGCGCCCAGCGCGATGCGAACGCGGCGCGGGTGCGCGAGACCGGGCGCCGATTGCACGAGCGTTTTGCCGCTGCGGGCGAAGTGTCGGGCCACGCGGTGATCGCGGCGTTCCGGGAGATCGTGGCGGCCGCGTCTTGAGGCCGTACAAACGACCATGAAACGCAAGGGCCGGCGCCCATGCGCCGGCCCTTCTTCTCACCGCAGCACGCCGTGGCGCGCGGTCAGGGGTTGAACGGACGCGACCAGCCGAGCGTCCAGTTGTCGCTGTCCGCGTTGCTGCGGAACGCGCCGACGAAGTCGGTGGGCATGAACCAGTCGTTCACGCTGGCCGGAGCGCCCGACGGGGGGAACACGCCGGCCGGCGCGACGCCGTTCGGCAGGAAGCTGCCGGCGACGAGCGGCGACGCGGCGAGCACTTCGTTGCCCGACTGCGACGAGAACCAGCGCTGCGCGTAGTTGGCCGACAGGCCGGAGCCCGTGCGGAAGTTGGTGGCACAACCCGAGATCTTGACGTTGTTCGCCGTCAGGACGCCCGACAGGCCGACATCCGGGTTGCCCGCAGCGGTCTCGGTCGGCAGACCCTCGATGGCTACGCAGCTGCGACGGAAGCCGTCGATCAGTACGTTATAGAAGTTGCCGCCCGTGCCGCTGTTGAGCTGGAGGCCGTCGCGGCTGGTCCCAGCGCCGGCGCGCACCGTCACGTTCGCCACAGTGCCGCGGGCACGCGGGTTGGCGTCGGCATTCGTCGGGCTGTTGGAGAGCTCGAAGCCATGGTCTTCACCCGGGCAGCCGCGGTTGTCCACGAGGCCAAACTGCAGCTTGCCCTGGAAGCCCTCATCCCAGTCGAAGCCGTCGTCACCGCCGCAGGTCACGATGGCGTAGCGCACGTTCGCCGTGCCGCCGAACCACTCGAAGCCGTCGTCCTGGCCGCGGAAGGCCTGCAGGTACTCCAGCGTGGTGCCCGAACCCACGCCGTTGAACGTGAAGGAGTTCAGCTCGCGGTTGGTGGTGAAGATGTAGCCGGCATAGCGAACCTGCATGTAGCGGACCACGCCACTGTTGTCACGCGCGTTGTTGCCACCGTAGCGATTGGTGCTGTCCCACTCCGCCACGCAGTTGGGATTGCAGTTGGCAGGCGCGCTGCCCGAAATCACGAGGCCACCGAGCTGGCCCGGCGCCGGTGCGGACGGGGCGCCCGGCAGCTCGTTCGCGGTCGTCATGATGATCGGGAAGTCGCGCGAGCCTTCGGCGAAGATCTTCGAGCCGCGATTGACCGCGAGGTGGTCGAACGAATTGGCGCTGGCGCCCGTCGACACCAGCAGCGTGCCCGGCTGGATGCGCAGGGTCGCCGCGGTGCCCCCCTGGCCGACGTCCGTACCGACCTGAACCTTGCCGCTCATCACCCAGGTGATGTTGTTGGTCAGGGTCTGGTCGCCGGTGATGGTGGCGGGCAGCTGGCAAGCGCGGGCACCGAAGGCCGGCGCGGCCGTCGCGAAGGACGGGCAGGCCGTGAAGGCCTGCTGGTAGGCGCAGGAGGCGCCGTCGGCACTACCGAGGCGCTGCAGCGTCTGCGTGCGGTTCGGGAGGCCCGACCCGGCGTCCATGGTGTAGGCGATGGTGATCGAGTTGCAGCTGTTCACCGTGACCGCGGCGGTGCCGATGCGCGTCACCGCCTGGGCGCCCGGAGCGGCCCACGTGCCGGCCGCATTACGGAACACCGGCACGGACGCCGAGGAGAACTGGAACTCCGACCAGTCCTGCTGCAAGGAGATCCAGAACGGGTTGCCGGCGGCGTCGTAGACGAAGTCCGCCGCGAAGAACGTGCCGCCCGCGCGGTTGGCGTTCGGGATCCAGTCCACCAGCACGCCGCGGCCCGACGCCGCCGGGTCGAAGTAGGCGCCGTCGAAGGCTTCGGACAGACGCACCGAGGCGTGGGCCTGGGCGGCGGCGAGCGTGATCGCGCTGGCCAGCGCGAGTCGGGTGAGGCGGGTCGAGGCGGGCATGGCGGGACTCCAGAAGTCGGGAAACGGGCCGGCGACGGCCGGTCGCCGTCGAGCGCCGCCATGCTCGGGCCCGTCGATGACAGGCCGGAGAGGCTTTCTTGACGGTCAGGTTGCAGTTCGGCCGCCCCGCCGGCCTTCCGGTAAACTTCGCGACCGCCTGCGGGCGGGCCCTCGGGGCCCGCGCCGCGCCTCGATCTCGGACCGGCCCCGCCGGCCACCCCGGAACCCGCCGTGAAAGAACACCTCCGCGAACTGCTTGCCCAGGCCCTGCTCGACCTCCGTCGCCATGGCCGCCTGCCGGCGGACCTCGCCCTCCCTGAAGTCGTCATCGACCGCACCAAGACGCCGGAACACGGCGACTACGCGACCAACCTCGCCCTGATGCTGGCCAAGCCGGCCGGGATGAAGCCGCGCGACGCCGCGCAGGCGCTGGTCGATGCGCTGCCGAAGTCGCAGCACGTGGCCAAGGTCGACATCGCCGGCCCGGGCTTCCTGAACTTCCACATCTCGCAGGGCTGCCGCCTGGCGACGATCCGCAAGGTCTTCGAGCAGGGCGAGGCCTACGGCCGCGGCGAGCCGGGCTCGCTGGAATCGGTGACGGTCGAGTTCGTCTCGGCCAACCCGAACGGCCCGCTGCATGTCGGCCACGGGCGCGGCGCGGCCTACGGCGCCACCGTCGCGACCCTGCTGGAGGCCGCCGGCCACACCGTGCAGCGCGAGTACTACGTCAACGACGCCGGCCGGCAGATGGACATCCTCGCCGTGTCGGTGTGGGTGCGTTACCACGAGCTGGCGGGCGTGGGCCTGCGCTTCCCCGACAACGGCTACAAGGGCGACTACGTCATCGAGATCGCTCGCAAGCTGCGCGGCAAGGTCGGGGACGCCTTCAAGCGCGGTGCCACCGAAGTGATGGACGGCCTGCCGGCCGACGAGTCGCAGGGCGGCGACAAGGAAGCCCACGTCGACGGCCTGATCGCCCGCGCCAAGGCCCTGCTCGGCGAGGCCGACTACCGCAAGGTCTTCGATGCCGGCCTGTCCTGGTGCCTCGCGGACATCAAGGACGACCTGAAGGGCTTCGGCGTCGTCCATGACAACTTCTTCAGCGAGCGCTCGCTGATGACCGACGGCTACGTGCAGCGCGCCATCGACACGCTGCAGGCCAACGGCCACCTGTACGAGCAGGAGGGCGCGCTGTGGTTCCGGGCGACCACCTTCGGCGACGACAAGGACCGCGTGGTCAAGCGCGAGAACGGCGTCACCACCTACTTCGCCTCGGACCTCGGCTACCTGCTCAGCAAGTTCGAGCGCGGCTTCGAGCGCGCCATCTACATCTTCGGCGCCGACCACCACGGCTACATCGCGCGCCTCAAGGCCGCGGCGCAGGGACTTGGCCTCGACCCGGCGAAGATCGACATCGAGCTGGTGCAGTTCGCGATCCTGTTCCGCGGTGGCGAGCGCGTGCAGATGTCGACCCGCGCCGGCAGCTTCGTCACGCTGCGCGAATTGCGCGAGGAAGTGGGCACCGACGCCGCGCGCTTCTTCTACGTGATGCGCGGCAACGACCAGCACCTCGACTTCGACCTCGACCTCGCCAAGAGCCAGTCGAACGAGAACCCGGTCTACTACATCCAGTACGCCCACGCGCGCATCGCCTCGATCTTCCGGCAGGCGGTGGAGAAGGGCTATTCGTGGAACCGCACGGCGGCCGAAGCGGCGCGCGCCAAGCTCGTCGAACCGCAGGAGAACGCGCTGATCACCGAGCTGATGCGCTTCCCGGAGGTCGTGCAGGCCGCCGCGCAGCACCGCGGCCCGCAGATCGTCGCGAACTACCTGCGCGAGCTCGCCGCGAGCTTCCACGCCTTCTACAACGCCCAGCCGATCCTGATCGCCGACGAGGAACTGCGCCATGCGCGCCTCGGCCTCGCCGCGGCGACGCGCCAGGTGCTGGCGAACGGCCTCGCCCTGCTGGGCGTCTCGGCCCCGGAGAGCATGTGATGGCAGCGAAGCGCGGCGGCAAATCGCAGGCGAAGCGTGGCGGCGGCTTCAAGGCCGGGCTGATCCTCGTGGCCGGCCTGCTGCTGGGCCTCGGCCTCGCCGCGGGCTACCTGATGTTCGGCGACCGGCAGAAGCTCGACGCGATCCTGCCGCAGCCGAACCCGCAGGCCGAAGCCCCGGCGCCGCGACGCGACGCCGAGCCGGTCGCGCAGGAGCCGGAAGAGGCGACGGAAGCCCCGAAGCCGACCTACGACTTCTACACGGTGCTGCCGGAGAAGGAAGTGGAGCTTCCGGGAGAGACCGCCGGGGCCGCGGCGCCGGCATCGGCAGCGACCGCGGACGCGGGAACCACGTCGACGCCCGCGGCGCCGGCGACGCCAAGCGGCCTGCAGTTGCAGGCCGGTGCGTTCGGCAATGCCGGCGATGCCGAGGCGCTGCGCGCCCGGCTGGCACTGGTGGGCCAGATGGCACGGATCGAAACCGTGCAGGTCAATGGCCGCACCCTGCATCGCGTTCGCCTTGGCCCTTACTCCGACGCGGCCGCGCGCGACGCCGCACAAAGGGCGCTGGCGGAAGCCGGCATCACGACAACGCCCGCGCGCTGATTCTCAGCGCTTCAGTGTGATCAGCGCCGAGGTGTCGAGGTCGCCGTCACCACGGCGCTCGAGTTCGCTGTAGTCCGCCAGCGCACGGTCGATGACCGGGTGTTGGAGGCCCGCCGCCTCCGCCATCGCCTGCACGATGCGCAGGTCCTTCGCCATGTGGGCACACTTGAAGCCTGGGGTGAACTCGTCGCGGAGCATCGTCGCGCCGCGCTTGTCGAGGAACCAGTTGCTGGCGGCACCAGCCATCAACGTCGGAAGCAGGCGTTCGGCATCGAGCCCGAGCTTCTCGGCGAAGGCCAGGCCTTCGCACACTGCTTCGTTGATGCCGGCGACCAGGATCTGGTTGACCGCCTTGGTGGCCTGGCCGGCGCCGTTCGGGCCCATCAGGGCGATGCGCGCGCCATAGGCCTCGAGCACCGGCCGGGCGCGCTCGAGCGTGGCTTCGTCGCCGCCGATCATGATGGACAGCCTGCCGTTCCTCGCGCCCTCCACGCCGCCGGACACCGGCGCATCGAGGAAGCCAATGCCGCAGGCCGCCAAACGCCTCGCGGCCTCGCGGGCGGTCTCGACGGCGACGGTGCTGTGGTCGATCACGATAGCGCCCGGGGCGAGCACCGCCGCGAGCCCGTCGACGTTCTCCAGCACGTCGGCGTCGGCCGAGACGCAAAGCGCGACCACGTCGCAGCCCGCGTAGTCGGCGAAGGCCGCAGCCGCCGCGACACTGGCGCGGGCGCCGGCGAAGGCCTTCGCCTTCGCGGCCGTGCGGTTGCCCACGACAGCCAGCAGGCCGCGGTCGGCGAGATGGCCGGCCATGGAATGGCCCATCGCGCCCAGGCCGATGAAGGCGGCGCGGCGGATCGACGCGGGACTCTCGGCGGGCATCGTCTCGCTCACTCCAAGGGCTCTTCGGAGAGGTAGGTGTAGCCGGTGAGCCCCGTTTCGAGGGCCGCGAGGAACTCGGCCGCCGTCGCCTCCGGGAGGTTGGCGGCTTCGACGTTGGCGCGATAGCGCACGCGCAGGTCGGCGAGCTTGTAGCCGACATAGTCGAGCATCACGTCGGTGGTGTCGCCGCGACGCTGTGTGTCGAGGCGGTAGCCTCCGGCGCCGTCGAGGTGCACGGCCACCGTATCGGTGTCGCCGAACAGGTTGTGGATGTCGCCCAGCGTCTCCTGGTACGCGCCCACCATCGCGATGGCCAGCAGGTAGGACTCGCCGGGCTTGAGCGCATGCAACGGCATCGACGCATCGAGCGCTTCGCTTTCGACGTAGGTGTCGATGCGGCCGTCGGAATCGCAGGTGAGGTCGGCAATCACGCCACGGCGCGTGGGCTCCTCATCGAGGCGCTCCACCGGCACGATCGGGAACACCTGCTCGATGGCCCAGACGTCCGGGATCGACTCGAACACCGAGAAGTTGACGAAGTACTTGTCGACGAGGCGCTCGTTGAGCTCGTCGAGCACCGGGCGGTGGCTCTTCTCTTCGGCCGACAGGCGCTGCCGCACCGCGTGGGCGATGGCATAGAAGAGATCATCCAGCTGCGCGCGCTGCTCGACGCCGAGCTGGCCCAGCGCGAACAGCGTCTGGCCTTCGGCGAGGTGGTGCTGGGCCTCGTGGAAGAGCTCGACCGGCGGACGCACGTCGAGCTCGGCCTGCACTTCGCGCAGGTGGCGGATGACCGCCGGCTCGCCGGCCTGCGCCGGGCCGACGCGGCCTTCCGGCGCGCGCTCGACTTCCGACACGTTCACCACCATCACCGCGTGGTGGGCGGTCATCGCACGACCGGCTTCGGTGATCAGGCGCGGCTGCGGCAGGGCGTGCTCGGCGCAGGCCTCGGCCAGCGGCTGCAGCAGGGTGTAGGCGTACTGGTCGAGCCCGTAGTTGATCGAGCAGAAGCTGCGTGAGCGCGTGCCTTCGTAGTCGACGCCGAGGCCACCGCCGGCGTCCATCAGGCGGATCGGGCAACCGCGCTTCGACAGCTCGACGAAGTAGTTCACCGCCTCGCGCATGCCGCTGGCGATGTCGCGCACGTTGCTGATCTGCGAGCCCATGTGGAAATGGAGCATCGCGACGCTCTCGCCGAGGCCCGCGGCCCGCAGCTTGTCGACGGCATCCAGCACCTGGCGCGGGGAGAGGCCGAACTTGGCCTTGTCGCCGCCGCTGTTCTGCCACTTGCCGGCGCCGAGCGAGGCCAGGCGCAGGCGGATGCCGACCACCGGCGTGATACCCAGCGCGCGCGACTCCTCGATGATCAGCCCCACTTCCGAGGGCTTCTCGATGACGAGGATGGTGTCGAGACCGAGCTTGCGACTCATCAGCGCCAGGCGGATGAATTCACGGTCCTTGTAGCCGTTGCACACCACGATGCTGCCCGGGCGGGCCAAAGCCAGCACGGCCATCAGCTCCGGCTTGCTGCCGGCCTCGAGGCCGAAATCGGCGGTGTACGGGGCCTCGCCCACCGGGGCGCCCACGCGCGCCAGCTCGCCGGCCACGCCGGCGTGCTGGTTCACCTTGATCGGATAGACCGCCGTGTAGCCGCCGCGGTAGTCGAGCTCGCGCATGGCCTGCGCGAAAGCGTGCTGCAGCTTGGCCAAGCGATGGCCGAGCACGTCGGAGAAGCGCACCAGCAAGGGCAGCTTGTGGCCCATGCCCCGGGCCCGCTCCACCACGTCGGCGAGTGCGATCCCCGGACCCTCGTCGCCGTTCGGGCGCGCCACGAGCCGACCCCGGCCGTCGATGTCGAAATACCCGTCGGACCAGTACGGCACGGAGTAGGTGTGGCGGGCGCGGTCGAGCGTCCAGGCGGTCATGGGCTGGGGCCAGGTGGCAACAAAGGGCGCGTAGTGTACGACCGGGGGGTGAACGGGGGGGCGCTGGCGGGGGCCGCGCCGGCCGAACGGGGGTAGACTGCGCGCCCCCGGGCGGGCCCGCGCGCCGGCGCGGCGGCCGAGACCGCGCCCCACCCCAAAGCAGCGCTCGCGCCCCAGCCCAACGCAGAGCTCGCTCCCCACCGATCCGCTTCGCCTTCATTCCTTCGAGGAGTACCGACAGTGAACTCATCCCCGACTTGGCTCCACGAGACCTTCGACCACACCGGCTCGGCCTTCGGCCTGCGCGTGACGGCGAAGCTGGACGAGGTGCAGTCGCCGTTCCAGAAGATCGAGGTCTATGACAGCACCGACTGGGGCAAGGTCATGCTGATCGACGGCGCGATGATGGTCACCACGCGCGACAACTTTTTCTATCACGAGATGATGGCGCACGCGCCGCTGTTCACGCATGCGAACCCGGAGAACGTCGTCATCATCGGCGGCGGCGACTGCGGCACGCTGCGCGAAGTGCTCAAGCACCCGGGCGTGAAGACCGCCGTGCAGTGCGACATCGACGAGCAGGTCACGGTGATGGCCCGCAAGTACTTCCCCGAGCTGTGCGAGAGCAACGACGACCCGCGCGCGACGGTGATGTTCGACGACGGCATCGCCTACATGAAGAATGCCGCCGCGGAGAGCATCGATGTCGTGATCGTCGACTCGACCGACCCGGTGGGCCCGGCCGAAGGCCTGTTCAACCGCGCCTTCTACGAAGACTGCCTGCGCGCGCTGAAGCCGGGCGGCCTGCTCGTGCAGCAGAGCGAGAGCCCGCTTGCGCTGATGCATCTCATCCTCGACATGCGCGCCGCGATGCGCGATGCCGGCTTCCAGGACTTCCGCGTGCTGCCCTTCCCGCAGCCCTGCTACCCCACGGGCTACTGGAGCTGCCTGGTCGCGTCGAAGGAATCGCGTGATCTCACGCAGTTCCGCATGAAGGACGCCGCCGCGCGCCCGTTCGAGACGCTGTACTACAGCGCCGCCATCCACCAAGCCGCGCTCGCCTTGCCGCCCTTCGTCGAGAAGGCGCTGGCGAAGTAAAAAGTGGAAGGCGAGCAAGGCCAAAGAGAAGGGCGCCGCGAGGCGCCCTTTTCCGTTGCGCCGATCCCTCGGCTTAGAGCGCGTCGCCGTCCAGCTCGCCGGTGCGGATGCGCATCACCCGCTCGAGGTCGTAGACGAAGATCTTGCCGTCGCCGATCTTGCCGCTGTTCGCGGCGCCGGCGATGGCTTCGACCACGCGGTCGACCTGGTCGTTGGTGACCGCCACCTCCAGCTTGATCTTCGGCAGGAAGTCGACGACGTACTCGGCGCCGCGGTACAGCTCGGTGTGGCCCTTCTGCCGCCCGAAGCCCTTGACCTCGGTGGCGGTGATGCCGGTGACCCCCACCTCGGACAGCGCTTCGCGCACGTCGTCGAGCTTGAAGGGCTTGATGATGGCCGTGACCATTTTCATCGGGATGTCCTTTCGTCAGTTCATGGCGAAGCCTACGGCGCGGGGCGTGCCTCGCGCCATGGCCGCGATCAGAGGTTGTAGCCCGACTCGCCGTGAAGGGCCAGGTCGAGGCCTTCCTGCTCTTCTTCCGGCGTCGCGCGCAGCCCGCCGAACAGGCCGGCGATCTTCAGCGTGATCACCGTGACCACCGCCGACCACACCACGGTGATGCCGACGGCGGCGGCCTGCCAGAACACCTGCTCGCCGATCGTGCGGTCGCCGGACAGGCCGGCGCCACCGAACGCGGCCGACGCGAACACGCCCGTCAGCAGGGCGCCGATGATGCCGCCCACGCCGTGCACGCCGAACACGTCGAGCGAATCGTCGTAGCCGAAGATGCGCTTGAGCTTGGTGGCGGCGAAGAAGCACACCACGCCCGAAATGGCGCCGATGGCCAGTGCGCCGAGCGGGCCGGCCGTGCCGGCGGCGGGCGTGATGGCCACGAGGCCCGCCACCGCGCCCGAGGCGATGCCCAGCACCGAGGGCTTGCCGTGGGTGATCCATTCCGCCGCGATCCAGCCCAAGGCCGCCGTCGCGGCCGCGATCTGCGTGACCAGCAGGGCCATGGCCGCGCCGCCATTCGCGGCGACCGCGCTGCCGGCATTGAAGCCGAACCAGCCCACCCACAGCAGGGCGGCGCCGATCAGCGTGTAGCCGAGGTGGTGTGGGGCCATCGCGGTGGTCGGCCAACCCTTGCGCTTGCCGAGCATGATCGCCGCCACGAGGCCGGCGATGCCCGCGTTGATGTGCACGACCGTGCCGCCGGCGAAGTCGAGCACGCCCCAGTCCCAGAACAGGCCGCCCGGGCCGGCCCAAGTCATGTGCGCGATCGGCAGGTAGGCGAAGGTGAACCACAGCGCCGTGAACACCAGCAGCGCGGCGAAGCGCATGCGTTCGGCGAAGGCACCGACGATCAGCGCCGGCGTGATGATCGCGAACGTCATCTGGAAGGCCACGAACAGGCTTTCTGGGATGGCCAGCACCAGCGACTCGCGGGTGACGCCGGACAGGAAGGCCTTGTCGAAGCCACCGATGAAACTGGCCAGGTTGACCTCGCCTTCCACCATCCCCGTGGTGTCGAAGGCCAGCGAGTAGCCGTAGACGACCCAGAGCACCGTGATCAGTCCGGCGATCGCAAAGCACTGCATCAGCACCGACAGCACGTTCTTGGCCCGCACCATGCCGGCGTAGAACAGCGCCAGCCCCGGCAGCGTCATCAGCAGCACCAGGCCCGTGGCCACCAGCATCCAGGCGGTATCGCCCGCGGACAGCATCGGCGTGTCCTGCGCCACGGCCGCCCCGGCCGCCGTCAGTCCGGCCACGCCGACCGCCCACGCCGACAGCCCTTTCGCGGCGCGTCGAAGCGCGCCCTCCCCTCGAACTCGCATTCGCATCGTTGTCTCCCCAGGTGAAGTGATCCCCACCCTCGATGCGACCAGAGATCGATCGATTGTCTACGTCACGCCGGCTGTGCTCTGATACGGGCCCTCGCTCGGGGGCCGCGCCCGATGCGGTATCGGCCGACCCGTCGCGGCGATGACCGCCGACATCCTCGCGACTCCCCTGCCGTCACGCTGTCGTCGACCGCCCACGGACCCCCACCATGATCGACCTCAAGGCCATCGACGACCTCGCCCGCCGGCTCAACGACCTCGTGCCGCCCGGCCTCGAGGGCGCGCGCGCCGACCTCGAGAAGAATTTCCGTGCCGCCCTGCAGGCGGGTTTGGGCAAACTCGACCTCGTCACGCGCGAGGAGTTCGAAGTGCAGAAGGCCGTCCTGCGCCGCACGCGCGAGAAGCTGGAAGCGCTCGAACGCCAGCTCGAGGCGCTCGACGCCGCCTCGCGCCCCGCGTCGCCCGATACCCGCGACTGAGTCGCCGCCATGGCGTTGGCGCTGGTGCACACCCGTGCACGCTGTGGCGTGCGCGCGCCGGAAGTGCGCGTCGAGGTCTTCATGGCCGGCGGCTTGCCGCAGGTCACCATCGCCGGGCTCGCCGGCACGGTGGCCCGCGAGTCGCGCGAGCGCATCCGCGCCGCCCTGCAGGCCAGCCAATTCGAACTGCCAAGCAGGCGCATCACGGTGAACTTCGCGCCGGCGGAGCTGCCGAAGGACGGTGCACGCTTCGATCTGCCGATGGCCATCGGGCTCCTGGCCGCGGCCGGCCAAGTGCCTCTGGATGCGCTGCAGGAGGTCGAGCTCCTCGGGGAGTTGTCGCTCTCCGGCGCCCTTCGCGGCATCAGCGGCGCTTTGCCGGCCGCCATCGCGGCAGCGAAGGCGGGACGCGCGCTGATCCTGCCCGAGGAAAACGCCGCCGATGCCGGCCATGCCAGGGGCGCCACGGTGCTCGGCGCACGCACGCTGGCCCAGGTCGTCGCCCACCTCCGCGGCGAACGCCTGCTTCGCCCGACCCCATCGCCGCTCCCCGGTGCCGCGGCGGGCCACGCGCCCGATTCACAGCGGTACGACGGCGCCGATCTCGCTGACGTCGTCGGGCAGGGGCTCGGCAAGCGCGCACTGGAGATCGCGGCAGCCGGCATGCACGGACTGCGCTTCACCGGTCCGCCCGGCTGCGGAAAGACGCTGCTCGCGCGCTGTCTTCCGGGGCTGCTGCCGCCCCTCACGGAGCAGGAAGCCCTGGAGCTGGCGGTGATCCGCAGCCTCGCCGCACCGTTGCGCGACGCCGGCGGCTGGCCGACGTCACGCCCGTTCCGCGCGCCGCTGCACGGCGCCAGCGCGGTGGCCCTGGTCGGCGGTGGCGGCATTCCGCGACCCGGCGAGCTGTCCCTCGCGCACCATGGCGTGCTGTTCCTCGACGAATTGCCGGAATGGCACCGAAACACCCTGGATGCCCTGCGCGAGCCGCTCGAGTCCGGCGATGTTCATGTCGCGCGCGCGGCGATGCACGCGGTGTTCCCCGCACGCCCCCTGCTGGTGACGGCCATGAACCCCTGCCCCTGCGGCTGGGCGGGTGATCCGTCGGGCCGCTGCGACTGCCCGGCGGACGCCATCGCGCGCTACCAGGCCCGAGTGAGCGGCCCGTTGCTGGACCGCATCGACCTGCACGTGACGCTGGCAAGGATCCCGGCCACGGCGTTGATGGCCACGACCGCCACGACGTCAGGCCCGGACGCGCGCGAGCCCAGCGCCACGGTTCGTTCACGGGTCGTGGCCGCGCACGAACGCCAGCAGCAGCGCCAAGGGAAACCGAACGCGCACCTCGCACCGGGCGAACTCGACGCGCTGGTGGCCGCGACCCCAGCCGCGCGGCAATTGCTGGAACGCGCCGCCGATCGGCTCGCGCTGTCCGCCCGGGCGGTCCATCGCACGTTGCGGGTGGCGCGCACCGTCGCCGACCTCGGAGCCCATGAGGCCGTCGACCTGCCGCACATGGCCGAAGCCATCGGCTTCCGTTCAACGGGCATCGACGCGGATCCGCCGTTGCAGGCTAAGCTCCAAGCTTCGACGCGATCGGAGCACAAGACGGGGCATGGAGTGGTTGGCGCGCACTGACACGTGGCTTCTGGGCGGCGCCCTCGTCGCCCTGTTGGGCATCGGCTCCAGCCTGGTCGCCCGCCGGTTCGGCGCGCCGCTGCTCCTGGTGTTCCTGGCCCTCGGCGTGGCCCTCGGTCCCGAGGGGGCCGGTTTCTCGATGGCTCCGGGCATCGTCTACGCGATCGGCGCTCTGGCCCTCGCCATCATCCTGTTCGATGGCGGGCTCCAGACCCGGCTTGCGCCGCTTCGACCGGCCATCGCGCCCGCACTCTGGCTTGCCACGGCGGGCGTGGCGATCACCGCCCTGATCACCGCGCTGGCGGCGGCATGGCTGCTGCAGGTTGGCTGGGTCGAGGGTCTGCTGCTCGGCGCCGTCCTGGCCTCGACCGATGCCGCGGCCGTGTTCTTCCTCCTGCGCGGGGCCGGGATCGCGCTCCCCAAGCGGGTGAACGGCGTGCTCGAGATCGAGTCGGGCAGCAACGACCCGATGGCGGTCTTCCTGACCGTGCTGTTGTGCACCTGGCTCTCGATCGGCGATCTCGGCGGCCCGGCCGGACTCGCCGGCAAGCTGGTGCTGCAGATCGGACTCGGGGTCGGCATCGGTGTGCTCGGTGGCCGACTGATCGCGCTCGGCCTCAATCGCCTCACCCTGCCCGAGGGCCTGCACCCGCTGTTCGCGCTTGCCGGCGCCGTGGGCGTGTTCGCGGTGACCAATACTCTCCATGGCAGCGGCTTCCTCGCCGTCTACGTGGCTGGACTGGTGGTCGGACAGCGGCCGGTACGCGCCATCGCCAACGTGACCACGGTGCTCAACGCTGCGACCTGGCTGGCCCAAGGCGGCATGTTCCTGCTGCTCGGCATGCTGGTGGTGCCTTCCACCCTGATGGACGTGCTCGGTCCCGCTCTGGTGCTCGCCGCGGTGCTGATGCTCGTGGCCCGCCCCGTCGCGGTCGCCGCCTGCCTGGTGCCGTTCGGTTTCCACAAGCGGGAGATCGGCTTCATCGGCTGGGTCGGCCTCCGTGGCGCCGTGGGCATTTTCCTTGCCTCGCTGCCGCTGCTGATGGCCCTGCCGAACGCGAACCTGTATTTCAACGTCGCGTTCGTGGTGGTCGTGACGTCGCTGCTGGTGCAGGGCTGGACCCTCAAGCCCGCGGCGCGGCTGTTCCGCGTTGCATTGCCGCGGCGTGAAACGGCCACCCGCCGCATCGAGCTCGACCTGCCCGGGCAGCTCGACTACGAGCTGGTGGGCTACCGCGTCGGGCCGACCAGCGCCGTGCTGGGCAAGAATGCCGAACTGCCGGGCTGGGCCCGCGCGGCGATGGTCGTCCGGGACGGGCAAATCCTGCTGCCACACGAAGCCGGCCCTCCAGCACCCGGCGACACGGCGTACTTCCTCGCCCCGCCTGGCGAGGTCTACCGGCTCGACTGGCTGTTCGCGGAAGGCCACGAGGCGCGCGAAGCCGAGCACGAAGCGTTTGGCGCCTTCAGCCTGCCGGGCGACCTGCCGCTCGGCGAACTCGCCGGCTTCTACGGGCTTCCGATCCCGCCGCGCTACGCCGCGCACACCGCGAGCGAAATGTTCGCGACGCGCTTCGAAGGCGAGGTGCATATCGGTGACCGCATCGCGCTCGGCGGTGCCACGCTGGTGGCTCGCCGCATCCGCGAAGGCCGCGCCATGGAGATTGGCATCGTGTTCCACACCGACTCGCTCGGGCGCCTCCAGCGCTGGATGTCAGGATGGCGTGAGCGCCTGAAACGCGCCTTTTGATACGGCGCAGCACCGCGGCGTGATCGCGCGCGCGAGAGCTCGCTGCGCACTTGCAGGGCTGTGGCATTCACGTTACACAGTAACGATACGACCGAAGCGCCCCCGCTGCCGATCGTCCCGCCCCCGCGAGTCCGCCAAGGCGCCGATGCCACGTCCATCGGCCCGAGCGGCCGCGGACTTCATCTGAAACGTTTCGTTGGGGAGTCAACCATGCGTCGCTTGCAACAGAAGTGGTGTTCGATCGCGGTGTCTTCGGCCTTGGTGGCCATGGCGGGGGCTGCGCAGGCAACCTCGTTGAAGAACGTCCCGGTGGCGACCTCGGCCTCGCCGGTCCTGCAGGCGTTCGAGTCGACCGGGCGGATGCCGTACATCGTGGGATTCCGTGACGCACCGGCGATCACCTTCGAAGCGCAGTTGCAGGACGCGCCGGCTCCGCCCCTGCTCGGCAAGCCGGGCGTCGACGTCGACGCGGCCGTCGAGGCCTATGCCACCCAGCTGGAAGGCCAGCAGCGCACGAACGAGGCACGGCTCAAGTCGCGCGTGGGGCGCAACTTCGCGGTGCAGCACCGGATGCAGCACGCGTTCAACGGTATCGTCGCCGAGCTCACCCCGGCCGAAGCAGCCGCGCTCGCCAACGATCCGGCGGTCACGCTGGTGGAGCCCTACACCGAGTACGCGCTGGACGACGAAGTCGCTCCCGCAGTGATCGGCGCGGACAAGGTCTGGGAGGATGGCACCGGTTTCCACCGCGCGGCGTTCATCAGCCGCGGCCGGACCGAAGTGTCGGTGTACAACCGCCGCGCCAAAGGCGAGGGCGTGGTGGTCGGCATCATCGATTCCGGCATCAATTTCGCCAGCCCGTCCTTCGCCGGCACCGAGCCGGCCACCGGCCATGAGATCAAGAATCCGCTGGGCGAAGGCAACTACCTCGGCACCTGCGCAGCCGGCGGCGTCGATGCCGGCCGCTGCAACGACAAGCTGATCGGCGGCTACGATTTCGTCTGCGGCCCTCCGGCCAACCTCTGCGGCACGGCGAACGTCGCGGAGGAGCCCGGCTTCGGCGACAGCAACAGCCACGGCACGCACACGGCCGGCACCACCGCGGGCAACGTCCGCACGGCGACGTTCCGCGGCAACACGATCACGCTGTCGGGCATCGCGCCGCGGGCCAACGTGATCGCCTACGACGCCTGCTACACCAACACCGCGACCGGCCAGGGGCTGTGCCCGAACGTCTCGACACTGGCCTCGATCAACCAGGCGATCGCCGACGGCGTCGACGTGATCAACTACTCGATCGGCGGCGGCGCGCAGCCGTGGTCGGAGGCGATCTCGCAGGCCTTCCTCGCCGCGACCGATGCCGGGATCTTCGTCTCGGCCTCGGCCGGCAACAGCGGCCCGAACCCGTCCACCAACGGCCACAGCCAGCCGTGGGTGATGACCGTCGCCGCGGCGCAGTCCGGCCGCGCGGGGTACGAGTTCGGACTCAACGTCAGCGGCGCCGGCGTGCCCGCGAACCTGTCGACGATCCTCCTGAACGCGGGGACCGGCGGCGTCGAGCTGGGCGGGCCGATCCCGAGCACCGTGCTCCGCGCCGGCCCGGGCTTCACGGGCGCGGCCGACGGCTGCACGGCGAGCGGCGCCTTCCCGGCGGGCTTCTTCAGCAACCGCATCGCGCTCGTGCGTCGCGGCACCTGCGCCTTCACCGAGAAAGTGGCGAACGCGACGGCGGCCGGCGCGCGCGCCGTGATCATCGTCAACAACGCCGCGGGCGGCATCGCCCCGTCGGTACCGGGCGCCACCGTGCCGGTGTTCGGCATGGCGCAGGACAGCGGCGTGGCGCTGCAGGCGCTCACCGTGTCGAACCCGGCGCTCGCCGCCACGGTGCCCTTCCCGGCCACGCGGATCGACAACGCGGCGGACCAGCTGGCGGCTTTCAGCTCGCGCGGCCCGGCGGCGTTCTCGGTGCTCAAGCCGGACATCACCGGCCACGGCGTGAACATCCTCGAGCCGGTGACCTGCACCAATCCGGCGCAGTGGAACACGGCGGCCTGCGCCCAGACCATCGGCTTCCTCAGCGGCACCTCGATGTCGTCGCCACAGGTGGCGGGCAGCGGCGCACTGCTGCGCCAACTGTTCCCGACCTGGACCCCGGCCGAGATCAAGTCGGCCCTGATGATGACGGCCACCCAAGGCGTGCGGAACGAGACCGGCGCGCCGGCCACGCCCTTCCAGGCCGGCGCCGGCCGCGTCCAGGTGGACGCCGCCGCGAAAACCGGCCTCGTGCTCGACGAACAGCGCGCGGACTACCTGGCCGCGAACCCGGCCCTTGGCGGCGACGTGTCGCAGCTCAACCTCGCGAGCCTGGCGAATCGCGGCTGCGGGCCGACCACATGCACGTTCACCCGCACGTTCCGCAGCACCCGCGGGACGTTCCAGACCTTCAGCCTGTCGCTGTCGGGCGTCACCGGCACGATCAGCACGCCGGTGTTCACCATCGCCCCGTTCGGCACGCAGACGGTCACCATCACGGTGAACACCGCGGGCCAGCCGGTTGACGGCAGCTACCGCTTCGGGACGCTGACCCTCACCTCCACCGGGGATGACGCCACCACCCGCTCGCCGACCCTGCGCCTGCCGATCGCCGTCGCCGTCCGCGCGCCGGAGCTGGGCCTGAGCACCGAGACGGTCGCCGTCAGCGTCCCCGCGAATACGACGCGCAGCGCCAACTTCACCCTGTGGAGCAACAGCAACCCGGTCGACTTCAGCACGCGTACCACCGGCACCGGCACCGGCGCCGTCGTCGCGCAGAGCGGCGCAGGCGCCCAGAGCGGCTACGCCACCGGCCGCTACAGCGACTTGGGCATCGGCCAGTTCGCCGCCGATGATTTTGTCGTGACGCAGCCGACCACGCTGTCCAGCATCACCAACGAAGGCTTCGTGCTCGGCACCGGCACCATCCCGGCGACGACGGTGATCGGCTGGTCGATCTTCGCCGACGCGGGCGGCGTGCCGGCGGGCGACCCGGACACCTCGCCGAACGCGGCGGTGTGGCGCTACGCCGCTCCGGCCAATTCGCCGGGCATCAGCACCGCCGGCGGCGTTCTCCGCTTGAACCTCGCCGCTGCGGGCCAGAGCGTGACGCTGCAGCCGGGCCGCTATTGGCTGGTGCCGCAGGTGAACGCGGTGTTCGCCAACCGCTTTGCCTGGTTCTTCTCGCAGCAGGGCAACGGGACGGCACCGCGCACCATCGTCCCCAGCAACCCGGCCCCGGACAACGTCTGGGCCACCCCGGCCGGCGCGCCGGCAGGCCTCGCGTTCACGCTCAACGGCACGGTCAGCTGTGGCGCGCCGTGGATCAGCAGCGTGTTGCCGGTCTCCGGCCGCGCCGCGGCCGGCGCCCCGGCCACGGTGACCGTCAACGTCAACACGGCCGGCCTCGCTCCGGGCAGCTACTCGGGCTTCGTCTGCCTCGGCAGCAACGATCCCGCCCGTGCGTCGGCGACGGTCCGCGTGAACCTGACCGTGACGCCGTAAGGCTCACAACGGCAGAAATGAGAACGGGCCCTTCGGGGCCCGTTCTTTTTTCACCACGGGAAGGCGTGCCGGCCCCGCCTCCGCTCGGGGCCGGCCGCCGCGGCTCAGGCCGCGACGGTCTCCTTCTCGCCGTGGAACTGCTCTTCCTCGGTGCTGCCGCGCATCGCCGTGGTCGAGCTCTGGCCGCTCTGGATGGTCTGCGTGACCGCGTCGAAGTAGCCGGTGCCGACTTCGCGCTGGTGCTTCACCGCGGTGAAGCCACGCTCGGCGGCGGCGAACTCACGCTCCTGCAGCTCGACGAAGGCGCTCATCTGGCGGCGGGCATAGCCGTGGGCCAGGTCGAACATGCCGTAGTTGAGGCTGTGGAAGCCGGCCAGGGTGATGAACTGGAACTTGTAGCCCATGGCCGCGAGCTCCTTCTGGAAGCGCGCGATGGTGGCGTCGTCGAGGTTCTTCTTCCAGTTGAAGGACGGCGAACAGTTGTAGGCCAGCAACTTGCCCGGGTACTTGGCGTGGATGGCCTCGGCGAAGCGCTTGGCGAAGGCGAGGTCCGGCTTGCCGGTCTCGCACCACACCAGGTCGGCGTAGGGCGCGTAGGCGAGGCCGCGGCTGATCGCCTGCTCCGCACCTGGGCGCGTCTTGTAGAAGCCCTCGACGGTGCGCTCGCCGGTGCAGAACGGGCGGTCGTTGGCGTCGATGTCGGAGGTGAGGAGGTCGGCGGCTTCGGCGTCGGTGCGCGCGACGATCAGCGTCGGCACGCCCATGACGTCGGCGGCGAGGCGCGCGGCGTTGAGCTTCTCGATGGCCTCGCGGGTCGGCACCAGCACCTTGCCGCCCATGTGGCCGCACTTCTTCACCGACGCCAGCTGGTCCTCGAAGTGCACGCCCGAGGCGCCGGCCTCGATCATCGCCTTCATCAGCTCGAAGGCGTTCAGCACGCCGCCGAAGCCGGCCTCGGCATCGGCCACGATCGGCTGCAGGTAGTCGATGTCGCCCTGGCCTTCGGCGCACTGGATCTGGTCGGCGCGCAGCAGCGTGTTGTTGATGCGCTTGACCACCTGCGGCACCGAGTTGGCCGGGTACAGCGACTGGTCGGGGTACATCTCGCCGGCGAGGTTGGCGTCGGCGGCGACCTGCCAGCCGGAGAGGTAGATGGCCTTCAGGCCGGCCTTGACCTGCTGCATGGCCTGGTTGCCGGTCAGCGCGCCGAGCGCGTTGATGAAGTCTTCCGTCTGCAGGTAGCGCCACAGCTTCTGCGCGCCAAGCTTGGCGATGCTGTGCTCGACCGGAACGGTGCCGCGGAGGCGCACGACGTCGTGGGCGGTGTAGTTGCGGGTCACGCCCTTCCAGCGGGGGTTGGTGGCCCAGTCGTGCTTCAGTTGGTCGGCGGTCGGCAGCGTGCTCATGGCGGAGTCCTTGGCGGGTAAGGAGGGGTGGGGCGAGGAGAGGAAGAAGAGCGTGATGAAGCGAGAAGAGAGGAACGAGTGAGTGCGGTTGCGCGTCAGCTGGGGTGGAGTTCGCTCTGGACGAGCTGCGGGTAGGCAGCGCTGGTAAGGAAGGCTTCCAGCGTGTCGGCGTGGGTGAGGCGGTCGAGCAGGGCAATGGCGGCATCGAGGCGCTCGCCACCGGTGATCACGCGGCGGTCGCCGATCACGGACGGCAGGTTGATCAGGGCGCGCTCGAACAGCGCCCAATCCACCGGCGTCCCGTCGTCGAGGTGCAGCGGCTCGGCGGGAACGCCGTTCTTCGCCGCGATCTGCGGGTGGTGCAGCCAGCGCCACAGCTGGGTGCGGCTGATCTCGGCGGTGGCCGCGTCCTCCATCAGGTGGTGGATCGGCACGCAGCCGCTGCCGGCCAGCCACGCCGCCATGTAGCGCACGCAGACGTCGACGTTGTTGTCGAAGCCGGCGCGAGTGATGGTGCCGAGCGAGGGCTTCAGCAGGTCGTCGCGCGTCACCTGCACGTCCTCGCGCTTGACGTGGTGCTGGTTCGGCGTCGGCATGTGCGCGTCGAAGACCTCGCGCGCGATCGGGATCAGCGCCGGGTGCGCCACCCAGGTGCCGTCGTGGCCGGCGGTGACCTCGCGCAGCTTGTCGGTGCGCACCCGCTGCATGGCGCGCTCGTTGGCCTCGTCATCGCCCTTGATCGGGATCTGGGCCGCCATGCCGCCCATCGCATGCGCACCGCGGCGGTGGCAGGTCTGGATCAGCAGTTCCGAATAGGCCTTCAGGAAGGGCTGGGCCATCGTCACCTGGCCGCGCTCCGGCAGCACCTTGTCGGCGTGGCGGCGCAGCGTCTTCAGCCAGCTGAAGATGTAGTCCCAGCGGCCGCAGTTCAGGCCGACGATGCGGCCGCGGAGTGCGTGCAGGATCTCGTGCATCTCGAACACCGCGGGCAGCGTTTCGATCAGCACCGTCGCCTTCATCGTGCCCACCGGCAGGTTGAGGCGCACTTCGAGGAAGGCCATCACCTCGTCCCACAGGCGCGCTTCCTCCATGCACTCCATTTTCGGCAGGTAGAAGTACGGGCCGCGCTCGCGCCAGGCGAGCGTCTTGGCGTTGTGGAAGGCGAAGGTGGCGAGGTCGAACAGGCCACCGCCCATCGGCTGGCCGTCGACCGTCACGTGCACCTCGTCGAGGTGCCAGCCACGCGGACGGACGATCAGCACGGTCTTGCTGGCCGGGTCGAGCGCGTAGCGCTTGCCGGTCTCCGGCGCGGTAAAGGTCAGGATGCCGTCGACGGCGTCGCGCAAGGCGCGCTGGCCGGTGATCTGGTTGGCGAAGGACGGCGCGTTGCTGTCCTCGAAGTCGGCCATGAAACAGTTCGCGCCCGAGTTCAGCGCGTTGATGACCATCTTCGGGTCGACCGGGCCGGTGATCTCGACGCGGCGGTCCTGCAGGGCCGCCGGGATCGGCGCCACGGTCCAGTCGCCTTCCCGAATCGAACGCGTGTCGGCGCGGAAGTCCGGCAGCATCCCGGCATCGAACTCGGCCTGGCGGGCGACGCGGGCGGCCAGGCGCTGGCGGCGGGCCGGCTCGAACAGGCGGTGCAGGTCGGTGAGCAGGGCCTGCAGCTCCGGCACCAGGATCGTGGCCTCGCCCTCGACCGGGCGGCCGACGCGGCGGAAGCCGCTGGCGGTTGGCGAGGTGGCGTCGGGGGTGCGGGTGGGCTCGGTGGCGGTGCTCATGGGGCGAGGCGGGTCCGTGGGGCGGGGTCAGGGGCCGGACGCGACGGGCGTCGGGCATGGACCCCAAGCTCACCCTCGGAGCGATTGTTGACAAAGCAAATCTGTGGATACGATGTATGAGTTAAGCAAATACACATCGGAAACCATGGCCAACGTGACGCGAAAGCGCGCTCAAAAGGCGGCTACGGAGCGGAATCCCGAGGTCGATTCAGGGCGCTTCTACTACAAGGGCAGCCGCCTCAAGCCCTTGCAGGCCTTCTGCCAGGTGGCCCGACTGGGCTCGGTGAGCCGCGCCGCGGAGGCCCTGTTCCTCAGCCAGCCGGCCGTGTCCCTCCAGCTCAAGGCGCTGGAAAGCCACTACGGCGTGCCCCTGCTGGAGCGCGTCGGTCGGCGCCTGTCGCTGACCCGCGACGGGCAGGCGCTCTACGACCTGGCGCGGCCGCTGATCGACGGCTTCGAGGGCCTCGACGAGGCCTTCCGAGGCAGCCAGGCCGGCCTCGAGGGCGGTGAGCTGCACATCGCGGCCGGCAGCTCCACGCTGCTGCACCTGCTGCCGGAGCCCCTGGCCGCCTTCCGCGCGCTGCGCCCGGACGTGCGCATCCACCTGCACAGCGTCACCGGCCAGGCCGGCCTCGCGAAGCTGCGCGCCGACGAGGTGGATTTCGCCGTGGGCGCGATGTGGGAAGTGCCCAACGACCTCGACTACGCGCCGCTGCAGCGCTTCGACGCGATGCTGATCACCGCGCCGCAGCATCCGCTGGCGAAGAAATCCGCGATCAAGCTCGAGGACCTGTCGCCGCACGGCCTGATCCTGCCGCCGAAGCAGCTTTCGACCTGGCGCATGGTGACCACCGCCTTCGAACAGCGCCGCGTGCCGTACCAGGTCGCGATCGAGGTCGGCGGCTGGGAAGTGATCAAGCAGTACGTCGCGCAGGACCTCGGCATCTCGGTCGTTTCCGCGCTGTGCCTCACCGACGCCGACAGGGCGCGCCTCGTGGCGCGGCCGCTTCGCGAGTACTTCCCCTCGCGCACCTACGGCGTGCTGGTGCGCAAAGGGCGATCACTGACCGGCCCGGCGCGCGCCTTCGTCGACCTGATCAAGCCGGGGCTGTTCAAGCGCAAGGACTGGTTCGAGGCGGGGCATTCGGAGCGCTGAACCGCGCGCGGGTTTGACCTTGCGCCGCGGTGGGGCTAGCGTGTTCGCACACAATCCGTTGATCCAAGGGCAGGTGCTCCGGCGCCTGCCCTTTCGCTTTAGGAGCACCACCATGGGCCTGCCACCACCAATCCTGATCGCTACCGACGTCGCCCGTCGCCTCGAAGCCGTGCTGGAGCACGCCGGCGACGAGGCCGCCGACGTGGTCGCCAAACTCGAAGAAGAGCTCGCGCGCGCCGAGCTTCGCGAGCCGTCGGCGATGCCCGGCGACGTCGTGACCATGCATTCGCGCGTCGGCTTCATTGACGAGGACAGCGGGGCGACGCACGAGGCACGCCTCGTGTACCCGCAAGAGGCCGGGCAGCAGGCGGGCGATGTCTCGATCCTCTCGCCGGCCGGGGCGGCCCTGATCGGCCTGTCGGTCGGGCAATCCATCGAATGGCCCCTGCCCGGCGGCCGGACCACGCGCTTCCGCGTCACCTCGGTCACGGCGCCCACGGACCACGCGAACCCCTGACGCCCGGCGACACGCGAACCGGCATGGCAGGGTGGTTCGAAGGCTTCTGGCCGTGGCGGCGCCGGAGCCAAGGGCTGCGGCTCCGCATCCGCGGCGTCGTGGCCTGGCCCGGCCCCTGCGCCACGCGTCGGGACGCCCCACGCTGGACGGTGCAGCTCACGCTGGCGTCGTGGTGGGTGGTGGACGGTTACCCGCAGGGCGGCGATCTGCGACTGGTCGGCGAAGCCGATGACGACGCGCTTCGACAGCTGCAAGGTCGTTGCCCCGAAGGCGCCTTGGTGGAAGCGGACATACTGCTCCCGCTCGCCACGGACGCGCCGGCGATCTTGCTGGCGATCGTCGACCGGCCCGGCACGACGGTGTAAGGACGGCAGCGCTGGCCGCGTATCACCCCGGCATGGACGCCCTCACCGCCCCGATGACCGACGCCCTCGACGCCCGCCGCGAACGCTTCGCGCTGCTGCTCGGCCAGCACCGCGGCCTACTGCGCAAGATCGCTTGGGGCTTCAGCGACTGCCCGGCCGACCGCGCCGACCTCGAGCAGGACATGGCCGCCCAGCTCTGGGCGGTGTTCCCGCAATGGGACGGCGAACGGCCTTTCGCCACCTGGGCCTACCGCGTGGCGCTCAACGTCGCCCTGAGCGGCCGGCGCGCGACGCAGGCCCGAGGCGGCGGCGCGATGCGCGCCCCGGGGCGCGGCCCCTCGGGCGCGACGGACTCGCCCGACGACGACGCCTCGTACGACCCGCTCGACCACCTCATCGACCCCGGCGCCACGCCGGAACAGATCGCGCAGCAGCGCGACCTGCACCGCGTCATCGCCGGCCTCGACCCGCTGAACCGCGCGCTGCTGCTGCTCTGGCTCGACGACCTGCCCTACCGCGAGATCGGCGACGTGCTCGGCCTGTCCGAAAGCAATGTCGGCGTGCGCCTCAATCGCTTGAAGGCGCGGCTGCGCACCCAACTGGACCCCTGATCGTGGAGATCGCCATGGACCTCGACACCCTGAAGACCGCTTGGAAGTCGCTCGACGAGCGGCTGGCACGCATCGAAGCGCTGCAGAGCGACGCCAACGCGCTTAAGCGCGCCCGCGAGGCCGAAGCCCGCGCCCAAGCCGGGCAACTCGCCAGCCGCCGCGCGCTGCGCCCGCTGGCCATTGGCCTCGGGGTGCAGGCGATCGCCGGCGTCGTGCTCGCGACGATCGCCGTCGCCTTCTGGGCGAAGCGCATGGACGCCGGCGCGCAGTTCATCGTCTACGGCGTGCTGGTGCAGGCCTATGCCGTCGCGCTGATCGCCTCCGCCGGCCAAGAACTCTCGCTGATCCGCCGCGTGCGGATGACCGGTGCGGTGCTCGATATGCAGGGCGCCCTCGCCGCGCTAAGGCGCTGGCGCGAAACAGTCGGCTGGGTGCTGGGCCTCGCCGGCGGCGTGATCTGGGTGCCGCTGCTGCTGATGGGCTTCGCCGCCGCCGGCGTCGACCTCTGGACCGAACGACCGGAACTCGTCGGCGCATGGATCGCTTCCGGCATCGTCTTCACCGCGCTGATCGGTGCTGGTCTGCGCTGGGTGTATCGCCAACCGCGACTCGCGGCGGCGATGCGGGCCGACCCCGCCGGCCAGAGCGTGCGTCGCGCCGAGCTCGCGCTGGCGGACCTGCGGGCCTTCGAGGCCGAAGGCCGCTGAGCTCCGGGCCTCAGCTCGCGGTCGCGTCCACCGGGACCTCGGCGGCCTTGCTCGGGAAGGTGTGCAGGTAAAGCAGCACCACGATCCCCGCGACCGGTGCGAACGCGATCAAGGTCCACCACGGGCTCAGTCCGGCGTCGCGCAGGCGGCGGGCGCTGGCGGCACCGAGGGGCAACAGTACGACCAGTTGCGTGAACCGGAAGATCAGGGCGCCGAACGACTCCGCCAACAGCTGGGCGGCGGCGAGCACCATCACCACGGCGAGGAAGAACCACCAGTAGTCGGCGCGGGCGGTGGTGCTGGTGAAGTCGAGCCCGCGGACGACGCCCTCGCGCATCGCCGCCAGTGCCGGCTGTGAACCGGTGAGCGGTGTGGGCGCCGTCACCAGCAGGCTCTCGGCCGGCACCTCGAACACCGCCGCGAGGGCGCGCAGGGATTCGGTCGAGACCTTGGCGCCGGATTCGAGGCGCTGGATGGTGCGGAGGTTCAGGCCACTGAGCTCGGCCAGCTGCTCCTGCGACCACCGCTTGGCGGCGCGCAGTTCGCGGAGGCGGGCGCTGTCGATGTGCATGGGAGTCCTCCTCGGGGTCCGGTGGGTGGTGCCCGGAATCATGCTGCCCGAGCCCGCCGGGCGTGACGACACGGGCCCGCCAGCGACCCGACATCCCCCCGACACGGGCCGGTCGACGGCTTTGACCGGGCTCAAAGGCAGGCCGGATCGGCCGCCGCACAGTGGGCAGGTGGGGGCCGCTTCGGGCCCCCGGAGGAGCCCCCACGATGAGCACCCCGTCCCGCCGCCGCCCGCCCTCGTCGCGCCGCGTGGCCACCGAAGTCCGCCCCAGTCGCCGCGGCGACGTGACGCCGACGCTCAAACCCGAGGCCATCGGCGAACGCGTCGCCGCGGTGCGCACCATCGCCGCCCAGAGTGGCGTGGTCGCCGCCGCGGAAGGTCTGCTGCACCCCGGGCACCCCGACGCGGTCAGCGACCGGGCCCGGGCCCTGCGCACCCTGATTGAAGGCGCCGACCCGGAGGATGCCCGCGTGCTCCGCTCCGCCCTGCTCGCCCCGGCACCGCCGCCGCCGGACCGCCCCGACCCGGACGACGTCCTGGCCCCGGACTGGCGCGAGGGCGGCTACCCCTACCTCAACCTGCTGCGGCGGGCGCCCTATGAGAAACAGAAGTTCAAGCTGCAGGTCGAGTTGCTGAAGCTGCAGGCCTGGGTGAAGGACACCGGCCAGCGCGTGGTGATCCTGTTCGAGGGCCGCGACGCGGCCGGCAAGGGCGGCGCGATCAAGCGCTTCATGGAGCACCTCAATCCGCGCGGTGCGCGCGTCGTCGCGCTGGAGAAGCCGACGCCGACCGAACAGGGCCAGTGGTACTTCCAGCGCTACGTGGAGCACCTGCCGACGCGCGGCGAGATCGTGCTGTTCGACCGCAGCTGGTACAACCGCGCCGGCGTCGAACGCGTCATGGGGTTCTGCAGCGAGGCCGAGTACACCGAGTTCATGCGCCAGGCCCCGGAGTTCGAACGCCACCTCGTGCGCAGCGGCGTCCACCTCGTGAAGTTCTGGTTCAGCGTCAGCCGCAAGGAGCAGCGCCGCCGCTTCAGGGAGCGCGAAGCGCATCCACTGAAGCAGTGGAAGCTCTCGCCCATCGACAAGGCCTCGCTCGACAAGTGGGACGACTACACCCGCGCGAAGGAAGCGATGTTCTTCGGCACGGACACCGCCGATTCCCCATGGACGGTCATCAAGAGCGACTGCAAGAAGCGCGCGCGGCTCAACGCCATGCGCTATGTGCTGCACAAGCTGCCGTACACGAACAAGGACGCCGCGGCGATCGGCAAGCTCGACCCGCTGATCGTGGGCCGCGCTCACGTCGTCTACGAACAGGGCGAGCAGACCGCGCAGGGGGCGTAAGCCCTACTCCGCCTCCACCACCACCTCGCGCTCGTCGCCACGGCCGTGCTCGTCGACGGCGCGCAGCAGCACGCGGCCGGCGCGGCGCGGCGTCCACGCGATGGCGCGGCCGCTGGCCGATTCGCCGATGAAGGCGCCATCGGCGAACCAGAACACGGTGCGCGCATCGGCATCGGTGGTCGCGGCCAAGGGAATGCCGGGCTGTTCCCGGCCGTCGAAATGCAGGCGGTAGCGCGTGGCGCGATAGGGCTGGGTGATCTGCGGGGCACTGCCCAGCCATTCGGCCGCGCCCGCGCAATCCGCGCCCGGCGGCGGCTTCCGCCGCGGCAGGCCCGCTTGGGCGAACACGCGAGCGAGGTCGCTCGGCCAGAACTCGTAGACTTCGCGCCGCATCGTCGCCGGATCGAACGGCCCGCAGGCCACCTGGCCGGTGGCCCGGTCGAGCTGAACCGGTCGAT
The DNA here is from genome assembly GCF_054777375.1 of Silanimonas algicola. Classification (NCBI taxonomy): domain Bacteria; kingdom Pseudomonadati; phylum Pseudomonadota; class Gammaproteobacteria; order Lysobacterales; family Lysobacteraceae; genus Silanimonas; species Silanimonas algicola. The sequence goes on along the minus strand of NZ_BAAHAS010000003.1, from coordinate 328,049 downwards.
GCACGGTGCTCACGCGGATCGGCGACACGCCGGGGATGAACCAGGTCTCGCCGCGCTGCGGGCACCACGCGTTCGGCAGGTCGCCGCTGGCGAGGCACACGCTCACGCGCTTCATCCGCGAGGCCGCGGTGCGCTGCGGCGTCACGTCGAAGCCTTCGGCGCGCATCGCGTCGGCGATCGAGAAGAACAGCGGCGCGGCGGCCTCCACGCCGATCAGCGCCGGGTTCGCTCGGCCGTCGAAATGCCCCATCCACACCACCACGGCGTAGGGCCCGACCACGCCCGCCGTCCAGGCGTCGCGGAAGCCCCAGCTGGTGCCGGTCTTCCACGCCACCGGCCAGCGCCCGAGGTCACTGGCGGTCGCGCCTCCCGGCCGCGGATTTCGGCGCAGCATGTCGAGCGTCATGAAGGCCGCTTCGGGGCTCAGCATCGCCGTGCCCTCGCTGCGCTCGTCCGCCGCGCGGAATCGCAGCGGGCGCAGCCGGCCCTCGCCGCCGAGCATCGCGTACAGCCGCGCGAGATCCTCCGCGCGCACTTCCCCGCCGCCGAGCACCAGGGCCAGGCCGTAGTGCTCGCGGGTGCGCAGCTTCGGCACGCCGGCCTCGCGCAGCAGGTCGAAGAGGTCGGGTGAGCGCAGCCGCGAGGCAACGGTGACCGCGGGGATGTTGCGGCTGCGGTTCAGCGCCTCGGTGGCGGTGACCGGCCCCTGGAAGCGGCCGTCGTAGTTCTCCGGCGTGTAGGCGCCATAGGCACTCGGGACGTCGCGCAGCACGGTGGCCGGATGCAGCTGGCCCTGATCGATGGCGAGCGCGTAGAGGAAGGGCTTCAGCGTCGAGCCGGGAGAGCGCAAGGCGGCCGTTCCATTGACCTGCCCGCCGATGGCGGCGTTGTGCCAGTCGGCCGACCCCATCAGCGCGACGACGCCCATGTCGCGCGTGTCGACGATGAGCACGGCGGCGTTGTCGAGCCCTCGCGAGGCCTCGCGCTGCAGATGCGCGCGCACGCGGCGTTCGACCAGCCGCTGCAGGCGGCGGTCGAGCGGCGTGGCGATCTCGGGCGGGCGCGGTCCCTGGCGCTGCTGCGCGGCCAGCACGCGGTCGACGTAGTGCGGGGCGGCGAACGGCAACGCGCGTGCCGGGCGCAGGCGCAGCGGCAGGGCCATGCGCGCGGCCATGTCGGTGGCGACGTCCGTGCCCGTATCGGCGCCGTAGGCGTCGACCCAGCGGGCGTACAGCCGCTGCCGCGCGGCCTGCAGGCCGGGGCCGAGCGTGGTGACGCCGCGCGCATCGACGACGAAGCGCCCCCGCGGGTTCGGGGCCTGCGGCATCACCGCGAGCGCCAGCGCTTCCGGCAACGAGAGTTCGGCAGCGGCCTTGTCGAAGTAGATGCGCGAAGCCGCGCCCACGCCCTCGACGTTGCCGCCGTAGGGCGCGAGGTTGAGGTAGGCCTCGAGCAGCTCGTCCTTCGAGTACATCGCCTCGAGCTGCAGCGCGCGGGCGATCTGCACCAGCTTGCCGGGCACCTCGCGCGTTTCCAGCCGCCAACGCAGGCGGGCGAGCTGCATGGTGATCGTCGAGCCGCCGATGCGCGGCCCGCCGGAATAGGTGCTGCCCGCCGCGCGCAGCAGCGCCACCGGATTGACGCCGGGATGCCAGCGGTAGTGGCGGTCTTCGTGCAGCAGCACGGCCTCCACCAGCGTTGGCGAGATCGCCTCCAGCGGCAGCCACTGCCGGTAGCGCTCGTCGGCGGCCAGCGTGAGGCGCAGCAGGCGGCCGTCGGCATCGAGCACCGCGGTCGAGACCGGCACGCCGGCCGACAGCGGCGGCTTCGGCCACAGACGCACCACCAGCAACATCGCGGCCAGCAGCGCCGCGACCCCCAACCCCCACCTCAGCGCGTGCGGCAGACGCATGGGCACGCGCGCGGTGCAGATGGCGAACCGGCGCTCAGCGCGCCGGCTCGGTGACGGTGAGCGTTCCGGCGGGGCCGCCGCGCGCGATCACGCCGTTGCGGTACATGTGCTCGGCAAAGATCGGCGGCACCTGGAACGTACCGGTGGTCGTGGCGCGGATGCGATAGCGGAACTCCTGCATCGTGTTCGACACGCTGCCGTAGAGCACGAGGCGGTCCTCGCGGATCTCCTCGTGCACCGGACGGAAGGTCGACTCCGGCAGGGCCAGCACCGGCGCCGCCGGCTGGGCGGCGCCCGGTGCGGCATCACCCTCGATCAACTCGCCGCTCTCGTCGTCGTAGCCGTCACCGTCGGCATCGCGCTGACCGGCCTCGGCCGGGTCGCTGCCGCCCTCGGCAGGCGATGGTGGCGTCAGCACCGCTTCGAAGCCGCCCGGCAGCAGATCGAGGAGGGCCACGTTGTCCCACCCCGAACCGCGGACGCGCAGTCGCACCGTGAGCGCCTTGCCCTGTTCCACCGTCGTGGTCGGCTTGCCGGCCTCGTCGAGGAAGTCGCGCTGCACTTCAAGGCCTCGGTCCTGCACGGCCGCCGGCGGCGTGCGGTCGAAACCCGCTTCGGTGCGCGCGACCCACACGGTCTTTCCGGGCTCCGGCATCACCATCAGCCGCGTCGCGTCGGCGCGGAACGGCCCGGCCAGCACGCCGTCCTTCGATTCGCCGAACGCGGCCTTGCCACCGCGCCATTCCTGCTCGAAGCGCACCGGCGCGGCGGTTTCGCCGCCCACGGCATCCAGGGCGAGCACGGCCAGCGCGCTGTTCAGGCTGTTGAGGCCCTGCTCGTTCACCGAGGCCAACAGGCGGGTCGTGGCTTCGGCACTCAGCGGGCGACGCTGGTCGGGGAAGTGCTTGCCCAACAGGTACAGGCGCCAGGCCTGCGCGCCGAAGGGGTCGTAGTAGTCGCCGTAGGCCCAGCGCGCGTAGAGCGCATCGCGCTCCCCGGCATTGAGCTGCGACCACGGCTTCGGCGTCTCGTTGGCGATCTCGCGATGGCGGCGCGCCAGCGGCGCGGCCGCCGCGGTCTGCTGCAGGCCGCTGTAGCTCGCAGCCACCAGCAGGCCGGCGAGGTCCTCGCGCCAGGCCTTGGGCTGGTCGCGCTCCAACTGCTCGACGAGCGCCGCCAGCGCGTTGCCGGCCGACTCGCCCTGACGCACCTGCAGGTAGACCGCCAGCGCCCGGGCACGAAGGCCAGCGAGGTCGTTACGGCTCGCATCGGTCGCCGCCTGCGCCAGCCACTGGTTGGCGCGATCGAGCAGGTCGCCCGGCACGCGCTCGCCGCGCTCGCGCGCTTCCACCAGCACCAGCATCGCGTAGGCCGACACCAGCGGATCGACGTCCGGCGTCGAGGTCCAGGTGCCGAAACCGCCATCGCCGTTCTGCCGCGCGCGCAGCGTGTTGAACAGGCCGGAGAGGTCGCCGTCGCCGCGCGTCCGACCAAACGCCGGGTGCGAGCGCAGCACGAGGCCCGGCAGGGCCTGGCTGGCCAACTGCTCGGTGCAGCTGTAGCGGTAGTCGCCGAGCCACGCCTGCAGGCCGGTCAGCGCGACCAGCGGCGAACTCGAGGCGGCGAGTCGGCGGGTCGAACGCTCGTCGAACATCGCGCGCAAGTCGGTGATCGCGGTGTTGCGCGAGGCCTGCTGCACCGACACGGTGGTGAGCGAGGGCTGCAGCGGCCGCACCGACACTTCGAGGCGACGCTGCGCGGCGAATCGCCCGCTGCTCGCCCGCAGGGTGATCGGCACGGCACCGAGCGCCTGCGAGGCCTTCAGCCGCACGTTCACCACGGTCTCGTCGCCCGGCTTCAACATGACCGGCGCGGGCGCCGCGCCGACCAGGGCGAGCGAGGGCGGCAGCGTGAGCTGCAGCGCCACGTTGGCGGGCTGCGTGGCGCCTTCGATGGTGTTGGCGATGCCGACGGGAACGACGAACTCATCGCCCGGGGCCACGTGCGTCGGCAGGGTCGGCGTCAGCACGAAATCACCGCGGATCGTCGCCTTGCCTTCGCGGAAACCCACGCGCTCCGGCGTCACCGCCACGGCCACGAGGCGCAGCTCGCCGTTGAAGTGGTCCGGCGGCGTGAACTCGAAGCGCTTGGCGCCCTCGATGTCGACGACGCCCGACCACCACACGGCGGGCTTCTCGCCCTTGCGCTTGAACGGGTTCAGATGGCGCGCACCGGCGCCCTCGCCGTCACCGCCGGGGGCGGCGCCGTCGGCGAAGCGCGCGAACTCCGGCAGCAGCAGGTCGAGGATCTGCGCGCTGTCCACCTGGTGCATGCGCTTGGCGAAGAACGCATCGAGCGGGTCGTCGACGCGATAGCCCGCCACCTGCAGGATGCCTTCGTCCACCGCGAACACGGCCACGCGGGCCGGACCGCCGGCATCGATGTCGATGGCGAGCGGCTGGCCGGGACGCGAACGCGCCGGCGCGCCCATCGTCAGCGGCAACTGCCGCGGCGTGCGATCGATGGCGAACGGCACCACGCCCCACGAGAGCGGGCTGAGGTGGATCTCCTCGCTCGCCGGATCGCGCAGCAAGGTCACCGACACGTAGGCATTGCCCTCGAGGCCTTCCGGCACGCGGATGCGCTGCACGGTGCTCGTGGTGTCGGCCTTGAACCAGCGCTGCGCCACGACGGTGTCGCGCTCGATGGTGATCAGGCCGGCACCTGAGTACGGGCCGCGGATCGAGACCTCGATCTCCTCGCCCGCCGCATAGCTCGGCTTCGACAGGCTCAGCTGCAGCTCGGCGTTGCGCTCCAGCGAGCGCGAGAGGTTGGCGTCGCCCACCACGGTCCAAGCCTGCGAGTTCAGCACGCGGCCCTGCGCGTCCTGGATCTCGAGGAGGAAGTCGCCCGGCGTCGCGGTGTCGAGCGCCAGCGCCTGCGCACTGGCCTTCGAGGCCAGCGCCGCGCGGGATTTCTCCTCGCGACGTTCGCGGGAGACGAAGCGGAACAAGCCGTCGTCGCCGCGCGTCAGCACCGAGACCATGCGCTTCTCGATGCGCACGGCCTGCAGGCCATCAACGGCCAACGGCGCGCCGTCCGGACCGATCACCAGCACCTCGGCCGAGGCGCGCGAACCGCGATTCACGTAGCCGAGCGAATCGGCGGCCTTGATGCCGACGAGGTAGGGCTGGTCGGAGACCAGCGCGCGCAGCGTCGAGGCCACGCCGCGGCCACTGCCGGGCTCGTAGGCACGCACCAGAAGATCGAGGCGGTAGCTGGCGCGCTCGTACTGCTCGAGGCCCAGCGCGATCTCGGCGCGGCCTTCCGCATCGGTGCGTGCGTCTTCGAGACCCTGCTGCACGCCCTCGCGGGCCTGCTGCGGGTCGCTGAAGCGGAAACCCGGGTGCTGCTCGAAGGCCGGGACGCTCGGCGTCAGCCGCAGCTGCGCGGTGACGCGACGGTCCTGCGCCGCCGTGCCGAACAGATTCTCGACCTCGACGACGGCCTTCAACTCGTCCGGCCGCACCCAGCCGCGCTGTGGCGGTGTCGACAGCGTCGTCTTGACCCGCAGCGTGTCGGGCTGGAACTCGCGCACCTGCACCGTCGTACTGCCGACGAGGCGGCGGTCGTAGGTGTTGCGGCCCTTGAGGTAGAGCTGCGCCATCCACGTGCCGGAGGGCGCGCTCTCGCCCGGCGTGAAGTCGAAGCCCTCGAAGCCGGCGGCACCGAAGCGGATCGTCTCGCGGCGCGCGAGGTTGCCCGTGGGATCGAGGATGTCGAGCTCCAGCGGCGCGCCCACCGGCGTCTTCGCCCAGTCCTGCGCGCGCAGGATCAGCCCGAGATGCACGGTTTCGCCGGGGCGGTACAGCCCGCGGTCGGAGAAAAGAACGGCCTTCAAAGCCCCCGGATCGACGTGGTTGATCTCACCGCCGACGTCGAAGCGCGAGGTGTCGAGGCGACGCGCCCAGTCGCCCAGCGGCAGGAAGCTCATGTCCTCGCCGCGCGTCACCTGCAACAGCACGGGGGTGCGTTCGCGCACGAAGGCATCGAAGGCCGGCAGCGTGGCCACGCCGTCACCGTCGGTGTTGGCCGCGACCACCACCTGGCCGTTGCGGCCCACCACCGCCACCCGCGCGCCGGCCACCGGCGTGCCCGCCGACAGGCTCTGCACGAACACCTTGCGGCGCCCGTCCAGCTCGGTCTTGGCCAGCACGCCGAGGTCGGTGAGCACGACGAGGCGGGAATCGGTCTGCTGGCCGGCGTTGCGATCGAGGCGCTCGCGCGTGGTCAGCGCGGCCTCGTCGGCACGCATCGAGCGCAGCGACAGCAGGAACACGCCGCGCTCGTTCGCATTGAAGTAGGTGCCAAGATCGACGCCGCGGTAGTTCGCCTTCGCCGGGTCGTCGGTCGGGATCGACAGCGTCTCCTCGAAGCGCTCGACGAGCATGTCCTCGTCCACGCGCCACAGCGACGGGTTCTGCAGGTCGCCGGAATTGGTGGCGACCAGCACCTGCAGCTGCTCGGGCAGCACGCGGCCGATCTCGAGGCGCACGTCGGGCGTGTTGCGCGCCACGAGGCTCACGCGGCGCTCGCCGCGCAGCGACAGCAGCGCCCCCTCGCCGACGAAGCGCAACAGCTTGGGGTACTCGGGCACCGCGAGCAGGCGGCGCTGCGGCTGGCCGAGCAGGAAGCCGCCGAAGCTCTTCAGGCCCTTCGGCACCTCCAGCCAGAGCCGGCGTCCCGGCGGGGCGTCGAAGCGCAGCGTGTGCGTCGCCACCCACTCGCGCTCGCCGGGCAGCAGCTCGAATGGCAGCGGCGTGGCGGCGTTCAAGGTGGCGGCATCGACCTCGCCAGCCGACCATGGGTAGGGGACCGCCCGCTGGGAGGTGCTCGCCGGATCGGCGCGGCGCTGCGGGCTGGGTACGAAACGCTCCGGAAGCAGCCACAGCTTCACCTGCGAGGCGATCTCGCGATCCCTCAGCGTGTCGTTGAACGACAGCACGACGAGCTGCTTGGGCTCGCCGTTGGCATCGTCGACCACCGCGGCCTCGACGCTGTCGAGCGCCACCGAGTACAGCGAGGGCAACGCCACGCTGGACGTGGCCTCGCCGGCGCGGCCCGGCCCGTCAAGACGGCTCTTCGCGCCCTCGGCGAGGGTGAGGGTCACGCGACCACCGTTTTCCGGCACCGTGAGCGGCGCGGTCTGCACCCAAGCCTTGAGGCCGGGCTCGTCGAAGCGCACCTCGATGGGCGGCGCGGCGAGCGGACGGCCGGCCCCATCGACGGCCTTCGTGGACAGTCGCGAACGCAGGGCGTCGGCATCCACCGGATGCGAGAATGTGAACGCCCAGACGGCGCGCTTCAGGCCGGCGTTCTCCGGGTCCTGGTAGAACTCGGCGCGGTCGATGCCGGCGGTGAACGCCGCGGTCTCGAAGGCGAAGCGCGTTTCGGCCAGCACGCGGCCGGGCGCCAGCGCCTTCCGCGCGTCCACCGCGACCTCGTAGCCCTGCCCCACCGGCCAATCCTCGGCCGGCGTGAACACGAGGGTCGACTCATCCTCGAAGGCCCAGCGGCCGGCCAGCGCCGGCGTCAGCATGAGACCTTCGACGGCCTTCGCCGCGCCGTCCTCCCCGCCCACCGCGTCGAGCGTCGCCACCGGCGCGCTGAATCGCAGGCGCAGCGGAACGATGCTGATCGGCGTTGCCATGTAATCGGTGGCACCCGGCGCCTCGATGGCGGCCGTGATCGCGTCCGGCGGCGGCGGCACCTCGCGGGTGGACCACCACGTCGCCACCACGGCGAGAGCCAGCACCGCCAGCGGCACGCCCACGCGGGGGCCCGGCCTTGCCCGCAACCACGCGAGGGATTGCCCCATCCAAACCGGCGGCTGCCACGCGCCGAACACGCGGGTGGACCACGAAGAGGGGGGCCGTTCGTCCTTGACGCTCATGGGGGGGCTCGCGCGGGGGGCGCGGCGGGGTGCCGCGCGTTCACCGCATCATAACGAGCCGCCACCCGAGCCCCGGGGCGACGATGGGCAGACGCGGGCCGCCGGTGGCGAAACGCGGGCAGGCGCCCGCGGCGCCTCAGAACCGCCCGGCCTGGAAGTCGGCGATCGCCTCGCGGATCTCGTCGGCGGTGTTCATCACGAAGGGGCCGTGCCAGGCCACCGGCTCGCGCAGCGGCCGGCCGGCGACGACGATCAGGCGCGCCCCGTCCGCGCCCGCCCGCAGCACGACGTGGTCGCCGTCCGAAAGCACGGCCAGCTGTCCGATGCGCACGTCGGTGTCGCCACCGCTGGCGGCGAGGCGCAGCGCCCCGCCGAACACGTGGACGAAACCCTGGTGGCCGAGCGTGGCGGGCAGCGCCAGCGTGGCGTTCGGGGCCAGCAGCACGTCGGCGAACAGCGGCTGCGTCGCCTCCGCCTGCACCGGACCAGCCACCCCGGCCACCGCGCCGGCGATGACCTTCACTGCCGCGACCGCGCCGGGGGCATCGAGCAAGGGCGCTTCAAGGCCCGTGCCCTGCACCAGCACCGTGCCGCTCGCATCGAGCTGCACCACCGGCAGGTGCTCGGGACCAATGTCCTGGTAGCGCGGCGCGCGCATCTTGTCCTTGGCCGGCAGGTTCACCCACAGCTGGAAGCCGCGCATCTCGCCTTCCACCTGCTCGGGCATCTCGGAATGCACGATGCCGCGCCCCGCGGTCATCCACTGCACGCTGCCCGGCACCAGCAGGCCTTCGCCGCCCTTGTTGTCGCGGTGGCGCATGCGTCCCTTGAGCATGTAGGTGACGGTCTCGAAGCCGCGGTGCGGGTGCGGCGGGAAGCCGGCGATGTAGTCCTGCGGCCGCTCGGTGCCGAAAGCGTCGAGCATCAGGAAGGGATCGACGGGCGGCTGCTGCGGCGTGCCGATCAGGCGCGTGAGCTTGACCCCGGCGCCGTCCGAGGTCGGCAGGCCGGTGGTCAGACGAAGGACGTGGCGGGGCGCGTGCAGCACGGGCGCGGAAGCGGCGGGGATGGCGTTCATGCCGAGGATGCTCGGCGCGCCATCGCCGGGCCTCAAGCGGCGGGCCGGAACGCGCCATTGCGCGGACGCAACAGCCGCCACTAGACCGTGCCGCGATTCTTCCCCATGAACGGCCGGTACCAGTCGCGGATCGCCGCCATGTCGGCGTCGACGTCGTCGCTGCAGCGCACCAGCGGGCCGATGCGAACGCAGCGGTTCGGGTAGTCGAACGCGGCGCAGAGCACCGGGACGTCGGCGGCGCGGGCGATCTTCCAGAAGCCGGTCTTCCACTTGTCGACGCGCCGTCGCGTGCCTTCGGGTGCCAGCACGAACCACATGCGATCCGAGTCGCGGATCCGCGTTGCCACTTGGTCGACGACGCCGCCCGGCGCGGCGCGATCGACGGCGAGGCCGCCCATGCGTCGCAAGTACCACGCCAGCGGGCCGACGAAGATTTCCTTCTTGGCCATGAACACGACGCCGAGATCCATCGCCAGCAGCATGGCAAATCCCCACACCGCATCCCACGCGGACGAGTGCGGGGCGGCGATGATGACCAGACGCGGCTCGTCGGGCCATTCGCCCTCGATGCGCCAGCCTCCTGCCCGCAGGACCCACGTTGCGACGTGGCGCCACAGCGGTGCGCCGCCGCCCCGCGGCGCCATCGGGGGCAACGCCGGCACCAACGCGCCCCCCGACCGCGCGCGGACGTCCGTGGCACTCACGGCTCGCGCTCCCAGCGCCGCGAGGCGCGTTCGCGCTTCACCTGCGCGCGCTCGCGCTTGCTGCCGAGCCGGCGCTCCTGCGATCCCTTCGTGGGCTTGGTCGCGATGCGCTTCTTCGGCGCCACCCGACAGGCCTCGATCAAGGCGTGCAGGCGCTCGCGGGCGTCCTCGCGATTGCGCTCCTGCGTACGGAACCGCTGGGCCTGGATGACCAGAACGCCTTCTTCCGTCAGGCGCCGATCGCGCCGCGCCAGCAGGCGATCACGAACGGCTTCCGGCAGGGTGGCCGAGGCGCGCACGTCGAAACGCAGCTCCACCGCACTGGCGACCTTGTTGACGTTCTGACCGCCAGGGCCCGAGCTGCGGACGAAGCGCTCCTCGAGCTCGCTGTCGGGGATGGTCAGGGGCAGGCGTGGCGTCATCGCGGCGAAGTGTAAGCGTGCACGGGGGCGCTTCCGCTTGGCATGCCGCGGATCAAGCCGCCGGCAGCCGCGGATGGCCGAACTCGTCACGCTCCTCGCCCGCAGCGGCGTCACTGATCCGCTCCCGCAAGCCCCGACCCGGGAAGGCCTGCGGGGGCTCGGCGCGGGCCACTTTCAACGCGTTGCCGAACGCAATGGCCGCCCGCGCATCATTCGCGGCGGCCATCAGGTCGCCCAGCGCCTCCCAGGCCTCGGCCCCGGCGCCTTGGGCGATCGCGCGGTGGAAATAAGTCTCGGCTTTGCCCGGCAAAGCCTTGGCCCGGCACAGCCGGCCCAAGGCCAACAGCAGGGCGGGCGATGTGGAATGCGCCGTGAGCCAGGCTTCGGCCCGGGCGAGGCGCTCGTCGCCTGCGAAGCCAGGCAAGGCGCCGAAGGCCGCCACCACGCCCTCGTCCCAACGCGCCTCGATGGCCTCGGCGAGGGCCTGCGCCGCTTGTGCCTCGACATGCAGTGCCGCCGCACGACGCGCAAGCGCCACGAGCACTGGCGACTGCGCGCGCAAGGCCGGCGGCAGCCCCTTCCAGCGGATCAGCAAGGTGCCGGCTTCCTGCGCATCGACCAAGGCCGATTCCGCCAGCCGGGTCTCCAAGGCGGACAACGCGGCTGCGTCGGTGCCGCGCTCGCCGCGGAGGCGGGCCACCATCGGCAGGGCTTCATCGGCGCGTCCAAGCCGGGCCAACGCTTCGGCGCGCAGCAGGACACCGGCAGGAGGCAGCGTCGTGCCGGCAGCGGCGGTATCGAGGCTGGCAAGGGCCTCCAGCGCGCGATCCTCCGCAAGCCACGCGGCGCTCTGCTCGAGCGACGCCACCAGCGGGTCGGCCTTGGCGAGGGCCAGGCGATGGGCGCGCACCCGCTCGCCCAAGCCCGCGGCCCGGGCCGCGGCGATGGCGTGCAACAGCGCGGGCACGCGGTCGATGCTGCTGCGCTTCGCGGCAAGGGCGAGAAGGTGTTCGGCACGCTCCGGACGTCCCTGCTGCAAGGCCAGCAGGCCATTGCTCAAGCGCTCGCGCGCGAGGCGCTGCGAATACTTGCGCACGGCGCGGAACGGCAAGCGCACCAGGGCGATGAACCCGAGCAGGGCGGCCGTGGCGAGGCCCCAAGCCAGCGCCGCTACCTCGGCACGGAGACTGACCAGCGTGTCGCCCCACTGCAGCACGAGCAGGCCTTCCTGCTCGCGCAGCAGCTGCCAGCCGAAGCCCGCCAGCAAGGCGAGCAGCAGACCGAGGAGCAGCGCGGGGAACAGTTTCATCGAGCGCCCTCGTTGCGCCGCTGCGCGCGCAGCTGCGCCAGGGTGCTGCCCAGCACGGGCACGTCGACGGCGAGGTCGGCCTTCGCGAGCGCATCCAGGCGGATGGTTTCGGCCTCGAGCGCGGGGTTCGCGGCGTACAGGCGCTGCATCCACTGCCGCGCGCGCTCGGCGGCGGCGGCGAGCCCCTCGCGGTCGCGGCGTTCGATGGCGAGGCGCGCGAGGCCGAGTTCCAGACGCAGGGCCGCGAGGCCGCGCTGGCGGTCGGCAGGCGCCAGCAGGTCCTGCGCGCCGCGAGGACGCACGTCGACCAGCGCGTCCAGCACCTTGTCCAGCGTCGACGCCGGGGCCGCCGGGGCCGCATCGGCCGGGGCCATCTCGAGGGCCGGCAGCGCCGCCTCGAGGGCATCGATGGCGCCGCGCGCCACCAGCCGCGGATCGGCCGGCAATGCGGCGAGCGCGGCCTGCTCCTGCGCCAGCGACTGGCGGAGGTTGACGTACTGAGGCGCAGTGAGCGCGGACAGCAAGCCGTCGGCGAAGGCGTAGGCGCGGCGCGCCCCATCGATGTCGCCGGACAGCGCCAGTCGCGTTTCGGCGAAGCTCAGCAGCAGATCCACTTCGTCGAGGCGCAGTGCGATGCCGCTGTCGCCCTGCGGGCCCGCCGCGACCTGCTGCACGCTCTCCTCCAGCAGGGCCGTTCGCTGCCCCCAGCCCAGAAGCTCCTCGCGCTGCACCGTGCTCCGCGCCTCAAGGTCGGCAAGGCGCTGCGCGTTGCGGGACTGACCGCGCTCCAGGGACGCGATCGCCTGCTCCACCGCCAGCAGGCGCTGGTCGAGAACCGCGTTCGACAGCGGGTCCGACGCGATCTCCGGGGTGGGGCGCGCCGACCACCACCATGCCACGGCAGCGCCGGCCACCAGCACGGGAATCGCGATCAGCAGCGGACGGGTGAGAGAGCGATCCATCGAAGCCATCATCAGGGGGCACGGCGCGATGCCGCGAGGTTCATTGTAATGGCCGGATGCGCGACGCCGCCGCGACGAGGGCCGCCGGCGTCGGCCCGTCGGCGACAAGCGCCTGGAGGAATCCGGCGCCGGCCGCCAGCGCGGCGAGCCGCGGGCTGCTCACCACCACCGGCCGCGTCCGCAGGGCGCGCCCCGCCGCCGAGTCCGCATCGGGCAAGCGGGCCTCGAGGAGCCCCAGGGCTTCGGCACTGCTCGCCACCAGCACGGCACCGGCATCATCGACGAACGCCGCGAGGTGGCGCGCGCCACCCCGCAAAGCGGTGCGGCGGTACACCTCGGCGACGCGCACCTCGATCCCTCGCTCGCGCAGCGCCGGGATCAGCACCCCCCGGCCCCCCGGCGCGGTGATGATGCCCACCGCCTGCGCGATGGGCGCCTGCAGCTCGGCCATGGCCAACACGCCCTCGCTGTCCATCCGCGCGGGCGATCGCGCGCCGGCCACGCCGACGCGACGCAGCGCCGCGGCCGTGCCGCTGCCGACGGCGAGGTCAAGGCCCTCACGACGCAGGCGCCCCTCCGCTTGCGAGGCCGCAAAACGCACCGCCGCCGGACTGGTGTAGAGCCGCACGGGGGCCGCCAGCGCGGCGGCGAGGCGCGCGCCGTCGGGGTTCGCCACCAAGCGCTGCAGCGGCAGCACGCGCAGGCGGAATCCCGCGCCTTGCGCCACCCGGCGCAGCGCCGCATGCTCGCCCGCCGGTCGCAGCGACCACAACGTGGTTGTCGTTCCGGTGTCCATTCCCGAACTCTCGCACAGCGCCATGGCCGACGACGCCGTTTCCCGCCTCCAGTCCCTGCTCGACGCCATGCCCCCGGTGGCGGCCCTCGGCGTCCGCGTGGCCCGCTGCGACGCCGAACGCGTCGTGTTGGAAGCCCCGCTGGCGCGCAACGTCAACGACAAGGCCTGCGCCTTCGGTGGCAGCCTCGCCAGCCTGTTGACCCTGGCCGGCTGGGGCGCGCTGGAATCCGCCCTGCACGCCCGCGGCATCCACGCGGAGGTCTATGTCGCCGACAGCACGCTGACGTACCACGCGCCGCTGTACTCGGACCTCGTCGCGGTGGCCGAGGTGCCCGGCGCGGCGGCCCTCGACGCCCTGCTGGCGAAGCTCGCCCAACGCGGCCGCGGCGGCATCGTGCTGGAGGCGTCGGTACGCGATGCCACCGGCCAGGTGGTCACCACGCTCAGCGCTCGTTATGCCGCCGTCGCCTCCCGCTGACATACTCGCCGCATGAGCCGACTCCCCCGCATCGCCCTCGCCCTCCTCGTCGCCCTGCTGGCCGCCTGCAGCAGTGGCGCCGGCAGCAAGCCCGACGCCCTCGACCGCACGCTCTACGACTATTCCGGCGCCATCCGCTGGAACAACTTCGAGGTCGCCTGGGACATGGTCGACCCGAAGGTGCGCGAGGCCAAGCCGCTCAGCGATTTCGAGCTCGAGCGCCTGAAGCAGGTGCAGATCACCAACTACAACCTCGTCGCCAGCGTCACGCTGCCGGACGGCCGCGTCGCCCGCGAAGTCGAGCTCGGGGTGGTCAACCGCCACACCCAGGCCGAGCGCGTGGTGCGCGTCCGCGAGATCTGGCGCTACGACGAGCAGGCCCAGCGCTGGTGGCAGACCGAGGGCCTGCCGGTCCTCGCCCAGGACCGCTGACTCCCCGGCCGGGCGGCCGCCGCGCTGGTGGCCGGCCCCGGGCCGACGGATAATGCCGGCCCGTCCGTTCCCCTGAGGCCCCGATGTCCTGGGACCAGCTCACCGCCTTCGCCCAATCCACCCCGCTGCTCAGCCTCGCCTTCGCGGGCCTGACGGTGGCCGTGATCGTCACCGAGGTGAAGCACCGCCTCTCCGGCATCGCCGGGCTGTCACCGGCGCAGGCCACGCTGCTGATGAACCGCGAGGACGCGCTGGTCGTCGACGTCTCGCCGGCGGCCGACTTCGCCAAGGCGCATATCCCCGGTTCGGTCTCCGCGCCACTGGCGGACCTCGATCCGGAAAAGCACAAGCAGCTGTCGAAAGCCAAGGACCGCCCGGTCATCGTCACCTGCCGCACCGGCATGAGCGCCCACGGGGCCGCCGCAAAGCTGAAGAAGGCCGGCTACACCAAGGTGAGCGTGCTGGACGGCGGCCTCGCCGGCTGGCGCCAGGCCGAAATGCCGGTGGGCAAAGGCCGCTGAGCCGCAGGGCAGGGACCGCGCGGCGGCCGGGGCGTTCACCCCCCTTGCCTCCGCCGGAGGTCGCCCCCACCCCCGTTTCCAGCGCATGCGATACTTGCGCGCTGACCCTTTCACTTTCCTGATCCGGAGTTCCACCCGTGGCTGACGAAAACACCCAGGGCGCCGCTGGCGCCGAGCAGCAGGCCCAGTTCGCGATCCAGAAGATCTACGTCAAGGACATCTCGTTCGAGGCCCCGGGCACCCCGATGGTGTTCAACGAGCAGGGCAATCCGGACCTGAACCTGAACCTGAACCAGAAGGTCGGCAAGCTGGCGGACGACGTGTACGAGGTCGTCCTCGGCATCAATCTCACCTGCAAGCTCGGCGAAAAGACGGTGTACATCGTCGAACTCGAGCAGGCGGGCATCTTCGGCCTCAACGGCTTCGACGAGCGCAACCTCGACTTCATGCTCGGCACCTACTGCCCGAACGTGCTGTTCCCGTACGCCCGCCAGATGGCGTCGGACCTGATCCAGGCGGGCGGCTTCCCGCCGTTCTACCTGCAGCCGATCAACTTCGAGGCGATCTACGCCGAGAGCCTGCGCCGTCGCGCCGAGCAGCTGAAGTCGGCTTCGGCCCCGGCCGTCGGCAACGCCTGATCCGCCACTGGATCGATCGCCCGGCCACCCGGCCGGGCGGTGCATCACCCCGCTTCATGAGGACGCCGGCATGACCGCGACGACTCCCGTCACCGTGCTGGGCTCCGGCTCCTGGGGCACCGCCCTCGCCGCGCAGATGGCGCGGCAGGGCCACGACACCCTGATCTGGGGCCGAGACGCGACCCAGGTCGGCGACATCAACGTCCGCCACGAGAACTCCCGCTACCTGCCCGGCGTGGCGCTGCCGCCCAGCCTCCGCGCCACCACCGATTTCGACGCCGCCGTGCGTGCGGCCTCGATGCTGCTGGTGGTGACGCCGAGCCACGCCTTCACCGAAACCATCCGTCGCCTCGCGCCGTTGCGCCCCAAGGGCTGCGGCGTGGCTTGGGCCACGAAGGGTTTCGAGCCGGGCACCGGCCGCTTTCTCCACGAGGTCGCCGCCGAGCTGCTGGGGCCCGACGTGCCGCTGGCGGTCGTGACCGGCCCCTCCTTCGCCAAGGAAGTCGCGCAAGGCCTGCCGACAGCCGTGACGACGCACTCCGACGACGCCGACTTCGCGCAAACGGTGGCCGAGAGGCTTCACGGCCCGTCCTTCCGCGCCTACACCGGCACCGACATGCTTGGCGCCGAACTGGGTGGCGCCATGAAGAACGTGCTGGCCGTGGCCACCGGCGTCGCCGACGGCATGGGCCTCGGCTTGAACGCCCGCGCCGGACTGATCACCCGCGGCATGAACGAGATGCTGCGCCTCGGCGCCGCCATCGGCGCTCGGCCGGAAACGCTGATGGGCCTCGCGGGCGTGGGCGACCTGGTGCTCACCTGCACCGGTGACCTCTCGCGCAACCGCCGACTCGGCCTGGCTCTGGGCAAGGGCCAGACCCTCGCCGAGGCGGTGGCCGCCATCGGCCAGGTCGTGGAGTCGGTGCAGACGGCGGACGAGGTGATGCGCCAAGCCGAGGCCCACGGCATCGAGCTGCCGATCAGCCACCAGGTGCAGCGCGTGCTGCACGGCGAGATCACCCCGATCGAGGGGCTCGGGGAACTGCTGGCCCGCGAGCAGAAGCCGGAATACCCGGAAAGCCTGTTCCGCGACCGCTGACGCCTGACGCGAGGACGACGACGCCCGGCCGAAGCCGGGCGTCGTCGTCGACTCGCGCGAGCGGCGCCGCTCGCGCCGCCGCAAACGCAGGATCAGAAGCTGGCGCGCAGGCCGACGGTGTAGATCTCGCCGTTGTCGCCGTCGAACTCGACTTCGCCGGTCAGGCCCCACGTCGGGCTGAACTTGTACTGCAGGCCAGCCGTGTAGGTGAAATCATCGCTGTCGCCGCGCACGTCGAGGTTGCGGTAGTTCACCTTGCCGAGGTACTCGAAGTTCTCGGTGAAGTTGCCGCGGACGCCGGCGGACAGCCGGTAGCCATCGACGAGGTCGAAGTCGGTGTGCGCCGCTTCGGCGATCAGGTCGACGTTGTCCGACAGGTTCAACGCGTAGCCGAAGCCCAGCTCCCAGAAGTCGGCGTCGGCGCCGCGCTCGGAGAAGTTCTGGTACTGGCCGAGGCCGTAGAAACCGGTGTCGGCGAACTGGACCGAGCCGCGCACGCCGAAGCCATCGATGTCGCTGTCGATGTTGTTGTAGGTACCTTCCACGTAGGTGTAGCTGCGCTCGGCGGCATTGGCCGACAGCGGCAGCATGGCGACGAGGGCGAGGGCAATCAGGGTCTTCTTCATGGCGTTTCTCTTTCTTGTGTGGGGTGTCGCGAAGCCGGGGCTGGGCGACGGCTACAGAGAAACAGCCGCGACGCGCAGCGACAACCCAACGAAGAGTGAACATTCAGCGCGGCGTCGGCATTGAATTCGTGCGTCGCTGACCACGGGGACTTGCGGTTTCGCAATCCGCGACTTCGCGCGCCAACAACCGGGCTACGGCTCCTGGCTTCCGGCATAGCCGCACTGCCGCCACGCTTCGAACACGGTGACGGCCACGGCGTTGGAAAGGTTCAAGGAACGGTTGCCTTCGCGCATCGGCAACGCGATGCGCGTGCCGGCATCGAAGCGCGCGAGCACGTCGTCGGGCAACCCGCTGGTCTCGCGGCCGAAGAGAAACACGTCGCCCTCGCGGTAGGCGACGCGATCGAATCGTGTCGCTTCGCCCGTCTCCACCACCCACCAGCGCGACGGGCCGATCGCGGCGATGCAAGCGTCGAGATCGTCGTGCACCTGCATCGTGGCGAACTCGCGATAGTCGAGCCCGGCGCGCCGCAAGCGCGCGTCGTCGACGTCGAACCCCAGCGGCCGCACCAGATGCAGCGTCGCGCCGGTGTTGGCGCAGAGGCGGATCGCGTTGCCGGTGTTCGGCGGGATCTCGGGCTGGAACAGGACGACGTGGAACATGGCGCTCGGACGGACGCGGGGCCGCGAGTATCGCCGCCTCGGGTCCGCGCTGTCAGGCGCCGACCCGGCAAGCCCGCAGCGGCTCGGCCGCGAGGCGGGCGAACGCGTCGGCGTCGACGGCCTTCGGCGCGTCGGGGAACTCGATGCGCACTTTCAGGGGATCGTCGCCAGCGTCATCGCGCAGATTCGACAACCCTTCGAAGCGCAGCAAGCGACGGTCCTGTTCGGCGTAGACGACGTCGATGTGCGGGGCGAACCACCCGAGGAGGCCGCCGAGCCGGAGCCGGAAACGCCGATCGCCTTCGCGATCGGCATCGCCGGCGTCGACCTCGTAGACCTTGAAGTCGTAGCTCGTGAGCCGGGAAGGCACGAGGAAGGACATCGGCACGCTCTCGCCCGCCGTGAGGCGCGGCCACTCACGACGCACCCACTGGTCGAAACCGGCATCCGCGACCAGGTTGCCGCCGGGCAGCGGGGCCTGCTGGGGGTCGGCGTCGGGCCGATCGACGAAGACACGGGCCGCATCGCCCGTCCGCGACACGCCTTCGCGGTAGCCACTGCGCACGTCCTCGAACTGGAACGCGGGGGCGGCCGGCGCGCCCCGGTAGTCGACGCGCTTGCGTGCGAACGGCGTGCCATCAACGCAGCGGTAGACGACAAGGCGCTCCAGCGGGCCGCCGTCGGGCGCGGCGCGAAGCAGATGCTGCTCGCGGTAGAGGGCCTCGCCGCTCTCGAGATCGGCGGCCAGGCCGATCTCCTCGCGGTACGCGGCGGACACCGGGAACGACGCCAGGGCGATGGCGAGGACAAGGGTGCCCGGGGCACCGGTGCGGCGGCCCCATGGCCGGCGACTCACCATGGCAACGCCTCCCCGCGATAGTCGATGAAGTCGCCGTGCGCGTCCGTCGGCAGGGCATCGATGACGCGCAGAAGGCCGGCCACCGATTCGGCGGCTTCCAGCGGTGCGGCCGGGCCGCCCATGTCGGTCTTCACCCACCCCGGATGCAAGGCGACGCTGCGGATGCCCTGCTCGGCCATCGGGATCGCCGCAAGGCGGACCGCCATGTTCAGGGCCGCCTTCGAGACCGCGTAGCTCGGCGCGTGGAACTGCCGCGTCGACGCGATCGAGCCCAGCACGGAGCTGAGCCAGGCGACGGCCGGCGCGCGCCCGCGTGCCAGCAGCGGCGTGGCCGCTTCGGCGAGCAACAGGGGCGACAGGACGTTGGTCTCGAACGCCTCGCGGAAGATCGAGGCCTCCAATTGGCCGAAGCGCTCGCCCGACGCCAGGACGCCGGCGTTGTTGATCAGCAGATCGATGCCCCCCCACGTCGCCGCCACGTCGTCGAGGAGCGCGCTCCGCGACGCCGGGTCCGTCAGTTGCAGAGGCCGCAGCGCAAGGCGGTCCGGCTGTTCCGCGGCCAGGGAACGGAGCGCGGCGGCGGCGCCAGGCTGGCGGCAAGCCGCCACCACCGTATCGCCTCGCGCCAGCAGTTGGCGCACGAACTCGAGGCCGAGGCCTCGGGACGCGCCGGTCACGAGGACCCGGCGGGCGGAAGGTGGCGAGAGGGCTTGGAGCGTCATGTCGGCATCTTGGCCGGCACGCGGGTCGCGCGGGCGTCAAGAAAACCCAAGGATGGCGTGAGGCCATGCCATCCGGCAGGGGTGACGGACCGTGGCGGCGGTTACGCTCGGACGGTTATCCACCGTGGACGTTCGACCATGCCCCTGCTTCGCCCCCTCGCCATCGCCCTCGCGGCTTCGCTCGCGCTGGCCGGCTGCCAGCCCGCCACCGACGCCGGCGCCCACGCCGCGACGGCCGAGACCAATGTGCAGATCCCGTACGAGACCTTCACGCTGCCGAACGGGCTGCGCGTGGTGGTACACACCGACCGCAAGGCGCCGATCGTCGCGGTCAACGTCTGGTACCACGTGGGCAGCAAGGACGAGGAGCCGGGTCGCACGGGCTTCGCGCACCTGTTCGAGCACCTGATGTTCCAGGGTTCGGAGAACTGGAAGGGGGAGTTCTTCGAGCCCTTCGAGCAGGTCGGCGCCACCGACCAGAACGGCACCACCAACAACGATCGCACCAACTACTTCCAGAACGTCCCCACCAGCGCGCTCGACCTGGCGCTGTGGATGGAATCGGACCGCATGGGCCATTTCGCCGGTGCCATCTCGCAGGACCTGCTCGACGAGCAGCGCGGCGTGGTGCAGAACGAAAAGCGCCAGGGCGAGAACCAGCCTTATGGCCGCGTGTGGAGCTTCCTCGCCGAGAAGGGCTATCCGGAAGGCCACCCCTACAGCTGGAGCGTGATCGGCTCGATGGCCGACCTCAACGCCGCGTCCATCGAAGACGTGAAGCGCTGGTTCTCGGCCTGGTACGGCCCGAACAACGCGGTGCTGGTGCTGGCCGGCGACATCGACGTCGAGACAGCCAAGGCCAAGGCCGAGCAGTACTTTGGCCACATCCCGGCCGGCCCGTCCATGCCGCAGCCGGCACTCAACATCGCCGCTCGCACCGAGAGCACGCGCTTCGAGATGAGCGACCGCGTGCCGCAGGCGCGCCTGTACCGCACCTGGAACACGCCGCAGTTCGGCACCGCCGAGGCGCAGAAGCTCGGCCTGCTAGCCCAGGTGCTGGCCGGTTCGCGCAGTTCGCGCCTCGACAAGCGCCTCGTGTTCGAGGAGAAGCTGGCCGACAACGTCGGCGCGTTCTCGTGGGGCAGCCAGCTCAGCGGCATGTTCATGCTACAGGTCGACATCAAGCAGGGCGTCGACCCGGCACGCGTCGAGGCCATCGTCAACGAAGAGATGGCGAAGCTGCTGGCCGAAGGCCCGACCGCGGCCGAGATCGACCAGGCCCGCACGGTGTTCAAGGCCGGCTTCATCCGCGGCATCGAGCGCATCGGCGGCTTCGGCGGCAAGGCCGACGTGCTGGCCGAGTGCACCGTGTTCACCGGCGACCCGGGCTGCTACCGGAACGACCTCGATACGCTGGACGCGACCACGCCGGCCAGCGTGCAGGCCGTCGGCAGGACCTGGCTGGCACAAGGCGACATGACGCTCCTCGTGACCCCGGGCGACCGCCCGGCCCTCGTCGTCGACGAGAGCACGGCACGCGAGGGCTATGTCTCGCCGCCGATCCCGGCCGTCGATCCGAAGTACACCACGGTCGCCAGCACGGTCGACCGCAGCGCCGGCCCGCCGATGCCGGCCAGCTTCCCGGGCCTGAGCTTCCCGGCCCTGCAGCGCGCCACGCTGTCGAACGGCATCAAACTGGTCGTCGCCGAGCGCCCCGGCCTGCCGGTCGTGCAGATGAACATGCTGTTCGGCGGCGGTTTCGCGGCCGACCAGGGCCGCAAGCTCGGCACCTCGAGCTTCACCATGGGCATGCTCGACGAGGGCGCGGGCGACTACGACGCGCTGCAGTTCGGCGACCGCGTCGAATCGCTGGGCGCGCAGCTCGGCAGCTCGGCCGCGCTGGACGACAGCAGCGCCTTCCTCTCGGCGCTCACCGAGAACCTCGACGCGTCGGTCGCGCTGTATGCCGACATGGTCCGCCGCCCGCGCTTCGCCGAGGCCGATGTCGAGCGCGTCCGCGCCCAGTGGCTCGCCAGTATCAAGCAGGAGAAGGCCCGCCCGAACGCCCTGGCCAACCGCCTGCTGCCGCCGCTGATGTACGGGGCCGGCCATCCCTATGCCATTCCGTTCTCCGGCTCGGGCACCGAGGCCTCCATCGCCTCGCTCACGGTCGACGACCTGAAGGCCTACCACACCGATTTCGTGCGCCCGGACAACGCCACCCTGATCGTCGTCGGCGACACCACGATCGAGGCGATCACGCCGATCCTCGAGAAGCACTTCGGCGACTGGAGCGCCCCGGCCACGCCGGTGCCGCAGCCGACGATCGCCGAGGTGCCGCTGCCCACCGCGCCGCGCGTCTACCTGGTCGACCAGCCGGGCGCCATCCAGGCCACGATCCTCGCCGGCCAGCTCGCGCCGTCGACGACCGACGACGGCTCGGTGGAGTTCGACATCGCCAACTCGGTGCTGGGCGGCGAGTTCAGCTCGCGCCTCAACATGAACCTGCGCGAGGACAAGAGCTGGGCGTACGGCGCCTACAGCTTCAGCTCCGGCGCCAAGGGCCAGCGCCCGTGGATCGCGTTCGCGCCGGTGCAGATCGACAAGACCGCCGACGCGCTGAAGGAAATGCAGCGCGAGATCGCCGCCTACGCCGACGGCAGCGAGCCGGCCACGCCGGAGGAAGTGGCCAAGATCCAGGCCACCGAGATCCGCAGCCTGCCCGGCTCGTTCGAGACGGCCAACGCCGTCCTCGGCCAGATCGGCGGCATCGTGCGCTACAACCGCCCGGACAACTGGGTGGAGGTGCGCCGCGGCCGCATCGAGGCGCTCGACCCGTCGGCCGTGAATGCCGCCGCCAAGACGCTCGACCCGAAGGCCCTCACCTGGGTGGTGGTCGGCGACCTGTCGAAGATCGAGGCCGAGGTCCGGGCGCTGAACCTCGGCGAGGTGCGCATCATCGACGCCGACGGCAACCCCGCGGGCGAGACCACGGCCGCGCGCTGACCGCGCCCCGGTGGGCGCCCGGCGCGCCCGTCGGGCTCATCGCCGATTTATCGAACGCCCGGCACAATCCGGGCGTTCGCCTTCCTGAACCCCTCGGAGAGCCCCGATGCGTTTCACTCCTGCCCTGCTGCTGGTCGCCACCCTCGCCACCGGCCTGTCGGCCTGCACCTTCGTGCAGATCCAGCCCGGGGGCCAGACTGTCCGCGTCGTCGCCGCCGGCCAGCCCCTCACCTGCGAAAAGCGCGGCGAGATCGGCGTTTCCGTGAAGGACCGCCTCGGCCCGCTGGAGCGCAACGACTTGAGGGTGCGTGACGAGTTGGAAGTGCTGGCCCGCAACGAGGCCCCGGGCCTCGGCGCGGACACCGTGCAGCCGGTCAGCGAACCGATGGACGGCGAACAGCGCTGGGCGGCCTTCCGCTGCGGCGGCACCGTCGGCAACGCCCCGGCCACCACCGGCACCCGGGTGGAAGCCCTGCCGGAGGATGAGGCCGAAGTCACGCCCCTGCGCGACAACTGAAGCGGGTGCCCCCGGGCCCGGCCCGGGGGTCCATACGGCTGCCGGAGCGGGGCGGCCGGGCCTGCGCTAAACTCCGGAGTTCGTTTACTCCGGGTCCCGCCCATGCTGTTCCAGCACGTCTCCATCGCCGGTCTCGCTCACATCGACGCGCCGCACACGCTGTCGTCCGACGAGATCAACCTGCGCCTGAAGCCGACCCTCGACCGGCTCGGCATCAAGACCGACGTGCTGCGCGACGTCGCCGGCATCAACGCCCGCCGGCTCTGGGACGCCGACATGCCGCTCGCCGACGCCGCCACCGACGTGGCGCGCAAGGCGATCGCCGAAGCCGGCATCGACCCGGCGAAGATCGGCATCCTGATCAACACCTCGGTCTCGCGCGACTTCCTCGAGCCCTCGGTGGCCTCGATCGTCTCGGGCCAGCTCGGCCTGCCGGACACCTGCCAGAACTTCGACGTGGCGAACGCCTGCCTGGCCTTCATCAACGGCATGGACATCGCCGGCCGCATGATCGAGCGTGGCGAGATCGACTACGCCCTGATCGTCAACGCCGAAAACGCCAACGTCGTCTACCAGAAGACGATCGAGCGCCTGAACCGCGAAGGCATCACCCACGACGAGTTCCGCAACGAGTTCGCCAGCCTGACGCTGGGCTGCGGTGCCGCCGCCATGGTGCTTGCCCGTCGCGAACTGGTGCCGGACGCCCCGCAGTACCGCGGCGGCGTGACCCGCGCGGCCACGCAGTGGAGCCACCTGTGCCGCGGCAACCTCGACCGCATGGTCACCGACACCAAGATGCTGCTGATCGAAGGCATCAAGCTCGCCCAGCTCACCTTCGGCGCCGCCAAGCAGGCGCTGGGCTGGGCGGTGGAGGAGATGGACGAGTTCGTCATCCACCAGATCTCGCGCGCCCACACCGAAGCCTTCCTGAAGACCTTCGGCATCGACCCGCAGAAGGTCCTCACGATCTTCCACGAGCACGGCAACATCGGCCCGGCCTCGGTGCCGATCGTGCTGTCCAAGCTCAAGGAGATGGGCCGCCTGAAGAAGGGCAAGCGCATCGCCTTGCTCGGCATCGGCTCGGGCCTGAACTGCTCGATGGCGGAAGTGGTCTGGTAAGGCCGGCCGCGACCTGATGCAACGCGAGGGCCGGGCGACCGGCCCTCGTCATTGACGCGGCCCGCGGGAATCGCGCCCGCCGCGCACGACCTGAGGATCCCGATGCCGCTCCCCCTCGACACGCTCCCCGACTACCCCTTCACCCCGCAGCGCTTCGACCGCGGCGCCGGGATCGCGATGAGCTATCTCGATGAAGGCCCGCGCGATGGCGAAGTGGTGCTGATGCTGCACGGCAACCCGTCGTGGAGCTTCTACTGGCGCCACCTCGTGCTGGGCCTGCGCGACCGCTACCGCTGCATCGTGCCCGACCACGTCGGCATGGGGCTGTCGGACAAGCCGGACGACAAGCACTACCGCTACACCCTGCAGTCGCGCATCGAGGACCTTGAGAAGCTGCTCGAGCACCTCGGCATCACCGGCCCGATCACGCTGGCCGTGCACGACTGGGGCGGCATGATCGGCTTCGGCTGGGCGCTGAAGCGCCGCGGGCTGGTGAAGCGGCTGGTCATCACCAACACCGCCGCCTTCCCGCTGCCGAAGGAGAAGCCGCTGCCCTGGCAGCTGCAGCTCGGCCGCAACTACAACATCGGCGCCCTGCTGATCCGCGGCTTCAACGCCTTCGCCGCCGGCACCATCGACCAGTGCGTGTCGACCAAGGTGTCGCCCGCCGTGCGCGCCGCCTACGTGGCGCCCTACGACTCGTGGAAGAACCGCATCAGCACCCTGCGCTTCGTGCAGGACATCCCGCTGTCGCCGCGCGACAAGGCCTGGGCCTTCGTCGACGAGGCCGGCCGCACCCTGCACGAGTACGCCGACCGGCCGGCCTTCATCGCCTGGGGCCTGCAGGACTTCGTGTTCGACCATCACTTCCTGAAGGGCTTCACCAACGCGCTGCCCAAGGCCGAAGTGATGGCCTTCGAGGACGCCCACCACTACGTGCTGGAAGACAAGCACGCGGTGCTGGTGCCGGCGATCCGCCGCTTCCTCGACGCGAACCCGCTCTGACCCCGCGACCATGACGGCGACCGCCAACATCGCCGCCGTGCTGCCGCGCATCGCGGCCGAACGCCCGGAGCAGCCGGCGATGCGCTGCCCCGGCAAGCCCGGTGCGGACGGCATGGCGCGCTACGACGTGGTGCTGACCTACGGCGAGCTCGACCGCCGAAGCGACGCCATCGCCGCCGGCCTGCAGGCCTACGGCATCCGCCGCGGCATGCGCACCGTGGTGATGGTGCGGCCGTCGCCGGAGTTCTTCCTGCTGATGTTCGCCCTGTTCAAGCTCGGCGCGGTGCCGGTGCTGGTCGATCCGGGCATCGATCGCGGCGCGCTGAAGCAGTGCCTCGACGAGGCCGCGCCCGAGGCCTTCATCGGCATCCCGCTGGCGCAATTCGCGCGCCGCGTGTTCGGCTGGGGCCTGAAGACGATCCGTCGCGTCGTCACCGTCGGCACCCGTGCCTGGCCGCTGTGGCGCGGCGAGACGCTGGCCCGCCTCGAGCGCAAGGGCGCGGCGCTGCTGGCCGCCAAGGCGGTGCGCGGCGAGCCCACGACGATGCTGGCCGACACCCACGGCGACGAGGTGGCGGGCATCCTCTTCACCTCGGGCTCGACCGGCGTGCCGAAGGGCGTGGTCTACCGCCACCGCCACTTCATCGCCCAGATCGACCTGCTGCGCGAGGCCTTTGGCATCGCGCCGGGCGGCGTCGACCTGCCGACCTTCCCGCCCTTCGCACTGTTCGACCCGGCGCTGGGCCTGACCTCGATCATCCCGGACATGGACCCGACGCGGCCGGCCAACGCCGACCCGCGCAAGCTGCACGACGCCATCCGGCGCTTCGGCGTGACGCAGCTGTTCGGTTCGCCCGCGCTGATGCGCGTGCTCGCCGAGCATGGCGAGGCCCTGCCGACCTTGCAGCGCGTCACCTCGGCCGGCGCCCCTGTGCCGCCCGACGTCGTGTCGACGATGCGCGACCTGCTGCCGGCCGACGCGCAGTTCTGGACGCCCTACGGCGCCACGGAATGCCTGCCGGTGGCGGTGATCGAGGCCCGCGAGCTCGAGACCACGCGTGAGGCCACCGAAGGCGGCGCCGGCACCTGCGTGGGCCGCCCCGTCGCGGCCAACACCGTGCGCATCATCCGCATCCTCGACGACGCGATCGCATACTGGCGCGACGACTACGTCGTCGGCCCCGGCGTGATCGGCGAGATCACCGTCGCCGGGCCCAGCGCCACCGACGAGTACTTCGCGCGCCCCGAGGCGACGCGGATGGCGAAGATCCGCGAGCGCGTCTCCGCCCGCGAGGAGCGCATCGTCCACCGCATGGGCGACCTCGGTTATTTCGACGCCGAAGGCCGGCTGTGGTTCTGCGGCCGGAAGAGCCACCGCGTGGAGACCGCCGGCGGCCTGATGACGACGGAGCAGATCGAACCGATCTTCAACACGCATCGCCGCGTCGCGCGCACGGCCCTGGTGGGCGTCGGCGCGCGCGGCATGCAGGTCCCGGTGCTCTGCGTCGAACTCAAGGCCGGCGTGCCCGAGAGCGAATGGGTGCACGTGCAGGCCGAGCTGGAACGCCTCGCCATGCGCGACACCAAGACCGCCCGCATCCACCATTTCCTGCGCCATCCGGCGTTCCCCGTCGACATCCGCCACAACGCGAAGATCGGCCGCGAGAAGCTCGCCGAGTGGGCGAAGGCGCAGCTGCGCGGCGTCCTCCACTGAGCCGCGACGCGGCACCCGCGACCCTCGACCCATGAAGATCCTCGTCACCGGCGGCGCCGGATTCCTCGGGCAGGCGATCTGCCGCGGCCTGCAGGCCCAGGGCCACACCGTCCTCAGCACGCAGCGCCGGCGCTCCGCCAACCTCGACGCGATGGGCGTCGAACAACGCCTCGGCGATCTCGCCGACGCCGCCCACGTGATGCGGGCGCTGGAAGGCGTCGACGCGGTGTTCCACAACGCCGCCAAGGCCGGGCACTGGGGCAGCGAGCAGAGCTATGTCGAGGCCAACGTGACCGGCACGATGAACGTGCTGGACGCCTGCCGCGCCCACGGCATCACCCGCCTCGTCTACACCTCGACGCCAAGCGTGGCGCACAACGGCCGCGTGCCCTGCGAGGGCGGCAACGAGATCACCACGCCCTACGCACCGGCCTTCAAGGCGCCCTACCCGCGCACCAAACAGATCGCGGAGAAAGCGGTGCTGGCCGCGAACGGCAGCGCGGTGGCGGGTGGTGGCACGCTGAGCACCGTCGCGCTGCGCCCCCGGCTGATCTGGGGCCCCGGCGACACCAACCTGCTGCCGCGCCTCGTCGAGCGCGCCCGCGCGGGACGCCTGCGCTTCATCGCCGGTGGCCACAACCGGATGGATACCAGCTACGTCGACAACGCCGCCGACGCGCACGTGTTGGCCTTCGCCGCGCTCGGCCCCGGCGCCGCCTGCGCCGGCAAGGCCTACTTCATCTCCAACGGCGAACCGCAGCCGGTGCGCGAGATCGTCAACGGCCTGCTGGTCGCCGCGGGCGAGCCGCGCGTCGAGGCCAGCGTGCCCTTCGCCGTGGCCTACGCCGCCGGCGCGCTCTGCGAAGTGCTGTGGCACGCGCTGCCGCTCAAGGGCGAGCCGCCGATGACGCGCTTCGTCGCCGAGCAGCTGGCCACGCCGCACTGGTACGACCTCTCCGCCGCGAAGAACGACTTCGGCTACGTGCCGCAGGTGACGGTGGCCGAGGGGCTGGAACGCCTCACGCGCTGGTGGCGCGACACGCACTGAGATGCGGCATGCTCCGGCTTTCTTCGGCCGGAGCCCCCCGCATGCGTCGACTCGCCCTGAGTTCGCTGATCCTCGTTGCGCTCGCGCTGCCCGCGTGCACGCCCCCGTCCAGCGACGGTGGAACGCCCGCGGCAGCCCCCACCGACGCCCCGGTCCACCTGCTGGTAGCGGCACGCATCGTCGGCAGCGACACCGCGGACGCCAACGCCATGGCATGGGACGACGCGGGCCGCCTGCTCGCCGTCGGGGGTGCCGAGGACCTCGCCGCCCGATTCCCGAGCGCGACGCGCCATGACGCCGGCGACGGCGTGGTGGTGCCGGGCCTGATCGACGCGCACGGCCACCTGATGAACCTCGGCTTCGCCCTGCTGCGCGCCGACCTCGTCGGCGCGGCGAGCAAGGCGGAGATCATCGAACGTCTGCAGGCGTATGCCGCGACGCTGCCCGCCGACGCGTGGATCATCGGCCGCGGATGGGACCAGAACGACTGGCCTGAAAACGACTTCCCGACCGCCGCCGACCTCGACGCCGCCTTCCCCGACCGCCCGGTGTGGCTGGAGCGCGTCGACGGCCACGCCGGCTGGGGCAACACCGCCGCGATGCGGGCGGCAGAGGCGAAGCACGGACGATCCTTCGACGGCGACTGGCAGGTCGATGGCGGGCGGATCCTGCGCGACGGCGGCAAGGCCACGGGCGTGTTCATCGATGCCGCGGCGACCTTCATCGACGCCGCGGTGCCCGCGCCGTCCGAAGCGCTGCGCGAGGAGGCGTTCGAGCGCGCGCTGGCGGCGGCGGCCGCGAACGGCCTCACCGGCGTGCACGACATGGGCGTCTCGCGCGACGACCTCGCCCTGTACCAGCGCTTCGCCGATGCCGGCCGCCTGACGCTGCGCGTCGAGGCCTATGCCGATGGCGACCGCGACGCCCTGGCGGACCGCTGCGCGCAGGGCCCCTACGTGCACGACGGCGGACGCCTCGCCATGCGCGGGGTGAAGGTCTACATGGACGGCGCCCTGGGCAGCCGCGGCGCCGCGCTGATCGCCGACTACAGCGACGAGCCCGGCCATCGCGGCCTGCTGCTGATGCGCAAGGAGGCGCTGGAAACGCTGCTGGGCAAGATCAAGGGCTGCGGCCTGCAGGCAGCCACGCATGCCATCGGCGATCTCGCCAACCGTCTGGTGCTCGATGGCTACGCCAAGGTGTTGGGCCCGGACGCCGCGAGCATCGACCATCGCTGGCGCATCGAGCACGCGCAGGTGGTGTCGCCGAAGGACCTGCCACGCTTCGCCGAGCTCGGCGTGATCGCCTCGATGCAGCCCACGCACGCGACGTCGGACATGCCATGGGCCGAAGCACGGATCGGCGCCGAGCGTGTCCGCGGCGCCTACGCCTGGAAGACGCTGCGCGACAGTGGCGCCCGGCTCGCGCTCGGCTCGGACTTTCCCGTGGAATCCGTCGATCCGCGGCTCGGTCTGTATGCGGCGGTGACGCGCCAGGACCTCGAAGGCCTGCCGCAGGGCGGCTGGCAGCCGCAGGAGCGCCTCACCATGGTCGAGGCCCTCGCCGGTTTCACCGCCGACGCGGCCTTCGCGCATCGCCGCGAGGCCGAGGTCGGCCGCTTGGCCGAGGGCTATCGGGCGGACTTCGTGGTGCTGGACGCCGATCCGGCGGCGACCGAGGCGTCGACCTTGCCGAAGCTCGTGGTGCACTCGACTTGGGTGGACGGCCAGCCGGTGTACCAGCGCGCCGAGGCCGATGCGGCGGCACGCTGAGGAGTCGCGCGACGCGGCTCAGCGCCCGTCGCGCCGCCAGGGACGGATCAGGCCCGGTCGCGCCGCCGCGTCGTGGCGCGACGGCGGCACCGATGGGCCTTGGCCCGTCGACGCCGGTCGCGCGCTGTGCGTCGCGGCTCGCGGTGCCCCGCTGCGACGCAGGCGCGCCGGCAAGGCCGGCGCCTGCACTTCGCGCCACTGCCCGGCCGGCAACCCGTCAAGCGTGTAAGGGCCGATCGCTTCGCGCACCAGCCGCAGGGTCGGCAAGCCCACCGCGGCGGTCATGCGTCGCACCTGGCGGTTGCGGCCCTCGCGGATCACCAGCCGCAGCCACGCGTCGGGCACGGTTTGGCGAACCCGCACCGGCGGGTCTCGCGGCGGCAACCACGCCGGCGCCTCGATCACCGTCACCTCGGCCGGCTTCGTCGGGCCGTCGTTGAGGACGAGCCCATCGCGCAGGCGTTGCAACGCGGGGCCGGCGGGCGTGCCCTCGACCTGCACGAGGTAGGTCTTGGGCCAGTCGAACTTCGGCGAGCCGATCGCCGCGACGAGAGGGCCATCGTCGGTGAGCAACAGCAGGCCCTCGCTGTCGAAGTCCAGCCGACCCGCCGCGTAGACGCCCTTGGGCAAGCCGTACCCGGCCAGCGTCGGCCGCGGCAGCGCGCTGCGGTCGGTGAACTGGCACAGCACGTTCATCGGTTTGTGGAAGGCCAGGAGCATGCCGCCAGTGTATCGACGCGCCCTACACTCTGGCGTTGCCCTCGTGGAGCCCCCGATGCATCCCCTTCGCCGCCTCTACGGCTACGCCCGCGCGTACCGACGCAATGCCGTGCTCGGCGCCGTCTACTCGGTGCTGAACAAGATCTTCGACGTGCTGCCCGAGCTGCTGATCGGCGTGGCCATCGACGTGGTGGTGAATCGCGAGGACAGCTTCATCGCGCGCTTCGGCATCGTCGACCCGATGGACCAGCTGGTGGCGCTCACGGCCATCACCATCGCGATCTGGGTGCTCGAATCCGTGTTCGAATACCTGCTCGCGCTGAAGTGGCGCGGCCTCGCGCAGGACCTCCAGCACGAGCTGCGCCTCGACGCCTACGCGCATCTGCAGAAGCAGCCGCCGGCAGCGATCTCGGAGGCGCGCAGCGGCCGCCTGATGGCGGTGCTCAATGAAGACGTCAACCAGGTCGAGCGGTTCCTCAACACCGGTGCCAACGAGCTGATCCAAGTGGTCGTCGGCTCCCTGATGGTCGGCGTCTTCTTCTTCGCCATGACGGCCAGCCTCGCCGCGCTGGCCCTGTTGCCGGTTCCGCTGATCCTCGTTGGTGCGTTCTGGTTCCAGAGGCGCCTGCAGCCGCGCTACGCCGCGGCACGCGAAGCGGCGGCCACGGTGTCGGCGCGGCTGGACAACAACCTCGCCGGCATGGCGACCATCCAGGCCTATACCGCCGAGGATGCCGAGCTCGCCCACGTGCGGTCGGCGTCGGACGCTTACCGGCAGGCGAACGCGGAGGCCATCCGCTTCGCCGCGGCGATCACGCCGGTCATCCGCATGGCGGTGCTCGCGGGCTTCGCGGTCACCCTGCTCTACGGCGGTTGGCTGGTGCTTCAAGGCGAACTCGGCGCCGGCAGCTATGCGGCGCTGGTCTACCTCACGCAGCGCCTGCTGTGGCCGCTGACGAGGCTGGCCGAGATGACCGACCTCTACAACCGCTCGATGGCGTCGGTGCAGCGGGTGATGGACCTGCTCGACAGCCGCGTGCCTTCCCCGCCCGCAGGCCGGATCGAGGCGCGCCCCGTGGGCGCGCTGGCCTTCGAGCACGTCCGCCATGCCTATCGGGGGCAAGTCGCGATCGACGACGTGAGCTTCCGTGTCGGGCCCGGCCAGACGGTGGCGCTGGTTGGTGCCACCGGCGCCGGCAAGAGCACGCTGCTGAAGCGCCTGCTCGGGTTCCTCGAACCCCAGGGCGGTCGGATCACGCTCGACGGCCGCGATCTCGCCGACGTCGATCCGCGCTCGTTGCGCCGGCAACTGGCCTATGTCGCCCAGGAGCCCTTCCTGACCGATGGCAGCGTCGCCGAGAACATCGCCTACGGGGAGGCCACCCCCGACGCCCACCGCGTCGAGGCCGCCGCGCGGGCCGCGGCGGCGCACGATTTCATCGCCGCCTTGCCCGGGGGCTATTCGGCGCAGGTCGGCGAACGCGGCGCGCGGCTCTCGGGCGGCCAGCGCCAGCGCATCGCGCTGGCAAGGGCGCTCTATCGCGACCCCGCCGTGCTGGTGCTCGACGAAGCGACGTCGGCGATCGACAACGAAACGGAGGCCGCGATCCAGCATTCGCTGGCCACGCACGCGAAGGGGCGCACCACGCTGGTGGTCGCGCATCGCCTGAGCACCGTGCGCCACGCGGACGCCATCCACGTGCTGGAGCGGGGCCGCATCATCGAGTCCGGCACCCACGAGGCCCTGCTGGCGCGGGACGGCGCGTACGCGTCGCTCTGGCGCCTGCAGACGGGAGAAGGCTGAGCCCAAAAGAAGAACACCCCGGTCGGAGCCGGGGTGTTCATCGGGTGCCGCGCCCCGCGATTTACTCGGAGAACGCCATGACTTTCAGCGTGAACTTGCCCATCGACTCGTCGCCGCTGCCCAGCGACCCGACGCGGATCGTGTAGCTGCCATCCTGCGCGGTCTCGACCACGGCCAGCGGGTTGAGGTTGCCGTCGGCGCGGTCATCGTTCTCGATCGCTTTCGTGCGGTCGGGGTTGAAGACCGTCACGACGCCATCGAAATCCTCCGACGTGACGGAGACGATGAGGAACTGCCCGCTGCGGGCCTCCACCTTGTAGTCGCGGCTGACGCCACCGTCGTCGCGCGGCGAATCGTTGGCGGTGAGCTCGCCTTGGACGGTCTGGCCGACACGAATGGTTTCCGGGGCGGCGACGGCGAGGCCGGCGAAGGTGAGCGTGGCGAGGGCAAGGGCGATTCGGCGCATCGGGGGTCTCCTGGGGGCTCGCCGCCCCGGGCGGGGCGGCGTGAAGAGGAGTCTAGGCGCCTTCACCCGCCTTACACCACCGCCCATGGGGCGGAACGCGGGCGATGCGGGGCAGGTT
Organism: Silanimonas algicola; assembly: GCF_054777375.1. Classification (NCBI taxonomy): domain Bacteria; kingdom Pseudomonadati; phylum Pseudomonadota; class Gammaproteobacteria; order Lysobacterales; family Lysobacteraceae; genus Silanimonas; species Silanimonas algicola. Next base: position 295,586 of record NZ_BAAHAS010000003.1, on the reverse strand, counting down.
CAGGAAACCGGTCAGGCCTCCGGCTTGCGGAAGCGCAGGGTCATGCGGTCGGACTCGCCGATCGCTTCGTACTTCGCCTTGTCTTCGCCTTCGGGGACATTGAGGTTCGGCGGCAGGGTCCACACGCCGTTCGGGTGGTCCTTCGTGTCCTTCGGGTTGGCATTGATCTCGCTACGCTCCTCCAGCACGAAGCCCGCGCCCTCCGCCAGCGCGATCACCTGCGCCTCGCTGACGTAGCCATTGATCTGCTCGCGCGGCACGTCGGCATCGGCGCGGTGCTGCTCGAGGCCCAGCACGCCACCCGGCTTCAGCACGTCGAAGAACGCCTTCATCTGCGCCTCGGCCTGGCCGTTGCGCATCCAGCCGTGCAGGTTGCGGAAGGTCAGGACGGCGTCCACCGAACCCGGCTCGCCGTAGACCGGTGCCGCCGGGTCGACCTCGCGCAGCACGACCGCGTCGAACTGCGTGGGCGCCGCGGCGAGGCGCTCGCGCAGCTTGGCGTTGTCGCCGGTGAAGTACTCGCGGGCACGATCCGAGGTGGTCTTCGCCGGATCGGTGATGGCGGCGACATACGTGCCGCCGCCCTGCTTGATCCACGGGGCCAGGATCTCGGTCCACCACGCGCCGCTGCCGGGGCTGACCTCCAATACCGTCATGCCGGGCTGCAGGCCGAAGAAGGCGAGGGTCGGGCCGGGATGGCGGAAGCCATCGCGCGCCACGTTGGCCGGGGTGCGCCATTCACCGGCGATCGCGGCGTCGAGACCGGCCTTGGCCTGCTCGTGGGCGTCGTGCGCCGCCGCGTCTGCCGGCGTCGCGCCGCCGTGGTTGTGCGCGAACGCGGCTGGAGCGATGGCGGCGAGCAGGGCGATGCAGAGCAGGGAGCGGCGCATGGCGGGACCTCATGGTGGGGAAGGAAGGAGGCGTGAAGGTTGCGCAGGCCCGCGTTACGGGCGTGGCAAGGCGAGCGGTCGTGGCGCGACCGCGACCCATCGCCCGTCGACGCGGCCATCGCAGGCCGCGCCGCAAGAATGGAGCCTCGCCACCACGCCGCCGACGAGCGGCCAGCAGGCCTGCGGATCCCCACCATGGCGTTGCCCGAACACCCCGCCCCGCCGTTCCGTCCCCATGGGCGCATCGAGTGCCGGCGCTCGGGCCGCGTCATCCGTACGCAAGCCCAAGGCCCGTTCAACGCGGAGTCGGTGCGCGGTTACGGCCAGATGCTGGCGTCACTGACCGCGGAGCTCCCCGACGGTTGCCCGTTCGTGGTGATCGCGACGATGAGTGGCAGCATCCTGGCCACCCCCGACGCCTGGGAAGCACTGGAGGCGGGCGTGCGGCGCCGCCAAGGCGGCGCGCACCGGCAACTGGGGTCAGCGTGGGTCGTGGCGGGCGATGTCGAAGGTCGCAGCCTGTTCGTGCCGCGGGCGCGGAGCCTCTACGAGTCGATGGGGATCCGCTTCGGTGCCTTCGACCAGGCCGCGGCGGCGGAAACCTGGGCCGACACGCTGCTCGAGGACCCGGCGTCGCGATGAGGTCGGAACGACGACGGGGCGCCCAAGCGCCCCGTCGTCATGCGGCGTCAACCGCCCGGATCAGAGGTGCTTGATGATCTCGTCGGCGAACTCGCTGCACTTCACTTCCGTCGCACCCTCCATCAGGCGGGCGAAATCGTAGGTGACGCGCTTGCTGCCGATCGCGCCGTCCATCGCCTTGATGACGGCGTCGGCGGCCTCGGTCCAGCCCATGTAGCGCAGCATCATCTCGCCGGAGAGGATGACCGAGCCCGGGTTCACCTTGTCCTGGCCGGCGTACTTCGGCGCGGTGCCGTGCGTCGCCTCGAACACCGCGTGGCCGGTCACGTAGTTGATGTTGGCACCCGGCGCGATGCCGATGCCACCGACCTGCGCGGCCAGCGCGTCGGAGAGGTAGTCGCCGTTGAGGTTCAGCGTGGCGACGACGTCGTAGTCCTTCGGACGCAGCAGGATCTGCTGCAGGAAGGCGTCGGCGATGGCGTCCTTGATGACGATGCCCGCACCCGGCTTGCCTTCCGGGATGACGTGCCACGGGCCGCCGTCCAGCGGCACGGCGCCGAAGAACTCGCGGGCGACGTGGTAGCCGAAGTCGCGGAAGGCACCTTCCGAGAACTTCATGATATTGCCCTTGTGGACGAGCGTGACCGACTTGCGATCGTTCTGGATCGCGTAGGCGATGGCGCTGTGCACGAGGCGCTCGGTGCCGAGGTAGCTCACCGGCTTGATGCCGACGCCGACCTGCACCGGCAGCGAGCGCGCCGGCGAACCGATGGCCTCGAGCTGCTTCGTCCACGCGTCGTTCTTCGCCTGCGTGCCGAAACGGATCTTGTCGAACGGCTTCGGGAATTCCTTCTGCAGGAAGTCGAGCACCTTCTGCGCGTCCGCCGAGCCCGGCTCGAACTCGATGCCGGCGTAGATGTCCTCCGTGTTCTCGCGGAAGATCGTCATGTCGGTGTCCTGCGGGCGCTTCACCGGCGAGGGCACGCCGTTGAACCAGCGCACCGGGCGCAGGCAGACGTAGAGGTCGAGCATCTGGCGCAGCGCCACGTTCAGCGAGCGGATGCCGCCGCCGACCGGCGTGGTGAGCGGGCCCTTGATGCTGACGAGGTAGTCGCGGCAGGCATCGACGGTGGCGTCGGGCAGCCAGTTCTGCGTCAGGTTGAAGGCCTTCTCGCCGGCGAGCACTTCCATCCAGTGGATCTTCTTCGCGCCGCCGTAGGCCTTGGCCACGGCCGCGTCGAGCACGCGCACCGAGGCGCGCCAGATGTCCGGGCCGATGCCGTCGCCTTCGATGAAGGGGATGATCGGGTTCGACGGGACGTGCAGCTTCCCGCCTTGGATGGTGATCTTCTCGCCGCCGGCGGGCGGCGTGGGCGTGTGCGACATGGGGCCTCCAGTGAACGCGTGGACCCGCATTGTCGCGGTTCCGGGGCGCCGGGGGAAAGCGCGCGGGGTTAATTCGATGTGAGCGACCGGCCTCAGGCCGCGCCGGACGGCGCCGCGCTGGCCGCCGGCCAGTGGAAGAAGGCCCGCACTTCGTCGGCACGGGCCAGCGCGTCGGCCTCGCCGAGCGCGATCAGTTCACGGGTGAAGTCGGATTCGAACAGCAGGTAGCTGGCCAGCGCACCGCCGCCGGCACCGGCGCCCTTGGCCGCCCCGGCGCTCTGGCTGACGCCCACGGCGCGCAGCATCGTGCGCACCGGCGCCGGCAGGGCGGCGATATGCCGCACTGCAATATCGTCGAGCCGCTGGCTGGGGGCGATGACCAGCATCTCCACGGGCCGCAGCGCGGAATGCGCCCGAAGCTCGGCGGGCAGCAAGGACAGCGTGGCATTGATGCGCTGGGCACGCTCGATATCGACCGCGAGCGCATCGAGGAAGATGTTCGACAGCGCATGGCCGCCGATCTGGGCCAGCGACGGGTAGCCGCCCGCGGCGCGCTTCTCGCCCGGCGGTTCGTGAAGGCGACCCGCACCGATCACCAGCAGGCGCTCGGCGCCGAGGTGGATGGCCGGCGACAGCGGCGCCGTCTGCCGCATCGAGCCATCGCCGAACCAGTGGTCCTGGCCATCCAAGGGCAAGGCCTGCGCCGGGAACACGAAGGGGATCGCCGACGAGGCGAGGAGGTGCGTGAGGGTGATGCGCCCGGGCACGGCGACGCGCTGCGAGCGCACCCAGGGCTTCTGCGACTCGGGAGCGTCGTAGAACGTGACGTGCGTGCCCGCGGTGTAGCTCGACGCGGTGACACCGAAAGCCCGCAGCACGCCGCGATGCACCAGCGAGGGGATGCGCTCGAGCGGCAGCACTTCGGCGAGCAGTTCGGCCAGGGGCGTGTTGTCGAGCAGCGACTTCGGCTTGGCGCGGCGCCAGCGCGCCACCGCCCAGCCGACGGTGAAGAGGGTGAGCCAGCGCGCGCCGCTGCGCACCACGCCGAACGCGTCGGCGCGATAGACATGGTGCGCCTGGAAGCCGTCCCAGATGCGATGCAGGCGTTCGACGGCCTTGGGGTACTCGTCGGCGTAGCTGGCCAGGGCGGCGGCGTTGATGGCACCCGCGGACGTGCCGGTCATCACCGCGAACGGATTGCCGGTCGGGCCGTGGGAGGCGCCGCACTCGGTGCGGATGCGTTCGATGCCGCGCAGCACGCCGGCCTGGTAGGCCGCCCGGGCGCCGCCACCGGTGAGCACGAGGCCGGTGACGGGCGGATGGCGGGGCGACGTCTCGACCATCACGGCTCCTGCGCCGCACGGGGAGGCGGCGTCGCGCGGAGTGTGCGCTCAGGGCGCCGTGGAGGTGAAGTCTGCCGGGGTCAGCGGCGGCAGCCCATGGCGCGCCCGGGCGCGATCACATTGCGGGCTGGGCGCGCCATGCTCCCAGGACGCCTGCAACGCGCGGCAGGGCGAGGGGCGGCGCGCGTAGATCGTGCAGCCCACCGCGCGTCCCACCTCGCCCTCCAAGGCCGCGCAGCGCGGTGCGGGCCCACCCTCGGTGCCGCGCATGGCCACCTCGAACGGCCGCACCTTCACCGTCATGGCTTCATCCGGCCCTTCGGGCGCGTGCGGCGCCGCCTCGCTCCAATGGAAGGCCACTCGGAAGGCGGCGCAGCAGGCACCGCAGCGTTGGCAAGGGTGGATCGAGGCAGCCATGGCCGGCGAATGTCGTGAGACGGGGTGAGTATTTTCCTACAGCGGTGTCCGACGACGGATGACGGCGCACGCGCCCGCGGCGTCGCAGTCTGCGGGCATGAGCCTCCGGAAGTCCGCCCTCCCTCCCATGCCGCGCCTCGACGGCGAGCGCGACGTCGCGCCGCGCCTCGATGGTGAAGACGCCCTGATCTGGGCGAGGCGTGTATGGGAGGAGCGCGATACCTGGCTTCGCGCCCGCGGCGGCGTGGAGTCGGTGTTCATGGCCGCACAGCTGATGGGCTGCCGGGAGGACGCCGTGCGCTGGCTGCGTTCGCGCACGCGGCTCTGACCCCATCGTCTGGCAGAGTGCGGGCTTCGCCTCCGAGGACCCGCCATGGCCCTGCATCACCCCACGCGTCGCCCCGCCCCCCGTTCGCTGCCCGCCCGCCGTGCGCTGGCGCTCGCCTTGGGCGCGGGCCTCCTCGCCGCGGGCTGCACCGTCACGGATCGCGATGGCAGCGCGCCCGTCAACGCAGGTGCGGGACGCAGTCCGGCCACCACGGCCCCGTTCGGCAGCTGGGCCAGCCCGATCGCCGCGGGTGATCTCGCCAAGGCCGCCGTCGGCACCAGCGACGTGCGGGTGTTCGACGGCAAGGTGTACTGGCGCGAGAGCCGCCCCGACGAGGGCGGCCGGCAGGTGCTGCGCACGCTCGGCGCCGACGGCCAGCCGGCCACGCTGACGCCCGAGGGCTTCAGCGTCCGCACCCGCGTGCAGGAGTACGGCGGCAGCAGCTACTGGGTGATGGGCGAGCGCATCGTCTTCGCCAACTTCGCCGACCAGCGCCTGTACCTGCAGCAGGGCGACGCCGCGCCGGTGGCGATCACGCCGGAGAAGTACCAGTACAGCGACTGCGTGGTCGACGCGGCGCGCGGCGCGCTGGTCTGCGTGCGCGAGGACCACACCGAGGCCACGAAGCAGGCCAACGGCGAAGAGCGCAACGAGATCGTGCGGGTGGCGGTGCCCACCGCGGAGGCGCTGGCCGCGCACGACGCGGCCGCGACGGCCGCCGCCGGCACGGTGCTGTTCACCGGCACCGATTTCGTCGCCTACCCGCGGCTGTCCGCCGACGGCGCAAAGCTCGCGTTCATCGCCTGGAACCACCCGGACATGCCCTGGGACCGCACGACGCTGAACGTCGCCACGGTGGCGGCGGACGGCACCGTGGGCGAACCGCGGCGCGTGGCCGGCGGCGACACCGCCGTGCTCGAGCCGCAGTGGGCCGACGACGGCACGCTGTACTTCATCGACGAGACCAGCGGCTGGTGGAACCTCTACGCCTGGAACGGCGAGGCGACGCGCGCCGTGGCGCCGATGGCGCGCGAGTTCGGCGGTGCGCTGTGGTCGCTCGGCATGCAGACCTACGTGCTGGCCGGCAACGGCAAGGCCTACGTGCGCACCAGCCTCAACGCCGTCGACGAGCTCGGTGAGCTCGACCTCGCCACCGGCGCCTACCGCGCGCTCGACCTGCCCTTCGTCGCTTTCGGCGATGTGTCGCTCGATGCGGGCGGCCGCATCATCACCAGCGCCGCGGCCGCGGCCGACGAGGGCGCCCTCCTCGCGGTGACGCCGGCGACGGGCGCCGTGGCGCGCCTGCACCAGCCGAATGCGCTGGGCATCCCGACCGAGCTCGTTTCGGTCGGCGAACGCATCGTGTTCCCCACCGCCGCCGGCCCGGACGGCGCGGCACGCACCGCCCACGCCACCTACTACCCGCCGACCAACCCCGCTTACCAAGGCCCCGAGGGCGCCAAGCCGCCGCTGATCGTGACCATCCACGGCGGCCCGACCTCCGTCTCGAAGCCGACCTTCTCGCTGTCGCGCCAGTACTGGACCAGCCGCGGCTTCGCCATCGTCGACGTGAACTACGGCGGCTCCACCAGTTACGGGCGCGACTACCGGAAGCGCCTCAACGGCCAGTGGGGCGTCGTCGACGTGCAGGACGCCGTGGCGGCCGTCGACTTCCTCGTCGCGTCGGGCAAGGTCGACGCGGACAAGGTGGCGATCCGCGGCGGCAGCGCCGGCGGCTTCACCACGCTGGCGGCGCTCGCCTTCACCGACCGCTTCAAGGCCGGCGCCAACTACTTCGGCGTCAGCGATATCGCCGCGCTCGCCGCCACCAGCCACAAATTCGAACGGAAGTACGACGTCTCGCTGGTCGGCCCGCCGGACGAGGCGCTGTACCGCGCGCGCTCGCCGATCTTCCACCTTGAAGGATTCACCGAGCCACTCATCACTTTCCAGGGCTCGGAAGACCGCATCGTCACCCCGGACCAGAGCCGAAAGATCGTCGAGGCGCTCGACGCCAGGGGCGTGATGCACGCGTACTTCGAGTTCGAGGGCGAACAGCACGGCTTCCGCAAGGCCGAGAACATCATCCGTGCGCAGGAGGCCGAACTCGCGTTCTATGGCGCCGTGTTCGGCTTCGCCCCGGACGACGCCATCGCCCCCGTCGACATCAAGCACCCGCGGCCCCCGTCGCCCTAGGCCCGAACGCGACGCGATCCGCGGTTCGACGCGCTGTCACCGGCGTTGACAGGCCGGGGGCGTCGAGCAGGGTTGGGTGGGGCTAGGCTGGCGGCGTCCTCCCCTCGCGCGGGCACCGCCCGCAGGACCGTGCCATGACAGGTTCGGAACGCAGCGGACTGCCGCAGGGCACCACGGGCTGGGCCAAGGCGCTGCTCGCGCAGCAGTTGCCCGCCCTGGCGCGAACGGCGCAGAGCATCAGCGAATGCGCGGGCGACGACGACACCTCGGGCACCGATCTCGCGGCACTGATCCTGCGCGACGCCGGCATGACCACCCGGGTGCTGCGCCTCGCCTCGAGTCGGCTGCACAACCCGCACGGACAACGCATCCGTACCGTCAGTCGCGCGGTCGCCCTGCTCGGCTTCGATGTCGTGCGCGAGATCGCGCTCGGCATCGCCGTGCTGGACCTGCTGGGCGGGCGCCACGCCGGCTGCGCGCAGGCCGCCGCCGAGGCAGCGCGCGCCTTGCGCACCGCGGTGCAGGCGCGCGCCCTGGCCGAAGCGGCCGGCATCGACGCGCCGGAAGAAGTGTTCATCGCCGCGCTGCTTCAGGACATCGGCCATCTCGCGTTCTGGAGCGTCGTTCCGCAGTGGCTCCCCGCGTGGCGCCAGGACGCGGCGCAGCCACCGCTGCAGGCGGCCAAGCGCGTGCAGACCGACATCGGCCTCGATCTCGACGACCTTTCCCTCGTGTTGAACGCCGAGTTGCGGCTGTCGCCACTGCTGCTCGGCGACGCCGACACGCCCGGCCGGCTGGCGGCCAGCCTCGCGCGGCGCTGGGTGGATGCCCTCGAGCCCGGCGGGCCTCGCGAGGACGTCGATGCCGCGCTGGCGGTCGCTGCCGACACTTTCGCCCTCGATCCGGCGGCCCTGCGCGACCAGTTCGTCACCCAGTCACGGCTGGCCGATGCCCTCATCGAAGACCTGTTCGACCCGTCCGTTCGGGCCCTGCTGCCCGTGCCGCGGCGACTCGACGAAGTGCGCGACGACCCCGCGCCCACCCTCCCGCGTGCGGATGCCGCCTTGGGTTTGGACGTGCTTCGTGAGCTCGCCGAGCTGCAAGCCAGCGGCCGTCCGGACCCTGGCGTTGCCCTGTCGATGGTGATGGAAGGCCTGCAGCGCGCCGCGGGGTTCGACCGCGTGGTGTTCGCGCTGCTTTCGCCCGACCGCGGCGAGCTTCGATTGCGCTCCGCGCTGGCCATACAGCGTGCGCCGCTGGCCGCGGCTTTCCCCGTCGAACTCCGCGACTGCGGGCGCTTGCTCGAGCTGCTCGCACACCCCCGCGTGCAGCACCTCACCACGGCCTCACCGGACACCGGGCGCTGGCTGCATCGCCTCGGCGCGCGCGAGGCGCTGCTCGGCCCGCTGGTGGTCGACGGGCGCGTACTCGGGCTGCTGCACGCTGACCGCAGCGTTGGGGGCGACGCCATCGAGAACGACGCACGAACCCTGTTCGCGCTGCTGCTGCAGCAGGCCAGCCTCGCCCTTGGCGCCGTGAAATAGCCTCACACCCACCGTCTCAAGCGGTGCGAACCCCTTCGGGTATCGTTCCCACCATGCGCGACGAATGGACCATCGACCCGGAACGCGGCCTCTGGCTGTTCCGGGCCAGCCGGCTGGAAGCCCTGCTTGATCCCCTCGAGGCCCTGCTGTCGCACCTGCCTCCGGCGTCGCCACTGGCGTCGCAGACGGTGCTGGTGGGGCATCCCGGGATGCGCCACTGGTTACGCGACGGTCTTGCCCGCAAGCGGCGGGGCGGCATCGTGGCCCACCTCGACATCGTGCTGCCCAGCCCGTGGCTCGACGGCCTGGCGCGGCGGGTGCTGGGCGAGCCGCTGCTGGGTATCCGCGCCTGGCAGCGCGAGGTGCTGCGCTGGCGCCTGTTGCCGCTGTTGCCGCAGCTCGACGAACCCCGCGTGACGGCCGCATTGGCCACGGACACCGACGGCCGCGAAGCCTTCGCGCTGGCCGATCGACTGGCCGCCGCGCTGTCGCCGCTGATGGTGTATCGCGAAGGCTGGCTGCGGTCTTGGGACGACGGCCGCGAGGCCGTCGCTGGCGATGCCCTGCTGCGCGGTGCGTGGCGCGCGCTGCGTCGCGGCTCCGCCTCGCGCCATCGCGGCGAGCGTCTCGTGGCGCTGGCCCGTCGCCTGCGCGAGGGCACGCCGCCGACGGGCCTCGACGATTGCCCGCTGCACGTGTTCGGGCTCAACCACCTGCCCCCGCTCGAACTCGACGTGCTTCGCGCCTTGGCACGGCATCGCCCGGTGGTCTTCCACGTCGCCGATCCCTGCCGCGAGCATTGGGTGGGCCTCCCCTCGGGCCGCGAAGCGATGCAGCGCGCGCTCAACCGCGAGGACCGCGGCGAGAGCGAATTCCTCGCTCTCGACCACCCGCTGCTGGCGGCGTGGGGGCGGCTGGGCCAGCACTTCCTGCTGGAGCTGGAGAACGGCGAGCTGGCGCTGGAAGAGCGCAGCGGCCGGGATTGGGAGGAGCGCCGCGACGATCACGCACCGCAGGCCCTGCTGGCGCGCCTGCAACGCAGCCTGCTGTTGAACGACATGGCGGCCCTCGCCGCGCCCACCGGCCACTCACGCGAGGCCGCGCGTGCCGACGCCAGCCTGCGCGTCCACGCCTGCGCCACGCCCTTGCGCGAGCTCGAGGTCCTGCACGACGCCCTGTGCGACGCCTTCGCCACGGTCGACGGCCTGCAACCGGCCGAGGTCGTCGTCGTCTCGCCGCATATCGAGCGCTATCGCGCGCTGATTCCCGCGGTGTTCGGCGAGCCCGGCCGGCGCGATGGCCCTTGGCCGTACCACTTGGCCGACATCCCGCTTGCCGCCACGCACCCGATCTACCGGGCGCTCGACACCGCGCTGGCCCTGCCGACGCGCCGCCTCACGGCGCAGGGCGTGCTCGACCTGCTCGACATCGACGCCGTGGCGATGCGCTTCGGCCTCGACGGCGGGGCGCGCGACACGCTGCGCCACGCGCTGGCGCGCGGCCGCGTGGCCTGGGGGCTCGATGGTGCGGACCGGGCCCGATTCGGCGCACCGGAAGACGACGCGCACAGCTTCGCCTGGGGCCTCGACCGCGCCCTGGCCGGGCACGTGTTCGGCGGCCGCGAGCCCGAGGTGCTTGCCTTGCCCGATGGCCAACGCGTGCTGCCGATCGACGGCATGAACGACGACGTGGCCGAGGTGCTCGGCCGCGCCCATGCCCTGCTCCTGGAGTTGCGGGAGTGGGCGGGCTTGGGCACCGCGACACTGCCTCCGGAGGACTGGTCCGCGCTGCTGCAGCGGCGCGTCGAAGCGCTGCTCGGCGCGCCGGCGCTCGACACCGACGGTCGCGAGGCGCTGGACGCGGCGAAAGGCCTCATCGTCGCGCTGCGCGAAGAATGGCGGGATGCCGGCCTTGGCGCGCCGCTGCGCTGGGCTGCCGTGCGCGAAGCGTTGTTGGCCAAGCTGGCCGCGGTGCCCGAGCGGCAGCGTTTCCTCATCGGCGGCATCACCTTCTGCGGGATGGTGCCGCAGCGCGCGATCCCGTTCCGCGTGGTGGCCGTGCTGGGCCTCGACGAAGGCGCGCTGCCGCGCCATGTCGAGGACGGCGGGCTCGACCTTCGCCGCCGGAAGCCGCAGCGCGGCGACCGCGACCTCGCCAGCGACGACCGCTACCTCTTCCTCGAAACCGTGATGGCCGCCCGCGAGCGCCTCCACCTGAGCCATGTCGGCATCGGCGCGAACGACGGGCGCCCGCGCAATCCGGCGGCCCCGCTCGCCGAGCTGCTCGACACGCTCGCACGGTTTGCCGACGTCCCCGGCGCCGACGCGAGCCGCACGCTGTTCGACACGACGGCGGGCACGTGGCCGTGGCAGCGACGGGCACCGCTGCAGCCTGCGGCCTTGGTCGCGGCGCTCGCGACGGCCACGGCGTCGACCGTCCACGGGACGCCGGCGATCGCCGCGGCGGCGTCGGCGCTGCCGGACCTCGACAGCCTGTGCCGCTTTTTCCAGCAGCCGGCGCAGCAGGTGCTGCGCCACGCCTACGGTGTGCGCCTCGACGCGCTCGAAGACGATCGCCTCGACGACAGCGAGCCGCTGCTCCCGCGCAGCGATCCGCGCGAGGCCTGGGCGAAACGGATGGTGCTGGACGCACTCACCCGGGGCGACGACGCGATCGACGCGGCGCCGCCGGAGGCCTGGCGGCTTGCGGGTCGCCTGCCACCGGGCGCCCTCGGGCGCGCGGCCTGGGACGAGGAGGCGGAGAAGGCGCGCAAGGCGCTCGCCGCGCTCCGCCCGGTGGAGAACGGTCTGCCGTGGCCCTTGCCGCCCGCGCAATCGCGCCCCGTCCGCCTCCCGCTCCAGGGCGGCGAGCTGCGTGGCCAGGTGGCCGTGCACGAAGCGGCAGACGGCACGCTCTGGCTGCTGGATGCCGCGCCGGGCAAGGACCCGAAGGACCTGCATTTCGGCCTGCGCGTGCCGGCGTTCCTTCGATGGGCCGCGCTGCGCGCCAGCACCGACGCCCGGGTGCGCGTCGCGCTGGTCACCGCGAAGGGCCTTGCGCCCTGGGGCGACGTCATGGCGACCGAGGATGCGCTGTTCCTCGCGCACGCCGAACGCGCCCTTGCCGTGGGCGGCGTGGCGGCGCGGGTCGAGGCCCTCGTGGCTTTCCGCGCCGCGGTCCTGGCCGGAGAACGCCGCTACAGCCCGGCCACGAGCTGGGTGGCCGCGACCACCGACGATGACGACGCGATCGCCGAGGCGTGGGCGGGCGGTGACTTCCTCACCGGCGAGCGCGATTACGCGCCCGGCTATGCCGCCCTGCTCGGCCGCGACTGGCGGCTGCGGCCCGGCAGCGACGACCTCACCCGGTTCCGCGAGGACGCCCGTGTGCTCGCGAAGGCGCTCCCCGACGACGCCCGCACGAGCGGCGCCGAGGGCGACGCCGCATGAGCGCCGCCCTCGACTGGACCACGGCGCCCCTGCAGGGCCGGCTGCAGATCGACGCCAGCGCCGGCACCGGCAAGACCTGGACGATGGCCGCGCTCTACCTGCGCCTGCTGCTCGACGACGCCGACGGCCGCTCGCGGCCGCTGCCCGAGCAGATCGTGGTGGGCACCTTCACCGAGGCCGCCGCGCAGGAGTTGGGCGCCCGGCTCCGGCAGCGCGTCGAAGCGGCGCTGCGCTGGTCGCAGTCGCCGTTGGCCGCGCCGGTCGCCGGTACGGGCACGGAAGACCCCGTGCACGCCTGGATGCGCCAGCGCTGGGAGACCGCACCGGGCCGACGCGACGCCGACCGGACGCACCTGCTGGCGGCGCTCGCACAGCTCGATCGCGCGCCGATCGGCACGCTGCACGGGCTTTGCCATCGCATCCTGTCGGCGCACCCGCTGGAAAGCGAGCAAGGCTTCCAGCCACTGGCGCTCGGCGACGGGCGGCGCGTGCTCGAGGCCATGGCCCGCGACCTGCTGCGCCGCATCGGCGCCGGTGAACCGCCGGAGGAAGCGCGCCAACTGCCGAAGGGCTGCCGCAGCCTCGAGGGCCTGACGACCGCCATCGCCACCCTGCTGCAACCGGGCGTGGTGGTGACGAAGCCGCCGACGCACCAGGCGCTGCGCGCGAGCGTGACGCCGTGGCTCGACACGCAGCTGCGCACGCTGGCGAAACTGGACGGGAACTACACCCGAAAGAATGCCGCGCCGTACACGCAAGCCCTGGGCGTGGTTGCCTTCCTCGACAACGGGCTGATCTTGCCTCCCAAACTGGATGCCCTTGCGGGCGACGGTGAACCGTCGTCCCTCGTGCTCGAACCCGCGCGCGCGATCCTCCTCGACCCGGCGTTCCGCACCGCGATGCGCGGCGTTGCCGCGGCGATCGAGCAGGCGAACAGCGCGGAGCGCGCGTTCTGGGCGTGGTGGTGGCCGGAACTGCGCGCGATGCAGAAGGCCTGCAGCCTCGAGATCGGCGAGATGGGCTTCGATGGCCTCATCGAGCAAGTCAGTCGGGCGATGCGCACGCCGGGTTCGCCGCTGCCCGATGCCGTCTTCGCCCACTGGCCCATCGCCCTCGTCGACGAATTCCAGGACACCGACGGCGCGCAGTACGCCCTGCTGGACCGCCTCTACCGCGACCGCGACGGCGCCAAGCGCGGCCTGTTGGCGATGGTGGGCGATCCGAAACAGGCCATCTACGGCTTCCGCGGTGGCGACATCGCCGCCTACCTCGCGGCCTGCCGCGATGCCGACGCCGTGCTGACGCTCGACACCAACCAGCGCTCGTCCACGGCCTACGTCACCGCCTGCAACACCGTGTTCGACGGCGATCGCGCGCGCCTTGGCACCGGGGGCACGCCCATCGCCTACGTGCCGGTGCGCGCCGCCGGCCGTGCCGACGCGCAGCCCTTGCGGGAGGACGGCCAACCGGTGGAGGCGCCGCTGGTGTTCCATCGCCTCGATGTGGCGCAGCCCAACAGCGCGATGCGCCCGCAGGCGATCGAGGCCTGCGCGGCCCTCGTGGTCGATCTGCTCGCCTCCGGCCGATACCGCCTCGGTGACCGCCCGCTGCAGCCCGGCGACCTCGCGGTGCTGCTGGTCTCGAACGCCGAAGTTTCCGCCCTGCGTCACGCCCTGCAGCGGCTCGGCGTGCCCTGCGCGGGCCAGGGCCGGCAGACGGTGTTCGATTCCGAATGGGCGCGCGACCTGCTGATCGCGCTGCACGCGGTGCGCCATCCCGGCGACGCCGGGGCCCTGCGCGCGGCCTTGATCACGCCCCTGTTCGGCTTGCCGCCCACGCAATTGCCCACGCTCGAGGCCCGTGGTGCGCTGGACGACTGGCGCGAGCGCTTCGTGGTGCTTCGCCAGCGCTGGGCGCGCGCCGGCGTGCTGGCCGTCGTGCAGGCGCTGATCGACCTCGCCCTGCCGGTGCTGGCCCGTCGCGAGGAGGGCGACGGGGAACGCGCGCTCACCGACCTGCGCCACCTCGGCGAATTGCTGCAACAGGAAACGGAGGCCGGGCACTCGCCCGAGGCCCTGCTGGACTGGATGCGCGCCCAGCGCGAGGACGCGGAAGACACCGTCGGCGGCGAACGCAGCCTGCGCCTCGAGTCCGACGCGAAGCGCGTGCGGCTGATGACCCTGCACGCCAGCAAAGGCCTGGAGTTTCCCGTCGTGCTGCTGCCCACGCTGTGGGCCCACGAATACCGCGCACCGAAAGGCCCCACGCTCGCGGCCCAGGACGACCAAGGCCGTCGCGCCGCGGTGTTCGAGGCTTCGGCGCAGAAGAACGCGAAGGACGCGCTGCAGGACGAGCGCTTCCGCCTGCTCTACGTCGCGCTGACCCGCGCTGAGCACGCGTGCCACGTGTTCACGCTGCCACCGGAGCGGCCCGCGCAGCGCCAAGGCCACAGGAAAAGCGCACCGGCCGCGAAGACCGACCCCGACCGCTCGGCGCTGGATGCGCTGCTGTCGCGTTGGCCGGACGCGGACCGCGACGGCCCGGGCGTCGCGTGGCGGCGCGGCTGGCCGACGCCGCCCGCGGCACCGTACGTCGCACTCGACGACAGCGCGCCGGCCGTCCATCCCGTCCCGCCGGTGCCCACCGGCTTCCGCCTGCCGGGCCGCTACAGCTTCTCCGCCTTGAGCGGGCACGGCGAGCGCCGGCATCTCGAAGCCCGTGCCGCCGACGACGAGCGCAGCGCCCTGCCCGATCGCGAACCGACCCCTGACGCCACGGCGGCGACATCGCCCATCGTCGACGCGGAGGCGCCGGCGGCGTGGCAGGCGCTCGCGACGGTGCGCGGCACCGGCTTCGGCCAGGCCGTGCACGACCTGTTCGAGACCCGCGAGGCCGGCCAGCGCTTCGCCACCGATCCCACTCGCGTGCACCGGGCGCTGGAACAGCACGCGGTCCGCACCTCGGACGGCAGTCCGCTCGCTTCGGCCGTGCCGCACGTGGCCGCCATGCTCGACCGCTGCCTCGACGTGCCCCTGCCCACCGGCGGCACCGCGCCGTGCACGCTCGGCGCGCTGTCGCCCACGCAACAGGCCATCGAGCTCACGTTCCAGTTCCACGTCGACGACGCCGCCGTCGCGGACCTGCGGCGCCTCGCCGCCGAGCACGGCGAGCCTGCGCTCATCCCCGAGGGCCCGGTCGACCGCCTGCGCGGCGCGATGGTCGGCGCCATCGACCTGGTGTTCGAGCACGAAGGCCGTTTCCACGTGCTCGACTACAAGACCAACGCCCTGCCCACGCTCGCCGACTACGCCCCCGAGGCGCTTGTGGCGGCGATGGACGCCCACCACTACCGCTTCCAGGCCTTCCTCTACACCGTCGCCGTGCACCGCCACCTGCGCCAGCGCCTCCGCGATCGCTACACCTACGCCTCGCACGTCGGCCCGGCGATCTACCTGTTCGTCCGCGCCGCCGGCCTCGCGCCGGGGCTGGGCCTGTGGTCACAGCGCTTCCCGGAGTCGCTGGTGATGGCCACCGACCGCCTGTTCGCCGGGGTCGCGGCATGAGCGCCCGACCGCTCCCGCTGATGGCCCGCCCGGCGACCGGCCTGCCCGAGCACTGGCGGCCGATCGACCGCCTGCTGCATCGCTGGGTGCTCCGCCACGGCGGCAGCGAGGACCTCGCGCGCATGGGCGGCGCCCTGAGCGCCGCGACGGGCGAAGGCCACAGCGCGCTGGCCGTCGAGGATGCGCTGCGCTTCGGTGCGCCGACCCTCGCTCCCGAGGCCCTCGACGCCCTCGGTGGCGCGTGGCTGGGCCCCGCCGAGGGCCACGCGCCCTTCGTCCGCGACGGCGACGACCGCGTCTACCTGCGGCGCTACTGGCGCGCGGAAACGGCCATCGCGCGCGCGGTCGCCGACGCCGTGCAGGGCCCGCTGCCGCCCCTCGCGACCGCAATCAGCGACGCCACGATGGACGCGCTGTTCGGCGGCCCCGCCACGCCCGAGACGGCGCCGCAGCGCGAGGCCGTGCGGCGCTGCCTCGGCACGCGCCTGTTCGTCCTCACCGGCGGGCCGGGCACCGGCAAGACCACGACCGTGCGTCGCATGCTGATGGCGCGCCAGCGGCTGCAGACGGCGCCGCTGGCCGTGCGCGTGGCCGCGCCCACCGGTAAGGCCGCGCAACGCCTGGCGGAATCCCTGCAGGCCGGCGACGGCCCGGGCGTCGACGCACTGGCCCTCACCGTGCATCGCCTGCTCGACTACCAGCCGCACGCGCAGGCCTTCGGCCGCCATCGCGGGCGACCGATCGACGCCGACCTCGTCGTCGTCGACGAGGCCTCGATGCTCGACCTGGAGACCCTCGAGGCCCTGCTCGACGCCCTGCCACCGCACGCGGCGCTGTGGCTGGTGGGCGACGCCGACCAGCTCAGCCCGGTCGGGCCGGGTTCGGCGCTGCAGGACCTCGTGCAGGCGTTCGAATCCCGCGACGGGGCGCCGCTGGTGCGCTTGCACCACAGCTTCCGCGCCGACGCCGCGCTCGCCACCGTCAACGCCGCGCTGCGGCGCGGTGACGGTACGGCGCTCGCCAAGGCCATCGACGGCAGCGCCGGCGCGGTCGACCGGCGCGACACGGGCGATCCCGCGGCCGTGCACGCCGCGCTGCGCCTCTGGGCCGAAGCACTGATCGCCGATGGCGCGATGCCGGTGCTGCCCGCCGATCCTGCCGCCGCCGCCGCGCCGGCCGCCGCCGCGCTGCGCGGCCTGAAGGCGCGGCAATGGCTGTGCGCGGTACGGGACGGCGCGTTCGGCAGCGTGGATGCCAACCAGCGTCTCGATGCCGCCCTCCGTCGCCACGCCGGCCCCTTGGCCCAAGGCGAGTGGTATCCGGGGCGTCGCGTGCTGATCACGCGCAACGACGCGGACGCCGGCCTGTTCAACGGCGATGTCGGTCTTTGCCTTGCCGATGCCGACGGACGACTGCGTGTGTGGTTCGAGGTCACGACGGGAGGGGGCGAGACGGCCGCCCGAGCCCTCCCGATCGGCGCACTGCCGGCCTTCGAGCTGGGCTTCGCGATTACCGTGCACAAGAGCCAGGGCTCGGAATACACCAACGTCGCCGTGCTGCTGCCGCCGGACCCCGCGCACCGCGTGCTCTCCCGCGAGCTCCTCTACACCGCCGCTTCGCGCGCGAAGCGCCGACTCACGCTGCATGCCTCCGACGCGGTGATCGACGCCTGCCTGATGCAACCGGTGCGCCGCGTCGGCGGCCTCCACGTGCGGCTGGCCGAGTCCCTCGGGCCCGCAGCCGGCGATACGCCGGGCTCAGTGCCCGGCTGAGGGCGCGGCGCCGTCCTTGAACACCTCGCTGACGCGGTCGGCGAGGCCAATGGCGAGCTCGCGTTCGGCGTAGAACACCTCGCCGAGGTGGGCGCCGGCCAGCAGCTCGGCCTCGTCGGCGCTGTGCGTGCGCAGCAGCACGCGGATGTTCGGGCGCAAGGCCTGCGCCGTCTTGGCGATGCCGCGCACCGCGAGCAGGTCCGGTGCGGCCACCACCAGCAGACGGGCATGCTGCAGGTGCGCCTGTACGAGGACCTCCGGCAGCTGCGCATCACCGAGCACCGCCGGCTGGCCGCGCGCGCGCAGGGCCTCCACCTGGTCGCGCTGCGTCTCGACGACGACGAAGGGCAGGCCACGGGCGGCCAGCTGCTCCGCCAGCACGCGACCGACGCGGCCATAGCCCACCAGCACGACGTGGTCGCGCAGGGCCTGGGCGTCGACGTGGTCGGGCAACACGGCCAGCGGGTCGGAGAGGTCCTGCGGCAAGGCCTGCGCCGCGCCCTTCGCCTCGAGGCGCCTCTTCAGCGGCTCGATCGCCGCGAACAGCAGCGGGTTGATGGCGATGGACACCACCGCGCCGGCAACGATCAGGTTCATCGCCTCCTGGCCCAGCAGGCCCAGCGCGAGGCCGAGGCCGGCGAGGATGAAGCTGAACTCGCCGATCTGCGCCAGGCTGCCGCCGACCGTCAGCGCCGTGCGCCACGGGTAGCGCAGCGCGCGCACCACGAGGATCGCGGCGATCGTCTTGCCGACCACCACCACCCCCACCACGGCGAGCACGCGCAGCGGCTCCTCCACCAGCACGGCGGGGTCGAACAACATGCCGACGGAGACGAAGAACAGCACCGCGAACGCATCGCGAAGCGGCAGCGATTCCTCGGCGGCGCGGTGGCTGAAGTCCGACTCCCGCATCATCATCCCGGCGAAGAACGCGCCGAGCGCGAAGCTCACGTCGAACAGCGCCGCGGCACCGACGGCGATACCGATGGCCGAGCTCACGACCGCCAGCGTGAACAGCTCGCGGTTGCCGGTCTTGGCGATGGCCCAGAGCAGCTTCGGGTACACGCGACGACCGATGACGAGCATCACCACGAAGAAGGCGGTCACCTTCAGCACGGTGAGGCCGATGGCCGCGCCCAGCGCCTTCCCGGTCACCGTCGCGCCGGTGCCCTCGGACAGCATCAGCGGCGCGACGACCGGGAGCAATACGAGCACCAGCACCATCACGAGGTCTTCGACCACCAGCCAGCCGACGGCGATCTTGCCGTCGCTGGTTTCAAGCAAGCCGCGCGCTTCCAGCGCCTTAAGTAGCACCACGGTCGAAGCCACCGACAGCGTCATGCCGAACACGAGGCCCGCGCCCCATGACCAGTCCCACCAGGTGGCGAGCCCGAAGCCCATCGCCAGCGCCGCCGCGATCTGCAGCAGCGCACCGGGCAGCGCGATGCCGCGCACCTTCATCAGGTCGTCGAGGGAAAAGTGCAGGCCCACGCCGAACATCAGCAGCATCACGCCGATCTCGGCGAGCTGGCTGGCCAGCGCCATGTCCGCGACGTAGCCCGGCGTGGCCGGGCCGATCAGCACACCCGCGGCGAGGAAGCCGACGATGGCCGGCAAGCGCAACCGATGGGCCAGCCAGCCCAGCACGAGCGCACCGCCAAAGGCCGCGGCAAGCATGATGATGAGGGTCACGTCGTGGGGCATGGGCCCTCCTTTTCCTTGTCCGATCAGCACCTTACCGCAGGCGTCCGGAACGGCACGGGAACAGCCCGGCGCGATTGCGCCATCATGCCGATACGCCGTCCATGCCCTCGCCGCCCATGTCTGCCCTGCCACCGATCCGCACCGTCGCTGCCGTCATCGCCGACGACGACGGCCGGGTACTGTTGGTGCGCAAGCGCGGCTCGACCACCTTCATCCAACCCGGCGGCAAGCGCGAGCCCGGCGAAAACGCACTCGCCACGCTCGCGCGCGAACTGCACGAGGAGCTCGGCGTCCACCTCATCGAAGGCAGCGCACGGCGTCTCGGCGAGTTCGAAGCCGAGGCGGTCAACGAGCCCGGCCGCCGCGTCCGCGGTGAGGCTTTCGCCGTGCGCATCAGCGGCACGCCGGTGGCGCACGCGGAGATCGCCGAACTGGCGTGGATCGCCCCGCAGCCGCCC
This sequence comes from Silanimonas algicola, assembly GCF_054777375.1. NCBI lineage: Bacteria > Pseudomonadati > Pseudomonadota > Gammaproteobacteria > Lysobacterales > Lysobacteraceae > Silanimonas > Silanimonas algicola. Next base: position 275,894 of record NZ_BAAHAS010000003.1, on the reverse strand, counting down.
TTCGCCATCCCGGTGGCCCCGCTCAGCGCGGACCACATCCTCCCCGCGTGGCGGGCGACGCGCCGCTGAGGGTTTTTCCCGACCCGCGGGAACGGTCAACGCGCGCCAAAAGCGACGGGGCCCGCACATTCCGGGCCCAGCGCCGTGCCTAGGCTGCCGTCACCTGAAGCGACCGACGACGGAGGTTCCCCATGTCTCTCGGCAAGCCCCATGACTGGGCCCATCGGCTCCTCGACACGCTGGGCCACCCCGACCCCCGGGTGCAGGACCTCGAAGCCACCGTCGCGGCGATTCGACGTTCCACGGCCGTCGTCGAATTCACCCCCGAGGGCACCGTCCTCGATGCCAACGAACCGTTCCTTGCGGCGCTCGGCTACCGCCTCGACGAGATCCGCGGCCAGCACCACCGGATGATGCTGACGCCGGAGGACGCGGCGGCACCGGCGCACAACGACTTCTGGGCACGACTGGCCGCCGGCGCGGTCTCGTCGGGGCAGTACGAGCGTCGCCACAAAAGCGGCCGCCCGGTGTGGATCGAAGCGAGCTACAACCCGGTCTTCGATGCGAGCGGCCGCACGGTGAAGGTGTTGGCCTTCGCCACCGACATCACCACGCAGCGCCTCGCCGAAGCGGAGGCGAAAGCCAAGCTCGAGGCGATCGACCGCGCGATGGCCGTGATCGAATTCGACCTCGACGGCCGCATTCTTCACGCCAACCCCGCCTTCCTCGCCGCCACCGGCTACACGCTGGCCGAGGTCGTCGGGCAGCACCATCGGGTGTTCGTCGCCGCGGAGGAGGCCGCCAAGCCTGCCTACGCCTCGTTCTGGGCGCGCCTGCGCGAGGGCCACCCCGACCAAGGCCAGTACCACCGGTTCGGCAAGGGCGGGCGCGAGCTCTGGCTCGAGGCGACCTACAACCCGGTGAAAGACCCGACGGGGCGCCCCTTCAAGGTGGTCAAGTTCGCCACCGACATCACGACCCAGAAGCTGAAGGACGTGGAGTTCAGCAACCAGATGGCGGCCATCGACCGCACGCAGGCGATCATCGAGTTCGACCTCGACGGCACGATCCTCAAGGCGAACCGCAACTTCCTGACGGCGACCGGCTACACGCTCGACGAGGTCGTCGGCAAGCACCACCGGATGTTCGTCCGTCCCGAGGAGCGCGAGAGCGCCGAATACCGCGACTTCTGGCCCAGCCTCGCCCGCGGCGAGGCCAAGGCCGGCCGCTTCCGCCGCGTCGGCCGCGGCGGGCGCAACGTGTGGCTCGAGGCCAGCTACAACCTGCTTCGCGGGCTCGACGGCAAGCCCTACAAGGTGGTGAAGTTCGCCGCCGACATCACCCCCGCCATCAACGACATGATGGGCGAGATCCGCGATTTCTCGATGCTGATCCGCACGGCGTCCTCCGAGATCGCCACCGGCAACGAGGATCTCGCCAAGCGCACCGAGGCGCAGGCCGCCAACCTGGAGGAAACCGCCGCCTCGATGGAGGAGCTCACCTCCACCGTCAAGGCCAATGCCGCCTCCGCCGCCGAAGCGCGGCAGCTCGCCACCAACGTGGCCAAGGAGGCCGACGGCGCCGACCACGTGGTGCACGACGTGATGCGCTCGATGACCGAGATCGAAGCCTCGAGCCGCAAGATCGCCGACATCATCGGCCTGATCGACGGCATCGCCTTCCAGACCAACATCCTCGCGCTCAACGCCGCGGTGGAGGCCGCCCGCGCCGGCGAGCAGGGCCGCGGGTTCGCGGTGGTCGCCTCGGAGGTGCGCGCGCTGGCGCAGCGCTCCGCCGTCGCCGCCAAGGAGATCAAGGGGCTCATCGACCTGGCCACCACCTCGGTGCACGAGGGCTCGGGCCGCGCCCGCCACGCCGGCGAGGTGATGGCCGGCATCGTGCGCCAGGTGCAGACGGTCTCGACGCTGATGCAGGATATCGCCTCGGCCACCATCGAGCAGGCGTCGGGCATCGAGCAGGTCAGCACGACCGTGGTGCAGATGGACAAGGCCACCCAGCAGAACGCCGCCCTCGTCGAGGAAGCCGCCGCAGCGGCACGCTCGCTGGACGACCAGGTGGACGGCCTGCTGGCGATCGTGCGCGGCTACGTCGACTGAAGGCCGGATGCCGTGCGGGCGCCGGGCCATCCTCGGCGCCGGCGCGAATGCGGTGGGCAACGCTGCGTTCCCGCCCTGCGCTCGCCGGAGGCAGGAGCGGAGGCCCAGGCTGGCAGCATGGACCTCCCCCTCCCCACCCTCTTCGTCTCGCACGGCGCCCCGACCTTCGCGCTCGAACCCGGCGCCGCCGGCGCCGCGCTGCGCACGTTCACCCGGGCGGCGCCGACCCCGCGCGCGGTGCTGCTGCTTTCACCGCACTGGATGACCCGCGGGCTCGCGATCACCGGCGCGGCCGCCCCACGGACCCTCCACGACTTCGGCGGCTTCCCCGCGCCGCTCTACGCGCTGCAGTACTCCGCACCCGGCGACCCGGCGCTGGCCACCCGCGTGCAGACGCTGCTGGCGGCGCAGGGCCTCGCCGCGACGATCGACCCGCAACGCGGCTTCGACCACGGGGCCTGGGTGCCGATGCTGCACCTGTACCCGCACGCCGACGTGCCGATGGTGCAGCTCTCGATGCCGGCCGACCTCGACGCGCGCGGCGCGACGGCGCTTGGCGCGGCACTGCGGCCGCTGCGCGAGGACGGCGTGCTGGTGATCGGCTCGGGCAGCCTCACGCACAACCTGTACGAGCTCGACATGGCGGCCGGCGACACGCCGACGCCCGAAGCGCAGGGCTTCGTCGATCGTGTGAGTGCGTCGCTCGCGAGCGGCATCCCGCCGGCGGCCTTCGCCGACCAGCTGATGGCCATGCCGGGCCTCGCGCGCACGCATCCCACGCTGGAACACCTTCTGCCCCTGCCCTTCGCCCGCGCGGCGGCAGGCGAGCAGGTCGCGGTGGAACGATTGGACGGCGGCTACCGCTACGGCGCGCTGTCGATGCACGCTTTCGTGTTTGCGTAGGGAGGTGGCGCGCCCGGAGGGATTCGAACCCCCGACCAATGGCTTCGGAAGCCACTACTCTATCCGGCTGAGCTACGGGCGCGTGGTGTGCTGCGACTGCCGGGCGACCCACGGCAGGGGTGCAGTATAGCCGAGGCCAGCCCCTGCCGGCCGCCGGCCTCAGGGGGCGGTGGTCCGGGCCGCCAGCAAGCGCTTCAGGAAGGCGTCGAGCGCCGGCTCGCCGTCGATCCAGCGGGCCACCACCACGAGGTCGTGCTCGCGGTCGATCACTACGGCGTTCATGCCGTTGCCGACGAAATAGACCGTGCTTTCGGGCATCGACGGCAGGGCCTTGCGGCCGGTGTTGAGGAACCAGTTGGCGTGGCCGTAGGCGGGGTTCACGCTGCCGGGCGTGCGCGAGCGCGCGATCCAGGCCGGGTCGACGATCTGCCGGTCGCCCCAGCGGCCGTCGCGCAGGTAAAGCAGACCGAAGCGCGCGAGGTCCCAGCTGTCGATGAACAGCCCGCCGCCCCAGTGGCCGCCGCCGGACACCGATTGCATCCGCTGGCCGTCGAGCGCGACCCACGAATTCCGGTAGCCCTCCCAGCGCCAGCGCGAGGACGCGCCGATGGGGTCCATGATCCGCTCGCGGAACACCACCGGCAGCGGCTCGCGGTGCACGTGCAGCGCCGCCAGGGCCAGCACGTTGATGCGCACGTCGTTGTACTCGTACACCGTCCCCGGCGCGGCGCGCGGTGCCTTCGGCCAGTCCTCGGGCGTGTCGCCCACGGGGCGGTCGGCCCAGTCCGGCTTGCCCCACAGCGTGCCCTGCCAGTCGCTGGTCTGGCGCAGCAGGTGCTCCCAGGTGATCGGCGCGTTCTTCGGGTCGGTGAACAGATCAACCCCCGGCGGCATCGCTGCGGCTACCGGCGCGTCGGGGTCGATGCGGCCGTCCTGCCACGCGAGACCGACCACGGCGGAGAGCGCGCTCTTGGTGATGCTGTGCGCCATGTCGACGCGATCCGGCTCACCGAACGACGCGAGCACGCGGCCACGGTGGATCACGACGCCGCTCACCGGCCCGCGCGGTGCCATCGGCCCGAGGATGCCGCCGAACCAGGGCTCGCGCTGGCCGAAGCTGCGCACCCAGGCGGCGGTCTGGTCGCGCGGTGCCGGGTTCTCCTGCGTCTGCACCCAGGCGACCGCCTCGGCGAGCTTCGCCGCATCGAAGCCGCAGTCGCGCGGCGGGCATTCGGCCCAGGCACCGCGCGGCGGCACGTCGGCGGCGTCGTGGGCCGGCGTGGCCCACGACGGGGTGGCCAGCAGCAGGGCGAAGCCCAGGGCGAGCGACGGCAGCGGACGGGGCATCACGGGTCTCGGGTGGGATCGAAGAAGGCTCAGCGGGCCAGCAGCACGTCCGGCGCGGCCCGCATCGCGAGGAAGAGCTCGAGGCGGCCGTCGCCATCGACGTCGAGCATCACGCTGTCGAACAGCGGGCCGCGGATGGCAGCGGGCCACAGCGAGGCGGGGGCCGGCGCGAAGCGCCCGGTGCCGTCGTTGAGCAGGGCACGCACGGGCGCCGGCTCGGGCGCACCGAACACCACGTCGGCGCTGAGCAGGTCGAGGTCGCCGTCGCCATCCAGGTCATGGAGGTCGCCGTGGAAGCCGTTCTGCGCGTCCGGTGGCAGATGCGTGGCGGTGGCCTCGCTGAAGCGGCCGCGTCCGTCATTCAGGAGCAGGCGATCCTGCGCGTCGCCCTGCGGGCGGCTGAAGCGGGTGTTGGCGAGATACACGTCGAGGTCGCCGTCGCCGTCCACGTCCCCCAAACCGACCTTGCGCGTCTCGTCGGCCAGCGTTGGCCAGTGCGTCTCGGCGGCGAGCACGAAGCGGCCCGCGCCGTCATTGAGCAGCAGGCGCGCGCCGTTCTCCTTGCCGAACACGAGGTCGGCGTCGCCATCGCCGTCGACATCGCCGGCGATCACGTCCTGCGAGATGCCGTCCACCGCGGGCAAGGCCTCGCGGTCGTGGGTGAAGCGCGCCGCACCGTCGTTGCGCAGCACGCGGTCGCCATCGGCATTGGCGGCGACGAGGTCGAGGTCGCCATCGGCATCGACGTCCACCGCGATGATCCCGTTGCCCACGGCGCCGGCCGCGGCCTCGAAGGGCGCGACGGCGAATCGGCCCGTCCCGTCGTTGAGCCACAGCTCGGCCGCGCGGTCGTCCTCGCTGACGATGGCGAGGTCGAGGTCACCGTCGCCGTCGAGGTCGGCGAGCGCGGCTTCCTCGTGGTCGTGCGTGGTCTGCGGCACGCGCGCCGGGTCGGCGGTGAAGCGGCCGCGGCCGTCGTTGAACAACACCTGCACGGGGGCCCACTCCATCGCCACGACGAGGTCGGCATCGCCATCGCCATCGACGTCGCCTGTCTTGGCGTCCATCGACAGACCCGCCAGCAAGCCGCCCGGCAGGGCACCGTCGCGCGGGGCCCACGGCGAGGCGCCGACCGGGGTGGCGAGGGCGGCGACGAGGGCGGCGACGAGGGCTCGGCGGGCCGGGCGGGTCGGGGGCATGGACGGACTCCGTGGCGAGGGCAGGCAGTGTCGGCGCGGCCGCGTGAGCACCGCGTCCGCCTCAATGCCGCAAGGTGGACGGCTCGGACGTCTGCGCCAAGGCCGGCGGGAAGCGCTCGGCATACCAGGTGGCGAAGAGGGCCGCGGGCATCGCGTCGCCCCACCAGCGTCCCTGGCCGGCATCGCAACCGAGTTCCTGCAGGCGCTCCGCCTCCGCGGGGGTCTCGATGCCTTCGGCCACGCTGCGGATGCCGAGGCTGGCGGCAAGCTGCGCGATCGCTCGGACGATGGCTTCGCCCTGGACGCCATCGGCCAGGCCGCGCACGAACCGTTGGTCGATCTTCAGGGTCTGCACGTCGAAACGCTGCAGGTAACCGAGGTTGGAGTAGCCGGTGCCGAAGTCGTCGATGGACAGTCCCACGCCGATGGCGCGCAAGCGGGCGATGCGGTTGCGCAGCGGTTCGGCGTCGCCGACGAGGCTGGACTCGGTGAGCTCGAGGAGCAACTGGCGCGCCGGCAGCGCGTTGGCCGCGAGCGCGCGTTGCACGACGAGGTCGAGCTCGCCCTGGGAAAGCTGGACCGGCGAGACGTTCACCGAAACCACCAGCGGTGGCAGGCCGCGCGCCTCCCAGCGGCGCGCCTGCGCCACCGCCTCCTCCAGCGCCCAGGCGCCAAGTGCGTGGATCAGGCCGCTGCGCTCGGCCAGCGGGATGAACGCCCCCGGCGACACGAGCCCGCGCTCCGGATGGCGCCAGCGCACCAGGGCCTCGACCGCACCGACGCGGCCGCTCGCCAGATGGACGATCGGCTGGTAGTGCAGCTCCAGCTCGCCGCGCTCGATGGCGGCGCGCAACTCCGAGACGAGCCGGAGGTGCTCGCCGACATCGAGGTCCACTTCCGCGTCGGCGAAGCGGAACGCGTTTCGGCCGTCGGCCTTCGCGCGAGCCATCGCGGCTTCCGCGCGGTTCAGCAGGGTCTCGAAGGTGTCGCCGTCGTGCGGAAAGCGGGCGATGCCGATCGAACTGCCGCAGGTGATGCAGAGCCCGTCGCGTTCGAACGGTTCGGCAAGGCCGTCGAGGAGCCGCTGCGCGAACACCGCCAAGGCCTCCGCGTCACCCAGTTCGCTGCTGACCACCACGAACTCGTCGGCGCCGAGGCGGCCGAGGGTGTCGGTTTCGGCGGCGAGCACCCGCAGCCGTTCCGCCATCCGCTGCAGCACCGCATCACCGACACCGTGGCCGAGCGAGTCATTGACGCGGCGGAAGTCGTCGAGATCGATCACCAGCATCGCCAGCGGGTCGCCGTCGCGACGCGAACGCGCCAGCGCCTGGGCGAACCGGTCCTGGACCAGCAGGCGGTTGGGGAGGCCGGTGAGCGCGTCGTGCTGCACGAGGAAGGCCAGCCGCATGGCATTGTCCTTGGCGCGATCGCTTTCCGCCTCGGCGCGCGTCACGGCAGCCTGGAGATCGCGGGCCATGGTCCGACCGATCACCGCGACGACGACGAGGATCAGCGCGCGGTTGATGAAGCTCCAGAAGCCGACCTCGTGCCTGGTCGGGGTGAACCATCCGCCGATCTCGGCCGCAGTGAAGCCCGCCAGGGCCAGCAGCATGAATCCACCCAACAGGAAAAGCGGCCGCGGGCTCAGCGTCATCGCCGCGAGGACCAGGATGCAGGGGTAGGCGAGCACGACCAGGTCGGTGACCCCGGTACGCATCCCGATCATCGCCGTGGCCACGAGCGTCATCACCCACAGCACCAGCAGCAGGGCCTCTTCGACCCGGCACCGCTGCTGCAACCACAAGGCGACGCCGAGCAGGGGCACGCCAACCACCAGCGGCAACAGCACCGGCGTGTCGATGACCGCGAGGTTGACGACGGCGAAGACCAGCAGCGCCGCCATCAGCAGGACGATCAATTGCCGCACGCGCCGCGATTGCAGCGCGAGCAGGGTGTCGCGCGCGGCGCCAGCGTGGGCGGGGCGCTGGCTCACGGCCCGGCGGCACCCTCCGGCGCGGCGCGGAGGATGCTCACGACGCGGGCTTGTACAGGGCGGCGTGGACGCAAGCGACGAGACTCACGAGGCCCCACCCGAACGGCGCGAAGCCGAGGGTGAAGATGAAGGTGAGCACCGCCAGCAGGCAGGCGGCGGCGAACCAGACCAGCGCCCAGAGGAGGCGGCCCTGCACCAGCTGGCCGAGGCCGGGGATGAAGAAACTGCAGACCGCGGCGATGACATTCCCCGTGCTGCCGCGCCCCGCGTGTTCCTGTCCGCTCATGCCCGCCCCTCCTGACCGTCGATGGTGGACCAAGCGTGCGGCCGCGGGGTGCCGCCGCGCAAGCGTGGCGACGCGGCAGGCGCCGCGCCGCCCCCTGCACTCCCGAGGGTTCCGCGCTCAGTTCTGCCGCGAGCACTTGTTCGGCGCGCCGCCCGGATCGCTGCCGAACGCCGCGGTGGTGCAGGCGATGCTGTTGCCCACGCCGACGAAGCGCGACACCCAGCGACCCTTGCGGCCGAAGGCGACCCAGCCCGTGCCACCATCGACCCGGCAGCTGCCGCCGAGGTCGGCGCACTTGCTGAAGCCCGTCGGATAGTCGCCCGTGCCGCGCAGGGCCGGGGCCACGCCGCCACCGGAGGGTGGCGCGGCCGTGGCCGGGCGCGTCGCCGACGCGGCATTCGAACTCGTCTCGCGACCGGCGACCGTGGTGCTGATCCAGTACCAGTACGGCACGCCGGCCACGGCCGTGGCGTCGCTGTAGCTGCGGATGCTCGCGCCGACGATCCCGATGCGGGTGCGGCCGGCGGGATTGGCGTCGGTGTCGCGGTAGACCTCCTGCGTGCCCGGCGTGAGGTTGGCCGGCGTCCACGCGAGGTTGATGCCCGAGGACGACGCCGAGGCGGTCAGGGCGATCGAGGGCGTCGCAGCCTGCGGGGGCGGCGGCGGCATGCCGCCGCCCGAGCCGCACTGCGGCGCCGACGTGGCGAGGTTGGTGCCGGCGCCCGCGGTGGCGAACACCAGGCACTTCACCTGCGCGGCCGGTGCGATCGGCAGCGTGTAGCCCAGCGGCTCGGGGAAGGTGCGGGTGCTCTGCCAGTTGGTCGCGTTGACGGTGTTGCCGCCGGGCGACGACCAGGTGATGCCGCTGCCGATGACGTTGTTGCGCAACTCCCAGAAACCGATCTGCGAACTGTCGCGCGAGGTCACCGGGTTGGCGGCGTTCTCGAAGTAGTTCGCCTCGATCAGCGCGACGCCGCCCATGCGGACGTTGATGCCCGACGTGCTGATGTTGCCGAAGTAGTTGTTGGCGATGTGGCTGAGGCCGAAGCGCTGCAGCGGCACGCGCGCCTGCACGTTCTCGAAGCGGTTGCGGTAGTAGGTGGTGCGCGCGGCGTTGTGGTCGGTGAAGCTGTCGGTGTGCCCGTTCAGCGCCACCTTCTGGTAGTTGTAGACGTGGTTGTACGAGACGGTGATGAAGCGCGCGCCGCGCTTGATGTCGATGCCGCCGTCGAAGCTGGCGTCGCCCGCACCAGGGCAGCTGGTGAGCGAGGCGAAGATGGTGTTGTGGTCGATCCAGATGCGCTCGGGGATGCGGCCGGCGCCGCGGCCTTCGACCGTGATCGAATCAGCGCCTTCGCCACCGGGCAGCAGGCCGATCGTCATGTTGCGGACGATGATGTTGCGCGAGTTGCCGACGATGAACAGGCCGAAGTTGGCCGATGAGCCGTTGGCGCCCTCGATCGTGATGTCGCTCTTGTCCTTGATCTCGACGACCACCGGGTCCTTGCGCCACTGCGCGCAGGGGTCGGTGATCGTGCGGAAGTCGAAGGTGCCGGTGTAGCGGATCACCAGGCCGCCGCTGCCGCCGTAGGCGTCGATGGCGGCGCGCATCTGCTCGGGGGTGCTGACGACGACGGGGGCACGGTTGCCGCCGCCCGTGGTGCCGGCGGCGTAACCGACGGCCTGGGCCTGCAGGCCGAAGGCGATGGGCAGGGCGAGCAGGCCGACGGCGAAGGCGGGGGTGGGGGGGCGCTTGGAGGGCATGGCGGGACTCTCGATGGGGGGATGCCACGTGCGCCCGGACGCTCGGGGGAGGCGCTGGCGGCGGGTCTATTCAACGCCGGATGTCTACCGGTGTCAATTGCCGATGCGAGGGGGGCCGGGCCCTGCGGCTGCGACGCAGCACGACGGTCGCGCAGCGCGGGATGCCCCGGCTCAGGCCGGCGCTTGGCAGGGGAAGCGGACGTCGACCCGGCAGCCTTCGCCGCTGGCGGTCTGGATGCGGATTTCGCCGCCGAGCGTCCGCTCCACGAGCGTGCGGACGATGCTGAGCCCGAGTCCGGTGCCGCCGCGCATCCGCGCGGTGGTATAGAACGGCTCGAAGGCCTTCTGCAGCACCTCGGGGGGCATGCCGGCGCCGGCATCGATGACGCGCAGCCACGCCATCCCGCCACTCTGCCCCGCCTGCAGCTCGATCCATGCGTCGGGCGGCGGGGTGTCGCCGTACCCGTGCACGCAGGCGTTGACCACGAGGTTGGTCACGACCTGCGCGAGGCTGCCGGCGTAGCTGTCGCACTCCACCGCGGCCATCTCGGCGAGCCGGGCCTGCACGCCGCGGCGGCGCAGCAGCGGCGACAGCGTCGTGAGGACGTCGGCCAGCGTCTTGCCGAGCTCGAAACGGCTGCGCACGTCATGGGTCTGGTCGGCCGCCGTGCGCTTGAAGCTCTCGACCAGCCCGGCAGCGCGCACCGCGTTGCGCTGGGCCATCTCGAGGCCGTCGCCGATCTCGGCGAGCGCGGATTCGAAACGCGAGCGCGTCAACATGCCGCTCGCCTGCGCCTCGCGCAGTTCGGCCAGCAGCCCGGCGCAATGGCTGACCGCCGTCACGATGACGCCGACGGGCGTGTTGATTTCATGCGCCACGCCGGCGACCAGCTGGCCCAGTGCGGCCATCTTCTCGCGCTCGACGAGGTGGCTGCGGGCCCGTTCGAGGTAGTCGAGGGCGGCGCGAAGCTCGGCGGTGCGTTCGGCGACGCGCTCCTCGAGCGAGGCGTTCAGGGCTTCGAGGCGACCCTGGTAGTCGCGGCGCTCGGCGGCGGTCAGCACGCGACCGAACAGGTCGGAGAGGCTCCCGAGGAAACCGACCTCGTCGTCCGCCCAGGCGCGCCGGGCGCCGCGATGCTCCGCGCAGAGGATGCCCACCATGCGGCCGTGCTGGCGCACCGGGCAATCGAGCATCGCGTGGATGCCCAGCACGTCGAGATAGCCGGTGGCGAACTCGGCGGTATCCGGGTGCGTGGCGGCGTCGCAGGCCACGATGGCCCGCTCGCGGGCCAGCGCGTCGAAATAGCGGGGGTACTGGGCGGCCGTGAGCTCGACGCTCCCGCCTTCGTGATGGCCGCCCTCGGCCCGGTCGAACAGGTGCAGGCAGCGGATGGAGCAACCGTCGTCCCCCCGCATCCAGACACCGCAGCGGTCGATGCCCAAACCCTCCACCGCGGCGGCGGTGATGGCGCGCGCGCTCCGGGCGACGTCGCCCTCGTCGATGTACGTCGCCTCGCTGAGGGCCAGCAGGAGGCCGTCCCGCACGCTCCTCACGTCGCCAAGGCGCGGGCTTTCGCCCGGACGAGCAGGAGGATGTCGAAGTTCTCGAGCGCCAGGGCGACCAGGGCCGGGTCCAAGGACCGCGCCGACCGCTCGGCGAGCAAGGCCCGGAGGGCTTCCGGGGTGCTGGGCGCGCGGTCGGTCGCGCCGGCCAACCGCGCGTCGATGAGGTTGGCGACCGCGAGGATCCGGCTCTCGAGCCCGATGGCCTCGCCCTGCAGGCCCTGCGGGAATCCCCCGCCGTCCCAACGCTCGTGGTGCTCGCGGGCGAGCTGCGCGGCGAGGCGCCCTTCGACCGTGGCCAGGCGATCGAGCAACCGGGCGCCCACCATCGGATGGTCGAGCACGGCCTGGCGGGCATCGCCGTCCAAGGTCTCGTACTGCAGCAAGGCGTGGCGCACGCCGGTCGGCAAGCGGAGGAGGCCGATGTCGCGGAGCACGGCGGCGTGGCGCACGGCCTCGACGCGGGTGGCCGGCAGGCCCATGAGGCGGCCCATCTCGGCGGCGACTTCGGCCGAGGCGATGGCGTGCGGGAAATACTCGGCGAGGGATTCGTCGACGACCCGGGACAGCAGCTCGACCATGCCGTGGAAGGCGCCTTCGACCGCCACGATATCGCGGAAGCTGCGGATGGCCGAATGCGCGACCGTGCGCAGTTTCTGCGCGGAAAGCTCGGTCTTCTCGCGATAGTCGTTGATGTCGTAATCGCGGATGACCCGGTCCTCCGGCAGGTGGCCCGGCTGTCCGGTGCGCACCACGAGGCGCGTTCGGTGGTTCCCCTGCTGCTCGCGCACCGCGGTGATCACCCGCAGGCCCGCGCAGGGCTCCTCCATCACCATGTCGATGAGCCCGAGCGCGATGTCGGGATGCGTCGCGAACAGCGCGATGCCTTCTTCGGCGCTGGCGGCCTCGAGCAGGTCGAGCGGGCGGCCGTCGACCTTCAGCTGGCCGAGGGCGAGGCGGGTGATCGCGCGGACGGACTCGTCGTCATCGACGACCGCGACCTTCCACGGCGTGGCCACGGGCGCCAGCGGCGCGTCCTCGGGGACTTCCTCGGCGAACTGCAGTTCGTCATTCATGGCCATCGCACGCTCCGACCGTGGCGTCTCCCGAGCATGCCACGCAGGCCCGGCTTGGCAATGAGCGCCTTGCGAAAACCGGTGAAACGACCCTGCGGACGCCTCAGGCGGCGCAGCCACCCCGCTTGAGATGCACCAGCAGGAGGGAGATGGCCGCCGGTGTCATGCCCGGGATGCGCTGGGCCTGGCCGATCGTCTCCGGCCGCACGGCGCCCAGCTTGGCCACGATCTCCGCAGAGAGGCCGCTGATGCCGCGGTATTCGAAACCGGGTGGGATGGCCAGGGTCTCGTTGCGGCGCTGGCGTTCGATGTCCTCGCGCTGGCGGTCGAGGTAGCCGGCATACTTCGCCGTGATCTGCACCTGCTCGGCGACCTTGGCATCCGTGACGCCGGGGCCCAGACCTTCGACGGACACCAGCGCGGCGTAGTCGAGCTCGGGGCGCTTCAGCAGGTCCAGCGCATGGGTCTCGCGCGAGACCGGCTGGCCGGTGGCGGCTTCGAAGGCGCGGCCCAGCGCGTTGTTCGGCGCGGCCCAGAGCCCGCGAAGCCGGGCCGTCTCCGACTCGATCGCCGTGCGCTTGGTTTCGAAGGCCGCCCAGCGCGCGTCGTCCACCAGCCCGAGCGCGCGGCCGGTCGGGGTGAGGCGCAGGTCGGCGTTGTCTTCGCGCAGCTGCAGGCGGTACTCGGCGCGCGAGGTGAACATGCGGTAGGGCTCGGTGGTGCCGTGGGTGATCAGGTCGTCGACCAGTACGCCGAGGTAGGCCTCGTCGCGTCGCGGCGTCCAGGCGTCCTTCTGCTGCACGAAACGCGCGGCATTGAGGCCGGCCAGCAGGCCCTGTGCCGCCGCTTCTTCATAGCCGGTGGTGCCGTTGATCTGCCCGGCGAAGAACAGGCCGCGGATCGCCTTCGTCTCCAGCGAGACCTTGAGCCCGCGCGGGTCGAAGTAGTCGTACTCGATGGCGTAGCCCGGCCGGGTGATGTGGGCGTTCTCGAAACCCTTGATCGAGCGGACGAGCTGCAGTTGCACGTCGAAGGGCAGCGAGGTGCTGATGCCGTTGGGGTAGATCTCGAAGGTGTCGAGGCCCTCGGGCTCGATGAAGACCTGGTGCGAGGCCTTGTCGGCGAAACGCGTGACCTTGTCTTCGATGCTGGGACAGTAGCGCGGGCCTACGCCTTCGATCACGCCCGTATACATCGGGGAGCGGTCGAGGCCGCCGCGGATGGCGTCGTGCGTGGCCTCGTTGGTGTGGGTGATCCAGCAGCTCACCTGGCGCGGGTGCACGGACGCATCGTGGTCGAAGCTGAAGGTCGGGATCGGCGTGTCGCCCGGCTGTTCTTCCAGCCCGGAGAAGTCGATGCTGCGGGCGTCGATGCGCGGCGGCGTGCCGGTCTTGAGCCGCCCCGCCCCCAGCGACGCCTCGCGCAGGCGCATCGCCAAGGCGCTGGACGGCGGATCCCCGGCGCGGCCGCCGGCGTAGTTCGCCAGCCCGATGTGGATCTGCCCGGCGAGGAAGGTGCCCGCGGTCAGGACCACGGCCGGCGCATGGAACTCGAGGCCCATCTGCGTGCGCACGCCGGTGACGGCCTCACCCGCGAACCGCAGGTCGTCCACCGCCTGCTGGAACACCGACAGGTTCGGCTGCGTTTCCACCATCCGGCGGATCGCGGCCTTGTAGAGCCCGCGGTCGGCCTGCGCGCGGGTGGCGCGCACGGCCGGGCCCTTCGAGGCGTTGAGGGTGCGCCACTGGATGCCGGCGCGGTCGGCCGCACGCGCCATGGCACCGCCCAGCGCGTCGATCTCCTTGACCAAATGGCCCTTGCCGATGCCACCGATGGCCGGGTTGCAGCTCATCTGGCCGATCGTCTCGATGTTGTGCGTGAGCAGCAGCGTGCGCGCGCCGCTGCGGGCGGCCGCCAGCGCGGCTTCGGTGCCGGCGTGGCCGCCGCCGACGACGATGACATCGAAGGCGTGGAAGGACGTGGACATGGGTGCCATTGTGCCGTGGCGGGGCTGAATCGGCGTCGGCGGGGCAACCCGATGCCGACCCCATGCACCGTCGACCTACCGCGGACGCCTGACGTGCGACGGGGAGCAGTCTCGGCGGTCGCGGCGCTCCCCCGCCCTGCCGGCTCCGACAGGCAGCGGGCGCGGCATGGGGTCTGTGGCGGATTTCGAGCCCCGACGCGGTGTCGAGACGCCAGCCCCGAAGGGGTCGCGCAAGGATGCGCGATCCGGCCGAGCGACAGGATGTCGCCTTCGGCCGGACCGTCGGGTTGCTTGCGTGATCGGTTCCGGGGCGAGGCGGCCGCAGACCCCGTGACGCGGCCACTGCCCGCCGGATCCAAGGCCTCAGGTCCCCCGCGGCTTCGCGCGGTGCGTGGCGGTGGCCGTCCACGGATCGTCGGGCCACGGGTGTCGTGGGTAGCGGCCCTTCATGTCCTTCTTCACGTCCGGGTAGGCGTTGTTCCAGAAGCTCTTGAGGTCCTGCGTGATCGCCAGCGGCGCACCGCCCGGGGACAGCAGGTGCAAGGTGAGCGGCACGCGGCCGTCGGCGATGCGCGGGGTGTCGGCGAGGCCGAACAGCTCCTGGAGCTTGCAGGCCAGCACCGGGCGCTCGCCGTGCGCGTAGGTGATCGGCCGCTCGAGCCCTGAAGGCACCGTGATGCGGCGCGGCGCCAGGGCATCCAGCTTGGATTTCAGCGACCAGTCGAGGCGCGACTTCAGCGCGTCGCCGAGCGCCTCTTCCGAGAGCGCATCGAGCCGCGTCTTGCCTTGGAACGCCGGCTTCAGCCAGTCGTCGAGGGAATCGATCAGGGCCTCGTCGCTGGCGTCCGGCCAGCCGAGCTCCGGCAGCCAGTCGCGCAGGCAGCGCAGGCGCTCGAGCCACTGCTTCAGGCCTTCCGTCCACGGCAGGGCCTCGAGGCCGAGCTCGCGCACGGCGTCGGTGAGCGCCTGCGCGGCGCGCGCCGGGTCGGGGCGGCCGGCCGGCTTGCTCTCCAGCACGATGCGGTCGAAGCGGCGCTCGCGGCGGGCGACCAGCGCGCGGGCGGTCGCATCCCAGCGCACGGTGTCCTCCTCGACGAAGCGCTCGGGGAACTCGCGCTGCAGGCGGGCCTCGTCCACCGGCGCACCGCGCAGGATCAAACCGTCGCGCGCCTCGAAGCGGAGCTCGCTGGCGACGATCCACGGCTCGCCGTACAGCGCGGAATCGTCGAACACGCGCGCACTGCGGCCGTTGCTCAGGGCATAGCGGCGTGGATCGGTGGGGTGCTGCACGCCGATGCGGTCGGGAAAGGCATGCAGCAGCAAATCGCCCAGCAGATGGTTCGGCGCGTCCTTCGGCGGCAGGGCTTCGCAGCGCAGGCGGCGGCGCCATTGCTTGGCCTGCGCATCGATCGCGGCGAGCGCGGAGCGCGAGGCTTCCGGCGGAGCGCGCCCCGCGCGGAACGCCGCCAGGGCCTGCCAGCGCGCCGCGACGTCGTCGCGGCGCGGGCCCTTCAGCGGGTCGCGCGCTTCGACCAGTGCCGCGAGATCGCAGGCCAGCGCGATCTCGGTCGGATCACGGGTGCTGAGCAGCATGGCCGCGAGGCGCGGGTGCGTGCCCAAGGCCAGCACCCGCTTGCCGAAGCCGGTGATCCGGCCGTTGGCATCCAAGGCGCCGAGGCTCTTCAACAGGTCGACGCCCGCGGCCAGCGCGCCGCGCGGCGGCGCATCGACGAAGCGCAGGTCGGCCTCGCCCCACGCGGCCAATTCCAGCGCGAGGCCGGAGAGTTCCACCTGCGCGATCTCGGCGCGACGGTTGGGTTCGAGGCGCTGCGATTCCGGCCACAGCCGGTAGCACCAGCCTTCGGCCACGCGACCGGCACGGCCGGCGCGCTGGTCGGCGCTGGCCTGCGAGATCGCCACGGTGTCCAGCCGCGAGAAGCCGGAGTTCGGCTCGAAGCGCGGCTCGCGGGCGAGGCCGCTGTCGATCACCACGCGCACGCCGGGCAGGGTCACGCTCGATTCGGCCACGTTGGTGGCCAGCACCACGCGGCGCTTGCCGTCCGGGTCGGGGTTCAACGCGGCCGACTGCGCCTCCACCGGCAGCTCGCCGTGCAGGGGCAGCAGTCGGACGTCGGCGGGGATCACGGGCTCCAGCGCCCGCGTCGCGTCGGTGATCTCGCGCTGGCCCGGCACGAACACCAGCAGGTCGCCGGGATGCTGGCCGAGCGCATGTTCGACGCAGCGGCGCAGCTGCGCGGTGGCGGGCTCGTCGCGACGCGCGGGGAAGTGGCTGGTGGTGACGGGATACGCCCTGCCTTCGGCGGTGAGACGCGGGGCGTCGAGGAATCGCGCCAAGCGCTCGCCGTCGAGCGTCGCCGACATCACCACGATCCGCAGGTCGGGGCGCAGCTGGGCCTGCACGTCGAGCGCGAGCGCCAAGCCGAGGTCGGCGGCGAGGTGCCGCTCATGGAATTCGTCGAACAGGATCGCCGCGATGCCGTCGAGCGTCGGGTCGTCCTGGATCAGGCGCGTGAGGATGCCCTCCGTCACCACTTCCACCTGCGTGGCCGCCGAGACCTTGGCCTCGAAGCGGATGCGGTAGCCGACGGTGCGCCCGACCTCTTCGCCGAGCTGCTTGGCCATGAAGCCGGCGGCGGCGCGCGCGGCGACGCGGCGCGGTTCCAGCATCAGGACCTTGCCGCCCGCCCGCCACGGGGCGTCGAGCAGGGCCAGCGGCACCTGCGTGGTCTTGCCGGCGCCAGGCGGCGCTTCCAGCACGAGGCGCGAATGGTCGTCGAGCGCGTCGCGCAGCTCGGGCAGCAGGGGCGAGATGGGGAAATGCACGGCGCGCAGGGTACCCGAGCCTGTGCGCAGGGCTGCACTTCAGGATCACCGACGGCAGTTCGCCACGACGCTGTCATGCGCGGGACCTACGGTGCCGGGCCCCGATCCGCCGAGCTCCGCCATGCGCGACGCTGTCCGACACCTCCTTCCCGCGCTGCTCATCCTGGGCGTGGTGGCCTGCGGCGGCGAGGCGCCGTCGGCATCCGAAGCCACGACCACCGCCCCCGTCCCGGCACGTCCCAACGCACCGGCCGCCGCCGTCCTCGACACGGCCAGCCTTCGCGATCGCGCCGCGGCCTCGCTGGCGTCCCACCGCCTCTATGCCCCGGCCGGCGACAACGCCGTCGAAGACTATCTCGCCCTGCGCGAGCGCCACCCCGACGACCCCGCGGTGGAAACGGCCCTCTCCGACCTCGCGCCTTACGTGGTCATCGGCGCCGAGCAGGCCACGGCCGCCGAGGCTTTCCCCGAGGCGGCGCGGCTGATCGACCTGCTCGCGCGCATGGATGCCGACGCCCCGGCGGTGCCGCGCCTGCGTGACGCCCTTGGCGCGGCGCGGTCCGTTGCCCAGGCCCGCGACGCCGCGGCGCAGGCGGACGCGGAGCGCCTCGTCGCGGAAGCGCAGCGCGTGGCCGAAGGGGCCGCAGCGGCCACATCGACACCCACGGCGCTGCCCGCGGCCGCGACGGTCGCGCCCCCCCGCGCCACCGCCGTCCCGGCCAACCGGCCGGCCGACCCGCCAGCCAACCCGCCGGTCTCACGCCCCGTTGCCGGCAGCCCGGCGCCCGCACCGGCGCCGCCTCGCGCCACCGCGCCGGCACCGCGCCCCCTGGTCAACCGCGTATCGCCCCGCTTCCCCGAGGCCGCGGCGCGTCGTCGCCTCGAGGGGGAGGTGGAAGTGGCGGTCCGCATCGGCGCCGACGGACGGGTGGAAGCCGTGGACGTCGTGCGTGCCGACCCGCCGGGTGTCTTCGACCGCGAGGCCGTCCTCGCGGTCCGCCGCTGGCGCTACGCGCCGGCGGCGGAGGCCAGCGATGCGCGCGTCGTGCTGCAGTTCAAGCGCTCCTGAAACCGCCGCGGGCCCAAGCGCGCCGGCATCTTGCGGCGATGCAATGTGAAAAACCGTCGCCATCCGTGCCGAACGTCACGGCGGCGGGTTGACAGAAACCTAACGGACGCCGGAGTCTGGGCCCTCCCCTTTCCCCGGCTGGAAAACCCATCGTGTCCGCTCCGTCGATCCGCAAGCCCTCCGCCGCGCTCGCCACCGCCCTCGCGCTCGCCCTTGGCCTCACGGCCTGCTCGCCGGCGACCGACGAGGCGGCTACGGCCGCGCCGGCCGCCGCCCCGGCCGCCGCTCCGGCGGACACGGTGGACCAGGCGGCACAGGCCGCCGAGGCGGCCCAGGCCACGGCCAGCGCGCTGGCCAGCCTCAGCGAAGCCGAACTCCGCGAGAAGGGCAACACCGCCCTCCGCGAACAGCGCCTGTACGCCCCGGCGGGCGACAACGCGATGGAGTACTACCTGGCACTGCGCCAGAAATCCGCCAAGCCGGACGTGTCGGCGGAGTCCGCGCTGATCGACCTGATGCCCTATGCGCTGATCGCATCGGAGCAGGCCATCAACGAGTCCGACTTCGCCGAAGCCGAGCGCCTGCTCGAACTGATGGGCCGCACGGATCCGGAGGCCCCGTCGCTGAACCGTATCCGCGACGCGATCGCCTCCGGCCGCACCGCCGCGGCCGACCGCGAGCGCCAGGAGGCCGAACGTGCCGAACGCGAGCGGCTCGCCGCGGAGCAGCGCGCGCGCGAGGCCGCCGCCGCCGCCACCGCCGCCGTGACTCCGGCCCCGGCCGAGCCCGCACCCGCCGTCGAGGCGCCCGCCCCGGCACCGGCCCCGGCACCGGCGCCCACCGCGCCAACGCCCGCCCCGGTGGCCACGGCGCCCGTCACGCCGCCGCCGGCCGCTCCCGCGCCACGCACCGGCGGTGCGCCGCGCGCCATCAGCACCCCGCAGCCGCCCTATCCGCGTGAAGCCGCGCGCACGCGCGCTTCGGGCACGGTGACCGTGCAGTACACCATCGGCGCCGATGGCCGCGTCACCAACGTGGAGGTGCTGCGCGCCCGCCCCCGCGGCCTGTTCGACCGCACGGTCGTGCAGACGGTGTCGACTTGGCGCTTCGAGGCCACCGGCGAGACCACCACGCAGACCCGCACGTTCGACTTCAGCATGTAAGCCGGAAGCGCCACGGTCGAAAAAAAGCCCGGCGCGAGCCGGGCTTTTTCGTCATGTGGTACGCGCCGGTCAGGCCGAGATCGCCAGCTGTTCGCGGTGGTACAGCCGTGCTGCAACGAGCCACAGCAGTGCGCCGAGGCCGAAACCCGCCCCGAGGTAGGTCGCCCACTGCGCCGCGCCGATCGCCTCCTGGCGCAGCACCATCAGGATCAGCTGGTTCTGGGCGAGGAAGGGCGTGGCGAACATCCACAGGGCGTTCTTCACCGGGTTCACCATCAGGATGATGGTCGGCAGGATCGGCAAGAACATCAGGAAGGCCATGTAGCTCTGCGCCTCCTTCAGGGTCTTCACCGAGGCCGAGATCAGCGTCAGCAGCGTCGTGCCGATCAGCACCATCGGCAGCAGGATCAGCAGCAGCTTGGCGACGGCGAGCATCGAGACATCGACGCCCTTGAAGGGGCCGCTGTCGACGAAGCCGAAGCTCAGCTTGAAGCTCAGCAGCGTGAGCAGCAGGCCGATCATGCCGAACACGCAGGCCGCCGCGATCTTGCCGCTCATGATCGCGCCGCGTCCGGCCGGGGTGGCGAGCAGCGGCTCGAGGGACTGCCGCTCGCGCTCGCCGGCCGTGGCGTCCATCACCAGGTAAGCACCGCCGAGGAAGGCCGACAGGATCAGCACGTAGGGCAGGAAGGCCAGGAGCATGCCGCGCTTGGCTTCCGGCGTGGCGAGGTCGCGGTAGGTGACGCTGACCGCGGTGCCGAGCGAGGGATCGACGCCGCGCGCGATGAGGCGGATGGCGCCGGCCTGCCGCGAGTAGGCCTGCAGCGCGCGCTCCACGCGGCGCACGGGGATCTGCGAGTCCTGGCGCGAGCTGTCGTGCAGGATCTCGACGGTCGCCGCCCGGCTGGCACGCCAGTCGTCGGCGAAATCCGGGGCGATGCGAAGGATCACGTCCTTCTCCTGGGAGAGGATCAGCGCATCCGGGTCCGCCGGCGGCGCTTCCGCGGTGATGTTCTGCGTGGCGAGGAAGGCGACAAGGTTCGGCGCGATGTCGGCACCGATCACCGGCAGCTTCAGTTCCGACTCGAGCTGGGTCTTGGCGCGGTTCTCGGCCAGGGCGCCCATGCCGAGGATGAGGATCGGGAACACGAACGGCATGAGCAGCAGGCCGTTGATGACGATCTTGCGGTCGCGGAAGATTTCGGCGAGCTCCTTGAGCATCACCGTGATCAGGGTCTTCATGCCTGCAGGCCCTCCTCGGAGCCGATGGCCTTGACGAAGGCGTCTTCGAGATTGGATTCGCCGGTCTGCGCGCGCAGCTCGTCGGGCGAACCCTGCGCGGTGACGCGGCCCTTGGCGATGACCACGATGTGGTCACACAGCGCACCGACCTCCTGCATGATGTGGCTGGAGAGGATCACGCAGCGCCCCTCCCCTTTCAGCCGCAGCAGGAACTCGCGCAGGCCGCGCGTCGTCATCACGTCGAGCCCGTTGGTCGGCTCGTCGAGGATGACGTTCTTCGGGTCGTGCACCAGGGCGCGTGCGATCGCGGTCTTGGTGCGCTGGCCCTGCGAGAAGCCTTCGGTACGTCGATCGATGAAGTCGCCCATCTGCAGGGCTTCGACGAGTCGATCGGTGTTCCTGCGGATCGCCGCGTCGTCCATGCCGTGCAGGCGGCCGAAGTAGGTGATGTTCTCGCGTGCGGTCAGGCGCTTGTAGACGCCACGCGCGTCCGGCAGCACGCCGAGCGAACGGCGCACCGCTTCGGCCTCGGCGTAGGCGTCGCGGCCGTCCACGCGGACGCTGCCGCGGTCGGGCTTCATCAGCGTGTAGAGCATGCGCAGCGTGGTGGTCTTGCCGGCGCCGTTGGGGCCGAGCAGGCCGGTGATGGCGCCGTCGCGGGCGGTGAAGCCGACGCCCGAGACGGCGCTGACCAGCCCGGTCTTGGTCTTGAACTGCTTGTGCAGGTCGGTGAGTTCGATCATGGCAGTGTCCTCAGGGCTCCCAGCCGTGCAGGCCGGTGCCGGGGGGAAGCGGGGCGAGGCGGTCGAGGCAGGCGGCATCGAGCCCCTTCGCGTCGGCGGTCTCGATGAATTGCGCGAACAGCTTCGGCATGCAGCCTTCATTGATCGGCGTGTGGCCCTGGCCTTTCAGCACGAGGTGGCGCGCGTTCGGCAGCTGGGCGATGGCGCGCTCGCCGTAGCGCGGCGGCGTGACCGGATCGAACTCGCCGCTGATCGCGAGGACCGGCAGGTCGCCGGTCAGCGGGGCGCGGAAGTCGGCCGGGCGCTGGCCACGCGGCCACACGGCGCACTGGGCCTTCAGCCAGCCGACGAACTGGGAACCCATCACCGTCGCGTCGTCGGCGGGGTCGACGGCCATCTCGTCGGCGTCCTCGGCGCACATCACCGAGAGCTGCATGCCGTGCATGATCGAGTCGCCGATGCTGCCCATCAGGAAGCGCGACTGCGCCAGCAGCGGCGCGTAGTCGCCGTCGGCGGCCTGCTTCAGCACCACGGGCAGCAGGGTCGCGGTGAGTGGCGAGTAGCTGTACAGGCGCAGCGCGATGCCGAGATGCCCCAGCGTCGGCACCTCCTCGCGGCGTTCACCGGTGGTCGGGTCGCGGTAGGCCACCGGCGCGAGGCCCGGCTGCGACAGGGCCTCGCGCACGGCCGCCAGCGACGCCCGCGCATCCGGCAGCGTCCTGGCGCAGGCCGCGTCGGCGGCGCAGCGCGCGAACTGCACGTCGAGCGCAGCGTCGAGGTTCTTGGCGTGCTCGCTGCCGAGCACGAGGTCCATCGGTGCGACGCTGTCGATCACCACGGCGCGGGTGTGCTGCGGGAAGGTCTTGGCGTACTGCTGCGCCACGCGGGTGCCGTAGCTGCCGCCGTAGAGGTTGATGCGCTCGGCACCGATGGCCTGGCGCACGGCGTCGAGATCGGCCACGGCGTCGGTGGTGGTGTAGTGGCGCACGTCCGAGGTCTTCGAGAGTTCGGCGAGGCAGGCTTCGGCGAAACGCGCCGCGGCGTCGGCATCGTCGTCCGACGGATCGCCGAAGGCGTTGTTGCCCTCGGCGTCGCGGCAGGCCAGCGGGTTCGAATCGCCGGTGCCGCGTTGGTCGACGAGGATGACGTGACGCGTGCGCATCACGTCGCGGAAGCCCGCAGCGACCGAGGGGAAGGACTCCCGCGCCCCCTGCCCTGGACCACCGGCGAGCATGAAGATCGGGTCGGGCTCAGCCTCGGCGTCGGTCGGCACCCAGGCGATGGCGAGCTCGATCTGGCGGCCGTCCGGCTCGGCGCGGTTCTCGGGCACGGACAAGGTGGTGCATTGCGCCTCCACCGCGGCGGCCGCGCCACTGCCGTTGAGCGTGCAAGGCTCGAAGTCGAGACCGCCAAGCGAGCGGGCCGCGGCGGGTTGGCTGGTGGCCAGCAGCCCGAGCAGCACGGCGGTGGCCAAGGGGGTTCGGATCACGCGGGTTCTCCTGGGGTTGGGGGCGGAGGAAACGGGGTCATGCCGCGGCGGCAATGCGGTGGGCGAGGCGTTCGAGGCGCTCGCCGACCACGGTGCGGGTCCCGGCGTCGTGGATGCGCGGCAGGGCGGCGAGGGCGTCGGCATGGCCCTGGCGTGCAGCCTCGACGTCGCCGTCGGCCAGCGCGATCTCGGCGTCCAGCCAGGCTTCATGGCAGCCCATGTCGAGCAGGCTGCCGACCATGCGCTCACGCCATTCGCGCAGGGTCGCGATGTCCTTCCGCACGAGCAGGCAATGCACGGCGAGCATCACCGCCAGGCCCGGACGCAGCGCCGGCGTCGCCGTCGGCCACGCGGCGTGCAGGTACGAAGCGGCGGCCTCGGCCTGCGGCACGTGGCCTGCGTCGAGGGCGCGGCTCAGCCGCATCGAGGCGATGGCGATGTCGAGGCCCGGCTCGCCGAACTCGCCGAAGGGCGCGTCCTCGCGGGGCAGCAACTCGGCCGGCCAGTCGCGCGGTCGCACGCCCTCCACGCTCGCTTGCACGGCTTGCTGCAGCGCAATCGAGGCGAAGGCGAGGCCCGGCTGGCGCCACAGCGACCACAGGCCGGCGCCGTCGCTGAGCCAGCCTTGGCTGCGGAAAGGGATGAGGTTCACCACGGCCAGGAACAGGCCGGTGGCGACCAGCGCCACCAGCAGGCCGTGCAGGACGCCGGACGGCGCGAGCGGGAGCGCCCAAAGCGCCGCACCGGCGACCAGCGCGTTGGCGACGACGCCACCCAGGAGGTAGGCGGCCTGCGTGCCCCGCGACGGCGGATGCTCGGGCGAGGGCAGCAGGAGCGCGAAGCCGCTGATGCCCGAAAGACCGCCCCCCCAGCGGACGCGCCATCCCTCGCCGCTGCGCTCGAGGCGGAGCGGCCCCACGCCGAAGGCCAGCGGACGCAGTCCCCCCGCGATGCCGGCGAACGCATGGCCGGCTTCGTGCAGCAGCACCTGCAGCCAGAAGGCCAGCAGCAGCAGCGACCAGCCGATCAACCACCGGGCGCCGCCGGCCTCCTCCGGAAACAGCGCGCGCCACTCGATGCCCAGCGCATCGGCGGCTTCGATGCCCGCGAGCGCCGCCGCAGCGCCGATCGCCGCACCGCCAAGGGCTCCAAGCACCACGCGGGTTGCCGACGTGGGCTTGGCCGGCGCATCCGGCAATGGCGACAGGTCGATCGGGAGGGGCGAGGAGGCGGGGGCGTCCATGGCTCAGGGGGCGTCGTCGAACAGGGATTCGATGGGCTCGCCGAACAGGCGGGCCAGCTTGAAGGCAAGCGGCAGGCTGGGGTCGTACTTGCCGGTCTCGATGGCGTTGACGGTCTGGCGCGAGACGGCGAGACGCTCGGCGAGTTCCGCCTGCGACCACCCCATGGCTTCGCGACGTTCGCGGATCAGGTTACGCATCAGCCGTGCCGCCAGCGGCCGACGACCTTGCCCAGCGTGTAGGCCAGCATCACCGCCGGCAGCATCCCGTAGGCGATCAGGGTGCCGTCGAGCACCACGAGCTTGAACAGACCGAGCAGGCCGAGGGCGAAGTACGCCATGCCGACCAGAAGCACGCCGATGGCGATGCCGTAGACCTCGATCAACTTCTCCCACTCGTCGCAATCGCGGAAGAAGTCGATGTAGACCTTCATCACCCAGGCCATGGGCAGCACCGGGAGCAGGGCGAGGGTGGCCAGCACGGCGAACGGCCACTCGTCGCGGTATTCGCGCACCAGCAGGGAGCTGCCGGCCATCACCGCGAGGAAGGCCAGCGTCGGTGCGACGCTGCGGCGGTAATAGCGCTTCTCGTTCGGCGTGAAGCGCACCATGTCGATGAAGGGGTTCATCCGCCATAGCTCCGATGCACGACGGCCTTCGCGATGCCGTAGGTGCCGAACAGCGTCGGCAGTACGAGGATGGCGACGAGGCCGCCCTTCAGACCGAACACGCCGGCATTGGCGAGGAATCCGGCGACCAGGAAACCGATGCCGGTCGACAGGGCGGCGAAGGCGACGGACTGCAGCTCGATCTGGCGCTGCATCTCGTCGGCCTCGCGGATGTAGCGGGCGAAGGCCCAGACCAGGACCAGCAGGGGAAGGACCGGCAGCAGCCCCAGCAGGGCGCGGAGCGCCAAGGCGTCGGCCGCGACCGTGCGCAGGGCGAACAGACTCGTGACCAGCAGCGAAACGTAGGCCGACATCGAGACCACCAGCCAGCGCAGGTAGCGCCGGATGGGCGGGGTCAGGCGATCGTCGTCATGAGCGGGGGGTGGGAAGGGCACGGCCAGGCTCCGGGGTGTCAAGGACGCTTGACACCATCCTCGGGCGCGCGCCGCCCGATGTCAAGCATCCTTGACACCCGGCCGCGGCAACCACCGCGGCTACTTGCCGGAGACGTACTTTTCGCGACGGATCTGCGGCATCGGCAGGCCCGCGGCCTTCAGCGCCTCGAAGGCGGCGTCGACCATGTTCGGGTTGCCGCACAGGTAGGCGATGTCGCCGTCGGCCTGCGGTTCGAGGGCAGCGATCTGCTCGGTGACATAGCCGCGGCGCGCGTCGGGGCCGGCGGCCTCGTTGAATTCGCGCGAGTAGCAAGGGATGAAGCGGAACTGCGACGGGTGCTTCGACGCCATGGCGCGGAAGTCGTCGGCGTAGATCAGTTCGGCCTCGCTGCGGGCACCGAACAGCACCACCACCTCACAGCCGCGCTCCACGATGGCCTTCTCCAGGAGCGGCAGCATCGAGCGGTAGGGCGTCACGCCGGTGCCCGTGGCGATCAGCAGGTAGCGGCGGTTGGCGTCGTTCGGCAGCAGGCAGAAGCGCCCGAACGGGCCGCTGGCGGTGATCTCGTCGCCCTCCTTCAGGCCTTCGAACAGCGCGGTCGCGGTGCCACCCGGGACGAACGACGCCGCGATATCGACGGCCTCGCCCGGCCCCATCGCGTGGTCGTGGATGGTGGCCAGCGAGTAGCTGCGCTTGGTCGGCTCGCCGTCGCGCCCGACCAGGTGGATCTGGATGAACTGGCCGGGGATGTAGTCGAGCGCCTGCCCGTCGGCGCGCTGGAAGCTGAGGTGGGCGACGGCCGGGGCCAGCATGCGCTTGGCCACGAGCTTCATGGGGAATTGGGGAATCAAGGCGAGGCTCCAGAGGACGGCGGATTATCGCCCGGCCCGGCGTGGGCAGGGCGTGGCGGCATCACCACGCGGCGTGCACGCGGCGCGACGAACTCTGGGCCCACCTGCCCGTTCGATCCTGCCATGGCCCCGACCGCCGCACCGAACCCCGACGCCCTCGCCCTGCAGCGCCTCTACCACTGGGAGCGGCAGTCGCCGGCCAAGCGCGTGTTCGTGCAGCCCTACGGGCCCGGCGACGTGCGGACCTGGACCTGGGGCGAGGCGCTGGTCGAGACGCGGCGCATGGCCGCCCACCTGCGCGCCCTCGACCTGCCGCCCGGCTCGCGCATCGCGCTGATCTCGAAGAACTGCGCGCACTGGCTGATGGCCGACTGGGCGATCTGGATGGCCGGCCACGTGTCGGTGCCGCTGTACCCCACGCTCACCGGCACCTCGGTGCGCGAGCTGCTGGCCCACAGCGGGGCCTCGCTGCTGTTCGTCGGCAAGCTCGACGACTGGGCCTCGATCGAACCCGGCATTCCCGACGGGCTGCCCTGCATCGCCTTCCCGCTGGCCCCCGAAGGCGCGAAGGCGCGCTTCCCCGGCTGGGACGCCGCCTGCGCCGCGCAAGGCCCGCTCGCCGGCACGCCCACGCGTGCCGCCGACGAGCTCGCCACGATCATCTACACCTCGGGCACCACCGGCATGGCCAAGGGCGTGATGCACGCCTTCGGCAACTTCGCCGCCGCCACCGCCGCGGTGCTGGCCCGCGTGCCCTTCCACCCCGGCGACCGCCTGCTCTCCTACCTGCCGCTGTCGCACATCGTCGAGCGCACCTTCCTCGAACACACGCTGCTCGCCACCGGCTACGAGGTGTTCTTCGCCGAGAGTCTCGACACCTTCATCGCCGACCTGCAGCGCGCGCGCCCCACCCGCTTCGCCTCGGTGCCGCGGCTGTACCTGAAGTTCCAGCAGGGCGTGCTGGCCAAGGTGCCGGCGGCGAAGCTGGATCGCCTGCTGAAGCTGCCCGTCGTCGGCTGGGTGGTGAAGCGCAAGGTGCTGAAGGGCCTCGGCCTCGACCAGTGCGTCTACGCGGGCGGCGGTGCGGCGCCGATGCCGCCGGCGATGCTCGCCTGGTACAAGCGCCTCGGCCTCGAGATCCTCGAAGCCTATGGCATGACGGAAAACTGCGGCGTCACCCACACCAACGTGCAGGGCCACCAGCAGATCGGCACCGTCGGCCCGCCCTACCCCGGCGCCGAGGTGCGGCTCGACCCGCACACGCAGGAAGTGCAGGTGCGCTGCGCCTGGAACATGCAGGGCTACTACCGCGACGAGGCCGCGACGAAAGCCGCCTTCACCGACGACGGCTTCCTGAAGACCGGCGACAAGGGCGCCATCGCCCCCGACGGCACGCTGAAGATCACCGGGCGCGTCAAGGACGCCTTCAAGACCAGCAAGGCGAAGTACGTCGAGCCCGGCCCCATTGAAGAAAAACTCTCGGCGCTGCCGCTGTTCGAAGCCTGCTGCGTGGCCGGCGCCAGCCTGCCGCAGCCGGTGGGCCTGGTGATGCTGGGTGAAGCGGCGCGCGCCAAGGCCGCGACGGCGGCGGGCCGGGCCGACATCGAAGCGGCGCTGGCCGCACACCTCGCCGCGGTGAACGCCACGCTCGACACCTACCTGCACCTCGACGCCCTGATCGTCGTCGGCGAGGAATGGACGGTCGATAACGGCCTGATCACTCCGACGATGAAGGTGAAGCGCGCCGGCATCGATGCCACGTACGGCCCGCACTTCGAACGTTGGCTGGCGGGCGGCAAGAAGGTCGTGTGGGCCGAGCGCGTGGTGGCTTAGGCGCCGAAAGCCGCGCAGGCGGCCTGGCGCCGGCGGTGCGCTCGGCAAGAAGCGGAGTGCGACGCCGCACGGGCGCGTCCACAATGCCGCCATGCCCGATCCCTCCGCCACACGCCGTGCCTGCGACGACGACGCCCTGATCGCCGTGGCACGCGCCATCGCGGCCCGTGCCGACGACGCCCGGCCGCTCGCGGATCTCGCGGCGGGATTCGGCCTCTCGGCCTCGGCTTTCCAACGCCGCTTCACCGCGCTGGTCGGGCTCTCGCCCAAGGGGCTGCAGGACGCCGCGCGACTGGGGCGTCTGAAGGCCGCGCTGAAGGCGGGCTCGCCGGTCACCGAGGCCATCCTCGAGGCCGGGTTCGGATCGACCAGCCGCGTCTACGGCGAAGCGCAGCGCGACCTCGGCATGACGCTCTCCGCCTACCGCAGCGGTGCCGCCGGCGAAGTCATCCATTGGGCGGCGCGCGAGACGCGTCTCGGGTGGCTGGCGATGGCCGCGACCGCGCGCGGCGTCTGCTTCGCGCAGTTCGGCGACCGAGCGGACGCGCTGCGGGCCGAACTCGCTCGGGAGTTCCCGAAGGCCACGCTGATCGCCAGCGGGGCGCACGCATCGCTCGACGCCTGGACCCACGCCCTCGACGCGCACCTCTCCCGCGCCGCGCCGGCCCCGACACTGCCGCTCGACCTCCGCGGCACGGCGTTCCAGATGCGGGTCTGGCGCTTCCTGCAGGGCATCCCGCTGGGCGAGACGCGCGCCTATGCCCACGTGGCCCGGGCCATCGGTGCCCCGAAGGCCACCCGCGCCGTCGGCACCGCCTGCGGGGCCAACCGGGTCGCGGTGCTGGTGCCCTGCCACCGCGTCCTGCGCGGCGACGGGGCACTCGGCGGCTATCGCTGGGGGGTGGAACGCAAACGCGCGCTGCTGGAGGCGGAGTCGGCCGCCGGCCGGTAAGCGCTCCCGCCACCGTTCCGTCGCGCTGAACGCTGCATCCCTTGCGTGGCGTGCCGGATGGGGCGGCGGTACGAGGTCGGCGACCTATACTCCACGCCTTGCACTCCCGCCCGCCGCCTGAAGGCCCATGGCCGCCGTCCCCGCGCTCTGCGTCACCGATCTCCGCAAGACCTACGACAACAGGACGGAAGCCCTGAAGGGCGTTTCGCTCAGCGTGCAGCCCGGCGACTTCTTCGCCCTGCTCGGCCCCAACGGCGCCGGCAAGAGCACGCTCATCGGCATCGTCAGCTCGCTGGTGAACGCCAGCTCGGGCGCGGTGTCGATCTTCGGTGTCGACCGCTTCGCCCACCGCGAAGAGGCGATGCGACTCCTCGGCCTCGTGCCGCAGGAGATCAACTTCAACATGTTCGAGAAGCCCTTCGACATCCTCGTGAACTACGCCGGCTTCTACGGCGTGCCGCGGGAGGAGGCCGAGCGCCGCGCCGAGGCGCAGCTGAAGCTCGCGCAGCTGTGGGAGAAGGCGCAGGTGATGAGCCGCACGCTCTCCGGCGGCATGAAGCGCCGCCTGATGATCGCCCGCGCGATGATGACGAACCCGAAGCTGCTGATCCTCGACGAACCGACGGCAGGCGTGGACATCGAGATCCGACGGGGCATGTGGAAGCTGCTTCGCGAGATCAACGTCAAAGGCACCACGATCATCCTCACCACGCACTACCTCGAGGAGGCGGAGAACCTCTGCCGCAACCTCGCCATCATCGACAAGGGCCGCATCGTCGAGCAGGGGCCGATGCGCGACTTGCTGGCCAAGCTCGACGTCGAGGGCTTCGTGTTCGACATCGAAGGCGCGCTGCCGGCCGCGCTGCCGGCGATCGAGGGCGTCAAGCTGCACGCCGAGAACCCCCAGACGCTGAAGCTCGAGATGCCGCGCGAGATGGACCTGAACCGCGTCTTCGCGGCCTTCGCCGCGGCCGGCATCACGGTGCGCTCGATGCGCAACGAGGTGAACCGGCTCGAGGAGCTCTTCGTCCGCCTGACCAACAAGGACGCCGCATGAGCGCCCCGGAGACCACCGCCCCGATGACCGCGACCGCCGGCAATCCGAACTGGACCGCCTTCCGCACGATCATCCGCCGCGAGGTCGCGCGGATCGTCCGCATCTGGGGCCAGACCCTGGTGCCGCCGGCGATCACGATGACGCTGTACTTCCTGATCTTCGGCAAGCTGATCGGCAGCAAGATCGGCGACATGGGCGGCTTCAGCTACATGGATTTCATCGTGCCGGGCCTGGTGATGATGTCGGTGATCCAGAACGCCTACGGCAACATCAGCTCCAGCTTCTTCGGCGCCAAGTTCGGCCGCCACATCGAGGAGCTGCTGGTCGCGCCGCTGCCGAACTGGGTGATCCTCGGCGGCTACGTCGGCGGCGCGGTGCTGCGCGGCTTCATGGTCGGCGCCATCGTGCTGGCGGTGGCGATGCTGTTCACCAAGGTGCGCGTGCACGACTGGCTGGTGACGCTGAGCACCGTGCTGCTGGGTGCGGTGATCTTCTCGCTCGCCGGCTTCGTCAACGCCGTCTACGCGAAGAAGTTCGACGACATCGCGATCATCCCGACCTTCATCCTCACGCCGCTCACCTACCTCGGCGGCGTGTTCTACTCGGTGAAGCTGCTGCCGGCCTGGGCCGAGGCGGCCACCCACGCCAACCCGATCTTCTACATGGTCAACGCCTTCCGCTACGGCCTGCTCGGTACCGGCGCCACCGACGTGCCGCTGTGGAGCGCCTATGCGGTGATGCTCGGCTTCGTCGTCGCACTGGCATGGCTGGGCCTTTGGCTGCTGCAGCGCGGTGTGGGCCTGCGGAGCTGAGCGGACCGCCGGCGGCCACGCGTCACGCCTTTTGACCGCGGGCGCCTGCACGCAGCGCCCCGCCGGTCTAGACTGCGCGCATCCGACGAGGACCCGCGGGAGCGGCATGGATTCGGCCTCGGCAGCGCGAGTGCGGCGACGCCACCACGTGCAGGTGCACGGGGACGGCCCCACGCTGGTCTACGCCCACGGCTTCGGTTGCAGCCAGGGCATGTGGGACGGCCTGACGCCCTTCTTCTCGGGCAGCCATCGGCAGGTGCTCTTCGACCACGCCGGGGCGGGCCGCGCGGACCCGCTGGCCTTCGACCCCCAGCGGCACGCCACGCTCGAGGGCTACACCGAGGACCTGATCGAGATCGTCCGCGCGGTGGCGCCTCCCGAAGGCGTGGTGCTGGTCGCCCACTCGGTCAGCTGCAGCATCGGCCTGGTCGCGGCACGCCGCGAGCCGGCGCTGTTCCGGAACCTGGTCCTGATCGGCCCGAACCCCTGCTTCGTCAACCATCCGCCGGACTACGTCGGTGGCTTCGAGCGCCGCGACCTCGCCGGCCTGCTCGAGCTGATGGAGCAGAACGACCTCGGCTGGTCGTCGACGCTGGCGCCCCTGGTCGCGGGCGAAGGCGGCGGCACCGTCGCCCGGCGACTGGAAGCCAGCTTCTGCTCGACCGACCCGGCGGCCGCGCGGGTCTTCGCGGCCGCCACCTTCTACGCCGACAACCGTGCCGACGTGCCGCACGTGAGCACGCGGGCGCTGATCCTGCAGCACCGCCACGACGCCCTCGCACCGCTCGCCGTCGGCCGCTGGTTGCAAGCACACCTCCCCGACGCCCGGCTGGAGGTTCTCGATGTCGCCGGGCACTGCGCGCACATGAGCCATCCCGCCCTCGTGGCCGACGCCATGCGCCGGCACCTCGGTGGCTGACACCGGGCCAAGCGGCCTGTGGTCGGCCCTGCCTGGCGTGGTGGCCGAGACCGATGCGTTCGGCCGCCTCGTCGGGCTGCACGGCGAATGGGTCCCACGGCTGCCTCCCGAGGCGGGTGTTCTCGACGACATCGCCAGGCTGTTTACGCGGCCCACGGCCATCTTCCTCGAAACGCACCTGTGGCCCTTGCTACGCCACGAGGGACACTTCGACGAGTGCCACGTGCGGCTGCAGTTGGCCGACGGCGACGCGTTGCCCTGCTTCGCCAGCGCCCGATGGTTCGGAGAGGGCGAGGATCGGCGGGTCGCCTGGCTGTTCTTCCCCGCCGTCCAGCGCGCCCGCTTCGAGGCGGCGCTGGTGGGCGCCCGTGCCGAAGCCCAGCAGCAGGCCCGCATGCTGGACCGACTGGCCCACACGGATCCGCTCACCGGCCTCGCCAACCGTCGTGCGCTCGACGCCGCGTTCGCCGCGCAGGGCGATCGCGGCGGGGCCTTGCTGGTCATCGATGTCGATCACTTCAAGGCCATCAACGACCGCTGGGGGCATCACGCGGGCGACGCCGTGCTGGCCGAACTGGGCATCGCCCTCCGCCAGTGCGTGCGACGCAGCGACTGCGCGGTGCGCATGGGGGGCGAGGAGTTCGCGCTGTGGCTCCCGCAGGCCGATCGCGAGGTCGCGGCACGCGTGGCGGAATCGGTACACGAGCGTGTCGGGGCGATCCGCTTGCCCGAAGGCGCGGGCGCCGTGACGGTGAGCGTGGGCATCGCCTGCAGCCCGGAGGGCGAACGGGCGCATCCGCTGGAGCTGATCCAACGCGCGGACGATGCCCTGTATCGCGCCAAGTCCACGGGCCGCAACCGGACCCACTGGTGGGGGCCGCCGGGTTGAGGCTCAGCGCTCGCGCCAATCCTCGCCGGGCATGATCCGCCGCAGGTAGGCGTCGAACATCGGCACGGTGAAGGCGGTATCGCCGTGGTTCGGGCTCCACACCATGCCTTTGTTGATCAACTGGGCGCGGATCGGCCCCATCGCCGTGACCTTGCGGCCGAGCGCGTCGGCGACGTCGCCGGAACGGTGCGGGCCGGGCCCGAGCTCGGCCATGGCGCGCAGGTAGCGCTTCTCGGCCAGCGTCAGGCGGTCGAAGCGCACGCGGAAGAAGCTCTCGTCCAAGGTGGCCAACGCCTCGCGTGCGGCGCGCTCCACGTCGGCGACGGTGATCGGCGAGGCTTTCGCCACGTCCCACGCATGCTTGCCCCACTCCTGCAGGAAGTACGGGTAGCCCTCGGTGGCGGCGATGATCGCTTCGGTCGCGGCGGGCTCGAAGCGCACGCCCAGCGCGGCGGCGGGCACTTCCAGCGCGTCCCGCGCGGCGGTCGCGTCGAGCGGACCGATGAAGGGAAACGCGAACAGCCGTTCCGCGTAGGACTTCGCGCGTCCCATCTGCCCCGGGAGGGCAGGCAGGCCCGCGCCCACGAGCACCACCGGCACCTGCTGCTGCGCGCAGCGGTGCAGGGCCGTCACCAGCGATGCGAGCTGTTCCTCGGGCACGTACTGCATTTCATCGATGAACAGCACGAGCGCGGTCTCGCCGGCCTGCGCGGCGCGCCCCGTCGCTTCCAACAGGGCCTGCAGGTCGTGCTCGAGGTCGCCGTTGTCGGCGAGGCCGGGCTCCGGGTCGAGGTCGATGCCGACTTCGAGGTCGTCGTACTTCAGCTTCAGCGACGTCGCGAACCCGGCCAGCGCGCGGAGGCCGCGGGCGGCCAGGTCCTTCGCCTTCTCGCGGCGCGAGAGCTTCAGCAGGGCGAGGCGCAGCTGCGGGGCGAGCATGGCCGGCAGCGAGCGGCCCTCCGGCGCTTCGATGCGGACGGTCTCCATCCCGGCCGCCTCGGCATCCTGGCGCATGCGATCGAGCAGCACGGTCTTGCCCACGCCGCGAAGGCCGACCAGCAGCACGCTCTTGGCCTGTCGGCCGATGCGAATGCGCTGGGTGGCGATGCGCACCTGCTCGATCAGGGCGTCGCGGCCGGCCAGCTCGGGCGGCGGCGCGCCGGCACCGGGGGCGTAAGGGTTGCTGATCGGGTCCATGGCCTGACTTATAGGCCAATCTTTGCTGATTTACAAAGTAAACATAAACCAACAAAACAACGCCAATCCGGCCGCTCAGTCGTCCTTGTAGGTCGCCGCGATCCGTTCGAACTCGACCTGGCGCAGCAGGAACGCGTCCACCACATCGGGGTCGAAATGGCTGCCTCGTCCTTCGACGATGAGCCCCGCGGCCACGGCGTGCGGCATCGGGGCCTTGTAGACCCGCTTCGAGATCAGCGCGTCATAGACGTCGGCCAGGGCCATCAGCCGCGCCGACACCGGGATCGCGTCACCGGCCAGCCCCTGCGGGTAACCGCTGCCGTCCCACTTCTCGTGGTGGCCGTAGGCGATTTCCTTGGCGTAACGGAGGAACTCCACGCGGATGCCCAGGGCATGCTCGGCGCGCTCGATGGCCTCGCGTCCGACGGCGGCGTGCGTCTTCATGATCTCCCACTCGCTGGCATCGAGGCGCCCCGGCTTGAGCAGGATGTGGTCGGGAATGCCCACCTTGCCGATGTCGTGCAGGGGCGCGGACTTGAACAGCAGATCGATGGCCTCGGGCGTCAACGCGGCGGAGAATCGCGGATGCCCCGCCAGAGACTCGGCCAACACGCGGACGTAGTGCTGCGTGCGGCGGATGTGGTGCCCCGTTTCGTTGTCGCGGGTCTCGGCCAGCGAGGCCATCACCTGGATGGTGACGTCCTGGATCGTGGAGATCTCGCGCGTTCGCCGCGTGACTTCGCATTCGAGGAACTCGGCCTTGTCGCGCAGGAAGTCGGCCGAGGCCTTGAGCCGCAGGTGGGTCTTCACCCGCGCTTCGAGGATGGGTGGGCTGATCGGCTTGGTGACGTAATCCACGGCACCCACCTGCAGGCCGTGGCGCTCGTCCTCCACGCTGCTCAACGCGGTCAGGAAGATCACCGGGATGCCTGCGGTGGCCGGATCCGCCTGCAGCCGCTCGCAGACTTCGAAGCCGTCCATGTCCGGCATCATCACGTCGAGCAGGATGAGGTCGGGCCGCACCGCCCCGGCGGCGAGGCGCAGGGCATCCGGCCCGTTGGTGGCCACGCGGATCCGGTAATCGCCGCGCAGCAGCTCGACGATCAGGGCCAGGTTCTCCGGCGCGTCGTCGACGGCGAGGAGCAGGGGACGCAGGTCGTCGTTGGTCATGGGGCGGTGGCCTCGAGGGCGGGACGGAGCAGCGCGAGCGCCGCGGCGAAATCGAAGCGTTCGATCGCGGCCTGCACGGCCGCGTGCTGGTCGGGCAGCCGCCGGAGGAATGCCTGGCCGTGCGTCTTCCAGACCTGCAGTGCGTCGGCATCGGCGGCCTCGAGGTGGTCGACGAGACGGCGCAGTGCCTCGCCGACCCCATCGCTGCCGGACGACGCGGGCGGCGCCGGAACCTCGCGCACCGCCGGCAGGTGCGCGATGCCCTCCAGCACTTCGCCGAGCGCCTCCGCGAAGGCCGCCCGCTCGACCGCTGCATCGGCCGCCGGCGACGCCAGCGCCTCCTCCAGCGCGGCCGCCGCCTCGGCCGCCC
Source organism: Silanimonas algicola (assembly GCF_054777375.1). Classification (NCBI taxonomy): domain Bacteria; kingdom Pseudomonadati; phylum Pseudomonadota; class Gammaproteobacteria; order Lysobacterales; family Lysobacteraceae; genus Silanimonas; species Silanimonas algicola. Next base: position 240,755 of record NZ_BAAHAS010000003.1, on the reverse strand, counting down.
GGCGCGCGCCGATGAGCGCGCACAGGCCCTTCACCGTATGCGCGAGGCGATGCGCGGCTTCGCGATCGCCCCGGGCCAAGGCGGCATCGATGCGCACGGGATCCTCGGCATGCTCGTTGCGGAAACGCACGAGGCTCTCGAGGAAGGGGGCGAGGCCGCCGACGCGGCGCGACGCGCCCTCGGCCACGTCGATGCCGGGCACGTCGGGCAAGGCCGTGCCACTCGCGGAGCTCCGCTCGGTCGCGTTGTCGGCGGAAGGTCGCTCTGCGACGCGACGGGGGAGCCATCGCGAGAGCACGGCGCCGAGGCGCTCGGGATCGATGGGCTTGGCGACGAAGTCGTTCATCCCCACGTCGAAGCAGCGCCGGCGATCCGTGTCCATCGCATTGGCCGTCATCGCCACCACCGGCAGCGCCGCGTGACGCGGCTGCATGCGGATGCGGCGCGTCGCCTCAAGCCCATCCATCACCGGCATCTGCATGTCCATGAAGACCAGGTCGGGCACCGCCTCGTCGAGGCGGCGCAGGGCTTCAGCCCCATCGCCCGCCACGGTCACGACCACACCGAACAGGCCCAGCAGCTCGACGGCCACATCTTGGTTCAGCGGGTTGTCCTCGACCAGCAGGACACGCGCCCCATCGAAGCGCGGCAACGCCGCGGCGCCATCGGCCTCCACCGCGGGGCTGGGCACCCGTCCAGCGCCGGGCATCAGCAGGCGCGACAAGCTGTCGAAGAGCACCGACGATCCCACCGGCTTCACCAGCACGTCCTCGAAGCCGGCCTGCTGCGCCTCGCGGAAGACTTCCTCGCGGCCGTAGGCGGTGACGATGAGGAGATGCGGCGACGGGTCGAGGCCGAGCGCCTTGATCGCTTCGCCGGTCGCCACGCCGTCCATCCCCGCCATCCGCCAGTCGATCAGCACCACGTCGAAGCCCTGACCGGCCGCCGCCGCGGCGCGCACGCGTTCGACGGCCTCGACGCCCGAGGCCGCGACTTCGGGGACGAAGGTCATAGACTGCAGCTGCTCGGCGAGCATCGAGCGGGCCGACTCGCTGTCATCGACCACCAACACCCGCCGGCCGCGCAGGTCAGGGAGGGGGACGCGAACGGTGGGCACCCCGGCCTGCACGCCGACCTCGGCGGTGAACCAGAAACAGCTGCCCTTGCCGGGCTCGCTGGTGACGCCGACCTCGCCGCCCATCAACTCGGCCAGGCGCTTGGAGATGGCGAGGCCGAGGCCGCTGCCGCCATAGCGACGCGTGGTCGAGGTGTCGGCCTGGTGGAAGCTCTGGAACAAGCTGACGCGCACCGACTCGGGGATGCCGATGCCGGTATCGATCACGTCGAAGCGGAGGCGCCGTCGATGCAGCCCATCGCCTTCCACCACGGAAACGCGCACCTCGATCTCGCCACGCTCGGTGAACTTCACCGCATTGCTGAGGTAGTTGATCAGCACCTGGCCGATGCGCAAGGGATCGCCGACGAAGGTCGGGACCGGGCCGGGCGGGAGGTGCACCAGCAGCTCGAGGCCCTTCTCGGCGGCGCGCTGCGCCACGACGCCGACGGCCGACTCGACGACGCGCTCCAGATCGAAGCCCGTTTCCTCGACGGCCATCTTCCCCGCCTCGATCTTGGAGAAGTCGAGGATGTCGTTGATCAGGCCCAGGAGGTGGCGTCCCGAGGCTTGCAGCTTCGCCACGTACTCGCGCTGCTTCGGCTCCAACGCCGTCCGGCCCAGCAGATGCGTCATGCCGATGATCGAATTCATCGGCGTGCGGATCTCGTGGCTCATGTTGGCCAGGAAATCCGACTTCAGCCGCGCGGCGTCCTCCGCCATCTGCTTGGCGCGGACGAGGCCGCGCTCGGCCAGCTTGCGCTCGCTGATGTCGAGCAGGAAGCCGAGAACGCCCGACTCGCCGTCATACTCGAACGGCACGAGGGTCATCTGCGATTCGGTGGGCTCGCCGCTCGCGCCCACGGTTTCCAGCTCCATGTTCTCGACGATGCCGGCATCACCGAGCCGGGCGATGAGCGCGTCGCGATCGGCCGGACGCCGGTAGAGCCGCTGCGCCCGGTCGCCCTCGCGCAAGCCATACATCGTCTCGAACGCCGGATTGGTGTAGCGGAGGACACCTTCCGACGAGAAAGCGATGCCCACCGGGCTGCTTTCCAGGATGAGCTGCAACCGCCCACGCTCGCGGCGCAGCGCCTCTTCGCGGCGTTGCCGCTCGGTGACGTCGCGGAGCACGGCGCAGACCATGGCCTCGCGGCCGCCGATCGACGGCAGGGAGGCGAGCCCGGCCTCCACCGGCAGCAACGTCCCGTCCTTGCGCTGCCCGCGCAGCGCCGCACCCGCAAGCCCCATGGGGCGCGAGGCCGACGCCTCGGCGAATCCCCTGCGCAAGCCGACATGGGCCGGCCGGATCGCCTCGGGCACCAGGACCTCGACCGGCTGGCCGAGCAACTCACCGCGCGCGTAGCCGAACATCTCGTCGAGCTTCGCATTGGTCATGCGGATGACGCCCTGGTGGTCAGCGACGAGGATGCCGTCCGGCGCATTCGCGAGGATCGCGCCGTACCAGCGCTCGGTCTGCTCGGCCAAGGCCCGGCCTTGGGCCAAGGCGTCGCGCTGGCGAATGGCCTGCCAACGCAGTCCCAGCATCGGCGCCAACTCACGCAATAGCGCCAACAGATCGTCCGCGGGGGGCTCGACCAAGGCCAACTCGATCGCCCCCAGGAGTTGCCCCTCGGCGTCCCGCAGCGGCAAGACGAGCAGCGCCGAGGGCGAGGCCTCGCCGAGCGACGAGGCCAAGCGGAAGTATCCCGCCGGCAGGGCGGTGATCAGCGCGGGCTCCATGCCGGCCAAGGCCGGCCCCAGCAGAGCGACCGGTGCCGCGGCATCCGGCACCACCCCATGCGCGGCCAGAAGCGTCATCTCCGCCGTCTCGGTGTCGATGCGATGCACCGCACCGGCCGGGGCCTCGCACAGCCTGGCCAGCTCCGCGACGAGGACGCGGGCGAAACCCTCGTGGTCGTCCTCGGCTTGCAGCGCCGACAGGAGCGCCGTGGCCCGCCCCTTCAACAGGCGGTCGCGCTCCACCGCGATGCGGGCCAGCCGGCTCTGTTCCAGCAGGCGCGCCAACTGGCCCACCTCGTTGTCGAGATGCTGCCAACCGAACGCACCGTGCCGCGCCCCCACCGCGCAGCCCTCCGCTTCGGACGCGAGCGCGGTCAATGGGCGGGTGATCTGGCGCCGGACGTAGAACTGCAGCAGGGCCACGAGGCCACCCATGCAGAGCAACACCGCGATCAGCGCGACGCCGTCCTTGAGATCGCCGCCACGGGCGTAATCCTCGATCTGAGCGTCGAGGCTGGCGCGCATGGCCACGCTCGCGCGCCCCATCGTGTCGACGAAATCGAGGCGCAACTGCTCATGCCGCGCGCTCAGCAGCACCGCCCGCGTCCCGCCACCGGCCGAAGGACGCAGCGCGGCGCGCTCGTACGCGCGCAGCTGCTTCCATGAATCCAAGGCGTTCTGGAGCGGCGCGATCACGGTCGCACTGGCGCCCGCGGCCTCCAGCGACTGCAGCTTGGCCTCGACCCGGCGGGTGGCCTCGCCCAGCGCCTCGAGCTCGGCCCGGACGTCATCCACCTGTCCGGGCGATAGCGCCGCGCGGCTGGCCGCGTAGGAGTGGTGGGCCGCGAGGTCACGCAGACCATCGACGAATTCCTCGGACAGGCCCTGCTGCCGCGCCAGCCGACGTTCGGCCTCGGAACCGGTGCCGTGGAGCAGCAGCGCACCGATGGCCACGCCGCAGAGCGTGACCACCATCGTTAGGGAAACGCGGCTGATGGATGCGATGCGCATGCGGGCCCTCCTGTCCGCGTCCGGTTTACCAGCCGGGGGCTCGCCCGTCCATGACATCGGTCCACGTGCGTGGCGTGGCGGCCCTCGAGCGGGTTGCGGCACGTCAAGCAGCGACGCGCGTCACGCGCGTGACTCAGGCTGGCGGCAACCGGAAGAACGCCCGTGCCGTCGCCGTGGTGCTCGCGGCGGTCACCGCCACCTCCTCGCCGCGGTCCTTCGCCAGCTCGTGGACGATGTGCGGCAGGAAGGCCGGCTCGTTGCGGCGGTCCTTCGGGGTGGGCTTCAGCGTGCGCGGCAGCAGGTAGGGGCAGTCGGTCTCGACCATCAGGCGATCGGCCGGGATGCGCTTCACCAGCTCCCTGAGGTGCTGGCCGCGGCGTTCGTCGCAGAGCCAGCCGGTGATGCCGATATGGCAGCCGGCGTCGAGCGATTCCCTCAGCGCGCGCTCGTCGCCGGTGAAGCAGTGCACCACCGCGGGTCCGCACTTCGGCAGGAAGGGCTTCAGGATCGCGAGGAAGTCGTCGTGCGCGTCGCGCTGGTGCAGGAACAGCGGCTTGCCGCATTCCACGGCGAGCTCCAGCTGGCGCTCGAAGGCGCGCTGCTGCGCGTGGCGCGGGGCGAAGTCGCGGAAGTAGTCGAGGCCGCACTCGCCGACCGCGACGACTTCGGGATGCGTGAGCAGCTCGCGCAGCTCGGCGACGGCCTCGTCGGTCACTTCGATGGCGTGGTGCGGGTGCACGCCGGCGGTGGCGAACAGCCGGCCCGGATGCGCACGGGCCAACCCGAGCGCGTGGCGCGAACCCTCGCGCGAGGCGCCGGTGACCACCAGCTGGTGGACGCTGGCCTCAGCCGCGCGTTCGAGCACGGCGTCGAAGTCGTGGCCGAAGCTCTCGTGCGTCAGGTTCGCGCCGATGTCGACGAGCGGGTGCGGGAACGTGGTGCGGTAGGGGTTCATGGGTTGGTTCAACTCAAGCGTTCTGCCCGGCGGCGTGGCCGGAGGCCCAGGCCCATTGGAAGTTGTAGCCACCGAGCCAGCCGGTGACGTCGAGCACTTCGCCGACGAAGTACAGGCCGTGCACGCGGCGGCTTTCCATCGTGCTCGACGAGACGTCCTTGGTGTCGACACCGCCCAGCGTCACTTCAGCGGTGCGGTAACCCTCGGTGCCGCTGCACACCAGCGGAAAGTGCCTGATCAAATCTGCAATCCGCTGCAGGGGCTTCGGGTCGATCTGCTTCATCGGCCGGCTCTCGAACACCGTCTCGCACAGGCGCTCGGCGAAACGCTTGGGCAGCAGCTCGCCCAGCACGGTCCGCAGATGGGCATCGGGGCGCGCCGCGCGAAGCGCCGTCAGCGTGCCCAGCGCGTCCTGGCCGGGCAGCAGGTCGAGCGTCAGCGCGTCGCCGGGCTGCCAGTAGTTGGAGATCTGCAGGATGGCCGGGCCGCTGATGCCGCGATGGGTGATCAGCATCGCGTTGCTGAAGCTCGTCTTGCCGGATGTCGCGGTCACCGGCAGCGCCACGCCCGCGAGCTCGGCCATATGCTCCGCCGGCTTGCCGGTTTGCGTGAGCGGCACCAGGCCGGCGCGGGTGGGCAGCACGGCGTGGCCGAACTGCTGGGCCAGCGCGTAGCCGAAGCCCGTCGCACCCATGCTCGGGATCGACAGCCCGCCGGTGGCGACGACCAGCGAGTCGGCCTCGACGACGCCTTGCGACGTGATGATGCGGAAGCGCGGCATGCCCTCGCCCGCCGCGTCCAGCGCCTCGACGGCCTCGACCGCGCACGACGTGCGCACGTCGACGCCGGCCTCGGCGCACTCGGCCAGCAGCATGGCGACGATCTGCTTGCTGCTGTCGTCGCAGAAGAGCTGGCCCAGCTCCTTCTCGTGGTAGGCGATGCCGTGGCGCTCCACCATCGCGATGAAGTGGGCCGGCGTGTATCGGGCCAGCGCCGACTTGCAGAAGTGCGGATTGGCAGACAGGAAGTTCGCCGGCGTCGTGCCGGTATTGGTGAAGTTGCAGCGCCCGCCGCCGGACATCAGGATCTTCTTGCCGCAGCGGTTGGCGTGCTCGATCACGCGCACGCGGCGGCCGCGGCGGCCGGCCGTGAACGCGGTGAACAGCCCGGCCGCGCCACCGCCGATCACGACGACGTCGACCCGATCGGCCTTGGCGCGCGGCGCGCTCATCGTCGCCGAGCGATCAGGCCGCGCGCTGGTGCCAGATCGGCGTGACGGCCACCGTGCCGCCCTCGCCCATCAGCTGCACCTCGCCCATCAGCTGCACCTCGCCGTCCTGCACGAGGCACTGCAGGTCCATGCCGCGGGCCAGCAGCGGGGCCAGCGCCTCGGCGGTGCCGGCCGGCAGCTCGACGACCTCGAGGTTCGCGCAGCGCGCGAGCCCGGCGGCGTTCTTCTCCCACCACAGGCCGAAGCCGCGGCCGCTGTAGCCGACCACCGTGACGCGACGCGAGCGGCCGCAGGCGCGGCGCACGTCGGCTTCCTCGGGCTGGCCGAGTTCGATCCAGTGCTCGATGTCGCCGGTCAGCGAGCGCAGCCACACATCGGGCTCGCCCTCGCTGCTGATGCCGCGACCGAACTCGAGGCGTTCTTCCGCGAACAGGCCGAAGGCCAGCAGGCGCACCATCAGGCGCGCGTCCGTCTCGGAGGGATGCTGCGCCAGCGTCAGCGTGTGCGTGGCGTAGTAGTGGCGATCGAGGTCGGAGACCTGCAGCGTCGCGCGGTGGACGGTGGCCTTGAGCGCCATGGGAGTTCCGGGGAAGAAGCGGGCCGCATTGTAGGCGAGCCCGCGGGACGCCCGTTCAGCGCGGGTCGCAGATCGGCGCGAAGCGCCAGCACAGGGCCGCCGGAAGCACATCACGCCAGGACGCCTCCTTGTGCTGGCCTTCGGGAATCTCGACGAAGACCTTGTCCAAGGCGCCGCCGTCCGACGCCTCGAAGCGTCGGAACATCGCCTTCGCGTCCGGCACCATCGATTCACTCTCCTGGCCACCGGCATACACGTAGACGCGCTGGCCGGCCCGAAGCGGCGTGCGCGCGGTCTCCGGGCCGATGGCCGGCGAGAACCAGTAGCTCGGCGAGAAGATGATCGCCCCGCCGAACACGTCGGGCCGGCGCAACAGCGCCGCATGGGCCATCAGCCCACCCATGGAGCTGCCGACGATGGTGGTGGAGGCCGCCGCCGGCCGGGTGCGGTAGCGCGCATCGATGGCGGGCTTCACCGCACCGACGAGGTCGGCGAGGAAGGCCTCGCCGCGCGCGGGCTTGAACTCCGGGTTCTCCCAGACGCTAAGCTCGTTCATCCGCGCCTCGCCGCCGTGGTCCACGCCGACCGCGATCACCGCGAGGTCGTGCTTCGCCAGCAGCGCATCGAGCGTTTCATCCGCGCCCCACTCCCCGGCGTAGCTGGTGGCGGCGTCGAAGACGTTCTGCCCGTCCATGAAATAGACGACCGGGTAACGGCAGCCCTCGCAGTTCGTGTAGCCGCGCGGCAGGTAAACGCGCAGCGTGCGTTCGACGCCCAGCATGGGCAGCGCGACGGTGAAGATCTCGAAACGCGAGGGCGCGGCGACCGTGGAGGGGCGCTCGGGCTCGGCGGACGGTGCGGCCTCGGCCGTGCCGGCGACCGGCGCGAGGACGACCATGCCGGCAAACGCGAGCCGTGCCACAGCGCCGCGCCACGAACACAGGGAAGGGCGCGGCATCATTCGGCCTCCGGAAGCGAGAATTCGAAGCGGTAGAAGTGCTCGCCGCCGGCGATGTCGATGCCCATCCGTCCGGACAGGCCCACGAGCTCGCCGGTGCCGGAATCCGGCACCACCTCGAGGAAGAGGCGCTTCATGCCGCGCTCCATCACCCCGCTGTGTTGCAGGACGAAGCTGCCGCAGCGACCGGCCAGCCTGCCGGAAACGCGCTCGATGGCGACGTAGCCGGCGGAGCCCTCGACCGCCGTTCGCACCGACAGCATCTCGCCAGCACCAACCGCATCGAGCACCCCTTCGTAGCGCTTGTCGAGCAGGAAGCGCCCCAGCAAGGCCGGCGCGTCGGCGTGCGCCAGATCCTGGGGGGTCATGCGGACGTGGAAGGGGCCTTCGATGGTGGTGGTCATGGGCGGCGGGGGCAGGACGGTGGGGTACAGCGTAGCGGTGGAAACGCCGCCGCGACGCCCTCCGGTCAACCATCCCTTCCCCGCCGCGTTACCCGCCCCATGCGCCCGCTCCTCGCCCTCCTCGCCCCCCTGCTGCTCGCCCTGCCCACCGCGGCGCAAACGCCCGCGAAAGTCGACTTCGCCGTGGTCGATGCCCGCATGCAGTCCCTCGTCACCCGCTACCGGCTCGACGGCGCCTCGCTGTGGGTGGCGCAGAACGGCCAACCGGTGCTCAGCCGCCACTACGGCGGCTACGCCGACGCCACCCGCATCCCCATCGCCTCGGCCAGCAAGTGGGTCTCGGCGCTGGTGCTGGCGCGGCTGGTGGAACGCGGCACGCTGCGCTGGGATTCGACGGTCGGCGAATGGTGGCCGACGGCACCCGCCGACAAGCGGGCCATCACCCTCGCGCAGCTGTTCTCGCACACGAGTGGCCTGCCCGGCGACGAGTCCGGCTGCATCGCGAACGCGCTGACGACGCTGCAAGCCTGCGCCGGGCAGATCCTCGCCGGGCCGATGATCGCCGCACCCGGCAGCACCTTCGCCTACGGCGGCCTGTCGATGCAGGTGGCCGGCGCGATGGCCGAGCGCGCGACGGGACTCGGCTGGGACGTGTTGTTCGCCCGCGAACTCACCACGCCACTCGCGCTCACCGCGACCGACTTCGGTCTCAACAGCACCGCACCGGGCATCGTCACCGTGCCGAACCCGCGCATCGCCGGGGGCATCCGCAGCACGTTGGCGGACTACCGGAAATTGATGGCGATGTGGCAGGCCGACGGCGTCATCCGCGAAGGGCCCTTCGCCGGCCAGCGCTACCTCGCCGTGGCGACGATCCGGGCCATGCAGCGCGACCACGCCGCCGGCACCGTGAAGCAGGACGTGCCACCGGTACCGCAGCAGCTTGATGCCTGGGGCTACGGCTTCGGCTACTGGTTGCTGCCGACCACGCGGGCGGGCGCGCCGGTCGTCGAGTCGAGCCCCGGCGCCTTCGGCTTCCAGGGCTGGGTGGACGGCGCGGCCGGCATCGCCGGCGTGTTCATGGTGCAGGACACGAACCTGCGGATGGCGCCGGAGGCGGCCGCCGTGCAGGCCGACCTCGCCCGCCTGCTCGATCCGCCGCGCTTCACGCAGTCGGCGGGCGCGGCCACGCCCCCGTCGTCATCGATCCGCCCTCAGGCCGGGCGCGGACGCCCCCGCAACCACGCGAAGTAGAGCAGCGGGATCACCACGAGCGTCAGCAGGGTGGAGACGGCGATGCCGAAGATCAGGCTGATGGCGAGGCCGTTGAAGATCGGGTCGTCGAGGATGAACAGCGCGCCGAGCATCGCCGCCAAGGCCGTGAGACCGATCGGCTGCGCACGCACCGCGCAGGCCTCGACCACGGCGTCGGCAAGGTCGCGGCCGTTGGCGATGGCGTGGTTGATGAAGTCCACGAGCAGGATCGAGTTGCGAACGATGATGCCGGCGAGCGCGATCATCCCGATCATGCTGGTGGCGGTGAACTGCGCGCCGAGCAGCGCATGGCCCGGCATCACGCCGATCACGGTCAGCGGGATCGGCGCCATGATCACCAGCGGCACGACGTAGCTGCGGAACTGCGCGACGATCAGCAGGTAGATCAGCACCAGGCCGGCGGCATAGGCGAGGCCCATGTCGCGGAAGGTCTGCCACGTCACCTGCCACTCGCCGTCCCACTTGATGGTGAAGGCCAGCGGGTCGTCGGGCGCGGTGAAGAAGCGCTGCGCCACCGGCACGCCGACGTCGAGCGAATCGACGCGGCCTACCAGCGAGAACATGCCGTAGAGCGGCGAATCGACCTCGCCCGCCTCGTCGGCCATGACGTAGGCCACCGGCAGCAGGTCCTTCTGCATCAGCGTCGGTTCCCATGGCTCGCGACGCACCTCGACGAGCTCCACGAGCGGGATCATCCGGCCGTCCTGCGCACGCACCTTCAGCGCCAGCAGCTCATCGATGCGCGCCTGCTCGCCCGCCGGCAGGCGAAGGCGCACGGGGATGGCGTGCTTGGCCACGCCGTCGCGCAGGTAGGTCGCGTCCACGCCCCCCACGGCGAGCGCGAGCGTCTGCGCGATGGCCTGCTGGCTGACGCCCAGCCGTGCGGCCCGCACACGGTCGACCACGACCGTCTCACGCTCGGCCTTCGCCTCCAGCGTGGTGTCGATGTCGACGAGGCCTTCGGTGTCACGCGCCAAGCCTTCGAGGCCTTCGGCGATGCGACGCACCGTGGCGGCATCGGGGCCGTAGACCTCGGCCACCAGCGGCGCCAGCACCGGCGGGCCGGGCGGCACTTCCACGACCTTCAGCGCGGCGCCGTAGCGGGCGGCAATCGCCTGCAAGGCCGGGCGCCACGCGCGGGCGAGGTCGTGGCTCTGGTCGTCGCGGTCGTGCTTGTCGACGAGGTTCACCTGCAGGTCGCCGAGGGCGGCGCCTTCGCGCAGGTAGTACTGGCGCACGAGGCCATTGAAGTTCACCGGCGCCGAGGTGCCAGCGTAGCCCTGCACGTCGAGCACTTCCGGGCGTCCACGGAGTTCGGCGGCCAGCTCCAGCAACAGCGCATTGGTGCGCTCCAGCGGCGTGCCTTCCGGCAGGTCCACGACGACCTGCAGCTCCGACTTGTTGTCGAAGGGCAGCATCTTCAGCACGACGAGCTGCACGAGCACCAAGCCCACCGACAGCGCCACCGCGGCTCCGATGCCGGCGAAGAGCTTCCAGCGGCGACGGCCGCCCTGCGCGGCGTCCAGGAAGGGGCGCATCAGGCGGTCGAACACGCCGTGCAGGCGCGCCGCCAGCCCGCCATGGCCGTGGCCGCCCTGCTCTCCATCGACATGAGCGCCCAGGCGCGCGTAGTGACGCGACAGCAGCTTCACCGCCAGCCACGGCGTCACCGTGAGGGCGATCAGCAGCGAGAGCAGCATGCCCACCGAGGCGTTGATCGGGATCGGCCGCATGTACGGCCCCATCAAGCCCGTGACGAAGGCCATGGGAAGCAGCGCGGCGATCACGGTGAAGGTCGCAAGGATCGTCGGGCCGCCGATCTCGTCCACGGCCGCCGGCAAGGCCTCGCGCAGCGATTTGCCGCCGAGCGTCATGTGGCGATGGATGTTCTCGACCACGACGATGGCGTCGTCCACCAGGATGCCGATGGAGAAGATCAGCGCGAACAGGGAGACGCGGTTGATGGTGAAGCCCATCGCCCAGCTGGCGAACAGGGTGACGGCCAGCGTGAGGATCACCGCGGCACCCACCACCATCGCCTCGCGCCAGCCCAGTGCCACCAGCACCAGCAGCACCACGGCCATGGTCGCGAACACCAGCTTCTTGATCAGCGTCATCGCCTTTTCGTTGGCGGTGAAGCCGTAGTCGCGCGTCACCGTGGCGTGGACGCCCTCCGGAATCAGCGCGCCTTCCAGCGCCACGAGGCGCTCGCGGATCGCGGCCGTGATGTCGGCGGCATTCGCGCCGGGCTTCTTGGCGATCGCCAGCGTGACCGCCGGCGCCCATTCGACCGGCGCGGCGTCGCCGGCCGGCGCACCGGCACCGGCCGCATGCCACACGTAGGCCGTCGGGCGGTCGGCGGCCTCGCGGATGGTGGCGATATCGGCCAGGCGCAGCGGCTGGCCGTCGCGCAGACCGAGCACGAGATCGGCCACGCCGTTCGCGTCGGCGAGGAAGGTGCCCACGGTCACCGGCACCTGCGTGCCGCTGGCGTCGACGCGCTCGCCGGCCTGCAGCACCACGTTGGCCGCGGCCAGCGCCTGCTGCAGTTCGCCGACCGTCATGCCATGCGCGGCGAGGCGCGTGGCGTCGAGTTCAACGACCACCGCACGCTCGGGCGCGCCGATGGTGGTGATGTCGCGCGTGCCGGGCACACGCTTCAGCTCGGTTTCCAGTGCGCGGGCCACGGCGCCGAGTTCGGTCGCACCGCGCTGCGGATCCTCGGTCCACAGGGTGACGCCCATCACCGGCACATCGTCGATGCCCATCGGCCGCACCAGCGGCGGGCCCACGCCCAGGCCGGGCGGCACGAAGTCGGCGTTGGCGAAGACCTGGTTGTAGAGCCGCACAAGGGCGTCCTTGCGTGGGATGCCGACGTCGAATTCGACGGTGACCACGGCCATGCCGGGGCGGCTCATCGCGTAGACGTGCTTGACCCCTTCCACTTCGGCGAGCGTCTGCTGCAGCGGCACGCTGACGAGGGATTCGACGTCGTGCGCCGACGAGCCGGGGAAGGGCACGAAGACGTTCGCCATCGTCACGTCGATCTGCGGCTCTTCCTCGCGCGGCGTGATCATCACGGCCACGAGGCCGAGCAGCAGGGCGGCCAAAGCCAGCACCGGCGTCAGCGGGTTGGTCTGGAAGGCGCGGGCCAGGCGGCCGGAGACGCCGAGGCGGGTCTCACTCATCGGCGGCCTCCCGCGCGGCGCGCTGGGCCACGAGGGCCGCCACCGGGTCGAGCGCGATGGCCTCGCCCGCGGCCAAGCCGGCGATCACCTCCACGCGATCGCCGAAGACTTCGCCCACGCGGATCTGGCGCAGGCCGACGCGGCCCTCGGGCGACACCACGTAGACGGCGGCGATCTCGCTGCGGCGCACGAGGGCCGTCGCCGGCACCAGCAGGCGTTCGGCGTCGCCCAGCTTGAAGCGCACCTTCACGGTATTGCCCGGCTGCAGGCCGGTTTCCATCTCCGGCAGTTCGACGCGCACGGTGAAGGTGTGGGTCTGCGGGTTGGCCGCCGGGAAGACGATGACCTCGCGGGCCTCCACGTCGCGACCGTCGGCCAGCCGCACCGTCGCCGCCTTGTGCTCGCGGATGGCGGCGATGTCCGCCTGCGGCACCTGCACCTCGACGCGCAGCTGGCCGAGCGAGAGGCCCGAGACCAGCGGCTGGCCCGGCGCGACGGTCTCGCCGATCTCGACGTGGCGTTCCGTCACCAGCCCGGAGTACGGCGCGCGCACCACCGTGTAATCGACCTGCTCACCGGCCTGCTTCACGCCGGCTTCGGCGGCGGCAAGGGCCGCGCGCGCCGCGTCGCGACGCGCCGTCGCCTGGTCGAGCTGCGAGCGCGCCACCAGCTGGCGCGCGGCGAGGTCGGCGATGCGGCGCTGGTCGGCCTCGGCCTCGGCGGCTTGCGCGCGGGCGGCGCGCAGCGAGGCTTCGGCCTGGGCACGGCCGCTGCGCTGCTCCACGTCGGTGAAGCGGACGACGACATCGCCGGCCTTCACCACGTCGTTGACGTCGAAGGGCAACTCGACGACGCGCCCCGCCGTTTGCGCGGCGAGCGTTGCCTGGTTCACCGCCTGCACCACGCCGTCCCAGCTGCGTTCGCGCATGGCGGTGGCCGGCGCGACGACCAGGGTGTCGAGGCCAGGATCACGCGTCGAGACGGCGCTGTCGTCGCCCGCACCCGTGCAGGCGGAGAGCGCAACGGCAGCGACGACGGCAACGGCGGCGGGCAGGCGGCGGAGGGCCATGGCGGAATCCTTCAGCGGAACGCGCAGCCGGACGAGACGCCCAGCTTCTTGAACACGATGGCCGCCGGGCAGAAGCCGGTGAAGGCCGACTGCAGGAGGTTCACGCCAATGAAGACGGTGAACAGGACGAACCACGGCGAGACGAACTGGGTGAGGGCGACGGACAGCAGGGTCATGACGCCGGCGAAGGCGAAGACGGCACGGTCGAGGTTCATGGCGGGGCCTTGGGCGGGGTGGATTGTCTTCTAAATTAGCATGAGCTAATGTTATGTCAAGCCATTCCACCACCCGCTTGGGAGAAGGTCCGTGCCCGCCATCCGAACCCGTGCTCCACGCCCCGGGCTGTGCCGGCTGTCGATGCGACCGACCTACAATGCGCGGCCTATGCCCAAGACCACGTCCACCCTGCCGCCGATGGCGGCCGCCATGGCGGCGCAAGCGGAAGCCGCCGCCGATCTCCTGAAGACGCTGGGGAACCCCCAGCGCCTTCGCATCTTGTGCCTGCTGGTGGAAGGCGAGCATTCGGTCGGGGAGATCAACGCCCACGTGCCGCTGTCGCAGTCGGCGCTCTCGCAGCACCTCGCGGTGCTGCGCGACCAGGCCCTGGTCGAAACGCGTCGCGAGGCGCAGACGATTTACTACGCCCTCGCGGACGGCCCGGCACGGGCCCTGCTCGGCACCTTGCACGACCTGTATTGCCCCGGCCCCGAAGCCGTGGCGCCCAAGGCGGCCGTGTCCGGAGGCGCCAAAGGGCGCAAGCCGGCCGTGAGACCTTCCGCGCGTCGCAGGGCCTCGTGATGGACACCCTGAAGTTCCGCGGCCTGTTCGCGGTGATCATGGCGCTGCTCATGGCTTTCCTGATGAGCGCGGTGCTCACCGCGGTCAACACGGGCGTCGATGCCGGCTTCGTCGGCCGATGGCTGCATGCCTTCATCGTCGCCTGGCCGATCGCCATCGTCGCCGCCTTTTTCTGCGCCCCGGTGGCACGACGCTGGACGATGCGCCTGCTGGGCATGGCGCCGCCGCGTTGAGCACGGCGGCGCCCCGCCTCAGAAGGCGTCGATCGGCAGCTTGAAGTAGCGCGTTCCGTTCGATTCCGGCTCAGGGAGCGCCCCGGCCTTCATGTTCACCTGCAGCGACGGCAGGATCAGCGCGGGCACGGACAAGGTGGCGTCGCGGGCCTCGCGCAGGGCGACGTAGGCGTCTTCGTCGATGCCGTCGCGCACGTGGATGTTCGCGGCGCGTTGCGCGGCCACCGTCGTCTCCCATCGGATCTCGCGCCCGCCCGGGCCGTAGTCGTGGCACATGAACAGCCGCGTCTCGGGGGGCAGCGCGAGCACCCGCCGCATCGACCGGTAGAGCGTGCGTGCGCTCCCGCCGGGAAAATCGGCGCGCGCGGAACCGCCGTCCGGCATGAACAGCGTGTCGCCGACGAAGGCGGCATCGCCGATCACGTGCGTCATGCAGGCCGGCGTATGCCCGGGCGTGTGCAGCGCCACGGCCTGGAGCGCGCCGATAGCGTAGCGCTCGCCGTCGCGGAACCGGTGGTCGAACTGGCTGCCGTCGCGCTTGAACTCCGGCCCTTCGTTGAAGATGCGGCCGAAGGTGTCCTGCACGACGTCGATGCGCTCGCCGATGGCGATGCGTCCGCCGACCCGGGCCTTGATCCACGGCGCCGCCGAGAGGTGGTCGGCATGGACATGCGTCTCGATGATCCACTCCACGCGCAGCCCTTCGCGCGCCACGTGCGCGACCAGCGCTTCGGCGGAGTGGTGGCGCACACGACCCGAAGGCACGTCGAAATCGAGCACCGGGTCGATGATGGCGCACGCGGGGCCCTCAGGCTCTCGAACGACGTAACTCACCGTGTGCGTGGTGGGATCGAAGAAGGCGGCAACCGACGGATGGGGGCCGCCGGGCAAGGCATCGAGCGATTCGCTGTTCATAAAGGCAGTGTGGCAACCGGTTTGTATATTAGCAATATCTAAGATACATTCCCGCCATGGCACCCGCGACCCGACCGCCAGTGGCCTTCCGATGATGTGGCTCGCCCTGCTCGGCGCGGTCATCGTCGGCCTGTCACTGGGCCTGCTGGGCTCCGGCGGCTCCATCCTCACGGTGCCGCTGCTCGTCTACCTCGTCGGCCAGCCGGAGAAAGTCGCCATCGCCGGCTCGTTGGCGGTGGTCGGGGGCATCGCCCTCGCGGGGGCCATCCCGTCGGCGCTGCGCGGCAGCGTCGAGTGGCGCAGCGTCGGCTGGTTCGGCGTGCCGGGGATGCTCGGCACCGTTCTTGGCGCGCACCTGTCGCGCTGGATCGCCGGCGACGTGCAGTTGCTGCTTTTCGCCGCCGTGATGGGCGTGGCGGCGTGGCGGATGACCCGGTCAGCGCCGGCGACCACCACGGTCGCCGCTCCGCGATCGCGCGCATGGATCGTCGTCGATGGCCTCGGTGTCGGCCTGCTCACCGGGCTGGTCGGGGTGGGTGGCGGCTTCCTCATCGTGCCGGCCCTGGTGCTGCTCGGCGGCCTGCCGATGCACCGGGCGATCGCCACCAGCCTGTGGATCATCGTCCTCAACGCCTTCGGCGGCCTCGGCAAGCACCTGTTCGTGCTGGACGCCGCCGGCCTCGCGCTCGACTGGCCGTTGCTCGGCCTGTTCACCGGCGTCGGGGCGATCGGCAGCGTGGCGGGGCAGAAGCTGGCTTCGCGGCTGCCGCAAGGCCTGCTGCGTCGAAGCTTCGCCGCCCTGCTGGTGCTGATGGGCCTGTACATCGTCGGGCGGGAACTCCCTGCCCTGCTCGCTTCCTGACCGTGCCGCAAGGCGCACCTTCCCCTGCCAAGGAGAACCCCATGAAGACCGTCCAAGACCTCGTTGCCGCCGCGAAGGCCCGCATCCGCGAGATCGACCATGCGGAGCTTTCCGCACTTCGCGCCAAGGGCGCGCCGCTCGTGGACGTGCGCGAACCCGGCGAGTTCGCCGAAGGCCGCATCCCAGGCGCCGTGAACATCCCGCGCGGCGTGCTGGAGTTCGAGGTCGATGGCCATCCGGCGGTGAATTGCATCAAGGACCCCGCGCTGTCGCATCGCGATGCCCCGGTGATCGTGAGCTGCCGCAGCGGCGCGCGCAGCGCGCTGGCCGCAGCGGCACTGAAGGACCTGGGATTCGCCGAGCCCGTCTCACTGGCCGGCGGATTCATGGGCTGGACCAGTGCCGGCCGGCCGGTCGAGCGCTGACTCAGGCGGCGCCGGTGGCCAACCACGGCGCCAGCCGCCCGGCGTCGAGGTGCCCGGCCTTGACGTACAGCGTGGTGCCTTCGCGGCTGAACGGTGTGTGCCGCGAGCCGTGCGGGCTGCGCAGCCAGGTGCCCGCCGGATAGCGGCCATGCTCGTCCTCGAACACGCCGCGCAGCACGAGGATCTCCTCGCCACCCCAGTGCGTGTGCGGCTTGAACACCGTGCCCGGCGCCCAATCGACGAGCGCCGTGTGCTCGGTGCCGTGCGAGTGCAGCGGCAGCACGCTCAGGCCTTCGACGAGCCCCGGCCGCCACGCTTCGCGCGACGGGTCGACGCGCACGGTGGCGCGGTCGTCCGGCGCGAACTGCCGCAGCTTCACGAACAGCGTGCAGCCGTTGGCACTGCGCGGCGCGTGGCGGAAGCCTTCGGGGTTGCGCAGGTAGCTGCCGGCCGGGTGGTCGCCGGTGTCGTCGCTGAACACGCCCTCGAGCACGAGGATCTCCTCGCCCGCGGGGTGGCCGTGCTCCGGGAAGACCGAAGCGGGCGCGTAACGCACGAGGCTGGTGGCCCGCGCGGCTTCCTCGCCGATGCGGTCGAGCGGGCGGCGCGTGACGCCGGCCGAGGGCGAGGCCACCCACGCGGCCTCGTCGGGGAACACCACCACCCGCTGTTCGAAATCGGCATTCAGGCGCATCGCATCGCGGCCTCTGGGCAAAGGCGCTCAGCATAGGGGTGGGCCGGTGGTGCGAGAGCGAAGCTGGCACCGCTTCGCCAAGCCTGCACCTCGCTTCGTCCACACTGCGCGGCCCGACTGGCGCTAGACACACCACGTGACGCGTTCGACGCCCCTCTGGCTGGCCCTGCTGCCGGCCCTTGCCACGGCCACCCCCACGGCGGTCGCAGCGGCAGCAACGACCGATGCGCAGGCCACGCAACTTGACGCCGTGCAGGTCACGACGCGTCGGCCGGAAGACGGCCGCGTGCGCGCGGAAGCCGTGGCACGCCTCGACGCCGCGGCGCTCGACCGCCTCGCCCCGACGCATGCGAACGAGGCGCTGGCGCGAGTGCCCGGGGCTTGGGCGAGCCGGGGGAGCGGGCAGGAACAGCTGCTGGCCTTGCGTTCGCCCGTGCTGACCGGCCCCGGTGCCTGCGGGGCTTTCCTCGTGCTCGACGACGGCGTGCCGATCCGCCCGGCCGGCTTCTGCAACGTCAACCAGCTTTCCGAGCTGAACCTCGCGCAAGCCGGACGCGTCGAAGTGCTGCGCGGCCCCGGCAGCGCCGTGCACGGCAGCAACGCGCTGCACGGCGTGGTCGCGGTGCAGCCCCGGCTGCCCGGCGACGGTGGCGGGCTGCGCCTCGAACTTGGCAGCGACGACTACCGCCGTGCGCTGGTGTCGATCGACGGCGAGGCGCGTTTCCGGCTCGATGCCAATGCGGTGGAGGCCGGCAGTTTCCGCGCCGACGAAGGCTACGCGCAGCAGCAGATCAACGCGCAGTGGCAACCCGGCGACGGCGATACGCGGCTGTCGTTCGCCGCACACCGGCTGCGCCAGGAGACGGCGGGCTTCGCGTTCGGCGAAGGCGCGTGGGGTGACGCGAGGCGTTTCGGAAACGCCAACCCCGAAGCGTTCCGGAACGCCGACAGCGCGCGCCTCGTGCTGCATCACCTCCGCGCCGTCGGCGGCGGTGAACTCCTGCTTCGGCCCTACGCCCGCGACGAATCGCAGACCTTCCTGCAGCACTTCAACCTCGGCCAGCCGCTCGAGGAGAACGGCAGCCGCAGCCTCGGCCTGCAGGCGATGTGGTCGGACGCGTCGCTGCGCGTCGGCCTCGACCTCGAAGGCGTCGAGGGCGAATTGCGGCAAACCCAAGCGCGCGCGCTGACCACCGGCACGCCCGCGCAGAACGCGCAGCGCCCGGCGGGTACGCACTACGACTACGCGGTCGACGGGCGGCAGGTGGCACTATTCGGCGAGCAGCAGTGGCGATTCGACCGGGACGCCGTCACCTTGGGCGCGCGCATCGAACGCCTGCGCTATGCGTACGACAACCGCGCCGGCGACGGGAACCTCCGCGACGACGGCACGCCCTGCGGCTTCGGCGGATGCCTCTACCTGCGTCCCGCCGATCGCCGCGACGCGTTCACCGCGCGCAGCGCGCAGCTTGGATGGATGCGGGACCTCGACGGCGGCTGGTCGGTCGGCGCCCGTGCGGCGCGCGCCTTCCGCTTCCCGCAGGCCACCGAGCTCTACCGCCTGCAGCGCGGACAGAGCGTCGACGGCATCGGCGTCGAGACGGCCGACAGCCTCGAGGCGACGCTGCGCTTCTCTGGAGGGGCCGTGCGCGCCGACGCCACGGCCTACGCCATGCGCAAGCGCGACGTGCTGCTACGCGATGCCGCCGGCCTGAGCGTGCCGGGCGCCGCGACGCGCCACCGTGGCATCGAGCTGTCCGCCGCGTGGACGCCCGACGACGCGTCGTGGCTCGAGGGGCAGGTCGCGTGGAGCGACCAGCGCTATGCGTTCGACCGCCTGCTTCCCGGCGGCGAGACCATCCGCCGCGGCGCGCGCGTCGACACCGCGCCGGAGTGGCTGGGCGGCGTCCGCGCCGGGCGGCGTTTCGGCGCGCGCGTCGAGGCGGAACTCGAAGGCGTGTGGCAGGGCGCGTATGCCATCGACGCGGCGAACACGCGGCGCTATGGCGGCCACGTGTTGTGGCATGCACGCATCGGGGTGGCGCTGGCGGACGACTGGCGCGCGAGCCTGCGGCTGATGAACCTTGCCGATCGCCGCTACGCCGAGCGCGTGGACTTCGCCTTCGGCGAGGAGCGCAGTTTCCCTGGCGCGGGACGCAGCGTGTTCGTCCTTTTTGCACGGATGAGCCGGTAGGACTCCGCCTTTAAGGGAGTACGCCCACGCTCAGATGCAGATGGGCGTATCCATTCCGCAGCCGTCTGCCGAGCAGACGTAGCCGAAATGACGTTGCTACGCGAGGACGTCCTTCACGGCAAAAAGCATCATTGAGACACCCAGCAATACAGCCGCAACAGTGATCTTGAAACGCTGCACTCGATGACGTCTCCGGGAGTCGCCGTTGATATATCGCCGTTTGACGAGTCGGTCGGTCAAGGACATGAGCAACAACATGCACGCCGCGAGTCCGAACATCACAAGCGGAAACGCGTTCTCCCCTATGAAGATCTTGAGCGCGTCAAGTGCCATAGCGATCACCGGGGGCCCGGAAAAGAGCTGGTGCAGGTTGCGTTGTTGTTCCACATCGATCGCCCGGCGTGAAGAGCACCGACGATCCCGCCGACGCAGAGGATGCCGCCACCACCGATAGCCAGCGCCCCAGGGGCAGCGCCCGCACCAGTAGCCGTTGCCCCGACGCCAGCCCCTGCAACCTGGCATCCCACATGAGCGGCCGCGGAAGTAGCAAGGAAAAGACCTCCGTCCCACCAGCGATCGGAGCATGCCTGCTGTCGCCGCTCTTCCCATGCAATCCGCTGGTTATTAGCCCAGATGTTGCAGGCATCGACGGTCGGGAGGTGACACCGGATGGCTCCAGCGGGAATGTCCCGAATGGAAGGTGCCTGACTCCAGTCATCGGTGATGACGTTCCAATACATGAGCTGCGCTCTGACTTGAACACATGGGAGTGTGTTCGGTGGATTGCCAGAAGCTCCACCATCATCGCAGTTCGATTCGTCGTAACCCACACCAAGCCCGCGGGCTACTGTCGTCTGAGGAACCGCTGCTCCGCTCGCGACAACTCTGGTTGCAACCGCCGAGAGATGGTCTAGCGGAACAAGAAAATGCTCTTGTGGATTGTTGGCCGCCTGATGCGCCAGAGCCCAGAACTGCGTCTGGGCCTCGGTCGAGAGCTGACCGACTTGGCCAAACTCGGAAGCGCCGTTCGGGTAAACGATCGTCACAGTCCCTTGGGCAAGATCAAGCACGGCGCGAGTACCGTCTCGAAGATAGACGCGGGCGTAACCTGCATCGTTGCGAATCTCAAACGTCGGTACACCATAGGGGAAGACAGGAGCGTCCGCGTTGTCGCAGAACTCGTACGCGACTGGATCCCATCCGTTTGGATCACACGCCGCTGATGCCATGCCGGCAAATAGGGCTATCGAAAGTACTAACGCATTGCTCGTAACGCGACGCAGTACCGACTTCTGAGCTTTCGGCCGAAGTTCCGCTGTGCTGCGGATCAGCGCGACGCCGTTGGGGGGGCGGGGGGAGGGAATCATTCGTCGCTCCATGATGTGAGTTTTGAAACACGGCAGCCATTGCCGCGCACCGAACCTATCACGGGCCGAATTCAACAAAACACAACATGCATACGCGCGACGAGCTGCGGCCAACGTTCCGATCTCGTCAGCGCACCTCGAAGCTCCGCACGCCGGCGCTCTGGCCGTCCACGCGCACCTCGACCTCGTAGCGTCCCGGCGCCCAGCCGCCCTCGGGCTGGCGGGTGAAGGTGTGCACGGCCGGACCGGCCGCGGTGATGGCGCGCTCGTCCGCCGCGATCTCGGCGCCCGCGGCATCGCGCCAGGTCACCGCGAGCTTGGCCGCGTCGCTTTCGCCCACGGTGACGAGGCTAGCGTGCACCGCATCCGCGGGACGCACGCGACCGGCCACGGCGGCGACGCGTCCATCGGCATCGAGCGTCACGCCGACATCGAGCGCAACCGCTTCCAAGCGGCCCTGCGGCAGCGGCGCGGCCGCTTCGGCATCCGCCACGCCCGCGGGAGGAGGCGTCGATGCCGCGCCGGGACCGGCCTGGGGCGCGGCCGATTCGCCCCCGCAGGCGGCGAGAAGCAGTGCCGCGAGGACGATGCTGGCGCCCCGTCGCGGATGCGATGCGAGCAGGCGGTTCACGAACGGGCGAACGCAGCGGCGGGGCATGACGGGCCTCGGCGGGAGGCGGCTACTGCCGCGACAGGCGCAGATTGTCCGGCATCGCGGCGCCCGGCAAGGCCCGGAACGGGTTGATGTCGAGCCCGCCGCGACGGGTGAATCGCGCATACACCGACAGCTTCACCGGCGCGCAGCGCGCGCGGAGGTCGAGGAAGATCCGCTCGACGCACGCTTCGTGGAAGTCACTGTGGGTGCGGAAGCTGCACAGGTAGCGCAGCAGCGCCGCACGGTCGATGCGCGGGCCGGTGTAGGCGATCTGCAGGCTGGCCCAGTCGGGCTGGCCGGTGACCGGGCAGTTCGAGCGGAACAGGTGCGAGACGAGGGTCTCCTCCACCGTTTCCTGCGCGTCCGACTTCAGCAGCTCGGGGGCCGGCGGGCCGTAGTGCTCGATGGTGATGGCGACACCGTCGATCAGTTCGCCGGGCAGCACGCTCACCGGGAAGGCCTGCGGCGAAGTCGGCGCGATCAGGCTCACCGACACGGGGGCGCCGGCGGCCGCGGAGAGGTCGGCGATCAGCGTCGCACGCAGGGCGTCGGCATTGGCGAGCCGCTCCTGCGCGAACGAGTTGAGGTACAGCTTGAAGCTCTTCGATTCGACGAGGTTCGGTGAGGTCGCCGGCACGCGGAACTCGGCGAGCGCCACCTGCGGCTTGCCGCGCGGGTCGAGCCACGAGAGTTCGTAGGCGTTCCACAGGTCGACGCCCACGAAGGGCGGCGCCTCGTCGAGGCCCAGCCTCGAGCGGGCCTCGAGGCGCGGGATGGGGAACAGCAGGGACGCGTCGTACGCCGACGGATAAGCGACGCTGTGGCCCAGCGTCGAGGATTCGGGGGTGTTCATCGCCGTGGAGGATAACGCGGGCGCGGGCACCCGGCCCTGAATCAGGGCCGCGGCGGGTCCGCGGGCACGAACGTCCAGTGCGCGCTGGGACGCAGCCCGGTCGGCGTCGTGCGAAGCGCGATCTGGCACAAGGGACCGAAGCGTTCCGCGAAACGGCGGCCGTCGACCACCGCGGGAGCGAGCCCGCGCGCCTCCCAGCCCGCGTCGGGTCGGCAGGCGGAGGCGTGAAGGAACGCGAAGTACGGCAGCACGCCGTCGGCCGTCACGAGGCAGCGCGGCGGGTGGCCGCGGGGCGCGCGGGCACGGACGGCCGAATCGAGGTAGGGCGCGAGACCGGGCGCAAGTCCGGTGCCCTGCACATCGAGCACGCAGGCCGGGCCCGCCTGGTCGGCCAAGCCCGCGGGCAGCCTCCCGGCGACGGCCATCGGCGCGGCCATGGCGGCGGTCTCCGCCTGCCAACGCGAGGCCTGGTGATGCGCCGAGAACGCCGACGCCGCCACCAGCACGAGGCCCGTGGCGAAAGCGGCGTGGCGGAAAGGCGCGGCGTCCGGCCGATCGAGGCCCAGCGCCGCCAAGACGACGAGGCCGACGGTGGCGGTGGCGAAGAAGCGCAGGTTCACGAGGAAGGCATCGGCACCGTCCTGCGGCAGGACGAGCGCAGTGATGGGTGACTGCAGTCCGGCGGGAAGCATCACGAGGACGAGGGCCGCGGCGACCAGGCCGCGATGCCCGGGGTGGCGGCGCGCCGTCAGGCCTGCCATCGCCAGGGCGCCCAGGGCGAAGAGGCCGGCCGTCGCGACGGCCGACACCGGCTGGCCCCACCCCGCCAGCGCCGAGGGCCAGTGCTGCCACCAGGGCAGCACGCCGTCGCGCACGAGCGTCGCCACGCTGACCGCACCGTCGGCCTCCGGGCCGATCGGGACGATGATCCACTGGCGCGCGAACAGGGCCATGGCCGCCGGAAGCAGCGCCGCCCACAGCGCCGGCGACCGCCAGTCGGGCCTCCCGGATGCACCGGCCATCGACTGGGCGACCACGGCGGCGGCGAACAGCAACCCGGTCTCCTTCGCGGTGCAAGCCACCAGCAGCAGGAGCCCGGCGCCGACGGCGCGCCACCCGCGGGCTCCCGGCGCCAGGGCGAGCGCAGCCACGCCCGCGGCGAGCGCCAGCGTTTCGTTCCGACTCGACAACCAGAGCGCCGTACCGGACACCGGCAGGCTGGCCACGACCGCGAGCGCGGCGAGCAGGGCCACCGGCACCGATACGTGCGATCGCCGCATCCACTCGAAAAAGGCCCAGCCACTGGCGGCATGCAGCCCGATCGACAGGACGTAGTGCATCGTCGGTGACGGCCCGGCGATACGCTCGGCGAGCCACCAGTAGACGAACGCGCTCGGACGGTAGAAGTAGCCGAAGATCTGCGACTCGACGAAGGCGGGCCAAGGCGTGCCCGCCTGCCGGGCGAAGGCCAACCACCCGAGGTCGTCGGAGTGGAAGTTGGCGGCCAACAGCGGGACCAGCACGGCCACCGAGGCCGCGGACACCACCAGCAGGACCGCCAGCGTCCGGAGCGCGGGATTCACGGCCGGTGCGCCCGCGCGAGGTACTCCTCGCTGCGCATTTCGACCAGCCGAGAGACCGTGCGCTCGAACTCGACACGCAGCTTGAAGCCCTTGTAGAGCCCCTGCGGCTGCGCGGCCGCCGTGGCGACGAGGTTGACGTTGCGGTCGTAGAGCTCGTCGACGAGGTGGATGAAGCGCCGCGGCGCGTCGGTGCTGTCGTCGCCGAAGGTCGGCACGCCGCTGAGCAGCAGCGTGTGGTGCTCGCTCGCGATCTCGATGTAGTCCGCCGCCGAGCGCGGGCCTTCGCACAGGGCTTCGAAATCGAACCACGCCACGCCCTCGCCCAGCGCCTTCGCCGGGATATCGCGGCCGTTCACCGAGAGCGGGCCGACCTGGCACGCACCGATGCCGTTCAATACGCGGAAATGCTCGGAAAGCTGCGCCTCGCCGGCCGCGTCGACGGGCACGTGCCAGGTGTCGGCGTGGGTGAGCTGGCGCAGGCGGAAGTCGGTATCGCTGCCCAGCCTGTGGACCACGCAGTCCTTCTCGAGCAGCGCGATGGCCGGCAGGAAGCGCGCGCGCTGCAGGCCGTTGGCGTACAGGCCCGGCGGCGCGATGTTCGAGGTGGTGACGAGAGTGACGCCGCGGTCGAACAGCTGCTCGAGCAATCGCGAGAGGATCATCGCGTCGGCGATGTCGTTGACGAAGAACTCGTCGAGCACCAGCAGCGGCGACATCGCGGCGTACTGCGCGGCGACCACGCTCAGCGTGTCGGCGGTGTCGGTGAGCGCCTTCATCCGCGCATGCACGTCCTGCATGAAGCGGTGGTAGTGCAGGCGGGTCGGGTTCAACTCGGCGCAGGCGTCGAGCAGCAGGTCGCAGAGCAGCGTCTTGCCGCGACCCACGCCGCCCCACAGGTAGAGGCCGCGCACGCCGGCGTGGCCGGCGAGGCGGAAGCCAAGCTTCCTCAGGAAACCCGCGCGCTGGCGTTCGAGCAGGGCCAGCGCCACGCGGTCGAGCTCCACCAGGGCCGCGAGCTGGCCGGCGTCCTGCGTCCAGCGGCCTTCGGCCACGCCGTCCAGATAGCGCTTCGAAGGCCGACCCGGCATCGCGCGATCAGGCCTGGTGCTGCAGCGGCGGCAGGTTCTTGCGCACACCGTTGCGGATGGCGCCGCGCAGGTCGACGAGGCGGCCGTGGAAGAAGTGGCCGGCATCGGCCATGCGAACGAGCGTCGGGGGGTTTTCCGCCGCGGCGGCCCAGTCGAACACCTGCTGGGGATCGACCACGTCGTCCTGCTCGCCCTGCACCACCAGCCACGGGCACGACGGCGCCGGCACGCCGGTGAAGTCGCGGAAACCCACGGGAGGGGCGATGCAGACCATCTGCCGCACCGGCAGCTGGCGCGCGGCGCGCAAAGCCACCCAGCTGCCGAACGAGAAACCGGCCAGCCAAAGCGCGTCGCTCGGGCGCTGCGCCTGCAGCCACTGCGCCACCGCGAGGTAGTCGAGCGTTTCGCCGCGGCCCTGGTCGTACGCACCCTCGGAGGCCCCGACGCCGCGGAAGTTGAAGCGCACCGAGGCGATGCCCGATTCGGCCAGCGCGCGCGCGATCGTCGTGACGACCTTGTTGTTCATCGTGCCGCCATCGGGCGGATGCGGATGGCCGATCACCGCGACGCCGCGGCGCGCGTCCTCGGCCTTCGGCAGCTCCACGGCGGCCTCGATCACGCCGGCCGGGCCCGCGAGGCGCAGCGGACCCGAAACCGTCGGGAAGGTGGGCAGGGTGCTCATGCGTGGCGAAGTCTAGCCGCGCGCCTCAGCGCGCGGGCATCGCGTCGAAACCCAGCAGCAGCGGGTCGTGGTCGGAGCTGCGCCACGGACCGGCCTCGCGACCGAGCGCGCCGTCGTAGGCAAAGCCCGTCGACTCGTCGCTGTTCACCGGCCACTTGGCGGCACCCTTCAGCATCGCGGCCATCGAGGGGCTGAGCATCGCGTGGTCGAGACGCCCGGCCTGGCCGTCGAACACGAAGCTGTGCGGGATGGTGCCGTCCGCCGTGGCCATGGGCGCATCGGTCCAGCCGCGCTCGCGCAGCACCCGGATCGGATCCTCCATGGCGTAGGCGTTGAAATCGCCGATCGCGGCCACGCGGTCGCTGCCGCTGCCGGTCGGGTCGGTGGCCAGCCAGGCATGCATGGCCTCGGCGCTCTCGACGCGCTTGGCGTTGAAGCAGGCCTGGCCATCCCGCTGGTCGCGGTCGGCGCCCTCGGCGCTGTCGCAGCCCCCCTTGCTCTTGAAATGCACGCTGGCCACGGTGAACACCGGCCCGCCGCCCACGCGGAAGCTCTGGGCCAGCACCGGACGGCTACCGCGCTCGAACGGGCCCTCGGTCGCCATCGCCGGCGCGCCCACGGCATCGACGAGGTCCGCGCGGTACAGCAGGCCGACCGTGATCTGGTCGGTGCCAGGGCGGCCGTCGGTCGCCACCGCCACCCAACGGGCCCCGGGCTGCGCGGCGTTCAGCGCGTCGACGAGTTCCTGCACCGCCGACTCCGGGCCGAAGCCGTCGTTCTCCAGCTCCTGCGCCGCGATGATCGCGGGGTCGAGCGCGGCGATCACCGCCACGTGCTTCGCCAACTGCCGCGTGTAGCCATCGTAGTCCTTGGCCCCGCGTTCCGTCGGGAAGCCTCCGCCCTGGCCATCGCCGTTGAACAGGTTCAGCAGGTTCATGCCCGCGATGCGGAGGCCGCCGTCGACCGCCGGCGGCGCCGGCCGCGGCGCCTGCCGAACCTGGCCGACGATGGCATCGGCCTGAAGGCGGTAACCGCCCCAGCGCTGGTCGAGCACCCCCTGCACGCCGATGAGCGTGCTGCCCGCGCGCAGCGGCGCGTCGGCGGAAAGCGGCGCCGGCAGCCACGCGATGTCGCCGGGATTCTCGGCGCTGCTGGCGTCGTCCAGCACCAGCAGGCGGCGGCGGTTGTCGCGCAGCGTCGCCTGGGCCGCCTCGCCGGGCGCGGCGATCTCGGTCGGGGTGTACAGGCGCCCGTCGAAGGCGAGGTCGACTTCGCCGAAGCGCAGCAGCGCATCGTTGCCGGTGACCGTCAGCGGGACGTCGACCCGCAAACGCATGCCTTCGAGGGCTTCCCAGCCGGCGGGCGCGGCCGTGAGGGCCTGCGGCTCGGGGAGCGGCGCGGTGCCGAGCACCTCGATCCGCGCGTCGGCGAGGGTCGTGAGCGTCGCGCCGTCGCCGGACTCGGCGACGAGGCCTTCGGCGACGATGTGCTGGCCGACCTCGAGCGCCGTCTCGCCCTGGGCCGGCATCACGAACAGGCCCTCCGCCGTGGCCGGATCGGCGTCGGGCTGCAGGCTCTGAACGAACGCACCATCGGCCATCCGCAGGGTGACGACACCCTCGATGCGCGCCCGCTGGCCCTCGAAGGCGCTGCGGTCGGCGCTGCCCTGCACGGCGGCGATGCCTTCGGCGGCGATCGGCCCGTGGCGGTCGGCACACGCCGAGGCGAACAGGGCCAATGCGAGGGCGACGGCCAGCGGGGCGGAACGGATGGACGGCATGGGCACTCCTCAAGAACGACGACGCCGCCCGGAGGCGGCGTCGTAACGACACGGGACAGGCGCGAGCTTACTGGTACTTGTTGATCATGTAGTCGACCGACGCGGCCATCTGCTCGTCAGTGAGGCGGGCGTTGCCGCCGCGCGCCGGCATGATGCCTGCCGCGCCCTGGAAGCCTTCAATCGCGTGCTTGAGCAGCGTGTCGCGGCCCTGGGCGATGCGCGGCGCCCAAGCCTCGGCCGTCGGGGCCGGGGCACCGCCAGCGCCGTTGGAATGGCAGGCCGAGCAGAGGTTCTGGTAGATGACGGCGCCATCCAGCGTGCCGCCGTAGGGCGCACCGCCCGCCGCTGCGGCTTCGGCGGCGGCCTTCGCGGCGGCGGCGGCGGCGGCGGCGCCGGTCTCGCCCGCATACACTGCGCCCAGGGGACGGATGCGCTCGACCGTGCGGGCCTCGGCGATGGGGTTCGGCTCATGGGCCTTGCGGCCGTTGAGGTACAGGCCGAGCAGGATCAGCACGACCATGAAGCCGAAAAGACCGGCGATGATCAGCGAGAAGCGCTTCAGGAAGACGAGATCGTGATTGCGCACGGGGATACCTGGTTGGGCGGGGCCGCCAATGGGACGCCGAAGTATATCGACCCTCCGCCCCCACGCGAAGCGCGGCGGCTTGGAGGCTCGATGTGACGGCGCACGGGATCCGCCCCGGGCCAGGGGCGGCCGCCGCGGTGCTGCTCGCCTATCCCCCGGCGTGGATGCTGCTCGACGCCGCCTCCACGCCCCTGGCGTTCTGGCCGGTCGCCCTGCGCTTCCTGCTCTTCTGGCTCCTGCCCCTGCGCTACTGGCCCGCGCTCATCGCCGTGGACGCCGGGTCGGCGGTGGTCGCGCGACACGTCCTGCACGACGGGCCGCTGCTCTCCGGCACGGCCTGGCTGATGGCGCTGGCCCCGGTTCTGGTGTACGCCGCGGTCCTGCGCGCCCTGCGCGGCACCGGCGCCGCCGAGCGGCCGGAGACGCCGCGGCGGATGTCGCAGCTGCTGGTCGCGAGCGCCCTGTGCACCTTCGGCGTGGCGCCCGTGCTGGCACTGCCTGACGGCGGTCTCGACCACGTGCTGCGGATCGGCTTCGGCGACCTGTTCGGACTGATCGTGGTGGTGCCGGCGGCGCTGGCCGTCCAACGCGATCCGGTCGGCCTGTGGCGTTCGCGACGTTGGGCGTTCGAGGCCGCGCTGGCCTTCGTCACGACCTTGGGCGTGATGAGCCTGGCCCGGCAGCGGCCGGGCCTCGACGAGCACCTCCTGCTGATCGTGTTCCTGCCGGCCGTGGTGCTCGCGTTCCGGCACGGCTGGCGCGGCGCCGCGTGGTCGCTGGCGGTGCTTGGCGTGTTGCTGTCCCTCGGGTTCGGCGAACGGGACGACCCTTTGCGCCTCCAGGTGATGACCGCCGTCATCGGCGGAGCGGCCCTGCTGCTGGGCGCCGCCGCCACCCAGCTCCGCGGCCAGCGCGAAGCGCTGGAATCCCAGCACGCGGCCCTGCGCCTGGCCCTGCTGGAGCAGCGGGAACTGGCGAACCGGATCGTGGTGTTGGAGGACGACGGACAGCGCCAGGTGGCGGAGTCGCTCCACGAGCAGGTCGCCCCGCCGCTGCAGGAGCTGCGCACCCTGCTGGCCATGGCCTGGCGCAGCAGCCAGGACGAACGCGACACGCGACTGCTGGAATCCCTCCGCGGCCACACCTGGCAGGTGCAGGACGGGCTGGAACGCGCGCTGCGGCGGCTGCAGCCGCCGTCGCTGGCCCGTGGCGACCTCCATGGCCTGCTGGCCCACGGGCCATTGTGGGACTGGGCGCAGGACCACGGCACGGCCTGGACCGTGCAGCTGGATGGCCCCGTGCAGCGCCTGCCGGAACGCTGGCGTGTGGCGGTCTACCGGATCGCCCAAGCCGGCCTCGAGTACGGCCTCGGCCACGGGGCGCGACGGTGCCGCCTGCAGGTCGTGGTCACCGAGGCACCGGGCAGCCTGGACCTCGACCTGCACCTCGAACTCGACCACCCGCAGGACCCGTCGGCCCAGGGGTTCACGATCGACGCCATCCGCGACCGCACCCTGGCTGCCGGCGGCCGCTATCGCGGCGAACCGCGTTCCGAGGGCAGCCGGCACCGCGTCCAGTTCACCGATATCACCGTCGCTCCGGCCTGAGCCGCCCGGCCGGACGCCGCCTCACGGACCCGGCTGGCGTTGCGAATCCGTCCCAACTGCGTTCCATTCCGGCAACAGCGCAGACTCATTTCTGTACAAAACGTCCTGTAAAGTTCACGCCCCATGACCCGCCCACCCAAAGCCCGCCAAAAAGTCCTCGACGCCGCCCGCCGGATCGTCGAGACCCGCGGTGCCGGCCATCTCACGTTCGAAACGCTGGCCGAGGAGTCCGGCGTCACCCGCGGCGGCATCACCTACCACTTCCGCACCAAGGAAGAGCTGCTCAAGGCGCTGATCGAGGCCGACATCGCCGACTGGAACGCTGCCGCGGAACAGCTCGGCGGCGCCGACCTGCCCTGTGCCAAGGCCGCACGCATGATCGGCCACGTGCGCACCTGCCTCGCCGACGAGGACGACGCGCATCGCCGCTTCGTCACCGGGATGCTCAGCGCCGCGATGGTCGACCCCGGGCTGCTCGATCCGGTCCGCGAACACCACGCGACCGAGTTCGCCGAATGGCGCTGGGACGACGCCGACCTCGAGCGCTACCTGCTGCTGCTCGCCGCCGATGGCCTGTTCTGGAACCAGCTCTTCAATGTCAGCCCCCTTCCCGTCGCGGTTCGCCCCCGCCTTGCCGCCCTGATCGAGGCCAAGGTGCGCGCCTTCGCCGCCGACGCCCCGCCACCGCCCGAATCCCCGAACCCTTCTACCGGAACCTGACCCATGGCCCCGACTCCTCCTTCCGGCTTCGTCCTTCCCCGCCGCGCCAACGCGGGTCGCCTCGCCCTTGCCGGCGCGCTGCCGTCGCCCTCGCCGCCTGCGGCGGCGGTGGCGGCATGCCGATGCCCCCCACCGAAGTGAACGTCGCGCCCGTGGTGGCGAAGTCCGTCGCGCAGTGGGACGAGTTCACCGGCCGCATCGAGGCCATCGAGAGCGCCGAGATCCGCCCGCGCGTCGGAGGCACCATCACCGGTGTGCACTTCGACGAGGGCGGCATGGTGCGCAAGGGCGACCTGCTCTTCACCATCGACGACCGCGAGTACCGCGCGGCCGTCGCCAGCGCCCGCGCCGACGTGGCCCGCGCCGAAGCCCGCCGAGCCCTCGCGGCGACCGAACTCAAGCGCAGCGAGACGCTGATCGCCGCCAAGGCCGTCAGCGCCGGCGAACTCGAGAGCCGCCAGAACGAGGCCAAGCAGGCCGATGCCGACCTGCTCGCCGCACAGGCCCGGCTCGAAACCGCCGAGTTGAACCTCTCCTTCACCCGCGTCACCGCGCCGATCGCCGGCCGCGTCGGCGTGGCGCGGATGCGCACCGGCAACCTCGTGGCGCCCGGCGAGCCGGTGCTGACCACGGTGGTCTCGCTCGACCCGGTGTACGTCAGCTTCCAGGGCGACGAGCGCGCCTACCTGCGCTACCAGGACATGGCCCGCGACGGCAGCCGCCCGAGCTCGCGCAACGCCGCCAACCCGGTGCGCGTGGGCCTCGCCAACGAGCAGGGATTCCCGCACACCGGCCGCATGGTCTTCGTCGACAACGTCGTCGATCCGGCCACCGGCACCATCTTCGCCCGCGCCGAACTGCCGAACCCGGATGGCGTGTTCACCCCGGGCCTGTTCGCCCGCGTGCAGCTGCTCGGTTCGGGCCAGCGCGACGCGCTCCTCGTGCATCCGCAGGCCGTGCTCACCGACCAGGATCGCCGCTACGTCTACGTGGCCGACATGGTGACCCTGCCGCCGGAGATGGGCGGCAGCGGCGAACCGCACCTCGGCGCGGTGCGCAAGGACGTCGAGCTCGGCCCGACCATCGACGGCCTCGTGGTCGTCGAGCAGGGCCTCGACGCCGACGACAAGGTCGTCGTGAACGGCATGCGCAAGATCTTCTTCCCGGGTGCGCCGATCGCGCCGGTGGAGGTGCCGATGGACGCGCCGAACACCGTGGTGGCCGCGCCGGGCACCGCCGACGCGGCGGGCGGCCCGACGACGGCCGACGACACCCGCACCGGATCCGAGGGCTGACCCATGGCCTCCGGACACACGGATCTTTCCCGCATCTTCGTCGACCGCCCGATCCTCGCGGCGGTCCTCTCCATCGTCATCTTCGTCGCCGGCCTGATCGCCATCCCCAACCTGCCGATCACCGAATACCCGGAAGTCGCGCCGCCAACCATCCAGGTCACCGCGATCTACCCGGGCGCCAACCCGAAGACGATCGCCGACACCGTCGCCGCCCCCTTGGAGGAGGCGATCAACGGCGTCGAGAACATGATCTACATGAAGTCGGCGGCGTCCTCGGACGGCACCGTCGTGGTGTCGATCACCTTCGCGCTCGGGACCGACGTCGACCTCGCCGCCGTGCAGGTGCAGAACCGCGTGGCGCAGGCCCTGCCGCGCCTGCCGGACGCGGTGCGTGCCCTCGGGGTCACCACCGCCAAGGTGTCGCCCAACATCACGATGGTCGTGCACCTCACCTCGCCCGACCAGCGTTATGACGGCCTGTACCTGTCGAACTTCGCCAACCTCAACGTCAAGGACGAGCTCGCCCGGCTGCCCGGCGTCGGCAACGCGCAGGCCTTCGGCGCCGGCGTCTACGCGATGCGCGTCTGGATCGACCCCGACCAGGCCGCGGCGCGCGGGCTGACCGCGCTCGACATCGTCGGCGCCATCCGCGAGCAGAACGTGCAGGTCTCGGCCGGTGCGATCGGCGCCTCGCCGCAGCCGACCGGCGCTTCGGTGCAGCTGCTGGTGAACGCCCGCGGCCGCCTCGAGACCCCCGAGCAGTTCGGCGCGATCGTGCTGAAGACCGGGCCCGACGGCGCGGTGACGCGGCTGCGCGACGTCGCCCGCATCGAGCTCGGGTCCAACACCTATGCGCTGAACAGCTACCTCAACAACAACGAGGCGGCGGCCATCGTCATCTTCGAGGCCCCGGGCGCGAACTCGATCGCGCTCTCCGACGCCGTCCGGGAGCGCATGGCCGAGCTGAAGACGACCTTCCCGGAGGGCGTCGACTACGCGATCGCCTACGACCCGACGGTCTTCGTCCGGGCCTCGGTCGACTCGGTGGTGAAGACGCTGCTCGAGGCGGTGCTGCTGGTCGTGATCGTGGTGGTGGTGTTCCTGCAGACCTGGCGGGCCTCGATCATCCCGCTGCTGGCCGTGCCGGTCTCGATCGTCGGCACCTTCGCGGTGCTGCTGGTGCTGGGCTACTCGATCAACGTGCTGACGCTGTTCGGCCTCGTGCTGGCCATCGGCATCGTGGTCGACGACGCCATCGTCGTGGTGGAGAACGTCGAACGCCACATCGAGGACGGCCTGACGCCGCTCGACGCCGCGCACAAGGCGATGAGCGAAGTGTCCGGCCCGATCGTCGCGATCTCGCTGGTGCTGGCCGCGGTGTTCGTGCCGATCGCCTTCATCGATGGCGTGACCGGCCAGTTCTACCGCCAGTTCGCCGTCACCATCGCCGTCTCGGTGCTGATCTCGGCGTTCAACTCGCTGACCCTGAGCCCGGCGCTGGCCGCCGTTCTGCTGAAGCCGCACGGCGCGCCGAAGGACGCGCTGGCGCGCGGCATCGACCGCGTGTTCGGCCGCTTCTTCGCCTGGTTCAACGCGCGCTTCAAGCGCAGTTCGGACCGCTACGCGGGCCGCATCGGCGGCACGATCCAGCGCTCGGCCCGCCTGCTGGTGATGTACGCCGGCCTGGTCGGCGTCACCGTCCTCGGGTTCACGCAGATCCCGGGCGGCTTCATCCCGACGCAGGACAAGCAGTACCTGTTCGCCGGCGTGCAGCTGCCGGAAGGCGCCACGCTGGAGCGCACCGAGGCGGCGATGAAGCGCATGGGCGAGATCGCGCTGGCGACGCCCGGCGTCAAGGACGTCGTGCAGTTCCCCGGCCTGAACGCCATCCACTTCGTCAGCACCCCGAACGTCGGCGTGATGTTCATCGGCCTCGATCCGCCGGACGAGCTGCCCAAGCCCGCGGCAGCCATCGCCGGCGAGCTGACCGGCAAGTTCGGCGCGATCCAGGACGGCATGGCCTTCGCCTTCATGCCGCCGCCGGTGAACGGCTACGGCAATGCCGCCGGCGTCGAGGCCTACGTGCAGGACCGCCAGCGCGTCGGCTACGGCGAGCTCAACGCGGCCACGCAGGCGCTGACCGGCACGATCAGCCAGCAGCCCGGCTTCGGCCCCGGCTCGGCGTTCTCGTCCTTCCAGGCCAACGTGCCGCAGCTCGATGCGGTGGTGGACCGCGACAAGGTCAAGGAAGGCGGCCTCGCGCTGACCGACGTCTACGACACGCTGCAGGTCTACCTCGGCAGCGCCTACGTCAACGACTTCAACCTGTTCGGCCGCACCTACTCGGTCTACGCGCAGGCCGACGCGCCCTTCCGCGACGAGGCCAGCGACGTCGCGCGCCTGCAGGTGCGCAACGCGCAGGGCGAGATGGTGCCGCTCGGCAGCGTGGTCGAGCTGGTGCCGAGCTTCGGTCCCGATCCGGTGGTGCGCTACAACGGCTTCCCCGCGGCGGACGTCAGCGCCAGCCCCTTCGACCCGGCCGCGGTCAGCAGCACCGACGCGGTGCGGATCGCCCGCGACACCGCCTCGCAGGTGCTGCCCCGCGGCATGGCGCTGGAGTTCACCGGCCTGACCTACCAGCAGGTGAACCAGGGCATCGCCCAGTACCTCGTGTTCCCGCTCTGCGTGCTGCTGGTCTACCTCGTGCTGGCGGCGCTGTACGAGAGCTGGTCCCTGCCGCTGGCGGTGATCCTGATCGTGCCGCTGTGCCTGCTGTCGGCGCTGGCCGGCATCTGGGTGCTGAACCAGGTCAACGGCCTGTGGTTCGTGGCGCAGATCGTGACCGGAGCGATCAATCCGATGACGGCGGCCCCGCCCACGATCATCGACATGAACGTGTTCACCCAGATCGGCCTCGTCGTGCTGATGGGCCTCGCCTGCAAGAACGCGATCCTGATCGTCGAGTTCGCCATCGACCTCGAGAAGCAGGGCCGAGGCATCGTCGAGGCCGCCATCGAGGCCTGCCGCCTGCGCCTGCGCCCGATCCTGATGACCAGCTTCGCCTTCATCGCCGGCGTGCTGCCGCTGGTGTTCGCCAGCGGTGCGGGCGCCGAGGTGCGCCACGTGATGGGCGTGACCGTGTTCTTCGGCATGCTCGGCGTGACCTTCTTCGGCCTGTTCTTCACCCCGGTGTTCTACGTGGTGATCCGCCGCATGGTGGAGAACCGCAAGGCGCGCCGCGCCGTCGCCCAGCTCGAGGAGTCCTCCCATGGCTAAGGCCCTGACCACGGCCCTCGGGCTGGCCATCGCCACCGCCGTGCTGGCCGGCTGCACCGTCGGCCCCACCTACGTGCGGCCCGAGGTGCCGTTGCCCGCCGAGTTCGACCAGGCGAGCAGCCACCAGACCGCCGGAACGCCCGGCACCGCCGTCTGGCAAGCCTTTGGCGATCCGGCGCTGGACGCCCTGATCGCGCGCACGCTCGACGCCAACACCTCGATCGCGCAGGCCCGCGCCCGCTTCGAGGAAACCCGCGCGCTCAGCGGCCTGCGCGTGTTCAGCCTGTTCCCGACGGTGACCGCGGGTGCCGGCGCCGACCGCAGCAAGCCCAGCACGCAGGATCCCTTCCTGCCGCCGGACCAGCCGACCACCGACACGTACCGCGCCGGCTTCGACGCGAGCTGGGAGCTCGACCTGTTCGGGTTCCTGCGCAACCCGAGCCGCGCCATCGTCAAGCGTGCCGAAGCCGATGCCGCCAGCCTGCGCGACATGCAGCTGGTCATGGTGGCCGAGACCGCGCAGGCCTATTTCGCGCTGCGGGGCGCGCAGCGCCGGGAAGCGCTGGCCAAGGAGAACGTGGCCGCCGCCGACGAGGTGCTGCGGATCATCGACCTGCTCACCGACGCCGGGCGCCTGAATGCCGTCGACGCGGCGCGCGCGAAAGCCCAGCGCGACTCGCTGGCCTCGGCGCTGCCGCAGCGCGAGGCCGAACGCGTCTCGCAGGAGCAACGGCTCGCGGTGCTGACCGCGCAGCCGGTGGCCGACCTGCGCGCGCAGGTCGGTACGAGCGGCGCGTTCCCCGCCCTGCCCGACCTCGTGGCCACGGGCACGCCGGAGCAGTGGCTGAAGCGACGCCCCGATATCGTCGCGGCCGAGCGCCAGCTGGCGGCGAGCTACAACGACATCGGCACGAAGATGGCCGAGTTCTTCCCGCGCCTGGTGCTCAACGGCGGCTTCGGCTGGACCGGCCAGCGGGCCGGCTCGCTCGGCCAGGGCGGCGCGGAGCGCTGGCAGTGGGGTCCCTCGCTGAGCTGGCGCTTCCTCGACGTGGGGCGCGTGCGGCAGAACGTCCGCGCCGCCGAGGCCCGCGCCGACGGCGCGGAGGCGCGCTACCGCGAGACGGTGCTGCGCGCGCTGGAGGAAACCGAAAACGCGCTGGCCGGCTACCGGGCGAGCCACCAGGCCGCCACCGAGCTCGCCGCCGCCGCCGCCGCCGCGCAGGAGGCGTCGCGCCTGTCCCGCCTGCGCTTCGAGGCCGGCGCCGACGACGCGCTGGCCCTGCTGCAGACCGAGCAGACCCGCATCGAGCTCGAGGACGCCGCCGTGCAGGCGCAAGCCAACCGCGCGACCGCGCTGGCCGCGCTCTACAAGGCCGTCGCGGGCGACTTCGCCGAAGCCGATGGCGCCGACGGCGCGGCGCCCGGCACGCCGGACGCGCCGGACGCCGAGGCGAGTCCGTAGCCGGCGGCGGTCAACCGCTGCGCCCCGGCGACGTTCTTGGAGACAGGCGGTGCCCTGCGGCCCGCCGCCATCCCCAACGACACGCCCCGGAGCCCGCCATGACTACCCCCCGCGCCACCATCCCCCTGCTGGTCGCCCTGCTCGCCCTTGCCGGCGGTACCACGTTCGCCCAAGCCGACGGCCCGCGCGCCGGTCGCGGCGGCGGCGGCGAACGCTGGGCCCAGCTCGATCGCAACAACGACGGCACCATCGACCGCTCGGAAGCGGAAGCCCATCCCAAGCTGCTCGAACACTTCGAGCGCATCGACCGCGACGGTGACGGCCGCCTGAGCCGGCAGGAGGTGCGCGAGGCCCGGCAGCTGGCGCAGTCGCGTCGCGAGGCGCGCCAGAGCCAGAGCCGCGCCATGCAGGCCCGCTTTCGCTGGCTCGACGTCGACAGCGACGGCACGCTGACGCTCGCCGAGATCGGAGAAGCGGCACCGAAGCTCAGCGAGCGATTCGGCGCGATCGACGGCAACCGCGACGGCCGCATCGGCCGCGAGGAGATCCGCGGTTATCTCAAGGCCCAGCGCGACGCCCGGCGGGCCGCGCACGCCTGAGGCCGACGGACTCGCCTCAGGCCTCGAAGCACCCCTCGACATAGCGCCAGCGGCCACCTTCCCGGACAAACCGGCTGCGCTCGTGCAGGCGCACCGCGGGCCGCCCGCCCACCTTGAAGCGGGCGACGAACTCGACGGTCGCGGTGTCGCCGTCCTCCATGGCGTGCTTGACCTCGAGGCCCAGCCAACGCGTGCCGGGTTCGGGAAGCAGCGACGAAGGCTCCGGCCGCGTGTCCGGGTGCCAGGTGGCCTGCAGGTAGTCGATGTCGGCGCGCACGTAGGCGGTGTAACGCGAACGCATCAAGGCCTCGGCGGTGGGGGCCGGCAGGCCCGCGTGGAATGGGCCACAGCAGGCCTCGTAAACACGGGGCGTGCCGCAGGGGCAACTCATCCCACCGGCCAGAACAGCGTGGCGGCCACGGCCGCCGCCCAGGCGATGACAAGGCCGGCGCTCACCCTCAGGCCATACGCGGTGCCACCCGAAACCCAGGCCACGGCGCCACGGGCGATCACGCTGGCGGCGAGCACGGCCAGCACCGCCTGCCGCGCCGTCTCGAGGCCCATAAGGCCTTGGCCGACCAGCTGCCCAATCGAGGCCACCGCCGCATGCACCTCGGCGATGGCCGCAAGGAAGGCCGTCGCCAAGGCGCCAGCCTCGCCGAATGCGTCACGCAGCAGGGCGCTCAGCACCAGCACGCCGGCCATGAAACCGGCGAAGTAGAGGGCGTGGGAGAACCGGAACATCCGTGACTCCTGCGTCGGTGCCGGTTCATCGCCCGAGCCTCCGTGCAGGCCGAGCACACCGCCTGCCGCAAGCACCGCACCAAAGCCCAGCAAGGCGGGCGTCACGGCCTTGAGCAGCGTCGCCGAAACGGTCGCCAGCACCGGAAACATGAGGGTGAGCGAGGCCAGAGCCGCGAACATGGCCGCCCCCACGCTGGGCCGCAGCAGGCCCGGCGTGCTGCGCACCCGCTGGCCGAAGCCGGCGATCGCCGCCGTGGAACTCACGAACCCGGCGAAGAAGCCGGCCACGGCCAGACCGCGCCCGCTGCCGATGACCCGCAGCGCGACGTGGCCCAGCGCGCTGACGGCCATCACCAGCACCACCAGGCGCCAGAGCTTCTGCGGGTTGAGCGCACCACCCGGGCCGATCGAGGCGTCGGGCAACAGGGGCAGCACCAGCAGGGCGGCGGCGAGCAGAAGCAGACCGTCGCGTACCTCGCGCTCGCTGATCAAGTCACGACCGAGGCGGTGCAGCTTTTCCTTGGCCTGCAGCAGCAGGGCCACCAGCACCGCCAGCGAAGCGGCAAGCCCCGGCGAGGCCTGGGCCAGGGCGCCAAGCAGCACGGTCACCAGCAGGGCCACTTCGCCCGTCTGGCCCGGGTCGGTGGTGTCGACATGGCGGTAGCTGCCGTAGGCGAGGAGGCCCATGGCCGCGAGCAGCACGAGGAACACCGGCAGCCCGAGTGTCCAGGCCACGGCGCCGCCGAGGGCGGCAATGGTGTGGGTGCGCATGCCCGCGGGGGTGTGGCCGCCGTGGTCGCGCTGCCGCTCGCGCACCACGCCGATCAGCAGACCGAGGCCGAGGGCGGTGAAGTAGCCGGCGTACTGGGGGTCGAGGATCATGCGTCGATGATCGCACTGCCGAGTGGCTCGTGGCCGGCCGGGTGCCGGCCACGGGCCGGTAGAATGCGCGCGACCCGCCCTTGGAGCCCCCGCGATGTCGAGCCGCACGCCCCTCACCCGCTTCCTCATCGAGGCCGAACGCGCCGGGCAGATCAACCCCGAGCTGCGGCTGCTGATCGAGGTGGTGGCCCGCGCCTGCAAGTCGATCAGCTACGCCATCAGCAAGGGCGCGCTGGGCGGCGTGCTGGGCGACGCCGGCACCGGCAACGTGCAGGGCGAGGCCCAGAAGAAGCTCGACGTGCTCAGCAACGAGATCCTGCTCGAAGCCAACGCCTGGGGCGGCCACCTGGCCGGCATCGCGTCGGAGGAGATGGACGACCCGCACCCGATCCCGGACGCGTACCCGAAGGGCAACTTCCTGCTGCTGTTCGACCCGCTCGACGGCAGTTCCAACATCGACGTCAACGTCAGCGTCGGCACCATCTTCTCCGTGCTGCGCTGCCCGGACGGCGTGACCGAACCGAAGACCGAGCACTTCCTGCAGCCCGGCACGCAGCAGGTCTGCGCCGGCTACACCGTCTACGGCCCCTGCACCGTGCTGGTGCTGACGATCGGCCACGGCACGCACGCCTTCACGCTCGACCGCGAGACGGGCAGCTTCATCCTCACCCAGCGCGACATCCGCATCCCGGCCGACACGCAGGAGTACGCGATCAACGCCAGCAACGCGCGCCATTGGGACGCGCCGGTGAAGCGCTACGTCGATGACCTCCTCGCCGGCAAGACCGGCCCGCGCGGCAAGGACTTCAACACGCGCTGGATCGCGTCGATGGTGGCCGACGTGCACCGCATCATGACCCGCGGCGGCACCTTCATGTACCCGGTGGATGCCAAGTGCCGCGACAAGGGCGGCCGCCTGCGCCTGATGTACGAAGCCAACCCGATGGCCTTCCTCGTCGAGCAGGCCGGCGGCGCGGCCACCACCGGCACCCAGCGCATGCTCGAAGTGACGCCCAGCGGCCTGCACCAGCGCGTGCCGGTGATCCTCGGCTCGAAGAACGAAGTGGCCGAGTACGAACGCTACGTGCGCGAAGGCTGAGCGATGGGAAACGCGGTGGCCGGCACGACGGCGTGCCCCGACTTCATCGAGGTCTACGAGGGCCTGCTCGACCCGGCGTGGTGCGCGGCGCTGTGCCGCCGTTTCGATGCGGCCAACCATGTCGACGGCCGCGTGGGCGGCGGCGTCTTCCCCGACATGAAGAAGAGCCGCGACTTCGAGATCACCGGCCGCGCGGACTGGAACGACGTCAGCGCCACCCTGATGGGCGCGGTGCTGAAGGCCCTGATGGCGTACCTGCGCACCTACCCGCACACGATCGTCGCGCCGCTGATGCTCGAGCACCGCCCGGCCGACGGCGGCCCGGCGCGCCGGCTCGGCGCCGAGGATCTCGCGGCGATGGACGACGGCCCCCTGCTCGGCCTCGTTCAGCAGCTGCTGCGTCCCGGCAGCATCAACCTGCAGCGCTACACCGCGGGCGAAGGGGGCTACCCCTACTGGCACTGCGAGCTCTACCCGCGCGACGCGAACGCGGAGACGCTGCACCGCACCCTGCTGTGGACGATCTACTTGAACGACGGCTTCGACGAGGGCGAGACCGAGTTCCTGTACCAGCGCCGCAAGGTGGTTCCGAAGACCGGCAGCGTGCTGATCGCGCCGACCGCGTTCACGCACACCCACCGCGGCAACCGGCCGGTGGGCGGCGACAAGTACATCGCCACGAGCTGGATCCTGTTCAATCGCGCGGAAGCGATCTTCGGCCGCGCCGGATGATGCCGCGCACGGCGCTGGCCGCGACGACGGGGCTGGCGCTGCTGGCCTTCGCGGCGAATTCGCTGCTCTGCCGGTTCGCACTCGCCGAAGGCGGCACCGACGCCGCGAGCTTCACCGCGGCGCGGCTCGGGTCGGGCGCACTGGTGCTGGCCGGCCTGGTGGCGGTGCGCCGCCGCCGCCGTGCGCCGGCCGGACGCGATGCCAGCTCCGCCGGACAAGGCCGTTGGCGCAGCGCCTTCGCCCTGTTCGCCTACGCGGCGGGTTTCTCGCTCGCCTATGTCGACGTCGGCGCGGCGACGGGCGCGCTGCTGCTGTTCGGCGCCGTGCAGGCGACGATGCTGCTGGTCGGGCTTTGGCAGGGGGAACGATTGGCGGGCGCGCAATGGGCCGGCTTCGCGTTGGCGTCGCTCGGGCTCGTGGCGCTGCTGCTGCCGGGGGCCGCCGCGCCGCCGATCGGCGCCGCGCTGTGGATGATCGCGGCCGGCGTGGCGTGGGGCCTGTACTCACTGTGGGGCCGGGGCAGCATCGATCCGGTGGCCGACACCACCGGCAACTTCGTCCGCAGCCTGCCCTTCGCGCTGGCGCTCCTGCTGCTGCAGCTCGACAGCCTCGCCATGGACACCCGCGGCCTCATCGGTGCCGTCGCCTCCGGCGCGCTCGCCTCGGGCCTCGGCTACGTGCTGTGGTATCGCGTGTTGCCGCAGATCGGGGCACTGCGCGCGGCGAGCCTGCAGCTGGCGGTGCCGCCGCTGGCCGCCGTCGCGGGCGTGCTGCTGCTCGGCGAATCGCTCGATGCAACGCGACTGCTGGCCGGTGCCGCCATCCTCGCCGGCATCGGCGTGGTGTTGCGCGGTCGGCGCATCGGGACGCATCCTCAGCCGCCAGCCGCCCCGCCCGGAGCCCGACCATGATCCTGTTGCGCGTTATCGCCATCCTCCTCGTCATCGCCGGCGGTCTCGCACTCGCGTTCGGCAGCTTCAGCTACACGCAGGAAAAAACCGCGTTGAAGGCCGGCCCGCTGGAGCTGAAGGTGCAGGACAAGGAGACCGTGACGATCCCGCCGTGGGCTGGCGGCGGTGCGATCGCCCTCGGCGTCGTGCTGCTGCTCGTCGGCGGCCGCAGGCGCTGAGGCGAGGCACGTCGATGAGCGACACCGACCTGCCCCCGTTGCCCGAGACCCCGATCGGCCTCTACCGCCACTACAAGGGCGGCGAGTACGCGGTAGTGGGTTGCGTGCGCCACAGCGAGACGCTCGAACCCCTCGTGCTGTATCGCGCGCTCTACGGCAAACGCGGACTGTGGGTGCGGCCGCACGCCATGTTCTTCAGCCCGGTGGTGATCCACGGGCAGGCGCAGCCCCGCTTCGCCTTCGTCTCGCCGGACCTGCCCCCCGACCACTAGGGCGTCGGGGTCCCGTCCGGAGGCGCAGGCGGCCGGGCCTCAGGCCTCCTCGCCGCCCTCGCGCTCGATGCCGTACTTCCGCAGTTTCTCGACGAGGGTGGTGCGCCGCAGGTTGAGCAGGGTCGCCGCATGGGCGACAACACCCTCTGCGCGGTCGAGGGCTTGGCGCAGCAGCTTCTCCTCGATGGCGGCGATGTGCTCCTTGAGGTCGAGGCCGTCCTCGGGCAGCTCGTCCAACGCGGGCGCCGCCGGTGCACCGAACAGGGCGGCGCGTTCCGCGGCGAGCTCCTCCGCCTCGCTCAACGCAGGCCGCGGCGGCGGCGCCTCCACGGCCTGGGTCGCGTTCAATGCGGGAGCCACCGGGGCCTCCCCGCGCGCGACCGCCGCCTCCCACGCGGCCCGGTAGCGCTGCGGCAGGTCGGCGGCGCTGACCGTCGCGTTCGGATGCAGGACTGCGAGGCGCTCGATCAGGTTGTGCAGCTCGCGCACGTTGCCGGGCCAGGCGTAAACGGCCAGGGCCGCCATCGCGTCGGCGCCCAGCTTCACCTCGCCGCGGCCGTCCTCCGACAAGCGGGTGCTGATGGCCTGCACGAGGGCCGGCAGGTCGGCGATGCGTTCGCGCAGCGCCGGCATCTCGATCGGGAAGACATTGAGCCGGTAGTACAGGTCCTCGCGGAAACCGCCACGGGCGATCTGGTCCTCGAGGTTGCGGT
This sequence comes from Silanimonas algicola, assembly GCF_054777375.1. Lineage (NCBI taxonomy): Bacteria > Pseudomonadati > Pseudomonadota > Gammaproteobacteria > Lysobacterales > Lysobacteraceae > Silanimonas > Silanimonas algicola. The sequence continues at coordinate 197,985 of NZ_BAAHAS010000003.1, read as the reverse complement.
GGGTCGCGGCGACCACGCGTACGTTGCACTTGAGCGTCTGCGTGCCGCCCACGCGCTCGAAGCTGCGCTCCTGCAGCACGCGCAGCAGCTTCACCTGCATGGGCAGGGGCATGTCGCCGATCTCGTCGAGCAACAGGGTGCCGCCTTCGGCCATCTCGAAGCGGCCCTTGCGGGCGGCCAGCGCGCCGGTGAACGCGCCCTTTTCGTGGCCGAACAGCTCGCTCTCCAGCAGCTCGGCCGGCACGGCGCCGCAGTTCAGCGCGACGAAGGGGCCCTTGGCGCGCGAGGACGCGGCGTGGATGGCGCGCGCGGCGACCTCCTTGCCGGTGCCGCTCTCGCCGAGGATCAGCACGGTGGTGTCGAAGGGCGCGACCTGCTCGATCATCCGCCGCAGCCGGCGTACGCCCTCGCTCTGCCCTTCCGGGCCGGCGTCGCGCTCGCTGCGCTCCTCGCCGCGCAGCGCCTGCAGGCTGGCACGGCGCAGGTGGCCTTCGAGCTGTGCGTGGCGCAGCGGCCAATCCAGGGTCCACACCTGCTCGGGATGCACGCCCAGCTGTTCGGTCAGGCCATGCAGGGCCGGCAGCACCAGCAGCGGCGGATGCAGCGGCGACTTCGACAGCCAACCGCCGAAGCGGCGGAAATCCTCGAGGTCTTCCACGCCACCCACGACGATCGCCAGCCAGTCGCGCGGCTTGGCCCGGGCGAGGTCGAGCTCGTCGACGGCGCCGATCCGCTTGGGGGTGAAATCGAGGAAATCGAGCAACGCGCCGATGCGTTCCGCGCGGGCGTCGTCGGACTCGACGACGAGGATGCGCGAATCGCTCATGCGCCGCCCTGCGCCGTCCGGGCGCGCGCGTCGAGGATCGGCAGCAGCTCGGCGATGTAGTTGAGCTTGCTGATGAAGGCGTCGGCGCCGGCGCGCTGCGCGTGCTCGCGGTGCTCGACATCGTCGAAGTGCGAGGCGATGACGACGAAGGGCGGTTCGTCCTGCGCCTTGATGAGGCGCGTGGCCTGCAGGCCGCCCATCTCCGGCATGGCGAGGTCGAGCACCACCACGTCGGGCTTGAGCTCGTCGGCCAGGGCCACGGCCTCGATGCCGTTGCGACCGCGACCGACGATGGCCACGTGTTCGGCGCGCCGCAGGTGGCGCTCCGCCGCGTTCAGGAACGCATCGTGGTCGTCGACGAGGAGCAGGCGGATCACGGTCATGGCAGGAGGCTCGCGGTGCCGTGGATGGCATGGAACCGGTCAGGCCGCGCGGGCCCCAGGGCCCCGCTGCCGTGCCGGCGGGATGTTCAGCTGCTCACGATACTTGGCGACGGTGCGGCGGGCCACCTGCACGCCGCGACGGGCGAGCAGGGCGACCAGCACGTCGTCGGCCAGCGGTGCGGCTGGCAGCTCCGCGTCGATGAGTTTCTTCACCAGCGCGCGGATGGCGACGCCGGCGATCGCGCTGCCCTCCAGCTTCACGCCGAAGAAGCGCTTCAGCTCGAACAGGCCACGCGGGGTCTGCAGGTACTTGCCGGTGGTGATGCGCGACACCGTGCTCTCGTGCACGCCGACGTCGGCGGCGATCTCCTTCAGGGTGAGCGGCAGCAGGCCCTCTTCGCCGCGCTCGAGGAAGGCCTGCTGGCGAGCGACCACGGCGCGGGCGACCTTGATGAGGGTGTCGTGGCGCTGGGCGATGCCGCGGGCCAGCCAGCGCGCCTCGTTCATCAGGGCCTTCAGGTGCTGCACCGAGGGCGAGTCGCCGGCTTCGGCCAGCGCGCTCTCGTACTCGCTGGCCACGCGCACCCGCGGGGCGGTCTGCGGGTTCAGGGCGACGTGCCAGCGGCCGTCGGCCGGCCAGGCCACGACGTCGGGCAGCACGTGCACCTGCTCGTCGGCCAGCAGCGGCTCGCCCGGCTTGGGGTTCAGCGACTGGATCAGGCGGGCCGCGACGCGCAGGGCCTCCATCGGCGCGGCGTGCGCGGCCGCGAGGGCCGGCCAGTCGCGCTGGGCCACGAGGGCGAGGCTGCGGTCGATCATGTCGCGAGCCAGGGCCACGCCGGCGTCCTTCGCCGGAAGGTCGTGGAGCTGGGCCAGCAGGCACTCGCGGAGGTCGACGGCGGCGAGGCCCGCCGGCGTGCCGTGCAGCAGGCGCTGGCGGATGGCCTCCGCGCGGCCGGGGCGCAGGCGGAGCGTGGCGGTGATCTCGGCGTCGATGGCGTCGCGGTCGCCGGCGAGGTAGCCGGAATCGGCGGTGCGCTCCAGCCAGGCCGCGGCGATGGCGAGGTCGGCGTCCTTCAGCTCCATGGCGAGGCCTTCGAGCACGCGCAGGGCCGGGTCATTGCTGACCGGTGCGGCGACGCGCGACAGGCGGTCCTCGCCCTCCTCCGGGTCGAAGCCGCTGGCCATGCCGGGCGTCGACCAGAGGTCGGGCAGTTCGTCGAAGGCCGCGGTTTCCTGCGCGGCGCGCTCCTGCGGGGTGAGCTCGGGCAGCGCGGCCTCGGGCTCGTCCTCCTCGCGCTCCAGCATCGGGTTCTGGGCGAGGGCCTCGGCCAGCTCCTGCTCCAGCTCGAGGCCGGTGAGGCCGAGCAGGCGGATCGACTGCAGCACCTGCGCGTTGAGGCTCTGCGACTGGGACTGGGTGGCGGCGAGGCGGTTCTTCATGGCGGCACTTCCGAGGAGGTGCCGAAGCGGGATGCAAGGGGCGTGCCAACGGGGGCGGGGCGCAGAGCGACGTTTTTTTGTCGTACGGCGTGGGCATCGCCGTCCCACTCCCGGCTAGGTGCCTACCGGCGCCTCGGACGACCCACGCGACCCGGGGCGCACGGACCGGGCCATGACGAGATGGTCGGTGTTGACCGCGATCGGCTCGAATCCCTCCTTGGTGTAGAGGGCTATCGCGCCAGCGTTGTCCTTCGAGACTTCCAGACGGATGACCCCCCCACCCCGGCCTCCGACCCAGGCCGCGCACGATCCCAGCAACGACGAAGCCATCCCTCGCCTTGCATGGGTCGGCAGGACACTGACGTTGCTCACGAAGAACCGTGGCTGCTCGACGTCGGCGTAACACGCCAGCAATGCGACCAGCACGCCCTCATCCCAGATCTCGAATCGGGTCGCATGCCGAGCCAACTTGCTCGCGTACTCACGGAGGTCGACGCGCGAACTCAGCGGAGGAACGAAGGTGTCGCTGCAGCAGGACAGGTGCTGAAGGATCGTCCGTTCGTCAGAAAGGTCCCGGGAGTACTTCATGCTTCAGGCCCGTTCGTCGCTGGCGGAGTTCTGGCAGGCGGCATACACCGGGCCGTCAAGCCTCGCTGCAGATCGCGAAGATGCTTGCACACAGCGCGGGATGGACGAGGCCCAGGCGGAAGCAGCCCTCGATGTACCGCATGTCGATGATCCCGTGCTTCAGGGCGAGGTCCATCTGGAAGTTAGCCATCCCCTTGAACAACACGCCTCCGGCGTGGACGACCGACATCCCCGACTCCCTTACGTCCCGGTGCAGGGTGTCGAACGAATAGGTTCGACGGTGGCCATGCGCCCATTCGGCGGGAGTAACCGCCTGATTGTGCGAAATCAGCCCCATGTGGACGGCGATCTGCCGGGATGGTGCGTCCGCATTCGGGACGAGAACGAACAGTCGACCGCCCGGCAACAGCCACGAACGGACTCGCTTGAGCAACGCCAACGAGTCGTCGACATGCTCCAGCGTGTTGATGAGGAAGATCGTCTGGAAAAGTCGATCAGGACTGAACTCCTCAAAAGTCGACTGGACGAAGCGTGCGCGGGGACCAACCCTCGACATCGCGGTGGCCATGGCCGCCGAAGAGGCCTCGACCACGGTCAAGTCGTCGAAGAACGGCAACAGCTCGAGGGTTGAATCACCTTCGTAGCACCCGAGTTCGAGAGCCGGGCCCCGCTGGATGAAGGGCTCGAACGCCCGCATCATGTACATCCTCACGATCGCGTCGAAATCGTAGTTGTACTTCTTCTCAGCCTGGGGCTTGGCCTCTTCATTGAAATCACGACCGTGCATCTTCGTTATCCCTGGTCTGCTTGATAAAGACGCTCCGGACCTGGCCGATACCACTCGTCGAGCGAGGTCGGGACCATCGCGTTATAGCCGAGCACCTGCCGGGTCAATGCGCCAAGGCGGGCACCGTGGTCGCGACCCAACAAGCGCGCATAGTCCAACTGGGGCTTGATGAACGCCGGGCCGTAGCTCAGCGTGAGGGCGACCCGGGGGCGCGAAGTCATGTTCAGCCCACCGCGGTGCCATAGGTAGGAGTTGAACAGCACGACCGTCCCGGCCTTGCCGGTAAGCCGATGGCAGCCCTCGGAGAATTCCGACTCGGACGGCGGATCGGGCCGTCCGTGCGACCCGGGAAGCACGAGTGTCGCCCCGTTCTGCTCGGAGAAATCGTCCAGCATCACAAGGACGTTGATCCTGAGGTTGTACCCCGGGATGAAGGTACGGACGTCCCTGTGGATCCTGTGGACGTAGTTCTCCACGCCGGGGAGCCCGCCGACCGGATTGCACGCATGAAGGATGTACGGGGAGTGCGAGAAGAAGCTCTTGAAGTAAGGATCGAATCGGTGCGCGTCGATGAAGGCATCGATCGAGTCTCCCCTGCCCACGGCGTGATGGGCGGTTCCATCGCCGCTCGGGTTCACGCCGTTCCTGATCTGGTAGCCCCTGCAGATATCCACCCACTCGAGGCAATCCTCCCTGAGTCGCGACACCTCGGCATGGGGGAGGAGTTCGGGAAAGACCGACCATCCCGAATCCCGTATCTCCCGGTCGAACACATCGATAGGCTTCGCGTTGCTCATGGCCCCCTCCGTACCGAAACCTGTCGCTGATCGGCCGGCCGCCACCGAGGAGGCCGACTGCGTGACGGCATCAATGCGCGATGCAGCGCCTGCTTCGATCCTCGGCGCGTGCAACACGCCTCAAGCCGCCCAACCACGACCTCGCCTCTGGCATCCGGACGTTCATGATGAGATCGATGATGGAAAGCGCCGGCACGAACTCCGGCGATTTCTGTGCGTACGGATCGAGCCGGGCGGCCGAGAACTCGAGGGCGATACCGCGCTCCGCGAACACGGCCTTGGAGTACAGGTCGGCTCCGCCAACCGGATTGATGTACGTCGTGCCACCGATGGCTTCGCATGTTGCGATCACCCGGTCCTGTCCGGCGAGGGATCGATCGACCCCCAGGCTGGAGGAAACGACGAGCGCCGTCGACAGGCCGAAGTAGTCCCTCACCGCATGGATGGAATGGTTGATAAAGCAGAAAAGATTCTGTTCCTCGCATTCGATGACCTTCCTTGCCAGGCGCATCCCTTCCGCGAAAGCCGGCGATCGCGAGTAGGCCGCTTCGATACGCCGCAGCAACCCGGGCCTGTCGAAGGCGTCGGAAACACGACGATCCCTCACGTCGAGGGAGTCGCTCCCACGAGCGATCGGCACGGTGATCATGGCCTCGCGCCCATCGACGAGGATGCGGTTCCTGTTGATCCATCCCGACTTCGTGTACTTGATGTCGTCGTAAACGACGAAGACATCGACCGCCGCCATCAACTGGAAGTAGCCGACATAAGGGAGAAAGTAAGGCTGCATGATCCCTACGCGCATGCCCGCTCCCTGGACATGACGCGAAGCACCCCCGCGATGGCATCGATGGCGCCCTCCGGCAAGGCCGTTCCCGTCGGCATGACGATCACCCGGCCGGACACCGATTCGGTGTTGGGCAAAAGCAAACCCGCATGGGGGTAGAGATCACGGAAAGGCTGCATGTTGTGGCAGCCTGGCCAGAAGTACTTTCGGACCAGGATCCCCTCGGCATGCAACGCGGCCACGATCTCGTCCCGCGTCGCAGGGAAGGAGGGCTCGACCTCCGCAACGACATACTGGAAGTTGCAGCCCTCCCTGGGGTCGTAGCGAAGCAACGAGATTCCGTCGATGCCATCGAAAGCCGCCTCGTATGCGGCGAGGTTGGCTCGGTTCGCCTCGATGACGGCGTCGAGAGACTCGAGGTTCGTCAATCCCATCGCCGCGCAGATCTCGGGCATTTTCCCGTTCGTCCCGACATGGACGGCCTTGTCGTAGGCCTCGAAGCCGAAATTCCGCATGTAGCGCATGGTCGTCGCGAGATCGTCCTCGTTGGTCGTCACAGCGCCACCCTCGAAGCAATTGAAGAACTTCGTGGCATGGAAGCTGAAGACCTCGGCTCGACCGAATGCACCGACGCGCCGCCCGCGGTATGTGGCGCCGAACGCATGTGCCGCATCGAACATCAGCGAGAGCTTTCGTCGGCGCGCGATCTCGGCGAGTTCGTCGACGGGTGCCGCGCGCCCCCAGAGATGCACGCCGATGATCCCCGTCGTCCTCGGGGTGATCATGCGCTCGACGGATTCCGGGTCAAGGTTGTGCGTCGAGGGATCGATGTCCGCGAAAACGGGCGTGATCTGCTGCCACTGCAACGCCTGCGCGGTGGCGATGAAGGTATAGGACGGGACGATCACTTCGCCGGTGAGACCCAGGGCGCGAATGGCGATTTCCAGGGCAATCGTTCCATTGCACATCACCACGACGTGGCGAACGCCGAGGTAGTTCGCGAGTTTCTGCTCGAGCTCACCGACCAGCGGGCCGTTGTTCGTCAGCCATCGCCGGTCGAGCAGGCCATCCACCCGCTTCAGGAAGGCGTCTCGATCCCCGATGTTGGGACGCCCGACGTGCACCGGCTCGGCGAACGCCGGGGGAGCCCCAGACAGGGCGAGATCAGCGCGGCTCAGGAAGCGTTTCGGGGCCGTGGCCTGGACCGGCTCGCCGTCCGCCGGGGTGTTGGTCGCTATCCTCAACGTGGTCGTCGCGGTGGGCACTTGGCCAATCCTCGAGGTCGGTTGACCCTTGGGCTTGCAAATGGCGTGCCAGCTATTTGTTGCCAGGCGGCCGCCGAAAGCGGCAGGCTTGCTTCAGCATAGCGGATGAGCGGGGGCGACGAATGGGCAGGGTTCTGGTCTTCCCGGCTGGCATGCCGCGGGCAATTGAGTTCGCCAAGCGCGCGCTGGGCGAGGGTGAATCGATCGTCGGCTCTTCCTCGCTGGCATTCGATCCCGCGGCTCCGCTCTATCCGGCCTGGGAGCGGTTGCCGTTCGTGACGGAGGACGGTTTCGAGGAGGCACTGATCGGGGCGATCGACCACTGGAACGTCGACCGGCTCTTCACCCCGAACGTCGTGGCCTGGAAGGTGGTCGCGGAGATCATCGCGCGACGCCGTCCAGCGGTGCGACTGATCGGGGGGCCCCCGGTCGACCGCGAGCTGGCCCCCTACAGGGACGCGAAGGCGTTCGCAGCGGACGCGTGCCGTCGACCACTCCCGCTGCCGGGCGCCCGGGATGAACACGCGTCCACCTTCACACCCCATGCGCTGGCGTCGATCTTCAAGCATGTCGAGTCCGTGCCCGGGATGTGCGACCACGAGAAGATCCGCGCGATGTTCTCTGTGTTCGAGAACGTGCCCCAGGGCGACATCGTCGAGATCGGCTCATGGTGGGGAAAATCGGCGGTCCTCCTACACCAGCTCTCGCGGCTACGAGGAACGGGCCCCGTTCTCTGTGTCGACCCTTGGGCCGAGGAGAACTTGCCGCAAGGCGACGAGAAAGGCCTGGTGGATGGGGCGCGGATGTCCGCCGCGGAAGCCTTCGAAGTGTTCATCATGAGCCTCCTGCCCTACGCGGACGGTTCGCTGAACTACATCCGCCTACCTGCCGAGGACGCCAGGACGCGTTACATCCACGCCGGGGACGTGTTCACTTCGGAGTTTGGACGAACCGCCTATGCAGGCCGTATCGCCCTTCTCCACGTCGACGGCAACCACGCCTACGCGCACGCCAAGGCCGATGTCGTCGGCTGGTCACCGCTGGTGGTCGCGGGCGGATGGGTGGTTGTCGACGACTACGTCTGGCCCTACGGCGACGGCCCGCGGCGGGCGGGGGACGAGCTGCTCGCCGATTGGGCCGGGCGATATGACTGTGCGTTCGTCGCCGGCTCCGCGCTGTTCGTCAGGCGGTCCTCGGCGGAATGACCATGGGTATCGGCGCCTCCCCTCGGCACCAGCGCCGCCATGTCTGGCGCACGCCATCCTCGAAGCCCTCGATGGCGAGGCGCGGCGACCCGAGATCGGAGGCGAGGAATCTTTCCCGCAAGGTGTCCCGCAGGGCCATGAGTTCGGTCCGTCGAGACAGGTGGGCCCACCCACGACCCAGGGCGACGAACTGGTCCTGATTCTCTGCGACAAACGACCACAGGCCGAGGCGACCCATGATCGCGACGCCCGTGCGGCTTGGAAGCGTTTCGCCAGCAAGCGTAAGCGTGGGAACGCCCATCCAAAGCGCATGGCAGGTCGTCGTGCCTCCAGCGTACGGATAGGTGTCGAGCAGGAGGTCGACACGCGAATGGGCATCCAAGTATTGCTTCATGCCCGTTCTCGGCATGAATTCGATGCGGGACGGGTCGATTCCGATGCCGCCCAGGTGCTTGAGGACTCTTTCGACGTTGGGCGGGTCGATCGCACCGATCAGCAGGCGGCTTTCGGGGACTTCAGCCATCAGTCGACCCCAGAGATCGAGTGTCGCTGGCGTCACCTTGCTCATCCGGTTGAAGCTACCGAAGGTGAAGGCCGCTCCGCTGCCGGAGGGCAGCGGATGGACCGGAGGTGATTCGGCCTCCGGCATGAAGCTCGAGTTCGCCGGCACACGCAGCAGGCGTTCGGCGAACTGCTCATCCAGACGCCCTGGCGGGGCGTAGACGGTATCGAGCATGTAGTAATCCATTCGCGACAGGCCCGTCGTCGCGGGATACCCGGCCCAGCTGATCTGCACTGGCGAAGGCTTGAAGGCGAAGACCCCGAGACGATTGAACCCGGTATGGCCCGAGAGATCGACGAGCACGTCGATGCGGTCTTGGCGAATGCGATTGGCGGCGGTCTCGTCGCTCATCCCGATGATGTCGCACCAGCCGTCCGCCAGCGAGCGCAAGCGGGCCGTGACCTCATCGCTGGTGCGGTGATTGGAGTAGGCGAAGACTTCGAAGCGCGAGCGATCGAGGCTCTCCCAAAGGGGGATGAGGAAGCTTGCCATCGCATGCCGGCGAAGGTCGCCGGAAACGAAGCCGACGCGAAGCTTGCGATCGGGATCGCGATCGTTGTCCCAGAACACATGGGGTACGACCGACGCTTCCACCATCTCGCCGTACCGGCGGTGCAAGGCAAAGAGCTCGTCCGGGGTGATCTCGGCGATGTGGGAGCCGACGAACAGCGCGATGTCGAGTGCACCGAGATGCGACGCTCCCGCGTCGCGGAGTCGCCGGAACAAGGACGCGGCCTCTTCGTGACGGCCAAGCCCGAGATAGCAGACCGACAACGCCGCGATGCCGGTGGGGTTTTGGGGGTCTGCAGCGATCGCCTCCTCCAGCAGGCCCACGGCTTCATCGTAGTTCTCGCGGTCCCTGAGGTAGCCGCCCAGCGGCAGCGCCACCCGGTGGTCATTCGCGCCGAGGCGACGTGCTTCGCGCAACATCGTCTCCGCGTCGGGGTCATGACGTGCGTTGAGCAGCAGGCCGATATTGACGAGGGCGCGAACGTTGGAGGGCTGGGCGGCAAGTACTGCGCGATAGGCCGCTTCGGCCTCATCGAGCCGACCCAGCTCGTGAAGTGCCAAGGCGAGGTTCATCCGCACATCGGCACTTCCCGGGTCGAGATCACAGGCGATCCGCAGCGCCTCGAGGCTCGCCTCCTGCGAACCCGAGGCGGACTGGCTCGCGCCCAGCACCCGCCATCCGAACGCGCAAAGCGGATACCGACGAACCAAGTCCGTCGCCGTCGCCGAGGCCTCGTTGAATCGACGCTTCAGGAAGAGCTCGCGCAGGGCCATGACCTCGGCCATCGGCGCCTGGCTGGCGTTCTGGGGGCTCCGGCCACTGGCCTTCACGCGCCGGGCGAGCGCATCCAGGCGACGCTCGTGCAGGCGGGCCTCGAACCCGGCCAACCGCCCGGCAGGCAGGCCCGACTGCCCGGCGCGATGGAGCATCCGATGCACCGCTTCGTCCTGGCCGAGCTGGAACAGCGCTTCAATCTGGCTGATCCAGAACTCGGGCTCCCAAGGGCGCAGCGTGATCGCCCGCTTGAATCGGGGAAGTGCGGACCGCCAGTCGCCACGCTGGACCGCCAGCCACGCCAAGCCATGTTCCGCCTCCGGGGAATACGGATTCGCCTGCAAGGCGGCAAGGTAGGCGGCCTGCGCCTCGTCAAGTCGTCCGGCTTCGTGGGCCGCATTGGCCTTCGCCAATTCGGCCGAGGCGGCCTGGGTATCGGGCAATGCGGTGGAAGACATCGGCTCGGCCAGCATCATCGGTAGCGCTCAGGGTGCCAGAGCCGGGCCGTGCAAGCGGCATGCCGGACAGCAGCAGGCTCAGCTTCGCCGCTGCGCGGCCCGCCAACGCCGATGCAGGCGGAACACATGGCGCTCAAGCAGATCGGCCACGGCGGGCTCGAGCGGTTCGAACGCCCACCAGGAGCGCGCGCCCTCGCGGGCAACGCGACGAACGGGCAAGTGGGCGAGCAGGGGCAAGCCATCCCCCGGCTGCCAGGCCAGAGTCGCGGGCACGTCGGCGATCGCGGCGTCGGCCTCGGACGCCTCGATGCACAATCCGCGGGCACTGAGCCGCACCGCGCGCGCGGGCGGCGGTGCCAGCGCAGGCAGGGCCTGCGCCAGCAGTTGGAGGGTGAGGTCGAGCTTGGCCTCGAGTCGCCGGAGCGCCGGATCGGGGGGGTGTGCCGCTTCATCCGCCTCGCCACGACGCTCCTCCATCATCGCGAGGTCGCGGAGCAGGCGCTCCGCGGTCTCCACGCTGCCGGCAGGCGGCGCGCCCGGCGCGATGCGCACCCGCGCGGACAGTTCGCAGGCGACCGCGCCGTCGAACAGCAGGGCATCGGCGGCGGCCTCATCCACCGGCGTTGCCCAGATAGGCGCGCGCCGCCGCCCCACCCTTGCGGGTGGCCGACAGCTCGCGGGCGACGCCCGACTGCACCTCGATCAAGGCCTGCAGCAACTCGCGCTGCCCGGCGGCCAGCATTTCCATTTCGCTGGCCGCCAGGGGCGTCGGACCGGCACAGGCGGTACGGACCGCCTCGTCGTGCGCCACGAGCGCGGCTTCGGCGCGCGGGAGGTCGACGGCATTGAGGGCGTCGCGCGCGTCGCGCAGGGCCTGAAGCGCGGTCGCGTAGTCGCTCATCGGCTCAGGCCGGCTTGATCTGCTTCCATGCCGCGAAGACGTCGTCGAGCAGGCCCGCCACCTCGCCGAAGCCTTGCGCGTCATTGGCCGCGTTGGCCGCGACGATGCGTCGCGAGGCGTAGTCGTACAGCGCCTCGAGCCGAGCGGCGATGTCGCCGCCTTGACTGAAATCGAGGCACCCGGACAGCGAGTCGACGATGGCCCCGGCTTCCGAGGCGGCCTTCGCCTTGCGCGTCAGATCACCACTAACGATGCAGGCTTCGGCCATCCGCAGGCGCTGGATGGCGCCTTCGAGCATCAGGGCGATCAGCTGGTGCGGGTCGGCCTCGTGCACGCGGGTTTCGACGGCGGTGCTGCGGTAGGCGGCGGCGGGATTGCGGGTGCTCATGGGGATCAACCAGCGCCGGGGAGGCGCGCGAGTTCCTGGGTGAGAAAGGACGACGTGCTCTGCAGCTGCGCGACGAGGCCGTCGAGCGCGGTGAACTGCCGCCGGTAATTGTCCTCGATGCGCGCGATGCGCACGTCGAGTCGGTCACGGTCGCTCTGGAGTCCCTTCAGGCGATCGTTGAGTGCCTTCGTGCGGGCGTCGAGCAGGCCGGTGTTGGGCGCCACGGCACCCTCGAGGCGGGCCGAGAGCACGGCGCCGAGGCTGCCGGTGCGCTCCTTGTCGAACAGTCGCTCGACGGCCGCAGGGTCGGCGGCGAGCGCGGCATCGAACCTGCTGATGTCGATGCTGAGCGAGCCATCCTTGCTGCTACGCACGCCGAGGGCGCTGAGCTCGGCGAAAGCATCGCCGACCGCGCCACGCAGCTGCTGCTGCAGGCCACGGACGGCGGCATCACCGACCAGCGGGCCGCCGGTGCGGGTCTCGGCATTGAAGGCGCTGGCATTGCGCAGCTGGGTCAACGCCGCGTTGTAGCTGCCGACGAACGTCTGCAGCGCGGCGCGGACGTTGGCGTTGTCGGCGACGATGTCGAGGGTGAAGGTGCTGTTGTCCTGCGCCTTGGTCAGGTCGAGGGTGACGCCGGCGATCAGGTCGGTCAGGCGGTTGCTGTCGGCGGTACGCGTGACGCCATCGACCTTGACCACGGCATTCGCCGCCGGCGTGGTGACCGCAAGGCCGTTGGCGAACGTGGCGATCGCCCCGGTGGCGTTGATGGTGATGGCGCCGGCGGTGCCCGCCTTGGCGGCATTGAGCACCAGCACGCTGCCCGCATCGCCGTTGACCACGGTGGCCGACAAGCCCTTGCCGCCCGTCGCCGTGTTGATGGCGTCGCGCAGCTCGGTGATGGTGTTGGTGGCGCCGAGGGTGACGTTGTAGGTCTCGCCGTCGACGGTGAAACTCAGCGTGCCGGTGCCGAGGTTGGCGCCCGAGGCGACCGGACCGCTCTGGCGCTTCTGCGCCGTGGCCAGCGATTCGACCTCGATGCTGTAGCGACCGAGGGCCGCGGTGCCGGTGGCCGACGCGGTGAACCCCGCATCCGCCTGCACATTGGCCTTCCTACCGGCCACGCCATTGGTGCCGTCCAAGGCGTTGGCCGCGGTACGCAGGCTGGCCAAGGCCGTCCGGATCTGGTTGAACGCCGCGAGGTCGGATCGGGCGTCGGTTTCCCGGCGCGCGATGCGCTGCTCCTGCGGCGCGCGCTCGGCCGCCACCAGCTGGGAGACCAGCTGGTTGACGTTGATGCCGGACCCGATGCCGGGACTGGAAATCGAACCCATGGCGAACTCCTTGACTCTGCTGGATATCGGCCGCGACCCCGGGGGCTGAAGCTACGCCGCCGGGGCCAAGGCCGCCAGTGCGCGCCGGTTCAGCCCCGCAGCAGGGTGAGGACGTTCTGCGGGATCTGGTTCGCCTGGGCCAGCATCGCCGTGCCGGCCTGCTGCAGGATCTGCGTGCGGGTCAGCTCCGCCGTCTCGCGGGCGTAGTCTGCGTCGCGGATGCGGCTGCGGGACGCCGTCAGGTTCTCGGAATTCGTCGTCAGGTTGGCGATCACCGAGCTGAAGCGGTTCTGGATGGCACCGAGGTCGGCTCGCCCGCCGTTCACGGTCGTCAGCGACAGATCGACGATCGACAGCGCGCGGCCGGCGCCCACGACGGTGGAGATGTCCAGCGTGTCGAGGTAGGCCGGATTGCCGGCCGGCGCCGCCGTGTTCGCCGACGGCGGGGTTCCGAGGGTGATGCCTGACGTGGTGCTCGGCGTTCCGTAGGTCACCGCGTAGCCGGCGAAGGCACCGCTGGCATTGACGGACTGACGAACCGACGAGAACGTGATGTCGACGCCGTTGGCCGCGACCTCGGCATACAGGCCGGTCTCGCCGATGCGGGCATTGATCGCGGCGGCGATGCGACCGACCACGGTGCTAGCGGTGTCGCCGATCCGGATTTCGACGTCATCGATCGCCACCACATTGTTCAGGCTGTCGGTGACGGTGATGCCCGTGATGGTCGCGGCCGCATTCGCCGTTCCGCTCGCCACCGTGGTTCCGGTGAAGGTGTCGAACACCGCGCCGCCGAGGCTCTCGGCGCGGGTGTCGGCGGTCTCGGTGATGGCGATGGCCTGCCCGGCGTTGGCGCCGACCTGGAACAGCTGCGCCGTGAACGAGCCGTCCAGCAGCTTCGTGCCGTTGAACTCGGCCTGCTTGGCCACGCGGTCGACCTCGTCGATGAGCTGCTGCACTTCGGCGTTCAGCGCGTCGCGGTCGCTCTGGCTGTTGGTCGCGTTGGCCGACTGCACCGCCAACTCGCGGATGCGCTGGAGGTTGTTGCCGACCTCGCCGAGGGCGCCTTCGGCCACCTGGGCCAGCGAGATACCGTCGTTGGCGTTGCGGGCGGCCTGGTTCAGGCCACGGATCTGGGTGGTGAAGCGCTCGGAGATCGCCAGGCCGGCGGCGTCGTCGCGGGCGCTGTTGATGCGCAGGCCCGAGCTGAGGCGCTGGATGGTCGTCGCGAGCGACGCGCTGTTGGTCTGCAGATTCCGCTGGGCATTCAGCGAAATCGTGTTCGTATTGATGATGCTCATGACCGGGAATCCTCAATGGACGTTGGGAAGGGTCCGGCAGCCGGTGGGGACGGGTCGCGGAGGACGTACCCGTCCGCCCCCTGCCCTGACAACAGCGGCCACTGCTCGCCGAACAGACGGACCGATGACGGCGCCCGCCGGCCCGGCGGTGTTCCGTCGGGCCACCCCCCGTGTTGCAAGGCCCATGCCACAAGCGCGTCGCGAACGGAAAAGACGAAGGCCGGGTCGCCCCGGCCTTCGCTTTTTCCCGGTTCTGGCGGCGGTGCCCCCGCCCATTCCCGTTACCGCAGCAGCGAGAGCACGTTCTGCGGGATCTGGTTGGCCTGGGCCAGCATCGCCGTGCCGGCCTGCTGCAGGATCTGCGTGCGGGTCAGCTCGGCCGTTTCCTTCGCGTAGTCGGCGTCGCGGATCCGGCTGCGGGAGGCGGTCAGGTTCTCGGCACTCGTGTTCAGGTTCGCCACCACCGACTGGAAGCGGTTCTGCACCGCACCGAGGTCGGCGCGGGCACCGTTCACCGTCGTCAATGCGCGATCGATGATCGACAGGGCCTGGCCGGCGCCCACCACCGTCGAGATGTCCAGATCATCGAGGAAAGCAAGCGCCGCCCCGGAGGCGATGGTCGAGGTCCCGCCCGGGGAAGAGATACCCCCCGAGGAATAAGCCGCGCCGAGGTTCACCACGTAATCCGCCGGATCACCGTCACCATCACGTGACTCTCGAACCGACGTGAAGATCAGATCGTTATCCTCGGTGGACGCGAAAAGGCCGGTTTCACCGATCTTGGCATTGAAGGCGGCCGCGATTTTCGCGACGACGTCCCGGGCCATGTCACCCACGTCGACATCGACATCGTCGATGGCGACGACGTTACCGAGGGTGTCCGTCACGCTCAAGCCCGTGATCGTTCCTGCGCCCGTCGCGGCGACGAAGAAATCATCCACCGCATTCACCACCCGGTCGCTGGCGAAGACGGCACCGCCGAGGCTGGCGGCCTGGGCGTCGGCGGTCTTGCTGATGCTGATGGCCTGGCCGGCGTTGGCGCCGACCTGGAACAGCTGGCCCAGGAAGCTGCCGTCCAGCAGCTTGGTGCCGTTGAACTCCGCCTGCTTGGCCACGCGGTCGATTTCGTCGACCAGCTGGCTCACTTCGGCGTTCAGGGCGGTACGGTCCGATGACGAGTTGGTGGCGTTCGCCGACTGCACGGCCAGCTCGCGGATGCGCTGCAAGTTGGTGCCGACCTCGCCGAGGGCGCCTTCCGCCGTCTGCGCCAGCGACACGCCGTCATTGGCGTTGCGCACGGCCACGTTCAGGCCGCGGATCTGGGTGCTGAAGCGCTCCGAGATCGCCAGGCCGGCGGCGTCGTCGCGGGCGCTGTTGATGCGCAGGCCCGAGGACAGGCGCTGGATCGTCGTCGCCAGCGAGGCCGAGTTCGACTGCAGATTGCGCTGGGCGTTCAGCGAAATCGTGTTGGTGTTGATGATGCTCATGGCACTCCCTTGGGCGCCCGTCACCCGGGCACGTTCCTGATTCCAGGCAAACGAAAGGCGGGCCCAGGCTTGGGCCCGCCTCCGGGCATTGCGGATCAGGGCGTCGGCGCGAGGCCGGCGTCCGGATCGGTTACCGTTACCGCAGCAGGGACAGGACGTTCTGCGGGATCTGGTTGGCCTGGGCCAGCATCGCCGTGCCGGCCTGCTGCAGGATCTGCGTGCGGGTCAGCTCGGCCGTTTCCTTCGCGTAGTCCGCGTCGCGGATGCGGCTGCGGGATGCGGTCAGGTTCTCGGCGCTCGTGTTCAGGTTCGCCACCACCGACTGGAAGCGGTTCTGCACCGCACCGAGGTCGGCGCGGGCCGAGTTCACCGTGGTCAGCGACTTGTCGATGATCGCGAGGGCCTGGCCGGCACCCAACACCGTCGAGATATCGAGCGTGTCCAGGAAAGCCGGGCTGCCGGTAGCAGCCGTGGTGTTGGCCGTCGTGGGCGCTGTCGCGACCGTCGCGCCGGAACCAGACGAAGCGGTGCCGAGATTGACGACATAACCCTGGAAGTCGCCGTCACCGTCCACCGCTTCGCGCACCGAGGTCAGCGTCAAACCAACGCCGTCGGCTTCCGCGAACAGGCCCGTCTCGCCGATCTTGGCATTGATCGCCGCCGCGATCTTCGCGGTGATGGCCGCCGCGTCATCCGTTGCCGCAAACTCGACATCGTCAATATTGACGGTGTTGTTCAAACTATCCGTGACGGTGATGCCGGTAATGGTGCCGGCCGCGGCGATCGTACCGGACACCGCCGTAGCGATCGAGATGCTGTCGAAATTGGCACCGCCGAGGCTAGCTGCCTGAGCATCCGCCGTACTCTGGATGGCAATGGCCTGGCCGGCGTTGGCGCCGACCTGGAACAGCTGGCCCAGGAAGCTGCCGTCCAGCAGCTTGGTGCCGTTGAACTCCGCCTGCTTGGCCACGCGGTCGATTTCGTCGACCAGCTGGCTCACTTCGGCGTTCAGGGCCGTACGGTCCGATGACGAGTTGGTGGCATTGGCCGACTGCACCGCGAGTTCGCGGATGCGCTGCAGGTTCGTGCCGATCTCGCCGAGGGCGCCTTCCGCCGTCTGCGCCAGCGAAATGCCGTCGTTGGCGTTGCGCACGGCCACGTTCAGGCCGCGGATCTGGGTGCTGAAGCGCTCCGAGATCGCCAGGCCGGCGGCGTCGTCGCGGGCGCTGTTGATGCGCAGGCCCGAGGACAGGCGCTGGATCGTCGTCGCCAGCGAGGCCGAGTTCGACTGCAGATTGCGCTGGGCGTTCAGCGAAATCGTGTTGGTGTTGATGATGCTCATGGACTTGGTCTCCGGGTCGGATGGTGTGCCGGTCCAGCGCCGAGCTGTCCGGGGCCGCGGTGGGGGGCCGTGGCCCGGTACTCCCGCTGCTGTATGCAGTAACGGCGCTACCGGCCGGAGCTTTAGGCCCCGGAGACTGCGATTTGTGGATCAGCGCAAATAATTGAACAGGGAGAGGCTGGCCACGCGCTGGAAGCTGAGCTGGGCCGCGTCGAGGGCGGTGCTCTGCTGGGCGAGGCGGCTGGCGGCCTCGGCGATGTTCACGTCCCGCAGGTCGGAGAGCGTCGTCTTGAGGGTGACCGACGTGGCCTCGCGCAGCGCGCCGGCCTCGTCGATGCCCGCCAGGCGGGCACCGCCCGCGGCCCGCTTGTCGACGAAATGATCCTGCGCGGCCGAGACATTGGCCAAGGCCACGAAGATCGCGTTCTGCTGCCTCACCCGCTCGGTGACCGTCGTGGCCGGGGCTTCGAGGCTATCGGCCAGCGCGTCGAGGGTACCGAAGATGTCCTGGCGGCCGGAAGGGCCGACGGTGAACACGTCGCCGGTGGCCGGCTCGCCGTTGAGGCGGAGTTGCAGGCCTTCGAAGCTCAGGGTGTCGCCCGGGGCGTAGGTGCCGGTCTGGGGCGGCACCAGCGGCGCGCCACCGGCGTCCTGGATCTCGTAGGTGGTCGGCGAGGTGAAGGCCACGCGGTAGCCGGCGCTGCCATTCACGGCCCAGGCGGCGGCGTCGACCACGCCGAACGTGCCGAGCAGGCCGGTGCCGGTGTTGGTCGCCGCCGCGCTCACGGCCACCCGCCCGTCGCCGGTGGGGATGCGCATCCAGACCTCGCTGCCCGGCTCGGCATCGGCCAGGGCAAGCGCCGGCGCGACGTCGACGCGCCGCTGCACCTGGTCGCCCACGTAGCTCACCCCGGTGGTGGCATCGACGAAGGGGGGGCGGTCGTCCTGCGCCCCGCCGAAGAGGTATCGACCGGCCGCATCCGTGCCGTTGGCGATGCCGAGCAGGCCATCGCGGATCTGCCGGATCTCGCGGGCGATGGTCACCCGGTCGCTGGCCGAAAGCGGCGCGTTCGCCGCCTGGATGCTCAGCTCGCGGACGCGCTGCAACAGCTCGCCGGCTTCGGTGAGGTTGCTTTCCTGGAGGTTGAGGCGGTTGCCCAGCACGTTGGCGTTGAGCTCGAAGCGCTCGAGCTCCGCCAGCGACCGGTCGATCGCCGTCGCCGCACCGGCGGCGAGGGGGTCGTCGGCCGCGGTGTTCACCCGCCGGCCGCTGGCGATCTGGTTCTGGGTGGCGATCAGGTCGACCTGCCGGCGCAGCAGCTGGGCGACGTTGGCCTCGTAGAGCGAGTTACTGGAGATCCGGGTGGTCATGGCTGTGCTCCGTCAGCGCCGCACGGCCTGGAGGAAGGTCTGGAAGATGGTGTCCGCGATGCTGATCACCTGCGCCGCGGCCTGGTAGGCCTGCTGGAAGCGCAGCAGGTCGGCGGCCTCCTCGTCGAGGTTCACGCCCGAGAGCGACTCGCGCTGCTGCACCAGGGCCTCGTCGATGGCCTTCTGGCTGTCCAGCGAGAAGCTGCTCTCGCGCGCGGCCGAACCGATGCGCGTGGTCTGGGCGACGAGCGCGTCATTGAGCGAATTGGCGCCACCGCCAAGGACGCGGGCGTCGTCCAGCTGCGCCCAAGCGCGCATATTGGTGTTGTCGCTGGAGTTCGAGACGTTCGCACCCACCCGGAAGGTGTCGCCAGCCCGAGGCACGCCATCGAGGACGAGGCGCCAGCCGTTGGCATCGATGTTGGCGCCTGGCGTGTAGGCCTGGGCCGGGCCGCCGTTGAGGCTGAAGGTCGTGGGCGTCAGGAACTGGATCGTCGCCGGCGTGGTCAGCGCCGCATTGGCCGGGTCGAGCACCGCCAGCGAGACCACGCGGCCCTGCCCCAGGTTGGTCAGGTCGGCGCTGGGCCGGATGCGGCTGGCCGCGGCGATGCGGTTCGGGTCGTTGACCGCCACGGCGATGTCGCGCGCGGCGTTGCTCGTCGGTTCGATCAGGAAGCGGTCGTTTGCCGCGGCGGCGCCCGAGACCACCACCTCGATGCCGTTGACGACGAAGGGGCTGGCCACGGTGCCGAGGCCGGCCAAGGCCACGGGCGCCCCGGTGTCGCCGCGGCGCGCGCTCCAGTTCGCGCCGTCGAAACGGAACTCCAGCGGCACGCCGTCCAGCGCGCCGACATCGGCGATGTCGACGGCCAGCGTGGCCGTGCCGGTGTTGTTGCGGTTCGCCAGCGGGATGGGGGCGGCGAGGGCGAAGAAATCGGTGCCGACGTTGCCGTTCAGATCGAGGCCGGCGGCGCTCTGGCCATTGACGATCTCGGCCAGCGTCGCGGCGATGCGGCCGAGTTCGGCGCGCCCGGCGTCGACCAGCTCGGCGCGCGAGGACAGCGCGCCGCCCAGCTCGCCGGCGATGCTGCCGGCCCCCAGACGGACCGTCCCGGTCGTGGTCTCCAGCGCCAGCACGACGCGGTCGTTGCGGAAGTCGTCCTGCACGGTGATGAAGCGCGACGCGTTCGCGCCGACCACGATCGGCTGGCCGCCGGTGGTGAACACGTTGAGCGCGCCGTCCTCCTGCGGCAGCGTCGTGACGCCGGTCAGCGTCGCCACCTGCGACACCAGGCGGTCGCGCTGGTCGAGCAGGTCGGGCGAGGCGTTGGCGGGCCCGTTGCGGCTGATCTCGACGTTGAGTCGCGCGATTTCGCTGGCCAGCCGGTTCACTTCCTCGGCGCCGCCGGCCAGGCGTGCGTTGATCTCGCGGTCGATCTGGTCGAGGCCGCCCTGCAGCTGGTCGAAGCGGGCGACCAGGGCTTCGGCGCGACCGAGCAGCTCGGTGCGCGCGGCCTGCGAGGCCGGCTCGGCGGCCACGCCCTGCGCGGCATCGAAGAAGGCCGAGAACGGCTGCGCGAGGCCGGTGGTGGCGTCGGTGAACAGCTGGTCGATGCGCAACGCGAAGCCGTTGACCAGCTCGAGGCGGCCAATCTCGCCCTGGCTGTCGAGCAGGCGATTGGTGACCAGGGTGTCGGACAGGCGGGTGATCCCGGCGATCTGAACGCCGGCGCCGACATAGTTGTTGCGCAAGCCGTCGCCCGCCCGGTTGGACAACTCGACGCGCTGCCGCGTATAGCCCTCCACCGTCGCGTTGGCGATGTTGTGGCTGCTGGTGGCCAGCGCGCGCTGGAAGGCCAGCAGGGCGCTGGTGCCGTTGCCGAGGATGCTGGGCATCAGAAGGCTCCCATGCCGCTGGCGGCGAACACCAGGTGGCGGGCCGACGGGGCGGTCGGGCCGGTGGCGTCATCGATGTCGAGGCGGGCCAGGGCGCGGTTCAACGCCGGTCCGGTGGCGATGGCTTCGATCTTCCGGGCGTAGGCCGGGTCGGTGGCGTAGCCACCGCGCTGCAGGGCGGACGCGAAGCCGCGGATGTCGTCGCCGGCGTTCAGCGCGGCGGCGTAGCGTGGGCTGCGCTTCAACAGCGCGGCGTAGTCATTGAAGCTCTGCTCGACGCCGTCGTAGGCGCGGAAGGCCGCGCGTTCGGTGCGGAAGCCGCCGCCCACGAATTCCTGCGTGTCGGTGGCCACGCGATCGCCGCGCCAGCCGCCCGTGGCCTTGATGCCGAAATAGTTGTTCGCCGTCTGGCCGTTCGCCACGATGGTGCTGCGGCCCCAGCCGGTCTCGAGGGCGGTCTGCGCGACGATGGCGCGCGGGTCGACGCCGAGTTCGCGGCCGACCTTCTGCGCATGCGGCCAGACCTTGGCCACGAAGGCCTCGACGCGGGCGTTGGCCGGCCCGGCATCGGCGGCAGGTTTCGCAGCCGGAACGGACTCGGTCGCGGCCGCGGTGCGCAGGGCGGGCAGCATCCGCGGCACGTCGGCCGCGGCGATCCAGTTCGGCTTCGCGACCCCGTTCGCCGCCGCGAGCGCGGGCGTCGGCGCGGCGGCCTCCGTGGTCGTCGCCAAGGACGGCGCGGCCTCGCGCGACAGCACCTTCGCCGCCAGCGGGCGCACGTAGGTGTCCAGCGGCAGCATCGGGGCCGTGCCGGCCTTCGCCAGCGACAAGGGCAAGGCGCCCACCGCGGCGTCGGGCCTGCCGCCGCCCTGTCGGGTGAGCTGCCGGGCGATCATGTCGGACAGGCCCAGGCCCTTGCCCTGGGTCAGCGACTTCGCGATCTGTTCGTCGTAGAGCTCGCGGAACTGGCCGGCGGCGCCGGGGAACATCGTGTCGCCGAGCGCGGTTTCGCGCATCTGCTTGATCATCATCTGCGCGAACAGGCCTTCCATGTCGCGCGCGACCTTGTCGATCTGCGCCGCGTCCATCGGCTTGTCCGGCTGCAACGGCATCGGGCGGGCATCAACGCGCATGGCCGCGACCTCAGATGATCTCGAGTTCGGCGCGCAGCGCGCCGACCTGCTTGAGCGCCTCGAGGATCGCGATCACATCACCCGGCGCCGCGCCGACCTCGTTCACGGCGCGGACGATCTGGTCGAGCGAGGTGCCGCCCTTGAACAGGAACATGCGCGAGCCATCGACCGTGGCTTCGACCGTCGATTCCGGCGTCACCACGGTTTCGCCCTGGCTGAAAGGCGCCGGCTGGCTGACGTTGGCGGCTTCGGTGATCGTCACGGTGAGCGAGCCATGCGCCACGGCGGCCGGCATCACCTGCACGTTGCTGCCGATCACGACGGTACCGGTGCGGGCGTTCACCACCACCTTGGCGGCGACCTGGCCCGGATCGAGCGTCAGGTTCTCGACGCGGGCGAGGAAGGCCACGCGGGCGCCCGGATCGGTGGGGGTCTGCACCTGCACCGTCCCGGCATCGAGTGCGGTGGCCGAAGCCTCGCCAAAGGCCTTGTTCAGGGCATCGACCATCCGGCTGGCGGTAGTGAAGTCGGGCTGGTGCAGGTTGAGCATGAGCGTGCCGCCGGCGCCGCTCTGCGCCAGCGCATCGGGGATCGAGCGCTCGACGATGGCGCCATTCGGGATGCGGCCGGAGCTCGGGATGTTCACCGAGACCCGCGAGCCGTCGCTGCCCTGCGCGCCGAAGCCACCGACCACGAGGTTGCCTTGGGCGATGGCGTACACCTGGCCATCGGCCCCCTTGAGCGGGGCCATCAGCAGGGCGCCACCGCGCAGGCTGACGGCGTTGGAGATCGACGACACCGTGACGTCGATGGCCTGGCCTGGGCGCGCGAACGGCGGCAGCTCGGCGTGGATGGCGACGGCCGCGACGTTCTTCAGCTGCGGATTGACCCCCGGCGGGATCGTCACGCCGAGTTCGTCGAGCAGGTTCTTCAGGCTCTGGGTGGTGAAGGGCGACTGGCTGGTGCGGTCGCCGGTGCCGTCCAGGCCCACCACCAGGCCGTAACCGACAAGCGGGTTGCCGCGGACGCCCTCGACCTGGGCGAGGTCCTTGATGCGCTCGACCGCCTGGGCCGGGGCGCTGGCGAGCGCGGCCACCAGCAACGCGAGGGCGGCGAGGCCGGCCGTGAGGGATCGGGAACGGGAGGGGTGGGACGACATGGGTGCTCTCCGGCGGTATCGGCCGCTCGCCGGGAAACTTGCAAGCCGCGTGCCAGAGCGCCCGGAAACACGACGGCCCGCCAGAAGCGGGCCGTGGCGGGTGGGCGGCGCGGGCGCCGTTCAGTTCGGGAACCACGCCCCGTTGAAGAAGCGGTCCAGCCAGCCCATCGCGTTGGACCGCGCCAGCGGGCCGCGACCGCCGTAGACGATGCGGGCGTCCGCCACGCGGGTGCTCGCGATCGTGTTGTCGGGGCCGATGTCGGCAGTGCGGATGATGCCCTGCACCTGGATCAACTCGTTGCCCTGGTTCAGGGCCAGCTCCTTGCTGCCCTGGATCACGAGGTTGCCGTTCGGCAGCTTCTGCACGACCTGGGCGGTCAGCGTGCCGGTGATCTGGTTGCTCTGGGTCGAGTTGCCGTCGCCGGCGAAATCGCGGGTGTTCGACAGCGAGTTGTCGAGGATGTCCTGGCCACCCACCGTCACCGGGGCACCGAACACGGTGCCGGACATGCTGTTGGTGGATTCCTTGGTGATCGCGGTGTTGGCGCGCGTGCTGGCCTGAGTGCGCTCCGACAGGTTGATCGTGACGATGTCGCCCACCTCGCGCGCCTTGCGGTCGGTGTAGAGGCGCAGCCCCGGACCCTCGCGATAGATCGCACCGGCGCTCGGCGCGGCGGTAGCCTGCACCGGCACCTGCATCACCGCCATCGGCGCCAGCGGCTGGACGTCGCCGCGGATCATCGCGCCGTGGCCGCAGGCGCTGAGCATCGGGAGGACGAGGGCGAGGACGAGGGCGCGCTTCATGGCGGGGCTCAGACGTTGTTGTTCAGGTAAGCCAGCATCTGGTCGGTGGTGCTGATGGCCTTGGCGTTGATCTCGTAGGCGCGCTGCGTCTCGATCATCGCCACCAACTCCTCGACGGTGTTGACGTTCGAGCTCTCCAGCGACCCCTGCGCCAGAAGGCCGATGCCGGCCTGGCCGGGCGTGCCGGCCTGTGCCGGGCCCGAGGCGCCGCTTTCGAGGTAGAGGTTCTCGCCCTTGGCGAACAGGCCGCTCGGGTTCACGAAGTCGGTCAGGGTGATCTGGCCAACTTCCTGCGGCGCGGCCTGGCCGGCGATCTGCACGGTCACGGTGCCGTCGCTGCCGATCGAGATCGCCTGCGCACCCTCGGGGATCTGGATGCCGGGCTGGATGGTGTAGCCGGAGTTGGTCACCAGCTCGCCCTGCGCGTTGATCTGGAAGCTGCCGTCGCGCGTGTAGGCCTCGGTGCCGTCGGGCAGCAGCACCTGGAAGAAGCCGCGGCCGTTGATGGCGACATCGAGCGCGTTGCCGGTCTGCAGCAGGTTGCCCTGGATGTGCGATTTCGCCGTGCTCACCACGCGCACGCCGGTGCCGAGCTGCAGGCCCGAAGGCAGGTTGGTCTGCTGCGAGCTGGCGCCCCCCGGCGCGCGCACCTGCTGGTACAGCAGGTCCTCGAAGCTGGCGCGGTCGCGCTTGTAGCCCGTCGTGTTGACGTTGGCCAGGTTGTGCGCGACCACCGACATGCGCGTCTGCTGCGCGTCGAGGCCGGTCTTGGCGATCCACAGGGCGGGGTTCATGGCGCGTCTCCTTTAGCGGGCGCGCAGCAGCGTGTTCGCCGCCTGCGCGTTCTCGTCGCCGCTGCGGATGACCTTGAGGTTCATCTCGAACTGCCGCGAGAGGGAAATCATGGCCACCAGCTGTTCAGTGGCGTTGACGTTGCTGTTCTCCAGAACGCCGCTCATCAACACTTCCCCGGCCGCGGCCTGCGGTTGCGCGGCGGGGTCCTGCGAGGTAGGACGGAACAGGCCGTCTTCGCCGCGCTGGAGCGTGGTGGGGTCGGCGCGGACGACGCCGATCCGGGCGACGTTCTGCGCCGTGCCGGTGGCATCGCCCAGGGCGACGATGGCGACGGTGCCGTCGCCGCCGACCGACAGGCTCTGGAACGGCGGCAGCGCGATGGGTTGGCCCGTATCGTCGAGCACGGGCTGGCCGCGGCCGTTCGTCAGCCGGCCGGTGGCGTCGAGCTTCAGGTCGGTGGCTCGCGTGTAGGCCGGCTCGCCGCCGCGGTCGGCGACGCTCATCCACAGGTCGGCGCCGTTGAGCGCGAAGTCCAATGGATTGCCGGTGGTCTGCAGGCTGCCGCCGGTCGCGTCGAAGCCGCCAACATCGCCCATCGTGTAGGTGCGCGAGCCGACCTCGCCGCCCTTGGCGGGGAAGGCCTCGGTGGCGTGCAGGAGCGCCTTGAAGCCGGCGGTGGAGACGTTGGCGAGGTTGTGCGATACGGCCGCCTGGGCGCGCAGGTTGGCCTGCGCTCCCGACATCGCGACGTAAAGGGCCTTGTCCATCGTCGTGCTCCGGTGTCAGCCCGCGATCAACGCAGGTTGATGATGGTCTGCTGGATCTGGTCGGTGGTCTGGATCATCTGCGCGTTGGCCTGGAAGTTGCGCTGCGCGACGATCATGTTCACCAGCTGCTCGGTGAGTTCGACGTTCGAGCCTTCGAGGGCACCGGAGGTCACGAGGCCGAAGTCCGACGTGCCGGCCGCGCCGCGACGCGGGCCGCCGGAGTCGAAGGTCTCCGACCAGACGTTGTCGCCGAGGTTCTGCAGGCCCTGCTGGTTCGGGAAGGTGGTCAAGGCGACCTGGCCGAGCGGCGAGGCGACGCCGTTGGTGTAGCGCGCGAAGACGACGCCTTCCTGCGAGAACTCGATGCCGATCAGGCGACCGGTGGTGTAGCCGTCCTGGCGCAGGTCGTTGATGGCGAAACGCTCGCCGTACTGCGTCGAGCTGCGCAGGTCGAGCGTGAGGTTGATGGGGGCCGCACCTGTCGTCGGCGTGTAGGCCGGCAGGGTGATGAAGCCGGTGGCCGGCGCGGTCAACGCGCCTTGCGCGTCGTACTGCAGCGTCTGCGCCGCGCCCACCGCGGTGCCATCGATGTAGTTGTACAGCTGCCACTCGTTCGGGTTCGCCGTCTTCACGTAGTACAGCGTCTGCACGTGGGCCACGCCCAGCGAGTCATAGAGCGTGATCGAGGTCGAATGGTTGAACGTGTTGGTGTCGTTCGGATCGAACGGCGACGCCGCAGGGACGGTGCCGTTGGCCGGCAGGTTGGAGCCGACGATCACTTCGGTCGAGGCGCTCGGCGCGCTGTCCGTGGTGGTGAGCTGGAGGTCCTGCAGCCGGCCGGTCTCGAAGTTGTTGCCGCTCTGGTCGGTGGGCGGGAAGATCTGCAGCCGCGCGCCGGTGGGGTTGACGACGAAACCGTCGCGATCGAGCTGGAAGTTGCCGGCGCGCGAGTACACGGTGGCGCCGTTGTTGTTCAGCGTGAAGAAGCCGCCGCCCGAGATCGCCACGTCGAGGTTGCGGTTGGTGAATTCGATGCTGCCCTGGGTGAACTGCTGCGTGATGCCGGTGACGCGCACGCCGGAGCCGGCGGTGTTGCGCGAGGTGCCGAAGATCGACGCCGCGTAGAGGTCGCCGAACTCCGCGCGGCCTTCCTTGAAGCCGGCCGTCGAGACATTGGCGATGTTGTTCGAGGTCACCGAGAGGTCGGTGGTGGCCGCGTTGATGCCGGAGAGGGCGGTGCGGAAGCTCATGGCGGTGCTCCAGGTGCGGTGCAGCGGGTATTGGCGGTGGTCAGGGCAGGCGAGGCATCAGCCCAGCCGGCGGATCGCGGAGAGCGGCGCCGTGCCGAGGCCGCGGAGGTTCAGCAGCATTCCCTGCGGGTCGAGCGTGACGCTGTCGATCGGCGCCATCGTCCCGGTGCCGACGGCCTTCGAATCGCGTCCCTCGCCGAAGGTGGCCCGCATGCGATAGGTGCCCGGCGCCATCGCCTGCCCTTGTTCGTTGAGGCCGTCCCACGCGAAGGGCACGTCGCCGGCCCCTTGGGACGTGACTTGCAAGCGCCGTACCAGCGCGCCGTTGGCGGCGGTGATCTCGATCGTCACCGGCCCGGCGCCGGGCGTCGCGGCGACGCCGGTGGCGGAAAGCGCGCCTTCGGCATCGGCCGACAGCGGCAGGCGGTCGGTTTCGACCAGCGCGTTACGCCCGATCAGGTCGGCACCACGCAGGGCCTGGTCGTTGTTGAAGGAAGTGGCCATGTTGTCGATGGCGGTCTCGAGGTCGCCGACGCCCTGCGCGGTCGACATCTGCGCCATCTGGCTGACGAACTCGGCGTTCGACAGCGGCTTGAGCGGGTCCTGGTTCTTCAGCTGCTCGGTCATCAGGCGCAGGAAGTCGGCCTGCGTGAGGTCGGACTTGCCCATGCGGCTCTGCGTTTGCGGGCTGCTGGTGAGGCCGATGCCGTTGGCGACGTTGACGTCGAATGCCATGGTCGATTCCCTGGGCCGCGTCAGCGGCCGATGGTGAGCGTGGCGAGGGCGAGCTCGCGCGCGGAATTGAGCACTTCGACGTTGGCCTGGTAGCCACGCGAAGCGGAGATGAGGTTGACCATCTGCGCCACCGGATCGACGTCCGGCGCGTAGATGTAGCCCTCGGCATCGGCCATCGGGTGGCCGGGCTCGAAGCGCTTGATGGCGGGTTTGTCGAGCGGGTCGACGCGCAGCACCTTCACTCCGCTCATGCCGTCCTGGCCGGGCAGCGGCGCGGTCTCGAAGGTCGGCTCGATCGGCTTGTAGGCGGTTTCGGGCGTGCGGCCGACGGTGTCGGCGTTGGCGAGGTTCGAGGCGATGGTGTTGAGGCGCACCGACTGCGCGGAGAGCGCGCTCCCGGCGACGTCGAAGATGGGCAGGCTGCTCATGGCGGTTCCCTTACTGGCCCGTGATCGCGGTCATCAGGCCGCGCACCCGGGATTCGAAGAAGGTCAACGAGGCGCGGTACTCGAGCACCGCACGGCCGAAGGCGGCGTTCTCGGTCTCGGTATTCACGGTGTTGCCGTCCAGGCTGGGCTGCAGCGCCTGGCGCGTGGTCACGTAGCGGCGGAAGTCCGGCCCTTCGGCCAGACCCATGCCGTCGGCCACGCCGCCACCGCCGATGCCGAGCGGCCCGCGCGAGGGACCAGCGGTGACGCGGCGCTGGTGGTCCTCAGCACCTGCCAGGGCGCGCTGGAAATCGAACTCCTTGGCCTGGTAGCCCGGCGTGTCGGCATTCGCGAGGTTCGAGGACAGCACCTTGAGCCGCTGCTCGCGCAGCGGCAGCGACAGGGCGGAGAGACCGAACGGATTGTCGAAGGGACCGGCCATGGGCGGCTCCGGGCGTGGGTTGCCACGGAGCGGTGCAAGGACCGTGCCAGAGCGGCGGCAGGCCCCGTCGTGGGCCCGCGGTCAGGCCGCGGCCTTCTCGCGCTGGAAGGCCTGGACGCGGGCCAGCACCTTCTCGGCCAGCTCGTTGGCCGAATACTTGGCCACGAAGGCGTTCGCACCCACCTGGTCGACCATGGCGTTGTTGAACACGCCGGACAACGAGGTGTGCAGCAGCACGAACAGCCCGGCCAGCGCCGGATCGCGGCGGATTTCCGTCGTCAGGGTATAGCCGTCCATCGAGGGCATCTCGATGTCGGAGATCACCATCGCGTAGTGGCGGGTCACGTCGATGCCCTCGGCGGCCAGCTGCTTCAGGTGCTCGATGGCCTGCCGGCCGTCGGACAGCAGGGTCGAGGAGACGCCGAGCTGGTCCAGCACACCGCGGATCTGGTTGCGGGCCACGCGGGAATCGTCGGTGACGAGGATGCGGATCGGTTCCTCGCCGGCGCCGATCTTCAGGCGCTGCTCGATCGGCTGCAGCATCCGCGCCCCGGTCGCATCGGCGAGCACGGACTCGACGTCGATGACCTGGATCAGTTCGCCGTTGTAGCGGGTCACCGCGGTCAGGTAACTGTCATCGACGCCCAGCTCCGGCGGCGGACGGATGTCCTCGACGGCGATGTTGACGATGCGGTCCACCTCGGCGACGAGGAAGCCCTGCACCGAGCGGTTGAATTCCGTCACCACCAGGTAGGGCGGGTCGAGATGGCGCTCCGGATAGCGGACGGCGCTGCCGAGGTCGAGGATCGGCACCGAACGGCCGCGGATGTCGGCAGCGCCGACGAAGCCCGGCGGCAGGCGCGGGATCGGGAACAGCGGCGGTCGACGCAGCACTTCCTGCACCTTGAAGACATTCACGCCGAACAGCTGGCGGCCACCGAGGCGGAACAGCAGCAGGGCCAGCCGGTTGTGGCCGGCCAAACGGGTGCGCTGGTCGATGCGGTTGAGCAGGTCGCGCGACATGCGGCTCGGCAGCCTCGATTCCATGGGGACGTTCCTTGTCGTTGTCGGCCCGCCAACGGGCTTCTTGAGCGGTGCGCTCGGCGCACGGGGCCCTTGCACGTCGCGTGCCGCGGCACGCCGCTTGCACAGCCTGCCACGACGCATCCGCGCCCGGAGTGACCGATGTCCCGCCCTGAAGCGACCCCGCTGCCCGCCCCGGCCCCCCTGCCACCGCCGCGCCTGCCCGACCTCGCCCGGGCGCTCCGCCGCGAACGACGCGTGCCGCGAACCCTGCATGCCGGCGTTCTTGTCCTCGGCAGCCTTGCCGCCGCCGGCCTCGCGTTCGCCGGCGGGCTGCGGGCCCAGGACGGCAGCTTCCAGACGGTGGAGTCCATCCGCTCCGCGGCGGAGGGCGCCCTCGCCTCGCCCGGCGTCCGCATCGAGGCCCGCTTGGACCCCGCCTTGCGCATGCCGCCCTGCCCGCATGCGCTTCAAGCGCAGGCGCTGTCGGCCGTTAACGTCGAAGTGAGCTGTCCCGACGGCTGGCGCCTGTTCGTGCCGGTCCGGGTGCAGCGGGTGCAGCCCGTGGTGGTGCTCACCGCCGCCGTGGCCCCCGGGCAACCGGTCCCGGCCTCGGCGGTCGGCGTGGAAACCCGCGACACCGCGCGCCTTGGCGCCGCGCCCCTGACCGACCCGGCCCAGGCCATCGGCCAGACCCTGCGCCTCGGCGGGCAGGCCGGCCAGGTGCTGCGGCGCAGCGATCTGGTCGCACAGGCCGTGGTGAAGCGCGGCGAGCCGGTGGCCCTCGTGGCCGGCGGCGGCGGATTCGAAGTGCGGATGGCCGGCCGGGCCTTGGCCGACGCGGGCGCCGGGGAGGTCGTCCGGGTCGAGAACCTGAGCTCCCGCCGGGTCCTGAGCGGCGTGGTGGCCGCTCCGGGCGAGGTCCGGGTCGGCCGATGAACCGGCCGAAGCGTGGGCCGGCGCACGTTTCCGGCGTCGACGGAAAAATTTCCCCCTTGGGGCTAAAGTCGCGCGGGGCACGGCCGATACCGGTCGTGAGGAACCTCTCGTTCCGGAGGACACGACCATGACCAACAAGATCGACGGAGCCTCCGCGCCCCGCCCGGCCCCCGCGCCGGCGGCCGCGCCGGCGCCGGCCGCCATCGAACGGTCGGGGACCCCGCGTGCCCAAGCCATCGCCGAAACCCAGGCCGCGTCCTCCGACAACGTGCGCCTGACCGGCGAGGCCGAAGCGCTGCGGGTCGTGCAGAAGCAGACCAAGGCCGGCCCACCGCCCATGGACATGGCGAAGATCGAAGCGCTGCGCGCGGCCCTGGCCGCAGGCACCTACCGCATCGATCCGCAGGAGATCGCCCAGCGCCTCGACGCGCTGGAGCGCCAGCTGAGCGTCTGACGAAGCCCGAGACCCGACCCGATGACCGCCACCCTGCTCGACGCCCTCGAAGCCGCGCTGCGCGCTGAACGCGATGCCTTGTCCGGTCAGGACGTCGAAGCGCTCTTGCGCTCCACGGAAGCCAAGCTGCAGGCGCTGCGCGCCGCGGAGTCGGCCGGCCTGAGCAGCGCGGACGCGCCGCGCGTCGCCGCGCTGGCCGAGTTCAACCGGGAAAACGGCCTGATGCTGGCCC
Source organism: Silanimonas algicola (assembly GCF_054777375.1). Classification (NCBI taxonomy): domain Bacteria; kingdom Pseudomonadati; phylum Pseudomonadota; class Gammaproteobacteria; order Lysobacterales; family Lysobacteraceae; genus Silanimonas; species Silanimonas algicola. The sequence goes on along the minus strand of NZ_BAAHAS010000003.1, from coordinate 167,418 downwards.
GCCGCCGCCGCGCGGTGGCGTTCGCGCTCCGCCAGCTGGGTCGTAGCGAGGCGGTTGGCTACGACACGCGCGGCCAGCGTGCCCACGGCGCGTGGTCGCGGCCTATCGCCGTCGCCTGAGCCGGCGTTAGCCTGTGCACCGTCGCCTCGACGGTGCACCGCGCATGCCCGATACCCCGCCCGGCCGCTTCTGGCTGCCGAGCCAACCCAGCAACCCGGAACTCGTCGCCTTCCTCGAGATGATCGAGGAGGCCGTGCTGCTGGTCGACGCCCGGCAAGCGGTGCACTACGCCAACCCGGCCGCCGGCGAGCTGGCGCATCGCGTCGCCACCGACCCCGACGACCCGGACAACCCCGCGCCGCTCGTCGCCCTGCTGCCGGACGAGGTGTTCGCAACCGCGCCCGAGGAAGCCTGGAGCGGCGACGTCCGGGACGAGGCCCGTGGCGTGGTGCTCGCGCTGCGCCGCTACCCGTGGGTCGTCGACGGAACGCCGGCGCACCTGCTGCTGCTCCGCGACGTGACCGAAGCGCGGCACCGGCAGGACGAGCTGCGGCGACGCCACGGGGAACTGCAGCAGGCCTACGCGCGCCTCGCCAGCGCCCAGGAGCAGCTGCTGCAACAGGAAAAGATGGCTTCGATCGGCCAGCTCGCCGCCGGCATCGCCCACGAGATCAACAACCCGATCGGCTACGTGCATTCCAACCTCGTCAGCCTGCGCGACTACACCAGCGGCTTGCTCGAGCTGATCCACGCCTACGAGCGCGCGCTGGCGCCCAGACTCGACGAGGGGACGCTGGCGGCGATCTCGGAAGTCCGCACCCGCGTCGATTTCGACTTCGTTTCCACCGACCTGCCCGAGCTCATCAACGAATCACGCGAAGGCCTCGAACGCGTGCGCCGCATCGTGCAGGACCTGAAGGACTTCTCCCACGCCGGGCGCGAGGCGGGCTGGCGCCGGGTCGACCTGCACAAAGGCCTCGAGAGCACCCTGAACATCGTCTGGAACGACCTCAAGTACAAAGCCCGGGTCGAGCGCCAACTCGGGCCGCTGCCGCTGGTGGAATGCCATCCCAGCGAGATCAACCAGGTGTTCATGAACCTGCTGCTCAACGCCGGCCATGCCATTGGCGAGCGCGGCACGATCACGCTGGCCAGCGGCCACGACGAAGCGCGCGGTGAAGCCTGGATCAGCATCCGCGACAGCGGCCCCGGCATCGATCCGGAAACGCTGCCGCGCATCTTCGACCCCTTCTTCACCACGAAGCCGGTGGGCACCGGCACGGGGCTGGGGCTGTCGATCAGCTATGGCATCGTCAAGAAGCACGGCGGCCGCATCGAGGTGGCGAACGGCGCCGAAGGCGGCGCGGTCTTCACCGTCGTGCTGCCGGTGCACCAGCCGGTGCGTCCAGGCGACTGACTCAGCCCGGCCGCCGCCGCTGCATGCCGATCAGCCGCGAGATCACGATGGCGAGGTAGAGCACGCCGGTGACCTGCTGGACCATCACCACCGAACGGGCGACGTCGTGCACCGGGGTGATCTCCCCGAAGCCCACCGACGTGAGGCAGGTGAAACTGAAGTACAGCAGCTCCCACCAGCCGGTCACGCCATCCGGGTTGTTCGTCGGATTGATGTAGAAGGCGCCGGGCGCCAGGTGCTCGACCACCGCGTAGACGTAGGCGAACACGAAGGCCAGCAGCACGTAGAGCGAGGCCAGCGCCCACAGTTCGTCCAGCGTCATGACGTCATCGCGCAGCACGTAGCGCAGCAAACAGCTCACCACGAAGCCATGGAAGCCGGCTTGCGCGAGTTGGCTGGCGACATACAGGCCGCTGCCGCCGAATGCCACCTCGCCCGCATGCAGCACGACCGCGGGCCCCAGCAGCCACCAGCCGAGCCGCGCTTCGGCCCCGGTGGCCCGCGCGGCGCGGAGCGCGAGCACGAGGATCACCCAGTCGAAGCCGACGAGCACCAGCCGTCCGCCGGCGACACCCTCCAACCATGGCCAGGCGAGCACCTGCGCGAGCAGGGCCGAGAGCAGCAGCAGGTTGGGCAGTCGGCGCAGCGTGCGCAGGATCACGAAGCCCATCGGCACTCCTCGACGCGTCGACCGCGGCGAGGGCTCACTGCAGCCCCTCCCAGGTGCGGAAGGCCTCGCGGATGTGATGGCGCAAGTCTTCCTCGTCCCAGGGCTTGGTGAGGAACCGGTAGATGGCGCCCTTGTTGATCGCCTCGGTGACGGTGGCGAGGTCGGTGTAGCCGGAGAGGATCAGGCGGACCGTCCGCGGGTAGAGCTCCTTCACCCGGCCCAGGAACTCCGTGCCGCTGACGTCGTTCATGCGCTGGTCGCTGACGATCACCTGCACGTCGTTGCTGGCCAGGAGTTCGAACGCCTCCTGCACGCGGCTGGCGGCCAGCACGCGGTAACCGTCGCGGCGGAACACGCGCTGCAGCGCGCGAAGCACGTTCTCCTCGTCATCGACGAGCAGCAGCGTCCGCGAGGCGGCGCCTTGCGCGAACAGTTCCGGGCGCAGGTAACGCTGGCGCAGCAGCGGATCGATCTCGGCCAGCGGCTTGGGCCCGGAGAACAGGAAGCCCTGCAACTGGTCGCAGTCGGCGCGGCGCAGGTAGCCCACCTGCGCCTCGGACTCGACGCCTTCGGCCATCACCTTCAGGTGCAGCTGGCGGCCCATCGCGATGATCGCTCGGGCGATCGCCGCCTGGCCTTGGTCGTGGGCGATCTCACCGGTGAAGTCGCGGTCGATCTTGATCTTCGACAGCGGGTAGCGCGGCAGTTGCACGAGGCCGGCACCGCCCATGCCGAAATCGTCGAGCGTCAGGCCCACGCCGTAGCTGCGCAGCCGCCTCAAGGTGTCGCGGATGCGGTCGACATCGCGCAGCAGCGTGCTTTCCGAGAGCTCGATCTCGAACTGGTCGAAGGCAACGTCGGCGGCGGCGAGGCGCGTCTCCAACTGGTCGACGAGGTCATCCTCGAGCAGCTGCACGGTGGAGACATTCACGGCGATGCGCAGGTCGTCGAAGCCGGCGCGGCGCCAGTGGCGCGCATCGGCGATGACGCGGTCGAGCACCCAGCCGCTGATGCCACGCATCAACCCGAGCTGCTCGGCACGCGGCAGGAACTGGGGCGGTGCGAGCAGACGGCCGTCCGGCGCGCGCCAGCGCAGCAGGGCCTCTACCCCGGCGATGCGGCCATCGGCGGCATCGACGAAGGGTTGGTAGTGCAGCTCGAGTTCGTCGCGCGCCAGCGCCGTCGCCAAGGCCTCGGTGAACATCGGCACGCTGCGACCGGCGGCGCCGGGAGCGGCGCCGCGCAACACCCGGCCGACGCCGGAGCGCTGCGCGGCGTAGAGCGCGCGGTCGGCGGCGCTCAGCGCGGCGGCCAGCGTGGGGGCGTCGTCGGGGTATACCGCGAGTCCGATGCTGCCGTTGATCTCCAGCGTGTAGGGCGGCACCGACAGCGGCGCCGACAGTTCGGCCAGCAGGCGCTGCGCCCAGGCCTCCGGATCGACGAGGACGTCGGTGGCATCGGTGGCCAGCAGCAGGCAGGCGCCGCGAAGGCGCCACAGCCGTCCCTGCGGCAGCGCGAAGGCGGCGATGCGGTCGGCGGCCACGGCCAAGGCGCGGCCGGCGGTGTCCTCGCCGAGGCCGTCGACGAGGCCGACGAAGCGGTCCAAGGCGATCTCGGCGAACAGCACGCGCCGGCCATCGGCGGCGCAGCCGCGGAGGACCGGATCGTCCGCACCCAACCAGCGCAGCCCGCTCACCGGGTCGGTGGCGTCGTCCACCGCGGCTCAGCCCTCGCCGGGGAGCTCGACGGCCAGCGCGCGCCAGGCCTCGAGTTCGGCGACGAGGCCCCGCGCCTCCAGCCAGGCCTCGTCCAGCGGCACCTCGCCCAGCAGGGCCCACGCCACGTGGCAGGCGCCCACGACGCCGAGGCCATGCTCCGCGATCGCCGCAGGGGTCGGATGCTGCGCAACCGCTTCGACCAGCGTCTCGGGCAGGCCCCACAGCGCGAGGAGGTAGGCGCCCGCCTCGGCATACGTGGGCCAATCGGCCGCGTCGCCCTCCTGCCGGGCCCACGGCACGCGGACCTGGGGCAGCAGGCGCCCGACGCCGGCCAGCAAGGCCGCGGTGGCGGCGAGATCGGCGCGCGGGCCGGGCAAGAGGCGTGCGGCAAGGCGCGACGCCCGCAGGCTGGTCTCGCGAAGGCGGTCGAGCGCCTCGGGCTCGGCCTTCGGCCGCGCGGCGCCGAAAATCTCGCCCGCCATCACCAGGCGCCGCAGGCTGAGGTTGCCGAGCCAAACCACCGCGCTGTGGATATCGTCGATGCGGCGCCCGCCGCTGTACATGGCCGAGTTGCACAAGCGCAGCACCTTGGCGGCCAGCGTGGGGTCGCTCTCGACCAGCGTCGCGACATCGCGGGCGGCAACCTCGAGGTCCTCGGTGCGGCGCATCAGGTCGAGCGAGAGCGCCGGCGGTGGCGGCAGTCGGCCGATGCGGCCGATCGCCTCGGCCAGCCGCGGGCTTTCGAGGCGACGGCGCAGCGCAAGCAGCGACTTGAGTCCGGCGAGCAGGGCGTCGGCGTCGATCGGCTGGTAGAGGAGGCGATGGAGGTTGTCGAGCGCCGCCAGACCGGGCGCATCGCGGCCATCGTCAAGCACGAGGCAGCGCACCAGCTTCGGGGCCTCGCGCTTGAGGACGCCGAGCAGGGCGTTGCCCGACCCTTGGGCAAGCCGGGGCTGGACGAGCACGGCATCGAAAGCCTCCCGGCGGACGAGCGCGAGGGCATCCTCGGCCGCGTCGACGACGGCGAGGACGATCCGCGGGCCGAGGGCCTGGGCGAGCGCGACGGCCACGCCCCGGTCCGCGCCGGCATACAGCAGGCGCAGGGGCGCGTCATCGGGGGTCGCGGCGGGATCGCTCAAGCGGCTTGGAGGCTCGGGGAGGCGTCGAGGGACTGTAGCAGAGCCCCCCTGCCGCAGCCCCCGCAGGGGCCGCGGCGCGGGGGATGGATGAAGGTGTGACGCAGCCCCGGATTCGCCGGCATGCCGACGGGTAGTCTTTGTCAAAAGCAACAAACAGGCGTCCGTCCCTCCATGCGCGTTTTCTTCGCCACGCCCGACCCGAACCGTCCTGGCGCGGTGGCCGACGCGCTGCTGGCGCGCGGCTACGACTGGCAGGTGCTGTCGTACGCCCGTCCCGAGGAATCGCGGCAGGTGCTCGAGCACGAGGCGGCGGACGCGATCGTCGTCGATGCCGCCCTCCCGGATGCCGAATCCCTGCTTCGCCACCAGCTGTACACCGCGCCGCAAACGGCGCGGCTGGTCCTCGTCTCGGCCGAAAGCGGCAGCATCGAACCACGGCTTCAGGCGCTGGCCCATGGCCTGCTGGACGCCGGCAGTCCGGTGGAGGGGATCGCCGAGGCGCTGGTGGCCTACGCCCAGTTGGCCCAACGGCTCGACCGTCCGGCCTTGCGCGCCCAGGTCGGCGCCCTGACCCGCCTTCCGGGCGCGCCCCGGCTTTACATGGCGATCTGCAAGGCACTCGAGGACCCCAACGTCGAGATCGCACGCATCGCCGAGCACGTGATGGCCGACCCCGTGCTCGGCGCGCGCGTGCTCCAGATCGCCAACTCGGCGATGTACGGCGCCGGCCGGCAGATCGCCAGCATTCCCTTCGCCGTGACGCGCCTCGGGCTCAAGACCACGCGCAACCTGGTGCTCGCCGCCGAGCTGTACGCCTTCAGCGGCGCCGACGCGGCCCGGGCCGAACGGGTCCGCGAGCGCAGCCTCCTGGCGGCGTGGCTGGCACCACGGCTGATGGCGCCCCACATCGATCCTGACGTCGCCTCCACGGCGGCGCTGTTGGCCGGCATCGGCGAGATGCTGCCCGAGCTCGACAGCGGCGACGTCGCGGCCCTGCCGGTGGCGCCACCGGTCCAGGACGAGGCCGCGGCCTACCTGATGGGCCTTTGGCAAATGCCGGCCCTCCTGCAGCAGGCCGTGGCTTGGCAGCGGACGCCGCGCCTGTCGGGCAGCGGCTTCGGCGTGGTCGGCGCCGTCCACGTCGCGACCGCACTGGCATTCGACCGCCGGGTGGACGAGCCGTGGCTGGAGCGCTGCGGCATGGCCGCGCACCTGCCGGGTTGGCGTGAGCTCGCCAGCCGCATGGATCGCAGCGCCGCCTGAGCCCGGCGCCGCTGGTGCGGGGCGCGCGGGGCGTGGCTATCCTAGGCTGCGGCAGGGAAGTCCCCCTGCCGCACCTCAGGGGGGCGGCATGAGCCACGATCGGCCGCTGGCCGGTGACGACAGCCTGGTGTTCGCGCAGGAGGCCGGTGAGCCGGGCACACCCGAGCGGGCGGCATGGACGATCCTGGTCGTCGATGACGAGCCGGACGTCTACGCCGCCACCTGCATGGCGATGCGCGGCGTCGAGATCCTCGGCCGTCCGCTGCGCTTCCTGCATGCGGAATCCAGCGCGCAGGCGTACGACCTGCTCGTCGCCGAGCCCGATGTCGCCGTGATCCTGCTCGACGTGGTGATGGAGTCGGAAAGCGCCGGACTCGAACTCGTCGCACGGATCCGCACCGAGCTGCAGTTGCACAAGCCGCGCATCATCCTGCGCACGGGCCAACCCGGCTATGCGCCGGAGATGCAGGCGATCCGCGACTACGACATCAACGACTACCGCATCAAGAGCGAACTGACGCGGACGCGCCTGTACACCGTACTGACGTCGGCCCTCCGAGGCTTCCAGACGCTTTCGGCGGTCGAAGCCACGCGCAACGACCTCGAGTACCTGCTGAAGGCGCAGACCGAGCTGCTGGCCGCCAACACCATGCCGGCCTTCGCCGTCGGGTTGCTCGAGCGACTCGCGGGGCTCTACGGCCTGCCGGCGCACACGATCTTCTGCAGCGACGGGCGCCGCGTTCACGAAGCCGACGACCATCGCCGCCGGGTGGTCGCGGCGCTGGGGCGCTACGCCGACTGGTCCTGGCGGCGCCTCGACACCCTCGGTGCCGAGCCGGAGGTACGTACCATCGAGCTCGCCTTCGGCGCCCGCCGCACCGTCACCAGTCCCTGCGGCATCGCGGTCTACCTCCCGTCGCGCACCGGCGCTGACGCGGTCGCCTTCCTCGGCGCGGACGACCTGCCGGCGCGGCACGACCCCCGGGTGTTCGACATGTTCGTGCAGAACACCACGGTGGCCGCCGATGGCGTGCGCCTCGTCGAGCGCCTTCGCGACGCCGCCTACGTCGATGGCCTCACCCGCCTGCCGAACCGCTCGGCGCTCGCCGAAACCATCGACGCCGCGCTGAAGGCCGCGCCGGAGGCCCCGCAGCGGCTGCTGCTGGTCGACATCGACCAGTTCTCGGAAATCAACGAGACGTTCGGCGACCGGATCGGCGACGCGCTGCTGCGCGGCGTGGCGCAGCGGCTGATGACGCGGGCCGATGCCAGCGTTCGCGTGGCGCGCGTCGCCAACGACACCTTCGCCGCCTTCGGGCCGCGCGAGCTGCTGGTGCCGGACGAGTGGGCTGCCTGCCTCGACGAGCCCTTCGACGTCGAAGACCTGCAGATCGGCCTCTCCGCGTCGTTCGGCGGCGTCGAGCTGGTGCGCGACTGCACCAGCGGCGGCGAAGCCATCAAGATGGGCTACTCGGCGCTGAAGCGCGCCAAACAGACCGGCCACCGCTCGGTGGCGTTCTATTCACACGAGGTCGCCACCGAGATCAAGGAGCGCACGCGCCTGCTGCACGGCCTGCGCGCGGCCTTCGACCAGCAGCGGCTGTTCCTGATGTACCAGCCGCAGGTCGAGGCCCACAGCGGACGCACGGTCGGCCTCGAGGCGCTGATGCGCTGGCGCGCCGACGATGGCCGGCTGGTGCCGCCGGACCGCTTCATCCCGATCGCCGAGCAGTCGGGCCTCATCAAGGACCTCGGTACCTGGGCCATGCGCTCGGCGATCCATCGCGCGGCAGCCCTGCGCGAGGGCGGCCATCCGCTGCGCATGGCCGTCAACGTGTCGATGACCCAGCTGCTGGTCCCGGGGTTCGAGGTGATGGTGGCCGAAGCGCTCGCCGATGGCGGGCTGCCGGCGGCGCTGCTGGAGATCGAAATCACCGAGTCGGTGGCCATGCAGTCCCCGGACATCGTTCTGCCGCGCCTCGCCGCGCTCAAGCAGTTGGGTGTCTGCGTCGCGATCGACGATTTCGGCACCGGGTATTCGTCGCTGTCCAGCCTCGAGAAGCTTTCGCCCGAACGCCTGAAGATCGATCGCAGCTTCGTCATGGGCCTCGATGCGGAGAGCGGCGGCGGCAGCCTCGCCGAGATGATCATCGAGCTCGGGCGCACGCTCGGCCTGAAGGTGATCGCGGAAGGCGTCGAGACGCCGACGCAGCGCCAGCGCCTGATCGATCTCGGCTGCGATGAGCTGCAGGGCTACCTGTTCTCGCCGCCGCTCGCCGTGGAGTCCCTCGGTGATTGGCTGGCGAAGCACGGCGAGGGCTCCCCCCCGTGAAGTCGCGGATCGGCGCCTTCGGGAGGATGATGGCGATCGTGCTGCTGGCCGCGACCTTGCTGCCGGCCGCCGCCGTGCGTGCCGCGACCGACGAGTATTCCCTGAAGGCCGCCTTCCTCTTCAATTTCACGCGCTTCGTCGAGTGGCCGACGGAGGCTTTCGCGCGGGCAGGCGCCCCCTTCCAGATCTGCGTGTACGGCGACGACCCTTTCGACGACCGGCTCGACGCCCTGGCGCGCCGTCGCGTCGGCGAACGGTCGATCACCATCACCCGACCCACGTCAGCCGCTGCGCTGCCGCGATGCCAGATCGCGTACTTCGGCGACGGAACGCCAGCGGACGTGGAGGCGGCCGCCGTCGGCGATGCCGCGCCGACCACGCTCACCGTCGCCAGCGATGCGCGCTTCGCCCGCGAAGGCGGCATGGTGGCGCTGGTGACCAGCAGTGGCCGGGTCAGGCTTCACGTGAACCTCGACAGCATCCGCAGGTCGCCGCTGCGCGTCAGCGCCAAGCTGCTCGAGGTGTCGGAAGTGCGGCATGGCGGCGGAGGCGGCCGGTGACGCGCGGACTGCGCCACCTGTCGATCCGGACCCGCCTGCTGGGCGTCATCAGCGCCGTCACCCTTCTGGCCATCACCACCTTCGCGGCGATCGCACTCGTGAGCGAGCAGGAGGCCGCGCGCGACGCCCTCGGCTCGGAGCAGGCCGCCCTCGCCAGTCTCGTGGCGAACCGCAGCGCCGCCGCCCTGCTGTTCGGCGATCCGGCGCTGGCCCAGGAGAACCTCGACGCGCTCGGCGGCATCGCGCACGTGCAAGCCGCCTGCCTTTACGACAACGAAGGGCGTCTCTTCACCGGCTACACCGCGGAGGGCGCACAACCCTGCCCGGCGACCCGGCAGGCCGCGGGCGCGGTGATCGCCGGGTCGCTGGTCGCGGAGGTCCCGGTGGAGCTCGACGAGCCGGTCGGCTCGCTGAAGCTGCGCTCCAGCCTTGGTCCGGTGGAGGCGCGACTGCGCGAGCAGGCCGAGACGTGGGCGGCCGCCGGCGCCGTCGGCGCGTTGCTGGCGCTGGTGGCCGCCAGCCTGCTCGAGCGGCTGATCTCCGGCCCGATCCGGCGCGTGAGCGCCGTGGTGGAGTCGATCGACACCAGCAACGCCCAGGGGCGCCGCGCACCGGTGGAGGGCGACGACGAGGTCGGCCATCTCGCCGGGGCCTTCAACCGCATGCTCGATCGCCTCGACGAGCAGACGCGCGGCCTGAAGCTGCAAGCCGAGTACAACGAGGTGCTGTTCAAGCGCTCACCGCTGCCGGTGATCGTGATCGATCCGCGCGTCAACGCGATGATCGACTGCAACGAGGCGGCGGTCGCGATCTACGGCTTCGGCAGCCGTGAAGCCACCCTGAAGACAACCGCCGCCGACGTCTCGACGCCACTGCAGTACGATGGCCGTCGTTCCGATCTGGCCCTTGCCCCCTACATCACGGCCGCGCTGGCCGGACGGCCCCAAGTCTACGACTGGCGGCACCGTCGACCCGACGGTCGTGAGTTCGACGCCGAGGTCCACCTCACGCGCTTCGGTCCGGAGGACTCGCCGCTGCTGCTGGCCAGCCTGTTCGACGTCACCGAGCGGAAGGCCGCGACGGCCGCGCTGCAACGAATGAACGAGGCGCTCGAGTCGCGCGTGGCCGAGCGGACCCAGGACCTCGCCGCCTCGAACGCGGAGCTGTCGGCGACGGTGGAGCAGCTCCGGCGTGCGCAGGCCGAACTGGTGCGGAGCGAGCGCCTCGCCTCGCTCGGCTCGCTGGTCGCGGGCGTCGCCCATGAGCTCAACACGCCGCTCGGGAGCGCCCTGCTCGTGGCCACCACGCTGGGCGATGGCATCGAGGAACTCCGGCGCAAGCTGCAAAGCGGCGAACTGAAGCGTTCGACGCTGGACACCTTCCTCGAACAGCAGGCGGAAGCACAGGCCCTGATCGTCCGCAACGCACGGCGTGCCGCCGAGCTCATCGGCCGCTTCAAGCAGGTCGCGGTCGACCAGACCTCCGAACAGCGCCGCCGCTTCGACCTCGCCGAGGTCGTCGACGAGGTGATCGGCACGCTGCAGCCGCGACTACGCAAGACACCCCACCAGATCGCGGTCGACATCGCTCCGGGACTCGCGATGGACAGCTTTCCCGGCCCCCTGGGGCAGGTCGTGACCAACCTCGTGATGAACGCGCTGCTGCACGGCCTCGGTGACCAGCCAGGCCAGGTGCGGGTGGTGGCGGAGCGTCGCGGCGACGACCACGTGGCGCTGAGCGTCAGCGACGACGGCGTGGGCATTCCGCCCGAGCACCTGGCGAGGATCTTCGACCCGTTCTTCACCACCAAGCTCGGCGAGGGCGGAAGCGGCCTTGGCCTGCACATCGTCTACAGCCTCGTGCAGCGCAGCTTGGGCGGCCGCATCGACGTCGACAGCCTCCCCGGCCGCGGGGCGCGATTCACCGTGGTGATTCCGCTCACGGCGCCGAAGATCGCCGAGGGCCACTAGTCCCGCGGACGCCGCCGGTCAGCGCTTCAGCAGTCGCCGCCACCACGGCGAGCGGCGGGTGGCGTCGACGCCGGGCTTGCCGAGGGGCGTCGCGGGAAGGTCGGGACGGACGAGATCGCTGTCGGCCAGCGCTTGCGCCCACGCGCCGTCCTCCATCAACAGCTCGACGCGCCAATCGCGGAGTCGGCGCGCCACGAGGTAGACCGCGTCGTGGGCGGCGCGGCGGTCCGGGTCGAGCAGCACCGCCTTCGCGCGTTGTGCGAGTTCGGGGTCCCTGGTGGCGCCGATCGCGCGGCGCAACGCCGTTTCGTCGGCGCCGAAGCCGAGTCCGAGGCGTTCGTACAGATCACGCATCGTCGTCGTCCTGCAGGCGCTTCCAGGCTTTCTGCACCGCATCGAAGCGCTCGGCCGCCGCGGCCTTCGCGGCGTCATCGGCTTGCGGCTGGCGGTCGGGATGGTGCTGGCGCGAGAGCTTCCGCCAGGCGGCCTTGATGGCGATCGGCGACGCATCGGCCTTGAGGCCCAGCACCAGGAGCGCATCCCGGCGTTCGGCATCCGCTTGCGCGGCTTTGCCGGCATCGCGTTCGCGGGCCTTCTCGCGGGTCGCGCGGGCGCGGGCAGCGGCCTCCGCGGCCTCGAAGAAGCCCGGGTCGGACACATCGGCCGGCGCCTCGAAGTCGATGCCGAGCAGCGCCTCGAAGCGCTCCGGCAGCAGCGAGGCCGGTGCGGCCAGCAAGTCGGAGAGGAAGATCAGTGCATGGCGCTCGATCTGCGAGATGCGGCCATCGGCGGCGGCGACGCGGATGTAGAGGTCGATGAGCGACACGGTGCGCTTGGGCGAGCGCTGGCCGCGGAGGAAGCGGAACAGCTTCGGCAGGTCCTTCGGCATCGCATCGGCCGCGAAGGCCTCGGCGATCTCCTGCAGGGGCACGCCCTCGGGGTCGTGCGTCAGCGCCAGGCCCACCTCGTGGAACTCGCGCGCATCGAGCGGGCCATCCAGCACCGCCAGCCAAAGTGCCGAAGCGCGGATGCTGTCGGAAAGCCGCTGCGGGCTGTCCTGCAGGCGCTGCACCAGCCCGGGCGCGGTGCCGTTCAAACCCGCCTCAGGCGTGGGCGTCGGGATTCAGCAGCAGGCCGGCCAGCCAGCTCTCCCCGCGGTCCAGGAGCTCGACGGGCGTGTACTGCCAACCAGTGACGATCATCGCTTCGGCGACGGCGAACTCGCGCTGCGCCTTGTTGAAGCGGCGCTCGCCGGCCTTGACCATCTCCAGCACGAAGGCCGGCGGCGGCACGGCTTCGGGATCGGCGGCGCCGGCCATGACCTCGGCGACACTGCCCAGATTCGCGCCCTGCCCCTTCACCAGTGCCTCCACGCGCGCCAAAGCCGTCGCCTGGGCATCACCGGTCTCCTCGACGTGCGGCGCGGCGGCGGCGAGCGTCTTGCAGATGGTGTTGAGCTGGCCGGTGGCCTTCATGCGCGCGAGCTTGGCGGCGCCAGCAGCGGCCTCCGCCGCTTCGAGGTCCTGCTGCAGGCGCTCGATCTCGGCGTTGGCGTCGGTCGGGACACCGTGGTCGAGGAGGCGCAGCACTTCCTTCTGCAGCTCGGCATACAGCGACGGATGGCTGGTCTTGAGATTGCGGGCCGCCATCTGCCAGGCATAAGCGACCTGCTGGCCGCTGCGATCGGACGGCCCAGGCGGACCGCTTGGCGTCACGGCACCAGGCCCGGGTGCGGCCGACGGGGACCCCAGCATCGACAACGCGGTGTCGAGGCGGTGGCAGAGGTCGGATTGGTCGAACTGCCGCATCGCCTTGCGCAGCTCGATGCGGCAGTCGATCAGCAGGGGTCGGAGGGGCAGGTCCATGCCCGCATTCTATCCACGCTCAGCGGCGATGGCCGCCCACTTCGACGAAGGCGAGGAATTCGGCGCGCGTGCGGGCGTCGTCGCGGAACAGCCCGCGCATGGTCGACGTCACCATGCTCACGCCGCGCGTGTGCACGCCGCGGGTGGTCATGCACTCGTGGCTGGCTTCGATCACCACGCCGACGCCGCGCGGCTGCAGCACGCGCTCGATGCAGTCGGCGATCTGCGCAGTGAGCTTTTCCTGGACCTGCAGGCGGCGGGAGTAGGCCTCCACCACGCGGGCGAGCTTGCTGATGCCGACCACCTTGCCTCCGGGCAGGTAGCCCACGTGGGCCTTGCCGATGATCGGAGCCAGATGGTGCTCGCAGTGGCTCTCGAACGGGATGTCGCGCAACACGACCATTTCGTCGTAACCCTCCACCTCTTCAAAGGTGCGCGCGAGGTAGGCATCGGGATCGAGCGTGTAGCCGCTGAACCATTCGCGCCAGGCGCGGGCGACACGCAGCGGCGTATCGACCAAGCCTTCGCGGGACGGATCGTCGCCCGCCCAGCGCAGCAGGGTGCGGACGGCCGCTTCGGCTTCGGTACGGGAGACGCGGTCGGCGTCATCGCTCATGGCAGTCTTCACGCAGCAGGGGACGGATTCACACCGTAGGCCCCGCGGCGTTCACGCGGCGAGAAGCCGGGAGGCCACGGGATGCTGCGACGTTCAATACGCCATCGGCCGGGTGGCGCGATGGGCCAGCATCCAGGCAACGCCGAGCAGCCCCGCCGAGAACAGGAAGGCGGCGCCGGGAAGGTAGGCTGGCGGGTGCTCGCCGATGAAGAGCCTGAAGATGCCGGTGAAGAGGAAGGGCCCGAAGATGCCGGCCGTCGAGACCAGCGACGCCAGTGAACCCTGCAGGCGCCCCTGCAGCGTCGGGTCGACCCGCTGCGTGACGAGGCTCTGCGTGGCCGGGCCGGCGAGACCCCACAGCGCGAGCAGCGGTACCGAAAGCAGGAACAGCGCGCCGCTCGGCGCCATGCCCATCCAGGCGAAACCGGCGATGCCACTGGCGAGACCGATCGCGACGGCGCGGCGCTCGCCGATGCGCGGCACGAGTCTCCGCACCAGCACGGCCTGCACGAACGCATTGCAGATGCCGACGAGGCCGAGCGTGAGCCCCACGTCGAGCTCGCTCCATCCGTAGCGGTAGTCGGTGTACAGCACGTAAACGCTTGGCAGCACGTAGTGCGCGAGCTGCGAGAGGAACACGACGCCGGCGAGGCCGAGGACGCCGCGCGCTTGGGCCAGCCATCCCAGGGCGCCGAGCGGGTTCGCCCGCTTCACGTCGAAGCGAGCACTGCGCTTCGCCACCGGCAGCGACTCGGGCAGCACGAAGAAACCGTAGAGGAAGTTGGCGAGCGACAGCCCCGCCGCGAGCCAGAAAGGCAGGCGCACGTCGATGTCGCCCAGCACGCCGCCGAGCGCCGGACCGAGGACGAAACCAATGCCGAAGGCCGCGCCGAGCATCCCGAACGCGCCGGCGCGCTGGTCGGCGGGCGTGATGTCGGCGATGTAGGCATTCGCGGTGCTGATCGACGCCGACGTCAAGCCGGCCAGCACGCGGCCGAGGAAGAGCAACGGCAGCGTGTTCGCCAAGGCCATCAGGACGAAGTCGAGGCCGAGACCCAGGTTCGACAGCAGCACGACCGGGCGCCGACCGAAGCGATCGGAAAGCGCGCCCTGGACGGGCGAGGCGAGGAACTGCGCGAGCGCGAACGCGCTGCCGAAGGCGCCGACCCACCAGGCCGCGGTCTCGACCGATCCGCCGACGAACTGCTTGATCAAGTGCGGCAGCACCGGGATCACCACGCCGATCGCGAGGATGTCGAGTGCGACGGTGATCCAGATGAACAGGAGGCCCGGGGGACGTCGGGCCGGGGCGGCTGCGTCCACGCGATGGGCCGTTCGGAACAGGCGCGCAGTGTAGCGCGGCGGCCCCGCTCAGCCGGCGCGGGCCGCCCCGCTCACGGCACCAGCCATTCGCCGCGCCATGGCCCTTGGCCGACGCGCGCGAAGCGGGCACGGCGATGGCCTTCGAAGGCGAGATGCAGCCATTCCATCCGCTGCAGCGGCACCGTGACGACGGCGAAATTCGCGCGACCGCCGGCGCTTTCGGCCTCGTTCGGGCGGTCCTTCACCAGATGCGCAGGCAAGCCACTGGTGGGTACGGGGGCGACGGTGCCGGGGCCCGGCTCGGCGAGGTAGCAGCGGCGGGACATGAGCCCCGTGCGCTTCCATGCGAGATCCGCCACGGCATCGTCGTGGTGCAGCATCGCCCGACCCTCGGCGCGCACCTGGACGCTCTGGCCGAAGAAGCAGAGGGACACGCGTGGATCGCGCTCGATTTCCGCCCACTTCTCGCTACGCCGATCGGTATGGAACCCCAGGACGCCGCGTTCGCGATCGACCTGCCGCAACACCACGTAGCGCGCACTCGGCCCACGCGGCGTGCTGGTGGCCAGCACCGCCTGGTGGAACGGCGAATGACGCAGGCGCTGGCCGTCGGCGAGCTGGTTCCACACCTGGTCGAGGACGCTGGTGAAGGTGAGCGACGGGGGTTCACGACTATCCATCCGCCCATTGGAGCGATCCGACCGTCGCCGGAGCGCGAAGCGCCATGGAGCCATTCGCATCCGCGAACGGTTCTCGACGGGCTTCACCGCGGCTCTGCGCACGCTGCGCGACCGTAGACCCATGTCCGGACCTTCGACCATGACGCTGGAAGTGTTCTTCGACGGCGGCTGCCCGGCCTGCCGGCGCGAAATGGCGCATTACCGCGCGCAACCGGGCTCGGAAACGATCCGCTTCACCGACGGGGCCCACGATCTCGAACGATTGGCCGAGGTCGGGCTCGATCCGATGGCAGCCATCGCCACCCTGCATGCCCGCGATGCCAGCGGCACGTGGCATGTCGGCGTGCCGGCCTTCCGCGAGATCTGGCGTCGCCTGCCGCGCTACGCCCCCTGGGCGCGGCGCTTCGCGTGGCTGATCGATTCGCGCGCGCTGGCCTGGGCCTACGCCGTGTTCTGCCGCCTGCGCCTGCCCAACCGCTGCCGCGACGGCCGCTGCCCGACCTGACTCAGTCCAGCACGCGGCAGAACACCGCCTTGAGATAGCGGCTTTCCTGCACGTGGGCCAACCATGGGTGGTCGGCGCCGGCACCGGCGACCTTGATCACCTGCACGGTGCGGTTCGCGTAGAAGGCCGCGCGGCGCAGCATGTCGAGGAACTCCTCCTCGCTGACCAGGCCGGTGCACGAGAAGGTCGCGAACAGCGCGCCCGGCTTGCAGACGCCGAGCGCGAGCTTGTTCATGTCGAGGTACTTCTTCAGCGCCGGGATCACCTGCTCGCGATCGCGGGTCATCTTGGCCGGGTCGAGGATGACCACGTCGTAGGCCTCGCCGCGCGCGGCGGCGTCGCGCAGCCACGGGAAGATGTCGGCGTGGATGAAGCGCGTCTTCGTCGCCGCAGCCTGCGCGTTGAGCTTGAGGTTGGCCTTCGCGATGGCGATGACGTCCTCGTCGATATCGACGCCGACCACCTCGGACGCGCCGCGCGCCGCGGCGTACACCGCGAAGCCGCCGGTGTTGCAGCACAGGTCGAGCACGGTCTTGCCCTCGACCTGGCGCGACAGCCACTCGCGGTTGTCGCGCTGGTCGGCGAAGAAGCCGGTCTTGTGCGCGCTGCCCGGGGCGGCGCGGAACTGGATGCCGTGCTCGGTGATGACCACCGGCTTGGGCGCTTCGCGCTGGTGCAGGTCGAAGCTCTCCTGCTTCTGCACGTGCTCGTCGGCGAACCACCAAAAGCGGCAACCGGGGAACTGCGCCTCGAGCGCGGCGAAGATCCACTCGCGATGGCGGAACGCGCCCGCCGAGAAGAACTCCACGACCAGCAGGTCGCCGTAGCGGTCGACCACGAGGCCGGAGATGCCGTCGCCTTCCGAATGCACCACGCGCCAGGCGTCGCTCACCGCATCCAGCTTGAGCAGGTCGCGGCGCAGCGACACGGCCGCGGCGATCTTGCTGCGGAACCAAGCCTCGTCGATGGCTTCGTCGGGGTCGGTGGTGAGGATGCGCAGCGCGATGCGCGAATGGCCGTTGTAGAACCCGCGGCCGCACCAGGTGCCGTCGCGGTCGTACACCTCGACGATGCTGCCGGGCTTCGGCTTGGTCGGCGGCTTCTCGACCATCTTCTGGAAGATCCAGGGATGGTTCGAGCGGCGCTCGATCTTGAGGCGGACGGCGGGGTTGTCGGAAGTGGTGGCGTTCATCCACGCATTGTACGCGCCGCTCCCGGCCCGCTGGCCGACGCGCGCGCGTGGGCATCGCCCTTGTCGACCACCACGCGATTCCGTCCCTCCCGCTTGGCGACATACAGCGCGAGGTCGGCGCGGCGCAGGGCATGGCGAAGGCCGTCCTCGCCGCCCGGACCGCAGGCCACGCCGATGGACACGGTGAGCGGGAGAGCGTGGCCGTCGAGTTCGCAAGGCCGGTCCGCGATCGCCGAGCGGAGCCGCTCGGCTTCCCGAAGGGCGTCGTCGAGACCGATGCCGGGCAGCACGACGACGAATTCCTCGCCGCCGAGTCGGGCCACGAGGGCATCGACCGGCGCCGATTCGGACAGCCGCCGCGCCAACTGCACCAGCACTTCGTCGCCGGCGGCGTGCCCATGGCGATCGTTGATCGGCTTGAAGTGGTCGACATCGATGGCGAGGAGCGCGACGTCCGCCATCGTGCGCGCCTGCGCCTCGAGATGGCGGCGATTGGCGAGGCCGGTCAGCGGGTCGCTGCTGGCCAGCCCGTGCAGGCGACCCTGCAGACGATCGGCGATGGCCAGCAGGAAGCCCAGGGTGGCGACCAGCGGCGCCGCGTTCGCGATGAAGAACAACGCCGCCTGAGCGGGGTTCGGCGTGTGCAGCGCGGGGGCTGGTGCGAGGGTGAACTGCGCGATGGCGCGCGCGACGAGAAAGAAGAGCAGTACCGCGAAGCACCCCACAAGCAGAACGTACGGCCGAGGCGCGGGCCTCGGCGCGTGCCGAAGCAGCACCACCAGCGCCTCGGCGAGCAACACCCCGTTGGCCACGGTGATCGCCGCGATGCGCAGGCCGATGTGCGGCTCGACGTACAGGAACCAGCTGCAGGCGCCGACCACCAGCAGCGGCGGCAGCACGTCGCGTCGCTCGAAGCGCGGAAGGTGCAGGAAGTCGCGGAGGGCCACCAGCAGGCCGAACAGGCCGAGCTGCACGAGCAGGTTGGCCAGGACGACCGACGCCCCATCGGGGATGCTTCCTCGTGCCGCCAACAGGCCCCAACCGGCGGCGAAGAGCCCGAGCGCCGCCGCCCAGGTCCGGATGTACCGACGCATCCCCGCCGGATAGGCGTCGGCGACGAACGCGATCGACAGCGCGATGATCGCGCTGAGGATCGTGGTCGTGGCGTTGAGGGTGCGCGGGTCGAGGTCCATGCCAGGCTCGGCGAAAGGCTGGCGGATGATGGGCGGTCGCTTGTGGTCGCGACGAATGGCCCCATCTGCCCGTGATGGAAACGATGTCGACGAGCTTCGACCCGACCGCCCATTCCCGGGCACAGAGCGCCCGCGTTCGCCGCAGCCTGTTCCGCTGGACGGCCTTCGTCGCGGCACTGGGCATGGTGCACGTGGCCACGATCGCCTGGCCCGCGCTGTCGGACTGGGGCGTGGTGCCGCTCACGCTGGCGGGGCTGGTGGGGCTGCTGAGCGCGCCGCTGCTGCACGCGGACTGGGGCCACCTGTTCTCGAACGCGCTCGGCCTCGTCGTGCTCGGCACCCTGGTCGGGACCGTCTATCCCCGATCGGCCTCGCGGATCGTGCTGGCCGTCTGGGTGGGCGCGGGCCTGTTCACCTGGTTCATCGGCCGGCCATCCAACCACCTCGGTGCCTCGGGCCTCGTGCACGGCCTGTTCTTCGCCCTGTTCACCTTGGCGTTGCTGCGCCGCGACCGCCCGGCGGTGGTGGCGGCCATGGTCGCGATGATGCTGTTCGGCGGCATGCTGCTCACGGTGCTGCCGCACGAGTGGCGCATCAGCTGGGAGATGCACGCCGGTGGCGCGCTGGCCGGCGTGATCGCGGCCTTCGTCTGGCGCCATCGCGACCCGCCGCCGCCGCGCCGTCTCTACTCGTGGGAAATCGAGGAGCAGCAGGCCGAGGCCTTGGCGGAGGCCAAGGCCCTCGACGAGGCGACCCTCGAACCGGAACGTCCGCGCGAGGTGCCGGTGCTGTGGGTGCGACCCGAGCGGCCGGACGACCGCGGCACCGTGCTGCCGTTCCGCCGGCCGGACGACCGCGGCGGCTGAAGCTCAGTCGGTCCGCAGGGCGGCGATGGGGTCGAGCTGGGCGGCCTGCCGCGCCGGATACACGCCGAAGCCCAAGCCGACCACCGTGCAGGCCAGCACGGCGCCCAGCACCGGCAGCGGCGCCCAGGCCACCTGCCAGCCGGCCAAGGCGGCGATCGCGTAGGCCAGCAGCGCGCCGAACACGAGGCCGAGCACCGCACCCGCCGCGCAGATCGCGGCCGCTTCGCGCAGGAAGCGCGCCACGATGTCCTCCTGGCGCGCGCCCAGCGCGCGGAGCAGGCCGATCTCGCGGCGCCGCTCCAGCACGTTGGCGAGCATGATGTTCATGATCCCGATGCCACCCACCAGCAACGACACTGCCGCGATCGCGCCCATCACCACGCGGAAGATGCGCTGCGTCTGCTGGTGCTGGCGGAACAGCTGCGCCGGCACGACCAGGCGGAAATCGTTGGCACCCGCATGACGCTCGCGCAGCAGGGCCGAGAGCGTGCGCGCGCCGGCTTCGATGCCTTCCGGCGATTCGAGGCGCACCAGCAGGCGGTCGAGCTCGTCCTGGAGCGGCGGGCTCGCGAAGCGCGTCAGCGCGGTGGAGAGCGGCACGTAGACCCGGTTGGTCTCGAGGCCGAGCTGTACGCCCTCGAAGGCCTCGGCGGACAGGTCGCGATCGACGAGCACGCCCACCACCTCGAGCCACACGTGGTTGACCTTCACCAGTTGGCCGACGGCGTCGCCCTCCGGGAACAGGGTGCGCGCGGCCTGGTGCCCGAGCACCGCCACCGCGCCGATGCGGCGCTCGTCGGCCTCCTCCAGCGCACGGCCATGGGCGACCTCCAGCGAGGACAGGGCGAAGAACGAGGGCGTCACGCCCACGGCCTGCGCGTCGGACGCCGCATGGTCGCTGGCCACCGCGTCGGTACGCAGCCGCTTCTCCGCGGCGCTGGCCTGGGCGCCCGGCACCACGGCCAGCGCCGCGGCCGCGTCGGCACGCGTGAGCCCGAGGCTGCGCTCGCGCAGCTCGCGCAGCGCGGTTTCGTCCGTCGGCGCGCTGGACTCGACGACGAGGTTGTTGAGGCCCAGGCCTTCCACGAGACGCAGGGCCTCGCGGCGACTGCCCTCGCCCACGGCCTGCATGGCGACGATGGCCCCGACGCCGAACACGAGGCCGAGGAGGGTGAGGCCGCTGCGCAGCTTGCGTCGCGACAGCTCATCGAAAGCCTCGCGCCAGCCCAGTCGATCCAACAGCATCTCGCGACGGATCACGGCGCGGCCTCCGCGGTCGGCCCGGCCTCGGGCTCGGCCAACACGACGGCATCGCCGGCCGCGAGGCCCTCGAGCACCTCCGAGCGCGCCGGCCCGCGCACCCCCAAGGTCACCGGTCGGGACTGCACGCCACCGTCCACCCAGACGCGCACCGTGGTCTGCCCGCCTTCGCTGCGCACGGCGAGGTTGGGCACGCTCAACGCCGACTCGGCCGACTTCAATCGCACGCGGGCCTGGAACGCCTGTCCCGGCACCCACGCGTGGCGCGCCCCCACGTCGGTCGGCACCGCGACCTTGAAGGCGAGGTACTTGATCGGGCTGTTGCGGGACGTCGCCCGCGGCGCGCTGGCGAGCCAGCGGATCGGCGCCTCGAAGGCCTCTTCCGGCCGGCCGGCGGGATGCAGCAGAACGTTCTGCCCGACGGCCAGCACCTGGGCCTCGATCTGCGGCAGGCTCAGTTCGACTTCGAGGCTGCGGCTGTCCGGCAGCGTCGCGAGGTCGTTGCTCGCCCACATCTGCGCGCCGATCTGCGGCTTCTCGCCGCCCCAGTTGGTGGCGAGCACGAACACGCCATCGTGCGGCGCCCGCAGCTCCAGCGCGCCCAGGTCGGCTTCGCGCGTCCGCACGCCCATCGCCACGGTGTCGCGCTGCGCCGAGAGCACCTGCAGCTCGGCACCGCCACGCGCCGCGCTCTGGTCCTTGCGCCAGTCGAGCACCTCGCGCTTCTCGCCGAGGTAGCGCTCGTCAGCCACCGCGTCGAGCACCACGTTGCGGGCAATGGCGGCGAAATCGGCTTGCGCGTAGCGCGAAGCGATGGCGAGCTGGCTCTGCACCTGGGCGATGTCGACGTCGAGACGGCCCGCGCCGATCTCGAGCTCCGCCTTCTTGGAGGCTTGCGACAGTGCATTGCGCTCGAGGTTCAGCAGGGCTTTGTCGAGCTCGAGCTGTGTCTGCTCGGCACCGAAGCGCGCCACCACGTCGCCGGCCTTCACCGGGCTGCCGTCGGGCACCGTCCACACCAGCTGGCGCTGTGCCCAGTTCTGGCCCGGCACCACGAGCTTGGTGGCCGTCGCCGCCTTGAGCTCGCCCGAGGCCTCGATCCACAGGTCGAGCGGCGCGGGCTGCAGCACTTCGAGCGCGGGCGCCGCGTCAGGCGCGTCGCCGCAGGCGGTAAGCGCGACGAGGGCGGCCAGCCACGCGGCCAGAGGACGGGGGCGGGTCATCGGCGGGACTCCGCCGCCTCGAGCTCGACGCCCACGGCTTGGCCCGGACGCAAGCCCGCGGTATCGCCCTCGAGCGAGAGTTCGACGTCAATCACCGGAATCGGCTGTCGCCGCGACTTGTTGCGCACGGCGGTGCCGATGCGGGTGACCCGCGCGTCGATCTGCCGGCCGGCGCCGCCTTCGACGCGCACGCGCGCCTTGGCGCCGACCGCAAGGCGGAGAAGTTCGCGCTCCGGCGCGGTGGCACGCACCAGCAGGGTCGCGGGGTCGGGGATCTCTGCGACCGCTTGGCCGACGAAGACCTGGCTTCCGACCTCGAAGCGTTCGCCACGCCAGCCGGTCCGCAGGACGAGGATGCCGTCGCGCGGAGCCTTGACCTGCAGGGCGATGGCCGCGCGACCCAGCGTCGCCACTTCGGTTTCGAGCTGGGCCAACTCGGCTTCGACCAGCACGCGCTCGGCGGCGCGCTGGGCGCGGCCCGCGGCGTAGCGCTGCTCGAACAGCGCGTCGCGCTGCTCGGCGCGCCGGCGGTCAACGACGAGTTTGCGGTATTCAACCGAGCGCAGCAGCTCGGCGGGCTGACCGGCCTTGCGCTCGGCCTTGATGCGTTCGGCGCGCTGCTCCTCGAGCGTCAGCGCCTCCGTGCGCTCGCGCTCGGCGAGGTCGAGCAGCAGGCGCTCGCGCTCGCTGCGCTTCTCCCGGCGCTTGCTCTCGGCCTCCTGGAGGCGACGCTGCACGTCCGCGCCATCAAAGGCGACGACGACGTCGCCGGCCTTCACCCGCGAACCGTCCGCGGCCATCTGCGTCACCTGGTACTGCCACTGGTTCTCGATCGCGGGCGGCGCGATGGCGTCGCTGCGGGCCGCGGCGATCTCGCCCTCGAGGCGCAACGTGCCGGACGCCCGCGTGGCCGCCCCGGTGGCGACCCGCACGGGGCCGGTCGTCGCGCCCCCGGCCTCGATGCGCGCGCTCATGCCGGGCTTCAAGGGCAGCCCCTCGGCGACGTCGAGCGTGACGTCGATGGTGAAGTAGCGGCCGCTACCCCATTCGGCCTTGGGCTCGGGCGCCCCGGCGATACTGGCGATGCGGCCGGGCAGCACCCGGCCCGGCACGGCATCGAAGCGCACCTGGACGGTTTGGCCCAACTCAAGTCCGGGCCGGTCCACCTCGAGGGCCCACGCGCGCACGGCCAGCTCGCCCGCCCCCACCACCTCGCCGATGGCCATGCCGGAGTTCGCCGATGCACCCACCTCGAAGCGCTGGCCGCTCCATGGATGGAAACCGAACACCGCAGTACCGGCCCGTGTCGCGCGCTGTTCTGCCCGGGCGATCTGCCGCTCGGCAAAGGCGAGATCGGCCTCGAGCTGCGCCATCTCCAGCGCACCATCGCGCGCGCGGCGCTGCACCGCCGCCTCGGCGCTGGCCAGCTCCTGCCGCTTCAGAACGATCTCGCGCCGCGCACGCTCCGCCTCGCCCTGGAATCGGTCGTAGTCGATGCGGGCGAGGTAGTCCGGCGGGATCGCCGCATCCACCTCGGCCTTGGCGAGTGCCGCCTCGGCGTCGACCAGCGCCAGCGCGGCGTCGACGCGGCGCACGTCGAGCTCGGCGCGCTCCTTGTCGACGCGGGCCCTGGCCAGCGCGATCTGCGTCTTCAACGCATTGATCTGCGCGGTGGCCGCTCCCGGATCGATGCGCACGAGGACGTCGCCCGGCTTCACGGCGCTGCCGTCCACGGCGAGCTGCCGCAGGACCACGGGGGACGTGTTCGACATCGGCGCGTAGATGGTTTCGGCATCCGTCGAACGCACCACCCCGCTCAGCACGGTGCGGCGGGCGCCATCCGCGGGATCGGCCTGCGCGAGCGCGGGGGCGGCCTGCAGCACGGCAGCCATCACCGCGGCCAAGCATCTAGCGACGTTCGTCATGGTCCACCTTGCCGTCCTTCATGCGCACCTGCCGCGGCAGACTGGCGGCGAGTGCCATGTCGTGGGTCACCATCACGACCGTCTGCCCCGCGGCGTGGAGTTCATGCAGCAGCGCGAGGATGTCGGCCGCGCTCTTCGAATCGAGGTTGCCGGTGGGCTCGTCGGCGAGCAGCAGGGCCGGGTCGAGCACCAGCGAGCGGGCGATGGCGGCGCGCTGCATCTGCCCGCCGGAGAGTTCGGAAGGCCGATGCGCCATCCGGGCGCCGAGCCCGACGCGCTCCAGGAGTTCGCGGGCGCGCACCTCGACATCGTGGGCGAAGGGCGTGCGCGAGAAGCGCATCGGCAACAGCACGTTCTCGAGCACCGTCAGCCGCGGCATCAGGTGGAAGCTCTGGAAGACGAAGCCGATGCGGCGGTTGCGCAGGTCGCTGAGCTGGCCGTCGTCGAGGCCGGCCACGTCGGTGCCTTCGAGCCGGTAGTGGCCGGCATCGGGGCGGTCGAGGCAGCCCAGCACGTTGAGCAGGGTCGACTTGCCGGAGCCGGAGGGCCCGGTGACGCCGACGAATTCGCCGCGGTCGATGGTGAGATCGACGCCGTCCAGGGCGTTCACCGTCTGCCCGCCGGTGCGGTACCGGCGCGCGATGTCCTTGAGTTCGATCATTCCGGGGGAGGATGCGCGGCGAGCCGTGATGGTCGCAGCGGGGCTGGGGGGCGAGGGGTGCCAGAAGTCATGACTCGTCCCGGCAGACCCGCGGGGTTCTTCAACGAGGAGGCGGAGCCGGAAAGAAGTTCCAAGTCTCAACTCGCTCATGTGTCGCGGCCGAGGCCTGGGTTCAGTCGTCGACGTCGTCCTCGGCGTTGATTCGCATGACAACGCCCTTTGCGTCGTGCCACCGCAGTGTGGCAGCCCGACGCCTGCCCGTCGTTGCGTACGAAGATCCAGGGACCCTCACGGTCTTGCGCCTCACTTCACCGCGCGCAACACGAAGCTCGAGTTGACGTCGGCCACCTGCCCACCGGCCAGCAGGCGGTCGAGCAGGAAACGCGAGAAGTGCTCGAGGTCCTGCACCCGCACTTCGATCAAGTAGTCCATGTCACCGGTCAGCGCGTGGCAGCGCTCGACTTCATCCCACGCTTGGATGCTCTCGGCGAAACGGGCGATGTCGGCCGCGCCGTGGCTCTTCAGCTGCACGCGCACGAACGCGCGCAGGTGCAGGCCGAGCTTCGCGGGGTCCACCTCCGCGCGGTAGCCGGTGATGACGCCGTCAGCCTCGAGGCGCTGCACACGGCGCAGGCAGGCGGAGGGCGAAAGGTTGACGCGTTCGGCGAGCTCGACGTTGCTCAGCCGGCCTTCGGCCTGCAGGGCGCGCAATAGCGCGAGGTCGGTGCGGTCGAGCGTGGCCATATGCATTCTTGTTCCATTTACCCGGAAACCGGCGCACGATTATTGCGACATCTTTCGCCATTACTGCAACTTCGCAAGCCTGTTGCGCCCCCTCGACGCGACAATGGCGAGGTCTCTTTTCGGCCACCCACCCGCCATGAACGCCCAGCCCCGCCGCGTCGAACACCTGCAGACCGACAAGGGCAGCGTGCCGGTCTACACCACGGCGGTGATCGAGCAGCCCTGGTCGAGCTACAGCGCCACCGACCATGCGGTCTGGACGCAGCTGTTCCGCCGCCAGCGCGAGCTGCTGGTCGGCCGCGCCGACGAGGAGTTCCTGCGCACGCAAGATGCGATGGGCATGGGCGAGGACCGCATCCCGAAGTTCGACGAGCTCAACCGCATGCTGCGCGCCCGCACCGGCTGGGAGCTGATCGGTGTCGAGGGCCTGCTGCCGGAGCTGACGTTCTTCGAACACCTCGCGGCGCGGCGCTTCCCGGTCACCTGGTGGATCCGCACGCCCGAGCAGCTCGACTACCTCTCCGAGCCCGACCTGTTCCACGACCTGTTCGGCCACGTGCCGTTGTTGATGAACCCGGTGTTCGCCGACTACCTCCAGGCCTACGGGCAAGGCGGCGTGCGCGCCCATGGCTTCGGCACCGAGGCGCTCGCCCAGCTGACGCGACTGTACTGGTACACGGTGGAATTCGGCCTGATCAACACGGCTGCCGGACTGCGCATCTACGGCGCCGGCATCCTCAGCTCGAAGGGCGAGTCGGTGTACTGCCTGGACTCGGCGGCACCGAACCGCATCGGCTTCGAGCTCGAGCGGATCATGCGCACGCGCTTCCGCATCGACACCTTCCAGAAGACCTACTTCGTCATCGACAGTTACGAGCAGCTGATGGAAGCCACCCGCCCGGACTTCGCGCCGATCTACGCACGGCTGGCCGGCCAGGACACGCTGCCCGCCGGCCTCGTGCTGGATCGCGACCGGGTGTTCACGCGCGGCAGCGGTGAAGGCTGGTCAAACGACGGCGACGTCTGACGCCGCGCCCATCGCCTGGCGTGCAGCGATGGGTATGATCCGGAGACCTTGGTGACCGGAGTCCCGGCATGGTCGTGGGTGTCCGCCTCGTTCCCTCCGCGCCGGCCGTGGCGTGCGCACTGCTGCTCGGCCTGCTGCCCGCAGCGCTGAGTGCCGCCCTCCGGGTCGACGTCCGCAGCGGCGGGCAGCCGGTGGCCTCGGCCGTCGTCACGCTGACGCCGATCGGCCGCGCGGCCGCGGTCGTACCGGTCGACGCGGTGATGGACCAGGTCAACAGCGAGTTCCAACCTCGCGTACTGGTGGTGACGAAGGGGTCGCGGGTCCGGTTCCCGAACAGCGACACGATCAGGCACCAGGTGTACTCCTTCTCGGCCGCCAAGCGCTTCGAGCTGCCGCTGTACACCGGCACACCGCCGGAGCCCGTGGTTTTCGATCGCGCGGGCGTGGTCACGCTCGGCTGCAACATCCACGACTGGATGAAGGGTTATGTGGTCATCCTCGACACGCCGTACCACGCCGTCACCGGGGCCGACGGACGGGTGACGCTCGACGCGCCGGACGGCGCCTACCTGCTCACCGCGTGGCACGAGCGCCTGCCCGCCCTCGACGCGGCGCCCAAGGTGTCGATCACGCTGCCAATGGCCGGGCCCACGACCCTCGACCTGCCCTTGGCGCCGCCGCCGCCGCCGCGCGGCACCGACCGCCTGCGCGCCTTGCAGGACAAGTTCCGCAATCCGCCACGTGACTGACGCACCCGCCGCCGCCGCACCAAGGGCCGGGCTGCGCTTCGGGACCAAGCTCGTGCTCATCCTCGCCGGGCTGGTGTTGATGCTGCAGCTGGCCGGGTGGCTGACGGTGCAGGTCGCCGTGCGCAGCGGCGTCGACCAGCAGCTGATGGACGGGCTGGAGGTCGGCGCACGCGTGTGGGAACGCCTGGACGATGCACGACAACGCCAGCTGCTCGAGCGCGTGTTCGTGCTGGCCGACGATTTCGGCTTCAAGCAGGCCATCGCCACGCAGGACGGCCCGACGCTGGAATCGATGCTCGACAGCGCGGCGGGGCGCATCGACGCGCCCTTCGCGATGGTCCTCGCCCCCGACGGCCGCCTGCTGGCCCAGCGCATGCCCGACGGGGCCTTGATCCCGCAGGCCGGCATCGCGGCGCGGCTCGCCACGGCCCGCGAGCAGGGCTTCGCCTCCGGCGTGGTCGCGCTCGGCGAGCAGCCGGTGCGCTATGCCCTGGTCCCGGTCTTCGCCCCGGACCTCGTCGGCTGGATGGGTTTGGGCCAGGCGTTCGGCAGCGACGAAGCCGAACAGATCGGTGCGGTCGCGGGCGTCGAGGCCAGCGTGCTGGTTCGCCGGGGTCCGGCATGGCGCGTGGCGGAGGGGACCTGGGCGGCGACGGGCGAGGAGGCGGCGTTGCTCGCCACCGCCGTACCGCGCCTGCTGCTGCACGACGTCGACAGCGACATCGACCCGGCCATGGCGCTGCGCCTGTCCGCGGAGCAGGGCACGCCGGTCTACCTCGTCCTTCAAGCGTCGCGCGAGCGTGCCATGCAGCCGTATGCCGGGCTGCAGGCCCAGGTGCTCTCGCTGTCGTTCGGCGCGACCGCCCTCGCCATCGTCGCCGCATTTGCCATCGGGCGGCGGGTCAGCGGGCCGGTGGGCGCGCTTGCGCGCGCGGCCGAGCGCATCCGCGGCGGCGATTACGCGACGCGCTTGGCGGTGACGGGCACCGACGAGTTCGCGACGCTCGCCGAGGCCTTCAACGCCATGCAGGAAGGCATCGCCGAACGCGAGCAGCGGATCGTCCACCAGGCCGGTCATGACGCACTGACCGGCTTGCCCAACCGCGAACGCGCGCTCGGCCTGCTGCACGAACGGCTGCGCGACCCGCTGCTCGTCGAGGGCGCGCTGGCCATGGTCGACCTCCGGCGCTTCCACGAAGTGAACGATCTGCTCGGCCATCGGCACGGCGACCTCGCGCTCGCGGAGGTGGCCCGCCGCCTGCGGGACAGCGTGGGGGCCGATGACCTCGTGGCGCGTCTCGGCGGCGACGAGTTCCTCATCGCGCTCTGGGGCGCCGATGCGTCGTCCGCCGCGTCCCGCGCCGAGGTCGTGGTGGCCGCACTCGTCGCGCCGATGGACGTGGATGGCGCACCGCTGCGTCTCGAGGCCACGCTCGGGCTGGTGCCATTCCGTCGCCACGAGGACACCAGCCTACCCGACGCGCGCACGCTGTTCCGTCGCGTCGAGATCGCCGGCGATCTCGCGAAGCGCGAGGGCCAAGCCGTCGCCCTGTATCGGGAAGGCATGGACGAGCAGCACCTGCGTCAGCTCGCCATCGTCGGTGAGCTCCGGGGAGCGATCGACGGCAACCAGTTCAGCCTGCACTACCAGCCGAAGGTGGACGTCGCGACGCGGGCCGTGCGCCATGCCGAGGCGCTCCTCCGCTGGACGCATCCGACGCTCGGGCGGATCGGGCCCGACGAGTTCATCCCACTCGCCGAGCGCGCCGGCCTGGTGGGCGTGCTGACGCGCTGGGTGGTGGATCGCGCCTTCGCGGACATGGCGGACTGGCGGGCCAGGGGCATCGACGTCGGCGTGGCGATCAATCTCTCCGCGATCGACCTCGCCGATCCCGAGCTGCCGGGTGCGGTGCTGGAACGTGTGCGCCACCACGGCATCCCCCCGACGCAGGTCATCGTCGAAGTCACCGAGAGCGCTGTTCTGGCCGATCTCGATCGCGCCATCGCCTCGCTCAACCTGCTTCGCGCCGACGGCCTGCGGGTCTCGGTGGACGATTTCGGGACGGGGCAGAGCTCGTTGGGCCAGCTCAAGCACCTGCCCGCCGACGAACTCAAGATCGACAAGAGCTTCGTCCTGCAGCTCGCGCCCGGCAGCGAGGACGAACGGATCGTGCAATCCATCGTCCAGCTCGGCCATGCGCTGGGCCTCAAGGTCGTCGCCGAGGGGCTGGAGACCGAGGCCGGCCTCGACGTACTCGCGCGATTGCGGTGCGACGTGGCGCAGGGCTACCACTTCAGCCGACCCTTGCCCGTGGAGGCACTCACCACATGGATCCTCGCCCACCAACAGCGCGTCCGCGTCGCCGCGGGCGATCACGCATGACCGTCGCGGCGCGGGGCGCTACCGCCTTGTTGATGCTGGCGACCGCCCCTTTCGCGGCGGCGACGCCGTCGGAGCTTGCGACGCGCGACGCCGTCGGACATGCGGGGCGCCTGCTTGCCACCGGTGGCGCCAGCATGATCGAAGGCAGCGCCGGCGGCGGCATCGTCCCTTGGGCGGTCATCGCGGGCTACGGCAGCGAGGACCAATGGGGCGGTGCCGCGTTCGCGACGCGCGTCGAGGTGCGCGACTACGCACTCACCAGCCACGGCGTGGCGCTCGGCTGGCGCAACCGGATCGAGGTCGGGGTCGCTAGGCAGCGCTTCGCACTGCCGACCTTGGCCGACGCGCTGTCCTTGCCGACGCGCCACTTCCGCCAGGACATCATCCACGCGAAGTGGCGGATCACCGGCGACCTTGTCTACACGGCGATGCCGCAGATCACGCTCGGCGCCCAGCACAAGACCCAGCATGATTTCCTCGTGCCGTCGCTGGTCGGCGCGCGGGACGACTCGGACCTCGACGTCTACCTTTCGGCCAGCAAACTGTTCCTGGGCGCCGCCGCCGGGCGCCACGTCTTGGTCAACGGCACGCTGCGCCGCACCCGCGCCAACCAGACCGGGCTGCTCGGCTTCGGCGGCGACCGCGACGACGGCCACTCGCTGGTCGGCGAAGCGAGCGCCGCGGTGCTCCTCGACCCGCGCTGGGTGGTGGGCGTCGAGTACCGGCAGAAGCCGGACAACCTCGGCTTCGCGCGCGAGGACGATTGGAAGGACGTGTTCGTCGGCTGGTTCCCGAACAAGCGCGTCGCGATCGTCGCCGCTTGGGCGGATCTCGGCCGCATCGCCACACTCGAAAACCAGGAGGGCTGGTATGTCTCGCTGCAACTCAGCCACTGAGACTGGGGCGGGCGGCCACCGTCCTTCGACCCCGCGCTCGGGCGCGGTGCTCGTCGCGATCGCCCTTTCGTTGCTGCTCGGCGGCTGCGTCAGCGCGCCGACGAGACAGGGCGCCACGCTGTACGAGCGCCTCGGCGGCGAGGCCGGGGTCGCGGCGATCACCGAGGGCTTGCTCGCGCGCAGCGCCGATGACCCGCGCATCCGCGACGACTTCGCCGAGGCCGATATCGTCAACCTTTACGAACGCCTCGTCGAACACCTTTGCGCGCTCACGGGCGGGCCGTGCACCTACGGCGGTCGTGACATGAAGGCGGCCCATGCGGGCCTGGGGCTCACCGAGGCCGACTTCAATGCGCTGGTCGAGAACCTGGTCGACGCGATGGCCGAACGCGGCGTGCCGATCGCGACGCAGAACGAGCTGCTTGCCATCCTCGCGCCGATGCGCGGCGAGGTGATCCGGCAGTAGGGCGAAACGCGCCCATACCGGCCTACTTGCCGATGCAAAAGCTGCTGAAGATGCGTCCGAGCAGGGCGTCGCTGCTGATCCGCCCGGTGATCTCGCCCAGCGCATCTTGCGCCATGCGAAGGTCTTCCGCGGCCAGTTCGCCCTGACGCACGCGCAGCTGCGCCGCCGCATCCGCCAGATGCACGCCCGCGCGGACGATGGCGTCGACGTGTCGTGCGCGCGCCGAGAATGCTCCCAGGGCCTCGGCAGCACCGCCCGTTCCGGCCGCGTCGCGCAAGGCCGTGCGCAACCGGTCGAGCCCGACGCCTCGCGGGGTGTCGATCCAGAGGTGACGGCCGTCGTCGCGGTGCTCCTCGCGGTCCGCCACACGGGTGAGGTCCGCATGGGTGTGCAGCCACAGGATCGCGGGACGTGACGCCGGGTGGCGGTCGAGCGTCGTCGTCGGCACGGCGAGCTCATCGCGGAGGCGCGCCATCGCGGCATCGGCGTCGCGGTCATCCAGCACCGCCAGCACGAGGTCGGCTTTCGCCACTTCGGCGCGTGCCCGACGGATACCTTCGGCTTCGACGATGTCCCGGGTCTCGCGCAGGCCGGCGGTGTCGACCAACGTCAGTTCGACCCCATCGATGCGCACCACCTCACGCAGTACGTCGCGGGTAGTGCCGGCGATCGGCGTGACGATGGCGCGCTCCGCGCCGGCCAGGGCGTTCATCAGTGCGCTCTTGCCGGCGTTCGGCGCACCGACGATCACCACATGCAGGCCGTCGACGAGGCGCACGCCACGCGCCGCATCGCGATGCAGTGCGGCGTGCAACGCTTCGACGCGGGCGAGGCGCGCGGCCAGTTCGGGGGCGGCGAGGAAGTCGATCTCCTCCTCGGGAAAGTCGATGGCCGCTTCCACGTGCACGCGCAGCAGGGTCAGCGCTTCCACCAGTTCGTCGACGCGCGCGCTGAACACACCGTCGAGCGAACGCCTCGCGGCCCGCAGGGCCGCATCCGACGACGCGGCGATCAGGTCGGCGACCGCTTCGGCCTGCGCGAGATCGAGCTTTCCTTCGAGGAAGGCGCGCTCGCTGAACTCGCCGGGCCGCGCGGTGCGGGCACCCAGCGCGAGGCAGCGCGCCACGAGCTGCGCCAGCAGGCGCGGGTTGCCATGGCCCTGCAACTCGACGACGTCCTCGCCGGTGAAGCTGCGCGGCGCGTCGAAGGCGATCACCAGGCCATCGTCGATCACCTCGCCGTCCGCATCGCGGAAGCGCGCGTAGCGGGCCTGCCGAGCGACGAGCGGCCGATCCGTCGCGCAGAGCGCTTGGGCGATGGCCTTCGCCCGCGGACCCGACAGGCGCACGATCCCGATGCCCGCGGGGCCGTTGGCAGTGGCCGCGGCCACGATGGTGTCGCGTTCAGTCATGGGGGAAGCCTAGCGCGGCAGGACCCGGGGCGAACGGGAGACGGATGCGACGAGGCCCGCTTGCGCGGGCCCCGTCGTCGATCGTTTCGCGGCGTCCCGGCTCACTTCGCCTTGGCGACGGCGGGACCGGTCGGGCCACCGTAGCGCTTGGTCATCCACCACTGCTGGGCCAGGCCGAGCACGCCGTTGGTGAGCCAGTAGAGCACCAAGCCCGACGGGAAGAAGGCGAACATCACGCCGAAGATCACCGGCATCCACTGCAGGACCTTCTTCTGCATCGGGTCCATGCCCGGGCTGGGGGTCAGCTTCTGCGTGGCCCACATCACGGCGAGGTTCAGCGCCGGCAGGATGAACAGCGGATCGGGCGCGGTGAGATTGTCGATCCACAGCATCCACGGCGCCTGGCGCAGTTCCACCGACTCCAGCAACACCCAGTACAACGCGAGGAAGATCGGGATCGGCACCAGCATCGGCAGGCAGCCGCCCAGCGGATTGATCTTCTCCTTCTGGTACAGCTCCATCATCGCCTGGTTGAACTTCATGCGGTCTTCGCCGTACCGCTCCTTGAGCTGCTCGATGCGCGGCGCGACGGCGCGCATGCGGGCCATGCTCTGGTACTGCTTCGCCGACACCGGGTAAAGCAGCAGCTTGATGATCACGACGATGCCGATGATCGCCCAGCCCCAGTTGCCGAACAGGCCGTGCAACCAGTTCAGCACCCAGAACAGCGGCTGGGCGAGGAAGCTGAAGATGCCGTAGTCGAGCGACAGCGGCAGCGAGGGATGCACCTGCGCCATCGGGTCCTGCAACTTCGGGCCCACCCACAGGGTGAGCTCGACGCGGTCGCTGCCGTCCGGTGGGACGGTCACGGCCTGACCGACGCTGCGCGCGGCGAAGCGGCCGCCGTCGACCGCATGCAGCGAGAACACCTGGGGCTGGTCCTTCGGCGGCACCCAGGCCGACACGAAGTGGTGCTGCAGCATCGCGATCCAACCGTTGGTGACGGTCTTGTTGAGCGAGCCGTCCTCGACGAAGTCCTCGAACTTGCGCTTCTCGAAGTGGTCGTCCTGGCTGTACCAAGCGGCCCCGACAAAGCTGAAGCTCTCCGGGTTGGTGAACATCGCCGTCTTGGCCGGCGGCGGCGGCGGCACGCGCAGCAGCTGCTGGTAGAGGTTGCCGGTGAACGCGGCAGAGCCTTCATTGACCAGCTCGTGGCGCACGCCGATGGCGTAGCTGCCACGGCTGAAGGTGTAGACCTTGCGCACGGTCAGGCCGCTGGCGGCGTCGCGCCAGACCATGGGCAGCTCGATCGTGTCCACGCCGTCGGCGAGCGTGAGCGACGTCGCGGGCGTCTCGAAGGCGTAAGGCGCATCGGCGCCCGGGGCGGTGGCGGTGCTCAGCCAGCCGGTCTGCGCGATCTCGAAGCGCGAAGGCTCGCGATCGAACAGGATCACGTTGCCCTTGTCGGGGTTTTCCTGGTCCAGCGGGTAGTCGCGCAGCTCGGCGAACACGAGGGTGCCGCCGGTCGACTCGACGCGCAGGCGCAGCACGTCGGTCAGGACCTCGACGCTGGCGGCCGACGCGTCGGCGGTCGGCGCGGCGACGCCCGGGGCCGGGACGGCCTGGGGGGCGTCGGCCACGCTGGGCAGGCCGGCCGTCATCGGGGTCGGCGCGGCCGCAGTCGGCGTGCCCGGAGCATCCGCGAGGCTGGGGAGCCCGGCGCTGCCCGCATCCGCGACCAGCGGCGCGACCGACGCCGATGGCGAGGTCGTCGGTGCGGTGCTAAAGCGGGTCCACTCGAAAGCCAGGAGGATCGCGACGGCGACCCAGGCGAACAACAGGAAAGCGCGGTTCTGGTTCATGCGTTCACTCGCCCGGCGACGCCATGGGGCGCGGGGCTGGGGCGCCCTCGGGGGCGGATAAGGAAGGAGTGTCGGAAGGGGAGGTGGGTTCGGGCGTCCCGGAGGCAAGCCCGGCGGCCGCGTCACGGCGTCGGATTGTGCCGCCCGCGGGTGCCGGGGGCAACGCGATCAGCCGGTCCCAGAGGATGGCGAGATCCTTGCGCAACGCGGCCTTGTCCAGGGTGCCCGCGCCCGACCGGGCCACGATGATGCAGTCGCCCGGAGGCAATTCGGCGTAGCGGAGCCGGAAGCTCTCGCGGATCTGGCGCTTGATGCGGTTGCGGACCACGGCGTCGGGACTGACCTTGCGGCTGACGGCCATCCCCAAACGACAAAAGCCCCCATCGCGCAGGCGCAGATGGAGGCTGAAGTGGCGCGTGCTCACGCGCCGGCTGTCGGCGAAGGCGTCACGGTAATCGCGCCCGGTGCGGACGCGGACCTCGACCGGAAAGCGGGCGCTCACGCCGCGCGCGCCGGTCGGTGACGCCGGATCGCTTAGGCGCAGAGGCGCTTGCGGCCCTTCGCGCGGCGGCGCGACAGGATCTTGCGGCCCTCGGCCGTCGCCATGCGGGCACGGAAGCCGTGGTCGCGGGCGCGCTTGAGGTTGCTGGGCTGGTAGGTGCGCTTGGTGGCCATGGGTCACCTCAGTGGGTGGAAGAAAAGAGGCGGGAGATTACGCGCCAGACCCGTCCTCGTCAAGCGACGCCGCGCTTGGCGGGCCGGGGCGGCGACGCTATGCTGCCCGCCCATCCCACTTATCCACAGCCGCATCCACACGGAGGCGGGGGTGGGCTATACGCCACTGAAACTCTCCATGGAATCCGCTTGGCCCCGTTGCCTCGAGCGTCTTGAAGCCGAATTCCCGGCCGAAGACGTCCAGACCTGGCTCAAACCGCTGCATGCCGACGTCCGTGCCGACGGCCTCACGCTCTACGCGCCGAACGCCTTCGTCGTCGACACCGTGCACGAACGCTACCTGGCGCGCATCCGCGAACTGCTGGCCCACTACGCCGGCGAACCCCTGAGCGTCCAGGTGACCGTCGGCAGCGCGCCCCGCCCCGTGGCGGCCGGCCGCGAGCCCGGCACCGCTCCGCCGGTGGCCCCGGTCGTGGCGGCGCGCGCCGCCCTCCCCGAGCTGCCCAGCAACGTCGATCCGGCCTACACCTTCGAGAACTTCGTCGAGGGCCGCAGCAACCAGCTCGGCAAGTCGGCGGCGCTGCAGGTGGCGCAGAACCCCGGCCGGGCCTACAACCCGCTGCTGCTGTACGGGGGCACCGGCCTCGGCAAGACCCACCTGATGCACGCCGCCGGCAACCTGATGCGCCAGCTCAACCCGGGCATGCGCGTGCTCTACCTGCGCTCCGAGCAGTTCTTCTCCGCGATGATGAAGGCGCTGCAAGAGAAGTCGATGGATCAGTTCAAGCGCCAGTTCCACACCGTGGACGCGCTGCTGATCGACGACATCCAGTTCTTCGCCGGCAAGAACACCACGCAGGAGGAGTTCTTCCACACCTTCAATGCGCTGTTCGACGGCAAGCAGCAGATCATCCTGACCTGCGACCGTTACCCCCGCGAGGTGGAGAACCTCGAGCCGCGGCTGAAGTCGCGCCTCGGCTGGGGCCTGTCGGTGGCGATCGAGCCGCCCGATTTCGAGACCCGTGCGGCCATCCTCGGCGCCAAGGCCCAGGCGCGCGGCGTGGCGCTGCCGGACGAGGTCGCGCTGGTGATCGCCAAGCGCATGCGCTCGAACGTCCGTGACCTCGAAGGCGCCCTCAATACGCTGGCGGCGCGAGCGAATTTCCTCGGCAAGCCGATCACCGTCGATTTCGCCCAGGAAACGCTGCGTGACCTGCTGCGCGCGCAGCAGCAGGCCATCTCCATCCCGAACATCCAGAAGGCCGTGGCAGACTACTACCAGCTGCGCGTGGCCGATCTCCTGTCC
The DNA here is from genome assembly GCF_054777375.1 of Silanimonas algicola. Lineage (NCBI taxonomy): Bacteria > Pseudomonadati > Pseudomonadota > Gammaproteobacteria > Lysobacterales > Lysobacteraceae > Silanimonas > Silanimonas algicola. Next base: position 131,521 of record NZ_BAAHAS010000003.1, on the reverse strand, counting down.
AAGCGCCGGACCCGCTCGTTGGCGCGCCCGCGCCAGGTGGCGATGGCCCTGGCCAAGGAGCTCACCGAGCACAGCCTGCCGGAGATCGGCGACGGCTTCGGTGGCCGCGACCACACGACGGTGCTGCACGGCTGCCGGGTGATCCGCGACCTGATGCAGACCGACGGCAAGCTGCGCGAGGACTGGGACAAGCTGGTGCGCAAGCTGACGGAGTGAGGGAGGCGGGAAAGAGCGTCGACAGGCCGTGCACAGCCTGTGGACAACGCGGGACAAGTCGAGCGCCGTCCACGTTGCCCACCGTTATCCACACGGTTGTTCTTCCGCTTCCCCACAGCGTTTCTTCGATAAAGTTCAAAAGAATCAAGGCTTTGGAAAGTTTTTCAGCGTTTTCCGGGCCCTCTACCACCACCATCGATAGATTTATCCAACGACGGAAATAGGCCCCGACCGCATGCGCTTCTCCCTGTCCCGCGAAGCCCTTCTGAAGCCCCTCCAGCAAGTCGTCGGTGTCGTGGAACGCCGCCAGACGCTTCCCGTCCTGTCGAACCTGCTGGTCGAAGTGCGTGGCGTCGAGCTCTCGCTGACCGGCACCGATCTGGAAGTCGAGATGGTGGCGCGGGCCGTGGTCGAGGACGCCGAGGACGGCGAGACCACCATTCCCGCTCGCAAGCTGTTTGAAATCGTCCGCGCCCTGCCGGACGGTTGCCGCGTGACGGTCGTCGTCAGCGGTGACAAGGCCACCGTGTCGGCGGGCCGCAGCCGTTTCACCCTGGCCACCCTCGCGGCCAACGATTTCCCGTCGGTCGACGCGCTCGAAGGCGTCGAGCGGGTGTCGCTCTCGGAAGCCTTGTTGAAGGACCTGATCGAGCGCAGCGCGTTCGCCATGGCGCAGCAGGATGTCCGCTACTACCTCAACGGCCTGCTGTTCGACCTGCGCGGTGATTCCCTGCGCTGCGTGGCCACCGACGGCCATCGCCTCGCCCTGTGCGAGGCCGCCCTGCCCGGCGGCACCGGCACGAAGCGCCAGATCATCGTCCCGCGCAAGGGCGTCCTCGAGTTGCAACGCCTGCTGGAAGGCGGCGATCGCCTCGTCGAGCTCGAGCTGGCGCGCAACCACCTGCGCCTGCGTCGCGAGGATGTCAGCTTCACCACGAAGCTGATTGACGGTCGTTTCCCGGATTACGAAGCAGTCATCCCGATCGGTGCCGACAAGACCGTCGAGCTGGATCGCGAGGTGCTGCGCTCGGCCTTGCAGCGCGCGGCGATCCTTTCGAACGAGAAGTTCCGCGGCGTGAAGCTCGAGGCGGCCCCGGGCCTGCTGCGCATCGTGGCGCATAACCCGGAGCAGGAAGAGGCGCACGAGGAACTCGAGGTCGACACCCGCATCGACGGGCTGGCGATCGGCTTCAACGTGACCTACCTGCTGGATGCGCTCGGGGCGCTGAAGGGCGAGTCGGTCGTACTGAACCTGCGCGATGCCAATTCCTCGGTGTTGGTGCGCGAGAAAGACAGCGACCGCAGCCGCCACGTGGTGATGCCGCTGCGCCTGTGACCGGCTGGCACGCCCGGTCGATGATTCCCCCGACGCCCGGTCCAGCCGGGCGTCGTGCTGTCGGGTGTGGCCGCATCGCGGTGGGGCTGCTGTCCACGCGGCGCTCCCGGCCGGGGAGCGGCCATGCGCATTGAGTCGGTCGAGATCCGGCACCTGCGCTGCCTGCGATCGGTGGACGTGGCATTCCCCGAGCCCGGGGCGTGGCTGGTCGGGCCCAACGGGGCGGGAAAGACCAGCGTGCTGGAGGCACTGTGCCTGCTCGGTTTTGGCCGGAGTTTTCGCGGTCGTGTCGGCGACGGACTGGTGCAGCAGGGCGAGTCCGCGTTGGAGGTGGTGGCGCGATGGACCGACGACCGCGGGCGTTCGCGGGTGTCCGGGCTGCGGCACGCCGGGGATCGTTGGGAGGCGCGCCTGGATGGCGCCGCAGTGACGAGCCTGAGTGAGCTGGCGGCTCCCTTCCCGGTCCTGTGTTTCCACCCGGAGTCGTCCCTGGTGGTCACGGGCCCGGCCGAGGAGCGTCGTCGCGCCCTCGACTGGTTGGCGTTCCACGTGGAACCTCGCTTCGCCGAGGCCGCTCGACGGTATGGCCGCGCCCTGAAGCAGCGCAACGCTCTGCTTCGCAGCGGTGCTGCCGATGCGGAGTTCGACCCGTGGGAGCGCGAGATGGGTCTCATGGCGGACGGTCTCGTGGCCCAGCGGACCACGGCCCTGACCCTGTGGCGGCCGGGCCTCGAGCGGGTCTGGCCCACGTTGGCGCGTGACGCCATGCCCCCGGACCTGCAGCTCCGCCCGGGATGGCGGCAGTCGGAGGCGTCGCTGGCGGACCTGCTCTTGCTGAACCGGTCCCGAGACCGGGAGCTGGGCTACACCACCATCGGCCCCCAGCGGGCGGATGTGGACCTCGGGCAGCCCTTCGGGGTGGACGCCGAGCAGCTCTCCCGCGGCCAAGCCAAGCTCGTGGCCCTGGCTTTGGTGCTGGCGCAAGCCGAGGCGCTCCGCGAATGCTCCGGGGAGCGCAGCTTGCTTTTGCTGGATGACCTGCAGGCGGAGTTGGACCCCTCGCGCCAGGCCGCGGTGCTCGACTGGGTCGGCCGCGCGGGTTACCAGACCCTCGTCAGTGGAACCCGCTGGGATGAGGTCTTGGGGAGTCGAGCGCCCGGGTGGGCGGTGTTCCACGTGGAACAGGGTGGACGAGTGGCGTCGCCACCGGTCGATCCCCTCGGGCGTCCGTCCGCCAGCAGCGGACCGGCGGCCATCTAGGACGCCTGCGGACCCGCAGACCCGGTGGGTGCCGGGGCGTGCATTGCCCCCGGACCCTTTGGCGACTCCAGTTCCACGTGGAACACCGGCCGCCGCCACTCCCCCGGAACCCCTATAATCGACCGGTTCCAGCCCGGCCCTGCGCCGGCCGTCCCGGGCCCTGCCCGAGCCGCTGCCGACGCCCTGCCCCGCTCCAGGGGCGCCCGGCTGGCCTCCTTCCGGTGCCCGTTGGCTTCACCGCCACGGTCCGCCCGCAACGCAGCCGCAGAGCATGACGGAACAGACCCCCAGCACCCCGGCCAGTCCGGCCTACGACGCCAACAGCATCACCGCCCTGGAAGGCCTGGAGGCCGTCCGCAAGCGTCCGGGCATGTACATCGGCAACGTCAACGACGGGTCCGGCCTGCACCACATGGTGTTCGAGGTCGTCGACAACTCGGTCGACGAAGCTTTGGCCGGCCACGCCAACATGGTGCTGGTCACCATCCACGAGGACGGCTCGGTCTCGGTGTCGGACAACGGCCGCGGCATCCCCGTCGGCCGCCACGCCAAGGAAAGCGAGAAGCAGGGCCGCGACGTTTCCGCCGCCGAAGTGGTGATGACCGTCCTGCACGCGGGCGGCAAGTTCGACGACAACAGCTACAAGGTGTCCGGCGGCCTGCACGGCGTCGGCGTGTCGGTGGTCAACGCCCTGTCCGAGAAGCTGCTGCTCGACATCTGGCGCGACGGCCACCACTGGCAGCAGGAGTACCGCCACGGCGAGCCCGTTTACCCGCTCAAGCAGCTGGAGCCCTCCGACAAGCGCGGCACCGAAGTCCGCTTCTGGCCCTCGGCCACGGCTTTCAACCACAACACCGAGTTCCACTACGACATCCTCGCCCGCCGTCTGCGCGAGCTGTCGTTCCTGAACTCCGGGGTCCGGATCGAGCTTGTCGACGAGCGCCCGGACGGCAAGCGCGACCTCTTCCAGTACGAGGGCGGCATCCGCAGCTTCGTCGAGCACCTCGCCCAGCTGAAGACCCCGCTGCACCCCAGCGTCATTTCGATCAGCGGCGAGCAGGACGGCATCGTGGTCGATTGCGCCGTGCAGTGGAGCGACGCGTACCACGAGACGATCTACTGCTTCACCAACAACATCCCGCAGAAGGACGGCGGCACGCACCTCACCGGCTTCCGTTCGGCCCTGACCCGCACCCTGACGCGCTACATCGAGAAAAGCGGCATCGCCAAGCAGGCCAAGGTCGCGATGTCCGGCGATGACATGCGCGAAGGCATGATCGCCGTGCTCTCGGTGAAGGTGCCGGACCCGGGCTTCTCCTCCCAGACCAAGGAAAAGCTGGTCACCGAGGCCGTGCGCCCGGTGGTGGACGCCATCTTCGCCGCCAAGCTGGAGGAATTCCTGCAGGAAAACCCCCACGAGGCCCGCGCGATCACCGGCAAGATCGTCGATGCCGCCCGCGCCCGCGAGGCCGCGCGCAAGGCCCGCGACCTGACGCGCCGCAAGGGCGCGCTCGACATCGCCGGCCTGCCGGGCAAGCTGGCCGACTGCCAGGAGAAGGACCCGGCGCTGTCCGAACTCTTCATCGTCGAGGGTGACTCGGCGGGTGGCTCCGCCAAGCAGGGCCGCAACCGCAAGACCCAGGCGATCCTCCCGCTGAAGGGCAAGATCCTCAACGTCGAGCGGGCCCGCTTCGACCGCATGCTCGGTTCGGCGGAAGTCGGCACCCTGATCACGGCGCTCGGCACCGGCATCGGCAAGGACGAGTACAACCCGGACAAGCTGCGCTACCACCGCATCATCCTGATGACCGACGCCGACGTGGACGGCTCGCACATCCGGACGCTGCTGCTCACGTTCTTCTACCGGCAGATGCCGGAGCTGATCGAGCGCGGCCATGTCTACATCGGCCTGCCGCCCCTCTACAAGGTCAAGCAGGGCAAGACCGAGCTGTACATCAAGGACGACCACGCCCTCAATGCGTACCTGATCTCCAACGCCATCGAGAATGCCGAGCTGGTTCCTGCGGCCGGCGCGCCCCCGGTCCGCGGTATCGCGCTCGAGTCGCTGATGCAGGCCGTGGCCAACGCCCAGGAGACGGTCGAGCGCCATCGCCACCGCGTCGATGGCGCGGTGCTGGAGACGATCTACCAGGCCGAACCGCTGTCTGCCGATATCTTCGCCGACGCCGTCAAGCTCTCGGCATGGTGCGATGCACAAAACGCGAAGCTGAAGGCGTCCGGCCTCGGCAAACCGCGCTACGTCCTGAGCGCGCAGGCCGAGGCGGGCGACACGCCCGGTGCCATCCACGTCGACAAGCAGCACCACGGCCTGTCGAGCCGCCAGACCATCGCCGCGGCGCAGCTGCTCCATGGCGAGCTCAAGGCGCTCACCGACACCGCGGCGAAGCTGGCCGAATTGGCCTTGGGCGAAGGCGCCACGGTCAGTCGCGGTGGCAAGTCGCTGCCGCTCCGCGATTTCGCTGCGGCGCAGCATTGGCTGTTGGAAGAAGCGAAGAAGGGCCGCACCATCCAGCGCTTCAAGGGCCTCGGCGAAATGAACCCCGAACAGCTCTGGGACACCACGGTCAATCCGGAAACGCGCCGCCTGCTGCAGGTGCGCATCGAGGATGCCATCGCGGCCGATACGATCTTCTCGACGTTGATGGGTGACGTGGTCGAACCGCGTCGCGCCTTCATCGAAGACAACGCGCTGAAAGTCGGCAATCTCGACATCTGATGCGCGGCGCGGACAGGCCGGGCGATGCACTCCCCGGGCGGGGACCGGGCCTCGCCCCGGTACTGGGATGGACGCTCGCCGACCTGCTGGTGGCCGGCGCCATCACCTTTGGCTTAAGCGTCGTGGCCGCCATCGTCCTCACGGCCGGCCGAGCCGCGGGCCTGGACCTCGGACCGGCCCAACCCGCGCTCGGGGGCCTGCCGTCGCTGTTCGTCCCCATCACCCTTCTCGGAACGACACTCGCCGGCCTTGCCCTTTGGTTCCTCCATCGCACCCACCTGCCCGCGCAGCCGAAGCCCTGGACCCCCCGGCTGGTGCTCGCCGTGGTGGGCGTCGCGATCACCCTGCAAGCCGCTGCGATCGCGTTCACGGCTCTGATGGAGCGGTCCGGGACCGCCACGGCCGGCAGCAACCTCGCTGTGATCGACGCGGCCTTCGACGCCGTGCCGGTCATGACCCTGCTGATGACCGTCGTGCTCGTCCCGATCGGCGAGGAGCTGGTGTTCCGCCGGGTCTTGCTGCACCGCTTCGCCCAAGCCGGTCGCCCCTGGCTGGGCCTCGTGCTGACCAGCCTCGGGTTCGCCCTGATCCACGAGCCCCTGCCCGGAGGCCGCGACCCTGTGGCCTGGGCACTGACGCTCGCGACCTACGCGTCCCTTGGCATCGGATTCGGGGTGCTCTACCTCCGCAGCGGTCGCGTTGATGCCGTGATCCTCGCGCACGGGCTGGTCAACGCCGTGGGCATGGCCGTCCTGCTCCGCGCCTGAAGCCGCCGCGTCCGGCGTCGGTGCCATGTGACGCTCGGTTACACTGCGCGCCAGCTGCGCCCATCGGCGGCGCGGCGCATCGCCTCGGACCGCCGGATGAGCAAGCGCCACCTTTATTTCCTCGCCTTCGCCATCATCGCGCTGGCCACTGCGGCCATCGTCTACAAGTGGCAGGTCCTGAAATTCCCGCTGCAACCCGACGAGTCCGTGCAGGTCTGGTCGGTCCAGGCCCATGTCGAGTACCAGCCGCAGCGTCGCGCCAACGCGCTCACCTTGCAGCTGCCTTTCCTGACACCGGGATGGATCGTCCTCGACGAGCGCTTCGTCGCCCGCGGCTATTCCAGAATCCCGGAGCGCGAGGCGCAGGGCCGCGAGGTCCAATGGGCCACCCGCAACGCCGTTGGCGAGCAGGATCTCTACTACCGTGCCACCGTCGTCCGCTCGCAGCTTCGCGAGGACGCGCTGCTCGCCGACCTGCAGCCCGAGTTGCTCACTCCGCCCCAGCTCGAGCAGCCCTACGCGTCGGCCGCACAGGACCTTCTCGACCAGGTCCGTGATCGCTCCGCCGACATCACCACCTACGCCCGGGAGTTGATCCGTCGCCTCAACGATCGTCCGAACGAGGACGCCCAGCTTCTGCTCGACCGTTATGCGCGACGTGACGCCTCGTCCGGCATCGACGACGAGTTGCGCACGCGCTTCATGGTCGATCTGCTGTCGCTCCGCAACATCCCGGCCCGGCTCGTGCACGCCATCCGCCTTCCCGACGGCGGCGTGGAAGGCACGGCCCGCATCGAGACCTGGCTGCTGGTGCACACCGGCACCGAGTGGCGCCTCCTGGATCCGCGCACCGCGGCGGAGGGGCTGCCGAAGGACCTGCTCCTGTGGAACGTGTCGCCCGAGCCGCTGCTGGCGATGGACAGCGAGGCCAAGCCGGCGCTGATGTTCACGGTGAGCTACAACCTCGCCGACGCGATGGCGATGGCCCAGCGCCGCCTCGAGGTGCAGGACGCCAACTACATCCGCTGGTCGCTGCTCTCGCTGCCGCTGCAGGCCCAGGAGGTCTACAAGGTCCTGCTGCTGGTGCCGATCGGCGCCTTCATGATGCTGATCCTGCGCAACATCATCGGCATCAAGACTTACGGCACCTTCATGCCGGTGCTGGTGGCCCTCGCCTTCCGCGAGACCGCCCTGGTGGCGGGCATCACGCTGTTCGTCCTCGTGGTCGGCGCCGGCCTGCTGGTGCGCTTCTACCTGGAGCGGTTGCGCCTGCTGCTGGTGCCGCGCCTCACCGCCATCCTGATCCTCGTCGTTCTGTTGATGGCCCTGATCTCGGTGATCGCCAACCGCCTCGACCTCGAGGTCGGCCTGTCGGTCGCCCTGTTCCCGATGGTCATCATGGCCATGACCATCGAGCGCATGTCGGTGGCCTGGGACGAGCGCGGTGCCGGCACCGCCATCAAGGAAGGCGTCGGCACGATCATCGTCGCCGCGCTGGCCTACCTCGTCATGAGTTGGGACCGCCTCGAGCACCTGATCTACGTGTACCCCGAGTTCCTGCTCTACCTGTTCGCCGCCGCGCTTCTGCTCGGCCGCTACTCCGGCTACCGCCTCATGGAGCTGTTCCGCTTCCGTGCGCTGGCCCGCGAGGCCGATCCCATCGCCCCGGCGCCGGCCGCCGCGCCGGCGGCCGGCAGCGACGCGCCGAAGGCCTGAGCCATGGCGCTCTGGAACCCCATCGAGATCGCGCGCCGCCTGCGCAAGATCGGGCTGATCGGCATCGGCCAGCGCAATGCGCACTACGTGCTGATGCACAACCCGCGCAAGTTCTACCCGCGGGTCGACGACAAGCTGATCACCAAGAAGCTGGCCATCGAGGCCGGCTTGCCGGTGCCCGAGCTGTACGCGGTGGTCCGCGAGGAGCACGAGATCGCCGAGCTGCACGAGAAGATCAAGCACCGCGAGAGCTTCGTCGTGAAGCCCGCGCACGGCTCGGGCGGGGACGGCATCCTCGTCATCCATGGCCGCCGTGGCGACAAGTACCGCCGCGCCAACGGCTCGCTGATGTCGCGCGAGGAGTTCGAGCACCACCTGTCGAACGGCCTTTCCGGCCTGTTCTCGCTGGGTGGCCAGCCCGACCACCTGCTGGTCGAGTACTGCGTGCAATTCGACCCGATCTTCGAGCGCGTCAGCTTCAAGGGCGTGCCGGACATCCGCATCATCGTCTTCATGGGCTATCCCGTCATGGCGATGATCCGCCTGCCGACGCGGCTCTCCGACGGCAAGGCCAACCTCCACCAGGGTGCCATCGGCGTCGGCATCGACCTGCCCACCGGCGTCACCAAGCGCGGCGTCTGGGGCTCGGAGATCATCCGCGACCATCCCGACACCGAGCACAGCATCGTCGGCCTGAAGATCCCGCGCTGGGACGACCTGCTGCACATGGCCGCGCGCTGCTACGAGCTCTCGGGCCTCGGCTACATCGGCGTGGACTTCGTGCTCGACAAGGACCACGGGCCGATGATCCTCGAGCTGAACGCCCGGCCCGGTCTCGCCATCCAGATGGCGAATGCCAACGGCCTGCATCCGCGCCTCCAGAAGATCGAGGCCCTGCAGGCCGCGGGACAGCTCTCGAAAGACCCCGCCGAGCGCGTCGCCTTCGCCGTCGCGAACTTCCCGACCACCGGCTGACGCCGATACGCCACCGTGCGGTGGCGGTCATTCGTTAACGCAGCGTTTGTTCGCGATGACGGCGTCGAGACAGGCTTCGTGATTCACCTCCGGTTCCCTTGAGCCGGCGGCACCCTAGGCATTACCCTCGCCAGCCCTGCCATCGCGCCCGGAGTCTTCATGGCCGCCACCCGTCACGCCCTGTTGGGCCTCGCCATCCTCACGGCCGCCTTCGCGACCCTGCCGGCGGACGCCCAGTCGTCACGCAATGGCGCACCGGATCGCCGCTCGTCGCAGGGCCAGCAGGACGCGCCGCCGAAGGTCTTCCCGGACGCCACCCGCGTCGTCGAGGAGGGCAAGGTGTCGCGCTCGCTGCAGCGTCCGCTCAACGACATGATCAAGGCGCTGAACGACGACGAGGATCCGGCCAAGGCGCGCGAGATCGCCGAACGCGTCCTCGCCAACGAGCGTGCCAACGCCTACGAGAAGTCCGTCGCCGCCCAAGTGGCCGGCAATGCCGCGCTCGAGCAGGATGATCTCGAGGCCGGCATCGCCTATGCCGAGCGCGCGTTGGCCGAGAACGGCCTCGACAACGAACAGCATTACGCGACGATGCAGAACCTCGCGATCACCTACCTGTCCAACGACCAGGCCGACAAGGCGATCACCACCCTCAATCGGCTGATCGACGAGACCAAGACGACCAACCCCGACATCCTTTTCGCGGTCGCGGGCGCCCATTACGAGTTGGAGCAGTACCCGCAGGCCATCGCCGCCGTCCAGCGCACCATCGCGGCGGTGCCGACGCCCAAGCCCGAGTGGCTGCGCCTGCTGGCGTCGGCCTACACCGAATCCGAGCAGCCGGCCGAAGCCGCCAAGACGCTGGAGCAGCTCGTCGCCCTGCAGCCCGACGACAAGCGCCTGATCCTCGCGCTGGCCTCGGCGTACCTCGATCTCGAGCAGCAGGAGAAAGCCGTCGCGACCATCGAAGGCGCGCGCAGCCGCGGCCTGCTGACCGACGCACGGGACTACCAGAATCTGTACGCGCTGTACTTCAACATCGACGGACGCGAGAAGGACGTCATCGCGGTCATCAACGAGGGCTTGTCGAAGGGCATCCTCGCCCGTGACTTGCCGACGCTCTCCGCGCTCGCGCAGGCGGCTTACTTCGCGGAGGAGATGGATCTCGCCATCGCCACGTACAAGGAGGCCGCGGCGCTCGATCCGAAGGGCGAGACCGGCCTGAACTACGCGAAGGTCCTCTCCAGCGAGGCGCGCGACGCGGAAGCGCGCGACGCCGCGAAGGCGGCCCTCGCCAAGGGCGTCGCGAAGCCGGGCGAAGCCTGGATGGTGATCGCGCGCTCGGAGAACGAGCTCGACAACCGTCCCGGCGTGCGCGCTGCGCTGCAGGAAGCCGCGAAGCATCCGGAGACGCGCGAGCAGGCCAACCGCATGCTGTCCCAGCTCCGCTGAGACCTTCACGTTTTGCCCGCCTTCAGGCGGTATCCAGCGTCGCTTCGATCCCTTACTATTGTTGACCCGCCCCGCGCGGGGTCCCACCCAAGCCGGTCCAACGCATGACGGACAATCGAATCTACGGCACCAAAGTCCCCGCGCCGTTCAGCTGGCCGCGGACCGTTGGTATCGCTTTTGCCATCGCCCTGCACGCTGCGGGCGGGCTGGCGTTGCTCGTGCCGATCAACAACGCCGCGGCGGAGGAAGAAGAAGAGCGCGTGGTCAACGTCGCCTTCATCGAGCCGCCGCCGCCGCCGCCGCCGCCGCCCCCGCCGCCGCCGGAACCGCCGAAGGTGGTCCAGCGCGTCGTGCAGACGCCGGTCACGCCGACCCCGGTCCCGCCGCCGCCCGAAGAGCCGCCGGTGGTGTTCGACGACTCCAACGCTTTGGACGTCGAGGCGCCGCCGCCGTCGCCGCCGGCACCGCCGGCGCCGCCTGCCGACTTCGCGCCGTCCGAGGACATCTCGGGCCGCCGCCTGAACCCGCCGCGCTACCCGCCGCAGGAAGCGCGCCGCTGCATCGGTGGCGAGGTCATGCTCCGCGTCGTCATCGACGCGTCCGGCGCCGTGCAGGACGTGGCCGTCGAGAAGTCCAGCCGCAATCGCAACCTCGATCGGTCCGCCGTCGATGCCGCGCGCCGCTGGCGCTTCAATGCCGGCCTGCGCAACGGCCAGCCGGTCGGCGGCGCCGTCCTGGTGCCGGTCAATTTCACTCCTCCCTGCTAATCCAACCGAAGGTATCCACTCATGCTGCAGGACAACACCAACACCGCGCCGGCGACGGACGCTGCTGCTGCTCCGGCGGCTGCCCCGGTCGCGACCAACGTGGCGCTGACCGCGCCCGCCGCAGGCACCGCCCAGACCGTCCAGCAGGACGTCGCCGATTTCAGCGTGCAGAACGCCATGGAATCGATGGGCGTCGTGAACTGGGCCGTCTTCTTCGCCCTGGTGATCATGTCGGTCGTCGCCTGGTACTACACGGTGATGAAGGCGATCAAGAACGCCCGCATCAATGGTCGCGCCGCCACCGTGACGTCGGCCTTCTGGCAGACCAGCAATGCCCAGGAAGCGATCCGCTTCATGGAGGAGCAGCCGTCGTGGGAGCCGTTCTCGAAGATCGCTCTCGACTGCGCCCAGGCCGCCGCCCATCACCAGAAGTCGGAGGGTCGCCTGTCCGAAGCGCTGAACCGCTCGGAGTTCATCGACCGTGCTCTGCGCCAGGCCGTGGCTCGTGAGTCGGCTTCGCTGGAAGACGGCCAGACGTGGCTCGCGACGACGGGCGCCATCGCGCCGTTCGTCGGCCTGCTCGGCACCGTGTGGGGCATCCTGATGGCACTGGTGCGCCTCTCGGCCTCCGGCGAAAGCTCGATCAAGGCCGTGGCCGGCCCGGTCGGCGAGGCCCTGATCATGACCTTCATCGGTCTGTTCGTGGCCATCCCGGCGGTGATCGCGTTCAACGCCTTCAACCGCAACAACCGCAAGCTGATCGGCCAGTTCGACGCTTTCGCGCACGACCTGCACGACTTCTTCGCCACCGGCGCCCGCGTCGGCGAAAAGCGCTGAGGGGCTGACGCCCCTCTCCGCGGAGATTCCCTATGGCATTCAGTTCCGACCAGGACGGCGGGTTCACCGAACCCAACGTCGTGCCGCTCGTCGACGTGATGCTGGTGCTGCTGATCATCTTCATGGTCACGGCCTCGGTGTCCGAGAACGTGAAAGTGGAGCTGCCGAAGGCCACGGTGGACGCCCGTCCGCCGTCGCCCAAGGTGCCGCCGATCACGCTCTCCGTGCGCGAAGACGGCACGATCTTCTGGGCCGACGAGGCACTGGCCGGCAAGGAGATGCTGGACACCCGCCTCGCCGTCGAGGCCCAGAAGGAGCCGCAGCCCGACGTCCTGCTGCGCGCCGACAGCGAAACCAAGTATGCGTTGATCCAAGACGTGACGACCCGCGTACGCGTGGCCGGCATGCGGTCGATCAACTTCGTGTCCGAACCGGAATCGGGGAACTGAACCATGGCGTTTTCCGCAGGGGGCGGTTCCGGCCCCAAGGCTGACATGAACGTTGTGCCGCTGATCGACATCCTGCTGGTGCTGCTGATCATCTTCATGGTCACGGCGCCCACGCCGGCATCGCTGATCAACGTCACGCTGCCGCAGCGCATGCGCAATCCGCCGCCGCCGCCGCCGACCGAGCCACCGCCGCCGGTGAAGCTGCAGATCCTGTCGTCCGGCGAGATCCTGATCAACGGCACGCCGGCACCGCTGGCGTCGCTGGAAGACCAGTTCGCCGACATCACCCAGGTGCGCACGCAGGTGCTGAAGCCGGAAGAGCAGCCGAAACTCGAGGTCGAAGTCGATCCGGAAGCCGAGTACGACGTGCTGGCGAAGGTGCTGGCTCGCGCGAAGAACGCCCAGATGGAAAAGATCGCGTTCGTCGACCAGGTCGCGCAGTAAGGGGGCGGATGCCGGCGCCACGCCGGTGTCCTCGCTACGCAACGCCGCCTTCGGGCGGCGTTGTCGTTTCCATTGTCCGGGCGAGGAGCCCGGTGCCCGATCAGCCGCCGGTGATCGCCCGGTAGCGGCGCACGGTTTCCGCCAGCCCGTCGACGAGGGCCTCGGCGATGAGGGCGTGGCCGATGGACACTTCCAGCACGCCCGGTACAGCGGCGAGGAAAGCCGCAAGGTTCGCTTGCGACAGGTCGTGGCCGGCGTTGACGCCCAGCCCCAAGGCCTGGGCGGCCTCGGCGCTGCGCCGGCAGGCATCGAGTGCCGCCGGCAACCGCGCACGGTCGGCCGGTTCGGGCCTCCCGGGCCGCGCCGCGGCCGCTGCATCATGGGCGTCCGCGTAAGGCCCCGTGTACAGCTCGACACGATCGGCACCGGCCGCTCGCAGGCTCGCGAACCGCGTTTCTCCGGGGTCCACGAACAACGAGACGCGGCAGCCCAATGCCTTGAATGCGGCGATCTGCGGCGCCATGGCCGATGGCAGGTTGGCGGGGTCGAATCCATGGTCCGACGTGATCTGGCCATCGCCGTCGGGCACGAACGTGACCTGGGCCGGCTTCGCCCGCCGCGCCAGCTCGAGCAGACCGGGGTAGCCTTCGCGCACCGGGGCAAACGGGTTTCCCTCGATATTGAACTCCACGCCGGGCGGCAGGGCTGAGGCGATCGCGCCGACGTCCTCGGCGGTGATGTGCCGCCGGTCGGGGCGCGGATGCACGGTGATCCCACGCGCACCGGCCGCGACGCAACGCAGCGCCTCGTCCACCGGCGAGGGCAGGCGGCCGCCGCGCGAATTGCGCAGCACCGCGATCTTGTTGACGTTGACGCTGAGCAGGGTCATGTGGAGCCTCCAGACGGGGCCGAAGCGTGCCCGTGGCGCGCTGCCGACGGCAACCCCGTCGCCGCGGCGGCGCGTGCCAAGGCCATAATGCTGGCATGACCGTCCGGCCGCCGCTGCGTTGGTACAGGCTCCTCGTTTGCGCCATCGCCTTGGCGGGGTCGGCCGTCGTGTGCGCCTCCGGCCTCGCCGGCCTGCCGATCAGCCTCCGCATTGGCCCCGAGGACTACCGGGCCGCGCCGGCGCTCTGGTCCGTCGCCGCTGCGCCGGGGAAGATCTACGTCGCATCGAACGACGGCGTGCTGGTCTACGACGGCGTGGAATGGGCGACCGTCCCGCTGCCGATCGGCGTGAATGCCACGGTCGTCCGCAGGCTTCCCGATGGCGCGATCATGGTCGGGGGCAACGACACCTATGGGCGACTCGAGCTCGACCCCGCCCGCGGTTACCGCTACGTGGACCTGCTCGCCAGCAGCGGCCTGCCGGTGGCCGACCGCCGACTCGGGCCCGTCTGGGAAATGCTGCACGCGCCCGAAGGCATCTACGTGCAGTCGCAGAACTTCCTGCACCTCATGCCGGCGAACGGGGCACCGACGCGGAGTTGGCCGATGACGCCCGCGACGCGTGGCGTGATGGCCTTCGGCGACGATCTCTACGCGCGCGTGCAGGACCAGGGCCTCGGATGGTTGCGCGACGGCCGGCTCCAGCTCGTGCCTGGCGGTGACGCCTTCCGACGTGTCCCGGTGTCGGGCATCGTCGGTTGGGGCGGCAGCCGTTTCGTCGTCGCCGGCAGCGGCGTGTGGCGGCTCGATGACAGTGGGGTGGCCCTTGCCCTCGATTGGCCGGACGGTGACCTGGCGGTCTACGCCGTCGTCGCCCTCGACGGTGGCGGTTTCGCGCTGTCGACCTTGGATGGCGAAGTGCTGGTCGTCGATGCGGGGCTGCGGTTGCGCCAACGGGTCAAGATCGCCGACCAGGCCGTGCTCGACCTTGCGCGCGATACCGAAGGCGCGCTCTGGGCGGTCACCGACACCGAAGTCGTGCGTCTCGGAATGCCCTCCCCATGGTCGATCCTCAACCATACGCATGGCCTCCGCGGACTCGTCGCCGACACCGTCGAATTCGACGGCGCACTGTGGGTGTCGACGGCCCGGGGCCTGTACCGGATGACCGACGACGGACGCGGCAGCGTGCGTTCGGAGCGGATGCCCTGGGTCCATCTCGAAGGCTATGGCCTGCTCGCCGATGAACGGGCGCTGCTCGTCTCGGAGCGCGAGGGGTTGCGCGAACTCCGTCCCGGCGCGCGTGAGCCGCGCACCCTGCTCAGCGGTGAAGCGGTGTACTGGCTGCAATGGGTCCGCAACCGGCCCGATCTCGCCATCGCCTACACCGACGACGATTTCCTGCTGCTGGCCTATGCCGACGACGGATGGTCGATCGCGGCGCGGTGGCCGCTGCAGGGCATGGCGATCATCGACGTCATCCAGACGGCCGAAGGCGAGTTCTGGCTGAGCGACGACCGCGGTCCGCCGCAGCGTTGGCGCATCGACCTCGCCACGCGGGAGCGCGTCGCCGCCGATGCCTTCGGCGAGGAACAGGGATTGCCCATCGATGGCGAGGATCGACCCAAGCTCTTCTTCATCGACGGCGAACTGAGCGCCTGGGCCAAGGGGCGGACCTACCGGCTGGACCGCGACGCCGGGCGGTTCGCCGAGGCCGCCACACCCGAATGGATCTCCGCCCTCGTGCAACCGGGCAAGCTCAGCGTGGTGGAGACCACGATGGGCCTGTTCGCGTACACGCCGCGCGACCTGATGCGTCGTCCGGCGCCGACCATGGCGTGGGAGCGTGTCCAGATCGGCGGGTGGTCGAGCACCGGCTTCGGCCCACCGCGCGTCAGTCGCGGCGGCGTGTTGCGCGTTCCGGTCTGGAACGGCGTGCTTCAGTACGCACCGGAAGGACCGGTGCCACCCATGCCCGACCTCGCGGTCGGCTTCGACCAGCTGCTCGTCCAGGACGACGACGGCGACCTGCGTCCCGCCGTGATCGACCAGGGCAGCCTGTCGATCCGGTCGGGCCAGCCGCTGCGGATGCGCTTCACGCTCGGCACCCTCGAATCCGGTGCCCGGTTCCGATACCGCATGTCCTCGATCGTGCCGGTCTTTTCCGACTGGGCCGATCGCGACCTGACCATCCGCGGCCTCGACCCCGGCGACTACCTGTTCGAAGTGGAAGGCCAGCTGCCCAGTGGCCGTCGTGTCGAGTCGCTGCGCCTCCGCTTGCTGGTGACCCCGCGCTGGTTCGAAGAGCCCGCGCTGCGCGGCCTGCTCGTGCTGGCCTTGGTCGGTGCCGCGGTGTGGACCTCCCGCGCGGTCGGGCGTCGCCGCGTGCGGCGTGTCGAATCGCAGAACCGCCAACTCGAACAACGCATCGCCGATCGCACGCTGGAACTCGAGCGCGCCAATTCGCGCCTTGCCGAGATGGCGGTGGAGGACGCGCTGACGGGGGCGCAGAACCGCCGGGCCCTCGAGCAGGCCCTTGGACGCGAGTGGGCGCGCTGCGCCGAGCAGGGCCTGCCGTTGGCCGCGCTGATGATCGATGTCGACCATTTCAAGCGCTACAACGACCACCATGGTCATCTCGAGGGTGATCGCGTACTCATCGAGGTGGCCGCCCTGTTGCGCACCGACCTCGGCGTCCCGGTGGAGATCCTCGCCCGTTACGGTGGCGAGGAGTTCACCCTGCTGCTGCCCGGTGCGACCCTCGAGGCGGGCGCGCGGCGAGCGGAACTGCTGCGTGACGCCGTGGAGCGTGCGCGCATCGGCGTGACGGTGAGCGTGGGCGTGGCCGTGGCCTGGCCCAGTGCGATGGAGGTGCCATCCTCCCTCCTCCGGCGTGCCGACCAGGCCTTGTACGAGGCGAAGCGGCAGGGCCGCAACCGGGTGGTCTGTGCCGAAGCGTGAGTCACGCCGGCCGGCCCGGCCCAGCAAGGTCTGCCCGGTCTGCCAGCGCCCGTTCGATTGGCGGAAGAAATGGGAGCGCGACTGGGATCGCGTGGTCTACTGCTCCGACGCCTGCCGTCGGGCGTCGAGCGCGTCGCGCACGCGCTGAACCTCGGGCTCGTCGAGCATCCGTGCGGTCGTATGGCCGACCGCATCGGCACGGTCGCGCAACAGGCGCGTGGTGCCGAGCAGGATCAGGGCGAGGGCAGCGAGCAGAAGCACCATCACGCCCCCGGAGCCGACCGGAAGCAGCATCGACAACGCGAGGCAAGCAAGCGCCATCAGCAGGATCAACCACGCCATCGTCGGTGCTCCGAAGGATTCGGTGCCGAGTCTAGCGCGCGCCGCTGCCGCGCATCGCGCTCACAGCACGGGCGCCAGAAGGCGCGCCGCGCTGTCGGTGTAGGCCTGCAGCCCACCGGGCCTCCAGGCGCGCGGAACCTCCTTCGACTGTTCGAGGTCCGCGGCGATGCGGGCGGCGAGTTGCGCCGCGACGCGCCCGTCCCGCGCCAACACCGACAGTTCGAAATTCAGCCAGAAGCTGCGGGGGTCGACGTTGGCGCTGCCGATCAGCGCGATCTCGTCGTCCACCAGCAGTGCCTTGCCGTGCAGCATGCGTGGCTGGAACTCGAACACGCGAACACCGGCGTCGAGGAGTTCGGGGTAGAAGCTGCGGGCGGCCGCGCGAACCAGCCGGTTGTCGTTGCGGCGGGGCAACAGCAAGCGGACATCGAGCCCGCTGAGCGCCGCGGAGGTCAGCGCCAGCAGTACGGCCGCGTCGGGCACGAAGTAGGGCGTCATCAGCCAGACCCGGCGCTTGGCGTTGTGCAGGGCCTCGACGTGGACCCGATGGATCGGCGCCAGCGGGTTGTCCGGCCCGGAGGGCACCAGCTGGCAGCGGAAGTCGCCGACGGGCAGCGGCGGCCAGTGCATGGCGTCGCCGAAGGTGCGGCCGGTGGCGTAATGCCAGTCCTCGGCGAAGGCCAGCTGGAGGGCCCGCACCACCTCACCCTCGAGGCGGAGGTGAAGGTCGTGGAACGCGGCCGCCGAGGCACGCTCGCTCTGCGTGTCGCTGATGTTGACGCCGCCGGTGAAGCCGGTCTGGCCGTCGATGACCGCGATCTTCCGGTGCGTGCGCAGGTTCAACGTGGGGCGCCACAAGACGTGGCCGAGCTTCAGCGGATGGAACCAGGCCACCTCCGCCCCCGCGTCGCGGAGGGGTCGAAGGAAGCGCGGCGAGCACCGCCGCGACCCGAGGCCATCCAGCAGCAGGCGCACCTCCACGCCCGCACGGGCGCGTTCGGCAAGCAGGTCGCGAAGGCGGGTGCCCACGCTGTCCGGTTCGTAGATGTAGTACTCGAGGTGGATCGATTGGCGGGCCTCGGCGATCGCGCCGAACAGGGCATCGAACGTGCGCTCACCGCCCGTGAGCAGGTCGATCACCGTTGCCCGTGTTGGCGCGTGCCCGGTCGCCGCCTCGATCAGGCGCTCCTGCCCTTCTTCCGAGGGGTCGCCGCACGGCGGGAGGCGCGCCTCGGCCAGGGCAAGCCGAGCCCGCAGACGCCGCAGCTTGCGTCGCTGGATGCGCTGGGGGCCCAGCCACCAGTAAACGGCCCAGCCCAGCACCGGCAGCCAAGCGAGCGCCAGCAACCATGCCAGCGTGGCAACCGGTTCGCGGCGTTGGCGGACGATCCACGCCGCCAGTACGAGCACATAGGCCAGCCAAGCGAGCCCCAGCCAAGGTGACGCCAGCCAGTCGTCGAGGGTGCCAAAGCCGCGCGCGAGGCCGGCCAGCGCAGGATGGAGGGTGGGGGACAAGGCGGACGAGTCCATGCCGCCATGGTCGCACGCGGCGGATTCCCGCCGGCATGGCCCTGCCGGGGGATGGCACGCCGCTTGCACCGTTCCCCGCACCCGACCGCCTGTGGCCCGACGCCCGCTCCCATGTCCGACGCCATTTCCTCCGTGTTGAGCCAGATCCGCAGCTACCAGAGCCAGGTGGCGTCGGCCCTGCCCGGCGCTGGCCCGGGGGCGGCCGGCGTTGGCGGGCCGGGTGATATCGGCCGCGGTTCCGGTGTCGGCGGCGTGGGCTCCGCCGCCGGCGTGGGCGCCCCGAGCTTCGGCGATGCGCTCGGCAACGCCCTGAAGAAAGTGAACAGCCTGCAGGCCGAGACCCGCGACCTGCAGGCCGCCTTCGAGCGCGGTGATCCCAAAGCCGACCTCGCCCGCGTGATGGTGGCCGCCCAGGCCTCGAGCGTCGCCTTCCGGGCCACGGTCGAGGTGCGCAACCGACTGGTGCAGGCCTACCAGGACGTCATGAACATGCCGCTGTAAGGCACGGACCGAACCCATGAATGCCGTTGTCGTCCCGCAACCCCTTCCACCCGCGCCCGGCCTGCTCGCGCAGATCAACCAGGCCGGCCTCGTGCGCCAGCTGTGGACGATGGGCCTCCTGACGCTGGCGATCGCCGGGGGACTTTGGGCGTTCTTCTGGCTGCAGAAGCCAGCGCTGGTGACGGTGCAGAGTGGTATCGACGCGGCGACCGCCGCCGAGTTCGCCGACGCCCTGCGTGGTGCCCAGATTCCCGTGGAGATCAATCCCGCCACCGGTGACGTGCAGGTGCCGGGCGAGCGCCTGCAGGACGCGCGGATGGCCTTGGCCACGGCCGGTCTGGGTGCCACCGATGGCCCGGGCATGGCGCTGATCGAGCGCGACCCGGGTTTCGGCGTCAGCCAGTTCGTCGAGACGGCCCGCTACCAGCGCGCGCTCGAGACCGAGCTGGCGAGGACCATCAAGCAGCTGCGCCCCATCCGCGAGGCGCGCGTGCACCTCGCGCTCCCGCGCCCGTCCGCTTTCACGCGCCAGCAGCAGCCGGCGGCGGCGTCCGTCGTGATCGGCCTGCTGCCGGGCCGCTTCATGAAGCCGGACGAAGTGCAGGCCATCCAGCACCTCGTCGCCAACGGCATCCCGAACCTCACGCCGGACCGCGTCACCGTGGTCGACGAGTCCGGCCGCCTGCTGACCCGCGACAAGCCCGACAGTGCCGGCGCGCTCAGCGCCGAACAGTTCGCCCTGACGCGCGAGAAGGAGGCGTCGCTGTCCGCCAAGGTCGCCGGCCTGATCGAGCCCCTCGTGGGCGTGGGCCGTGTGCGCAGCGAGGTCGCGATCGACATGGATTACGCCACGGTGGAAGAGGCGCGCGAGATCTACGCGCCGGAGTCGGGCCAACTGCGCAGCGAGCAGGTGAGCGAGGAGCGCCGCGCCGAGGCCGCTGACCGCGGCGTGCCGGGCGCGACGAGCAACACGCCGCCGGGCCCGGGCGGGGAGGCGGCCGCCGACCCGGCAGCGGACCCGGCCGCGGCCGACGCCGCGGCCGTGGCCGGCGCCGGCAACGGTGCGCCGATCGACGGGGGTGCCAGCGAGACCGCCAGCAGCCGCACCCGCAACTTCGAGTTGGACCGCACCCTCACCCACACCCGCCAGCCGGTGGGCCGGGTGAAGCGCATCACCGTCGCCGTGGTGCTCGACAACGTGCCCAACGTGCCGGCCCCACCGGCCGAGGGCGAGGAAGCCCCCGAG
This sequence comes from Silanimonas algicola, assembly GCF_054777375.1. Taxonomy (NCBI): domain Bacteria; kingdom Pseudomonadati; phylum Pseudomonadota; class Gammaproteobacteria; order Lysobacterales; family Lysobacteraceae; genus Silanimonas; species Silanimonas algicola. The sequence continues at coordinate 111,097 of NZ_BAAHAS010000003.1, read as the reverse complement.
GGCGAGCCCGCGCCGTTCCGCGCGCTCAGCGCTGACGAACTGGGCCGCATCGAAGCGCTGGTGAAGCAGGCCGTGGGTTTCAACGAGCAGCGCGGCGACGTGGTGACCGTGGTGAACGCGCCCTTCGTCGTGCCTGAACCCCTCGAGGACGTGGCCCTGCCCCTCTGGGAAAACCCGCTGGTGTGGCAGATCGCGCGCATCGCCATCGGCGCGCTGCTGGTGCTGCTCCTGATCTTCCTGGTCATCCGACCGGCGATGAAGCAGCTGCTGGCCGTGCCGCAGCGCGACGCCGAAGGCGCCGGCGGGGCGTATGCTGCCGACGGCACCCCGATGCTGCCCGGCGCCGCCGGGGCGGACGGGATGGCCGCCCTGCCGCCGGGTGCGCCCGGCACGGCGCTGGCGCTGCCCGGGCAGGCCGGCCCCGGCATGGCGCCGCCCACCAGCATCGAGGGCAAGATCGAGTACGCGCGCAATGCCGTCAAGGAAGACCCGCGCCGCGTCGCCCAGGTCGTGAAGGAATGGATCGCGAACGATGGCTGACAAGAAAGGCGAATTCAGCGGCGTCGAGAAGGCCGCGATCCTGATGCTGTCGCTCGGCGAGGTCGAAGCCGCCGAGGTGCTCAAGCACATGACGGCGAAGGAGGTCCAGAAGGTCGGCCAGGCCATGGCCAGCGTGGGTGCCGTCTCGCGGGAGCAGATCGAGCAGGTGGTCGGCGAATTCGCCACCGCGCTCGACAAGCAGACCTCGGTGGGCGTCGGCGCCGACGACTACGTGCGCAAGGTGCTGGTGCAGGCGCTCGGCGAGGACAAGGCCGGCAGCGTCATCGACCGCATCCTGCTCGGGCGCAACAGCTCGGGCATGGAGATGCTGAAGTGGATGGACCCACGCGCGATCGCCGACCTGATCCGCAACGAGCATCCGCAGATCATGGCCATCGTGATGTCGCACCTCGAGCCCGACCAGGCCGCGGAAACCCTGAAGAATTTCCCCGAGCGCGTGCGCGCCGACGTGGTGCTGCGCGTGGCCACGCTCGACAACGTGCCGCCGGTCGCCCTGAACGAGCTCAACGAGGTGATGGAGAAGCAGTTCGCGGGTTCGCAGAACAGCAAGGCCACCACCATCGGTGGCATCAAGACCGCCGCGAACATCCTCAACTTCGTCGACACCGGGCAGGACCAGGTGATCCTCTCGGCCATCGGCAAGGTGGACCAGGCGCTGTCCGACCAGATCCAGGACCTGATGTTCGTGTTCGACGACCTCGCCGGCCTCGACGACAAATCGATGCAGGCGATCCTTCGCGAGGTGCCCGGCGATCGCCTGCCGCTGGCGCTGCGCGGTGGATCGCCGGACGTCAAGGAAAAGGTCCTCAAGAACATGTCGCAGCGTGCCGCCGCCATCCTCAAGGAGGACATGGACGACCGTGGCCCGGTCAAGCTCAGCGACGTCGAAGGCGCGCAGAAGGAGATCCTCGCGATCGTCCGCCGCCTCGCCGATGAGGGCACCATCAGCCTTGGTGGCGCGAAAGAGGAGTTCGTGTGAGCGACGTCGCCGCCCTCTGGCAGGTGCCGGCACTCGACGCGCCGCCACCGCCCAAGCCGCCCTCGATCGACGAGCTGCAGCGCATCGAGGACGCTGCGCGCAAGGAAGGTTTCGAAGCGGGCCGTCGCGAAGGCTTCAAGGCCGGCGAGGCCGAACTGCGCAAGCTGGTGGCGCAGATCGAGGGCGTGGTCGAGGCGATGGCGCGCCCGCTCGGCCGCCTCGATGACGACGTGCACGCGGCGCTCGGGCAGATGGCCGTGCGCATCGCCGGCGCCCTGCTGGGGCGCGCCTACGAGGCGGACCCGGAACTGCTGGCGCTGCTCGTCCGAACCGCCATCGACGCCGTCGGTCCGGGCCAGCGCGATGTCGAACTGCGACTGCATCCCGACGACGCGACGGTGCTGCAGCCCTGGCTGCCGCAATGGCCGGATGCGCGCGTGATCGCCGATCCGCAGTTGGCGCGTGGCGACGTGCGCGTCCACGGTGACGGCGTGCGCATCGACGCCCGCGCCGACGCGCGCCTGCAGGCGGCGCTGGCCGCCGTGCTGAATCCCACGGGTGGCGGCGCATGAGCACCGCCACCGGCCAGCTGCTCGCCTCGCGCGGCGCGCGCCTCGCCGCGCGCCTGTCGACGCTCGAGCCGCAGCTCGACCGCCTCGGCACCGTGCGCGAAGGCGTGCTGCGTCGCGCCGTCGGGCTCACCCTCGAGGCCGAGGGCTGCGACGTGCCGCTCGGTTCCGCCGTGCGCATCGAGGCGCAGGGCGGCCAGTTCGTGGAGGCGGAGGTCGTCGGCTTCGCCGGCGACAAGACCTTCCTGATGCCGACGACCGATCTCCACGGGCTGCTGCCGCGCGCGCGCGTGGTGCCGGGCTGGGCGCGCGGCCGCGTGGCGGTGGGGGAAGGCTTGCTGGGCCGCGTCATCGACAGCGACGGCCATGCGCTCGACGGCCGGCCACCGCCGCGCCCCGACAGCTACACCGGCTTGACCGGCGTCCCGCAGAACCCGCTCGCCCGCGAGCCGATCACCCAGGGTCTCGACGTCGGCGTGCGCGCCATCAACGCCATGCTGCCGATCGGGCGCGGCCAGCGCGTTGGCCTGTTCGCCGGCTCCGGCGTGGGCAAGTCCACCCTGCTGGGCATGATGACCAAGTACACGCAGGCCGACGTCGTCGTGGTCGGGCTGATCGGCGAACGTGGTCGCGAAGTGCGTGATTTCGTCGAGACCACGCTTGGCCCCGAGGGCCTGAAGCGTGCCGTCGTCGTCGCCTCGCCGGCCGACCGCCCGCCGCTGGCGCGCATCCACGGTGCCCTGCGCGCCACGTCGATCGCCGAATACTTCCGCGACCAGGGCTTGAACGTGCTGCTGCTGATGGATTCGCTGACGCGCTTCGCGCAGGCGCAGCGCGAGATCGGCCTGTCGATCGGCGAGCCGCCGACCACGCGCGGCTACCCGCCCTCGGTGTTCGCCAAGCTGCCAGCGCTGTGCGAGCGCGCCGGCATGGGTCCCGCGGGGCGCGGCTCGATCACCGCGTTCTACACCGTGCTCACCGAAGGCGACGACCAGCAGGAACCCATCGCCGACGCCGCGCGCGCGATCCTCGATGGCCACATCGTGCTCGACCGCCGCATCGCTGATTCGGGCCTCTACCCGGCCATCGACATCGAGCGCTCGGTCTCGCGCGTCGTCACCGAGATCGCCGACCTCGCCACCCGCGAGCGCATCCGTCGCCTCAAGCGGCTGATGGCCGCCTACTCCGCCCAGCGCGACCTGATCGCCATCGGCGCCTACCAGCGCGGCGCCGACCCGCTCGTGGACGAGGCCATCGCCCGCTGGCCGGCCATCCAGGCCTTCCTCGGCCAGGACGTGCATGAGGCCGCCAGCCTCGAATCGAGCAAGGCCGCGCTCGCCCAGCTGCTGGAGGCCAGCCCGTGAACTCCAAGCGCCTCGACCCGCTGATCCGCCGCGCCGAAGGGCGTGAGGACGCCTTGGCGAAAGAGCTGGCCAAGCGCGTGCAGGCGCACCAGCAGCAGGCCCAGCGCCTCGACGACCTCGAGCGCTTCCGCGGCGAGTACGAAGCGCCGCCGGTGCCCGGCACCGCCGTCTCCGCGAGCCAGCTCCTCAACCGCGCCGCCTTCCTCGCCAAGATCGACGACGCCGTGGTGACGCAGCAGAAGCACATCGCCACCAGCGAGGAGGCGCTGGCCATCGAGCGCACCCGGCTGCTACTCGCCAGCCGCGACAAGCTCGTGCTCGAGAAGCTCGCCGCCAGCTACCGCCATGTCGAACGCCAGGCCGAAGAGCGCCGCGACCAGCGCGTGCTCGACGACCTCGGCGCGCGCGCCCACCGCGACCGCCAGACCAAGGACATGCCATGACGCTGCCCACGTTCTCCGCCGCGCTCGGTGCATCCTCGGCCACGTCCAAGCCCGCACGTCCCGACGCGCCGCTTCCGGAGGCGGCGAGTGCCGCCGGCGAGGGCACGGTCGGCGGATTCGCCGCCGTCCTGGACGAGGCCGCCGCGAGCCTCGATGCGCTGGACGCTGGCGCACTCGACGGCGCGATGACCGGGCTGCCCGAGGTGCCTGTACCGACGCTTCCGGCGGCCGCGGCGATCCCCACGGCCTTGCCGGCGGCACTCGCCACCCTCGATGCGGGCGGCGTTCCGGCGTCGCCGGGCGATGCCGGCCTTGACGCTGCGGCACCGGCCCCGGGTTGGCCGCCGCCCGGACTCTCGTCGCTGTTCCCTGGCAGTCCCGTGCTCGCCGCCCAGGCCGGTGCATCGTCCGCCGCGTCGACCGTGGCCTCGGCGCGTGGGTTCGGATTCAACGTCCTGCTCCCAGAGAACGTCGATTCAAGCCTGCCGGACAGCGCCAGCCCCTCGTCCGCCACCGCGCTCGCACTCGACAAAGGCGTGGCATCCACCGTGGGCGCCGCCGCGGCGATGCCCATGCCGCCGGGGAACGCCGCCGGCCCGGATGCCCTGGCCGCGGCCCTCGCGCGCCAGCCGGCCACGCTGCGTCTGCCCGTGGCCGACGACAGCGAACCCTCGGCACTCACCGCGCTCACCGAAACGCTGGGCCTCGAGCGGGCGCCGGACGCCGCGCCGCTGGCGCCGACGTCGCCCGCGCCCGCCCTGCACAAGCTCGATCTCGCCCAGGCCTTCCCCGCGCCGGTGCCGCTGCCTTCGCCGCGGTTCGCGGAAGAGGTGGGCGCGCGCCTGCAGTGGATCGCCGAGCAGCAGGGCGGCGAAGCCACCCTGCGCATCAGCCCCGAAGGCCTCGGGCCGGTCGAAATCCGCCTGAAGCTCGATGGCGATCGCGTCGACCTCGGCTTCGCCGCCACCCAGCAGGACACGCGCCAGGCCCTGCAGGACGCGCTGCCGAAGCTGCGCGAGATGCTCGCGCAGCAGGGGTTGCAGCTCGGCCAAGCCGACGTCGGGCAGAAGCATGCGCAGTCGTCGAATGACGAGGCGTCGAAGACCACGAAGGGCCACGCGGGCGAGGACGAGGGTGACGCGATTGTGCTCGCCGCCCCGGCGCGGGAAGCCAATGTGCTCATTGGTCATGGTGGGCGTGGGGTGCTCGATCTTTACGCGTAAGCGGCACCATCGGGCCGATTCCCCCACCGCCCTTGGCGCCTTGGTCCGGCTGCGCTGACGCTTCGATGTCGAGGCAGGTCGTCGGCTGCTACAGTCCCGACGACCCCCCGACCCTGCTCTCGATGGACCGCCCGTTCCCATCCGTCCTCCCATCGCACCGGACGCGCGATGAGTGACACCCCCCCGCTCGACACCCTTCGCCAGGTCGAAACGCCGGAAGGCGTGGCCTTGGTGCTGCGCGCCGCCGGCGCCGTGCCGCGGGCGCTGGCCTGGCTGATCGACCTCGGCGTGCGCGGCACGGTGTACGTGAGCGCCGCCACGGTGCTCGGCATTGCCGGCAAGACCGGCATGGGCGTGATGCTGCTGCTGCTTTTCGTGCTGACCTGGGGTTACCCGATCCTGTTCGAGGTGCTCTGGCACGGGCAGACGCCCGGCAAGCGCGCGCTGGGCCTGCGCGTGCTGCGCGGCGACGGCGCGCCGGTGGGCTGGCTGGCCTCGATCACGCGCAACTTCCTGCGCACCGTCGACATGCTGCCGGCGCTGTATGGCGCAGGGCTGGTGAGCATGCTGGCCGATGCCCACTCGCGTCGCCTCGGCGATCTCGTCGCCGACACCGTGGTGGTCTACGTCGATCCGCCCCGCAGGCCCAGCGTGCTGCCGCCCGGCGACGTCCAACGCTGGCCGGTGCCGCTCGTCGTCGAGGAACAGCAGGCGCTGGTGGCGTTCGGCGAGCGCAGCCGGGCCCTGAGCGTGGCGCGCCAGAACGAGCTCTGCGAACACCTCGCGCCCGTCATCGGGCTGCATGGCGACGCGGCGCGCGAACGGGTGCTCGCCGCGGCGCGCTGGCTGGCGGGACGGAGTGCCGGCGATGCGTAGGCAGGAGCCCTTCGTCGCCCACCACGCCGGGGAGTGGGCGCAGCTTGCCGACTGGCTCGATCGTCGCGAATCCGACGCGCCCATGAAGCGCCCGCCGCCGGAGGGCGGCGTGCTCGCGGATCCCGAGTTCCCGGCGCGCTATCGCCGCGTGTGCCAACAGCTCGCGCTGGCCAAGCAGCGCGGCTACAGCCCGGCCGTCGTCGAGCCCCTGCAGGTCCTGGTCGACCGCGGCCACCGCCAGCTCTACCGCCCGCCGCGCCCGCGCTGGCAAGCCGCGTGGGATTTCGTGCTGGCCGGCTTCCCGCGCCTCGTGCGCCGGCACGCCGGCTGCATGGCGCTCTCGGCGGCGCTGTTCGTCGTGCCCCTGGTGGGCGTCTTCACGTTGCTGCAGTTTCGCCCGGACGTCGCGTGGCTGCTCTTCGACGCCTCCATGCTGGCGGAGATGGAGGCGATGTACGACCCGGCCGCCGAGCACTTCGGCCGCGACCGCGGCGCCGACGGCGACTTCGCCATGTTCGGCTACTACGTCATGAACAACATCAGCATCGGCTTCCGCAGTTTTGCGTCCGGCCTGCCGGCGGGCCTCGGCGCGCTGTACGTGATGGTGTTCAACGGCGTGATGATCGGCGGCATCGCCGGCCACCTTCAGGCTTCCGGCTACGGCGACACCTTCTGGCGCTTCGTCGTCACGCATGGCGCGCCGGAGCTCACCGCCATCGTCATCGCCGGGGGCGCCGGCCTGCGCATCGGGCTGTCGCTGATCGCGCCCGGCCGCTTGCGGCGCCGCGATGCGCTGGTCGCGTCCGGCCGCGACGGTGCCAAGCTCTGCCTCGGCGTGTTCGCGATGCTTCTGCTGGCCGCCTTCATCGAGGCGTTCTGGTCGTCGAAGGCGGACCTGCCGGACCTCGTGCGCTTCCCGTTGGCCGCCGCCCTCTGGATCGCGACCGTCTGGTGGCTGGCGATGGGCGGGCGAGGACGCGACGATGCGGATTGATCGCCTCGGCGTCGCGCTGCGCGCCCGCACCTCGTGGGAGGCCGTCGATCTCGGCATCGCCCTGGCCCGCCACCACGCCCGCGCCTGGATGGGACCGTGGCTGCTGTGTGCCGGCTTGCTGTGCGCGCTGTTGCTTGGGCTTGGGCACTGGTTCGGTGCGATCTGGCTGGCACCGCTCGCCCTGTGGTGGCTGAAGCCGGCACTCGACCGCATTCCGCTGTTCGTGCTTTCGCGGGCGGTGTTCGGCCACGAGCCGACGCGCGCCGAGGTGTACCGCGCCGCATGGCGCTGGGGTTGGCGACCGACGCTGCCGCGCCTGCTGTGGCTGCGTTTCGATCCGTTCCGCGCCTTGTCGATGCCCAGTGATCTGCTCGAAGGCCTGCCGCGTGCCGAGCGCGGCCAGCGCCGCCGCCTGCTGCGCCGCGACGGCGCGCCGCAGGCGGCCACCCTGTGGCTGCTGCTGCCGTGGTTCGAACTGGTCCTCGTGGCCGGCGCCTGGGCGCTGGTGGGCCTGATGATCCCGCTGGAATGGTGGGAAGCCCGTGGCGACGACTGGATGGGCACGCTGGGCAGCGATGCCACGCCCTGGCTCGACCTCGTGCTCAACGCCGTCGGTTGTCTTGGCGTGCTGGTGATCGAGCCGTTCTTCGTCGCCGCCGGTTTCGGCCTGTACCTGAGCCGACGTGTCCATCTCGAAGCCTGGGACCTCGAGCTCGGCTTCAAGCGCATGGCCGCGCGCGCCGTCGCGGCCGGCCGCGGGGCGGGCGGCGCACTGGTGCTGCTGCTCGCGGTGCTGGCGATGCCGACGGCGCTCGACGCGAAAGAAAAAGCGGCGAAGTCGCTCGACCTTCCCGAACGCGCAACGCGCCTGCCGGAGGGCTTCGCCGACGACGCGCAGGCCGCCCGGCTGGAATCCGCGCTGCGCGAAGCGCGCGAGGATGCCTCGCTCGGCGGCACCAGGACGGTGCGGCAATGGCGCATGAAGGACCTGCTCTCCGAGCACCTCGACGAGGCGCAAGCGCAACCGCTGATCGACTGGCGCGAGAAGCTCGGCGAGCTGATCAGCACGGTGGTGGGCATGGCCGCCGAGCTGTTGCTCTGGGCCGTGGCTTTGCTGGCGCTGGCCTACGTGCTCTGGCGCTACCGCGACTGGCTGCCCTGGCGTCGCGAGGATGCGGCCAGAGCACACGCGCCGCCGCCGCTGCGCCACCGCGGCCTCGCGCCGGAAGACGTTGCCGCTGCGCCGGAACTGCTGCAACGCGCGCGTGCCGCGTGGGTGCGTGGCGAGGCACGCGAGGCGTTCGCCTGCCTCTATCGCGCCGGCCTGCGGGAAGTGTCGGCGCGACGCCCGCGGCCGCTGCCGCCGGGCACCACCGAAGGCGAGCTGCTGCGCGCCGCACGCAATCTGGCCCATGCGCCGGCGGCCGAACACGTGCGCCGGCTCGTGCACGCCTGGCGAGGCGTGGCCTACGCCGGGGCGCGCCCCGATGCGGCGGCCTTCGAGGCCCTGATCGCGGCGTGGCCGGACGCCTTCGGGGAGGGCCGCGCATGAGCCCGCTGCCTCGCAACCTCGCCGTCGGGGCGCTTTTGCTTGCGGTCGTCGGCTTGGGGATCGGGGCCTTCCTCGCTACCCACGAGCGCATCACCGTCGAACAGCCGACGCCCCCCACCGCGGAGGCGCGAGCCAACCCGCTGCACGGCCTCGCGCTGGCGCTGCGCGAGGCCGGGCAGGACGTGGTGCTGAAGGGCCACGTCGACGTCCGCCGCACCCCGCCGCCGCCGCGCGGCACGCTGGTGCTGCTGTACCCGGAAGCGCAGGTGGAAACCGAGGACGACAGCTGGGCCTTGCTCGATTGGGTCGGGCAGGGTGGACGCCTCGTGCTGCCCATGCCGTCCGGTGATGCCGCGCCCTCGCTGTCGACCATGCTCGGTGAAGGCCTGGGGGTGGAAGCGCTGCGCGGTGCCGCGGCCGAGGTCGACTGCCCGCGCCTCCGCCTCGCCGACGGCATCACCGGGGTCGTCTGCGGCACTCCGTTCGCAGTGACGGATCACGCCGAGGGCGCGCTGCTCTGGCCCAAGGCCGGCCACGCCCGCCTTGCCCGCCTGCCGTATGGCGAAGGCGAGGTGCTGGTGCTGAGCGACCTGGACGCCTTCGCGAACCACCACCTCTACCCCGTCGGCAGCGTCGGGGATACCGAGGCCGATGCCGAACGCGAGCAGCGCCGCGATGCGCAGACGCGCCTGATGGCGCAGCTGGCCGGCGACTGGTTGGACGGCGATGCGGTCTGGCTGCTGAGCCACCGCGGCGGTTCGCTCACCGCGCTGCTGTGGCGCGAAGGTTGGCCGGTGATGCTCGGCCTCGCGCTGGCCCTCCTGGCGTGGCTGCGCTGGGCCAGCCAGCGCCTTGGTCCGACGGTGCCAGCGCCTTCGGCGCATCGCCGCGCGCTGATGGAGCACATCGACGCCGCCGGGCAGTTCGCCTTCCGCAACGACCACGGCGCCTCCCTGCATGCCGCGCTCCGCGAAGCCGTGCTCGAACGCCTCGCCCAGCGCCATGCCCTCGCGGGCCTCGACGAAGCCGCGCTGGCCCGGGCCCTGGCCGACCGCAGCCGCGTCCCCGTCGACACGATCGCCGCGGCGCTCGCGCTGCCGCATCGCGCCACGCCCGATCGGTTCCGCGAGGCGGTCGCGACGCTCGCCACCCTGCTGCACCGACTCTGATTCCCCCTTCCGCCTCGCCACCCGAACCGGACCCGCCCATGAGCCCCGACCATCCCGCCCCGCCGCCGCTGCCTTTCGCCGACCTCGCCGACCGCGTCGCCGCGGTGCGCCGCGAGATCGGCCAGGCCTTCATCGGCCAGGACGCCGTCCTCGACCAGCTGTTGCTGGCGCTGCTCGGCGGCGGCCACGTGCTGATCGAGGGCGTGCCCGGCCTCGGCAAGACCCTGCTGGTGCGCGCGCTGGCCGCGGTGCTGCGCTGCCAGTTCTCGCGCGTGCAGTTCACGCCCGACCTGATGCCCAGCGACGTCAGCGGCCATGCCGTCTACGACCCGAAGGCCGAAACCTTCAGCGTGCGCCGTGGCCCGGTGTTCACGAACCTGCTGCTCGCCGACGAGATCAACCGCGCCCCGGCGAAGACGCAGTCGGCCCTGCTCGAAGCGATGCAGGAGCAGCAGGTCACCATCGAAGGCCAGAGCTTCCCGCTCGCTGCGCCCTTCATGACCATCGCCACGCAGAACCCGGTCGAGCAGGAAGGCACCTACCCGCTGCCCGAAGCCCAGCTCGATCGCTTCCTGTTGAAGATCCTGATCGGCTACCCGTCGCTGGCCGACGAGGTGCGCATGGTGGAGGCGATCAGCACCGGGCGTGCCCGCGCCGACTTCGACCTCTCCACGCTGAAGGCCCTGCTCGCGCCGGAAGAGGTCGTCGCGATGCAGCAGGCGGTGGCGTCGGTGCGCGTCGACGCCGCCGTGCTGGACTACGCCGTGCGCCTCGTGCACGCCACGCGGGAATGGCCCGGCATCGCCCTCGGTGCCGGTCCGCGCGGCAGCCTCGCGCTGGTGCGCTTGGCGCGCGCGCAGGCGGCGATGGAAGGCCGCGACTTCGTGGTGCCCGACGATGTGCGCGAGGTGCTGTTGCCGGCCTTGCGCCACCGCATCGCGCTGAGTCCCGAACTGCAGTTGGAAGGCCAGTCGCCTGACGCGGTGCTGGCCGCCCTGCGCGAACGGGTGAAGGCTCCGCAGCAGTGAGCCCGACGCGCGCCGCCATCGCGCTGTTGGCCCTCTGGGGCCTCGCGGGCCTGGCCATTCCGCTCGCCGGGCTCGCGACGCGGCACTGGCTGTGCGCCGGCGCCGTCCTCGGCATCGCCCTGCTCCTCGATGCGGTGGTGCTGATGCGCCATCCGTCGCCGGGTTTCGAGCGGCTGATGCCCGCGATCCTGCCCTTGGGGCCGTGGGCGACCGTTTCGCTGCGCGTGACCAATGCCACCCGTCGCGGCGTGAGCGGCACCCTGCACGATGGCCACCCCGGGGATTGGACCGTCGAGGACCAGCCGCGCGATCTGCGCATCGCGCCGCGGGAAGTGCTCGAGCTGGCCTACCGCACGCTGCCACCACGGCGCGGCGAGGCGGCCTTCGAGCCCGCCTGGTGGCGCCAGGTGTCGACCCTGCGGCTGTGGACGCAGACGCGGCGCCTCGGCACGACGACACCGGTGCGCGTGTTCCCCAACTTCGCCCCGCTGGCCGGGCTCGCCCTGCACACCGCCGAGCAGGCCACGCGGATGACCGGCGCGCACCTGGCGCGGCGTCGCGGCGACGGCACCGAATTCCACCAGATGCGCGAATACCGCACCGGCGACAGCCTGCGGCAGATCGACTGGAAGGCCACCGCGCGGGCGCGCCGCCTGATCTCCCGCGAATACCAGGAAGAGAAGAACCAGCGCGTCACCCTGTTGCTCGACTGCGGCCGCCGCTTGCTGGCCGAGGACGGCGGGTTGACGCACTTCGACCACGCCCTCAACGCCGCCTTGTTGGTGGCTTACACGGCGCTGCGGCAGGGCGATGCGGTGGCCCTGCAGACCTTCGGCGCGGTCGACCGCAGCGTGCCCCCGGTGCGCGGCGTCGGCGGGCTGGACGCACTGGTGGAAGCCACCTTCGACGTGCAGCCGGCGCCGGTCGCGGCCGACTACCTTGAGGCCGCACGCCGCGTGCTGGCGCAGAACGCCCGACGCAGCCTCGTGCTGGTGGTGACCAACGTGCGCGACGAGGACGCCGACGACCTGCTCGCCGGCCTCGAACTGCTTCAGCGCCGGCATCTCGTCTGCGTCGCCAGCCTTCGCGAGGGCGCGCTCGATGCCGCGATGGCGGCCACGCCCGAGCGATTCGAGGACGCCTTGCGGCTGGGCGCCACCCAGCAGTACCTGGCCGCGCGCAAGCGCGCCCACGCCCAGCTTCGGGCGCGTCGCATCGACGTGCTGGACGTGCGCTGCGAGCAGCTGCCGGCCGCCCTCGTGCAGCACTACCTCGCCATCAAGCGCGCCGGGCGCCTGTAAGGGCCGGACGTCCGCTTGCGTACCACGGACATGACCTCCGTCACTTCCACCCCTCGGCGCCAGGCCACAGTCTGGCCCCGAGGACCCTCCCTCCACGCATTGGGGAATGCGCGCATGCAACTCGTCGACATCTTCCTGGACCCGGCCAAGGTCTTCACGGCCGAAAAGGACAAGCCCACCTTCCTGCTGCCGATGGCGATCATGGTCGCCCTGTCGGTGGCCATGATCCTCGCCTACTACCTGCGCGTGGATCCCGTGTGGTTCCAGGACTTCTCGCTGACGATGATGGGCCAGGAGATGACCCCGGCCGAGATCGCGCAGGCCAAGCAGTTCATGCCCGGCGCGAAGGTGCAGGGCTACATCGGTGCCGCTGGCACCCTGATCTTCGTGCCGATCGTCTATGCGATCTTCGCGCTGTACTACTTCCTCGCCGGCAAGATCGCTGGCGCCGGCCTGTCCTACAAGCACGGCCTGTCACTGGCCACCTGGGGGGCGATGCCGACCGCGCTGGGCGCGCTCGTCGCGACCATCGGCGCGCTGACGATGGCGCCGCAGACGCCGCTGCACGCGATCTCGCTCACGCGCATCGACCCGCTGCTGGTGCAACTCCCGTTCGACCACGACCTGAGCACGCTTGCCAAGGGCTTCGACCTGCTGGGCCTGTGGGCCATCGCCCTCGGCGCCATCGGCTGGAAGACCTTCACCCGCAGCGGCTGGGGTTCGGCCGTGGTCGTCGCGGCGCTGCCCTCGGTGCTGATCTACGGCATCTGGCTGCTGATCGCCCTGCTCTGACCCTCCCGGCCCCTCGTCCATGCGCATTCCGAAGAAAGCCCTGATCGCGGGCGGCATCGCCCTCGTCCTCGCCCTGCCCTTCATCGCCAAGCGCGGTGGTGGTGACGCGGTGGAGGTGCAGGTGGCCTCCGCCGCGCCGCAGGCCATCCGCCCCACCATCCTGGCTTCCGGCACCCTCGCCTTCCGCACCGAGGTGAAGCTCACCTCGGAAGTGCTGGCGCAGGTCAGCGAGGTGCTGGTGAAGGACGGCGACCGCGTGCAGCGCGGCCAGGTGCTGCTGCGCCTCGACCCGGAGACCTACCGCAACGCCATCGAGCGCGAGGAGGCGAGCCGCCGGCAGGCCCTCATCAGCATCGAGCGCCAGCGCGTCACCCTGGCGCTGCGCGAGAAGCAGTTCGAGCGTTACCAGCGCCTCGCCGACGCGCAGACCATCGATCGCGCGCGCTTCGACGAGGAGAAGAACCAGCTCGAACTCGCGCGCATCGAGCTGAAGAGCAGCGAGGAAGCGCTCAAGCGTTCCGAGGCCATCCTCGCCGACGCCCGCGAGACCCTGCAGAAGACCGAAGTCGTCGCGCCGATCGACGGCACCGTGGTGGGCGTGACCATCAAGGCCGGCGAAACCGCCGTGCCCTCCACGCAGGCCTTCGCCGGTGCCCAGCTGATGACCATCGCCGACACCAGCGCCATCGAGGCGCGGCTGAAGGTCGATGAGGGCGACATCGCCAAGGTCGCGGTCGGCCAGACGGTCGACGTCTACCCGGCCGCCTTCCCCGACACCGCCGTGCCCGGCGTGGTGCGCCAGGTCGCGTTGGCGCCGATCCTCGAGAACCAGGGCCGCGCCTACGAGGTCATCGCCGAGCTCACGCCACCGGAAGGTCTGGCCATGCGTTCGGGCATGAGCGCGCGCGCGGACCTTTTCCTTGGCGATGGCACGTCGACGCTGGCGGTGCCGGTGGAAGCGGTGATCGCCAGCGAGCCCGAGCCGCGCAAGACCGTCCACCACGTCTGGCGCATCGTCGATGGCAAGGTGAGCAAGATCGAAGTGCAGGTCGGCGAGGCCGACGACCGCTGGCAGGCCATCACGGCGGGCCTGTCCGAGGGTGACCGTGTCGTCTCGGGTCCGGGCCGTGCGCTGCGCCAGCTGATGGAGGGCGGCAGCGTCAAGGAGATCGAGGCCAAGGACGACGAAGACGAGGACACCGACGCCGAGGACGACGCCGGGTGATCGAGCTCGTCGGCATCCACAAGCACTACGTCATGGGCGACCAGGAGGTGCGCGCCCTCGATGGCGTTGACCTCTTCATCGACCGCAACGAGTACGTGGCGCTGATCGGCCCGTCGGGCTCGGGCAAGTCGACGCTGATGAACCTGCTCGGCTGCCTCGACACGCCGAGCGCCGGCCACTACCTGCTCAACGGTCGCGATACGGCGACGCTCAACGACAACGAGCTGGCGCACGTGCGCAACCGCGAGGTGGGCTTCGTGTTCCAGAGCTTCCACCTGCTGCCGCGCATGAGCGTGCTCGACAACGTGATGCAGCCGCTGGTGTACCGCGGCCTGCCGCGCGCCGAGCGCCGCCGCCGGGCCATCGAATCGCTGGAGCGCGTGGGCCTGGGCAATCGCCTCGACCACCGCCCGAACCAGCTGTCCGGCGGCCAGCGCCAGCGCGTGGCCGTGGCCCGTGCGCTGGTCGGCGAGCCTTCGCTCCTGCTGGCCGATGAACCCACGGGCAACCTCGACTCGCGCACCTCCGAGGAGATCATGGCGCTGTTCGACGCCCTGCACGCGCAGGGCCAGACGGTGGTCGTGGTGACCCACGAACCCGACATCGCCGCGCATTGCCATCGCACCGTGCGCATCGGCGACGGCCGCATCGTCGACGACCGGAGGACGCGCTGATGCAGGCCCTGCTCGAAGCCTTCCGCGCTGCCTTGGCCAGCCTGCTGGCCAACCGCATGCGCAGCGTGCTCACGACGCTGGGCATCGTCATCGGCACCGGATCGGTGATCGCCGTCGTGTCCCTCGTGCAGGGCTTCTCGGCCTCGATCAAGAACCAGCTCGCCGACCTCGGCGGCAGCACCCTGACGCTGCAGGCCGTCAACACCAACGAGAACTTCCAGAGCGGCCGGCTCAACTACATCACCTTCGACGACATCCAGGTGCTGCGCTACCGCGTGCCCGGCGTCGGCCAGGTGGCGCCGATCCTCGCGGTGAACGTGCCGGGCATCAGCTACAAGGGCCGCACGGTGACGGCGCAGGTGCAGGCCAGCAACGCCGACTACGCGGCGGTGTACGCCCGCTGGCCGGTGAAGGGCCGTTTCCTCGCACCGGCCGACGACCGCGGACGCCGCAAAGTCGCGGTGATCGGCGAGAAGCTGCGCGTCGATCTCGACATGCCGGAGGACCCGGTCGGCGAGTACCTCCGCATCGGGAACGAATGGTTCAAGGTGATCGGGCTGATGGAGAAGCAGGGCGACCTGCTTGGCTTCAGCCTCGACAACTACCTGATCATTCCCTTCGACGTCGGCCGCGCGATGATGGGTGCCAGCAACCGGCCCTTCATGCAGGCCAGCTTCACCGTGCCCGATCTGGAGCAGGTCAACACGGTGCGCGAACGCGTGACCCGCGCCATCCGCACGGCGCGGCGCACGCCGGCCAGCGAGGGCAACACCTTCAAGGTCGAGGCCGCCGACGCTTTCGTGAAGCAGTTCGACCAGATCGCCGGCACCGCCACGCTGGTCGTGGGTGGCGTGGTCGGCATCAGCCTGCTCGTGGGCGGCATCGGCATCATGAACATCATGCTGGTGTCGGTGACCGAGCGGACCCGCGAGATCGGCATCCTCAAGGCCCTCGGTGCGACGCGGCGCGACATCCTCGTGCAGTTCCTGCTCGAGGCCGCGATGCTCGCCCTGCTCGGCGGCATCATCGGCATCGTGCTCGGCATCGCCGCGGGCGTCGGCATCGCCGCGATGATCCCCGGCTTCCCGCCGGCGTCGGTGCCGATCTGGGTGATCGCCGCGGCGGCCGGCTTCTCGGCGCTCGTCGGCGTCGTCTTTGGCATCATGCCGGCCTCGAAGGCCGCGGGGCTCGACCCGATCGAGGCGCTGCGCTACGAATAGCGCATGCCCACGCCCCTCGGTTCCCGTCGCATCGTCTCGTCCCGTTCCATCGCCGCGCTCGTCGCGGCGATGGGGCTCGTGGGCTGTTCCGGCGCGGATTCGCCGCCGGAAGGCTGGGCGGCGCCGGAGCCGGCGTCCGACACGGCGGGCGGTTGCCCTGATCTTCGGGGCCTGTACGCGTTCACCGCGGGCGACGGCAGCCGCTTCGGTTGGCGGCAGACGCCCTTGCTCGGCGCCTGGCGCATCGAGCCGCAGGCGCTGGAGATCGTCGCGAACGACCGCGAGCAACTGAGGGCCCGCTGGGTGTTCACGCCCGCGCAGGTGGACAGGCAGGCCATCGCCTTGCGGGATCGGGATCGCCGCGCGTTCGACCTGTGGCAGCGCCTGCTCCGGACCGACGCGCCGGCCGAGGGCATCGTCCGCGACGGCGAGGCGCGCGACTGGGAGCGCATCGCGATGCAAGGGCCGGTGCCCTATCGCTCGAAGACGCTGCGCGGCGTCGAGGGTTTCCTCTGCGAGGACGGTTGGCTCGTGTTGCTGCAGCATGCCGAGCACGGTGGCGGGGCCGCGATGCCGCCGCGTCGCGTCGCGCTCGCGCGGGATGCGTCGGGCGGGCTCGTCGCCCGCCTCGACGAGGTGCGTGACAGCGCGATCCCGCTTTGGGCGGGGGACGGTGTGCCGTCGATTCCCCTCGGCGGCCAGACCTATCGCGACTGGGCGCGCTGGCCGGCGCACCCGCCGATCCCGGCGTGGGCGCCCGACTGGACGGTACTGGGCGGCCTCGACGAGCGCTTCGTGCTGCCCGCGGCCGAGGCCGTCGCCCAATCCGCCATCGGCGAGCGCGATGCGGCCGGACGGCCCAACCCCTTTGCCGTGCGCGAGCGCGCCAGTGGATTGCCAGCGGCACCTTGGCAGCAGCTCGCGGCGCGCATCGGTGCGCTGGCTGATACCCAGCGCACGATCACCACCATCACGCTCGAGTCCCGCCGCCTGCGCGTCGAAGGCCGCACCACGAGCAACACCGACACCCATGCGCTGATGGCCGCGATTGCCGCGTTGCCCGGCGCCGGTGAGGCCGAGCTTCGGCAGGTCCGGATGGAGGGCGATGGCGTGGGGTTCGTGATCGGCGTCGGGGTCGACGACGCCCCGCGCTGAGCGGCGCACGCGACGTTGCGCCTTGCCGCTGGCTTGACCGCGCCGCGGCGACGCTGCGCGCCATGCCCGAGCTGCTCGAACTCACCCCCGAAGGCCTGTACTGCCGCGCCGGCGACTTCCATGTCGACCCGTGGCGACCCGTGCCGCGTGCGGTGGTGACCCACGCGCACGCGGACCACGCGCGCCCCGGCATGGGCGTCGTGCATGCGGCGACGCCGGGCCTGGGCCTGCTGCGCTGGCGGCTGGGCGAGGCGCAAGCGCTGTCGGGCCACACCTACGGCGAGTCGTTCGCGCTCGGCGCGGCGCGCGTCTCCCTGCATCCGGCCGGCCACGTGCTGGGCTCGGCGCAGGTGCGCATCGAGGTCGACGGCGAGACCTGGGTTGTGAGCGGCGACTACAAGCGCGATGACGACCCGACCTGCGCGCCCTTCGAGGTCGTGCCCTGCGACGTGTTCATCACCGAAGCCACCTTCGGCCTGCCGGTGTACCGCTGGCGGCCGGCCAGCGAGGTCGCGGCCGAGATCCGCGCCTGGTGGGAGGCCTGCGCCGCGCGCGGCGAGGCGGCCCTGCTGCTGTGCTACGCGCTCGGCAAGGCGCAGCGGATCCTCGCCGAGCTCGCGCGCCTTCCCGGGGGCATGGACCGCGAGGTCCTGCTGCACGGCGCGATGGGCCCGGGCGTGGCGATCTACCGCGAGGCCGGCGTGGTGCTGCCGCCGACGCGCCCGCTGTCGGACGAGGCCCGCGGCAAGGACCTCGCCGGTGCGCTGGTGCTGGCGCCGCCCTCGGCGATCGGCTCGCCGTGGATGCGCCGGTTCAAGTCCGTCAGCGTCGGTTTCGCCTCGGGCTGGATGCAGCTGCGCGGCAACCGTCGCCGCCGCGGCGTGGATCGCGGCTTCGTCGTCAGCGACCACGCCGACTGGGACTCGCTGCTGCGCACCTGCCGCGGCACCGGCGCGCGCCGCGTGCTGGCCACGCACGGCAACACCGAGGCCCTGGTGCGCGTGCTGCGCGACGAGGGCCTCGACGCGGCCGCGCTGAAGACCGAGCTCGGCGGCGAGAACTGATGCTCGCCTTCGCCGCCCTCTACGACGCGCTGGACGCGAGCACCGCGTTGACCGACAAGCGCGCGGCCCTCGTCGAGGGCTTGCGCGCCATGCCGGCGGCCGATGCGGCGTGGGCCGTGCACCTGCTGGGCGGCGGCAAGATCGGTGGCGCGAAGACCGGAAAGATCGCCGCGAGTGGCGAGCTGCGCCGCTGGCTGCGCGAGGCGAGCGGCCATCCGGAATGGCTGATCGAGGACAGCTACGCCCACGTCGGCGACCTCGCCGAGACCATCGCCTTGCTGCTGCCCGAACCCTCGGCGGCGGTGCTTGCCGAGGCGCACGGCCTGGCCGACGAAGTGGACCGCTTGCGCGCCGTGGCGGGCCTCGACGAGCCCGTGCGTCGCGCGGCGGTGATCGACGGGTGGCGACGCTGGCGCGGCAGCGCGCGCTTCGTCTACACCAAGCTGCTGACCGGCGCCCTGCGCGTCGGGGTGTCGAGCGGGGTGCTCCAGCAGGCGCTGGCGGAGATCGCGGCCGTGCCGACTGCGGTCATGGCCGAGCGCCTCGTCGGCGGCGTGGCGCCGACCCCGGAGGCGTGGGCGGCGCTGGTCGCGCCCGACGAGGGGCGCGCGGGCCTCGACGCTGCCGAGGGACCGACCGCGCGCGCGGCCGACCCGGCGCGCCCCTATCCCTTCTATCTCGCCTCGCCGCTCGAGGCGGCGCCGCAGACGCTCGGCCCCATCGACGCGTGGCAGCTGGAGTGGAAGTGGGACGGCATCCGCGCGCAGCTGATCCGGCGGGGCGGCCGCGTCGTGCTGTGGTCGCGCGGCGAGGAGCGCCTGGACGGTCGTTTCCCGGAAGTCGAGGCGGCCGCGGCCGCGCTGCCCGACGGCACGGTGCTCGACGGCGAACTGCTGGCCTGGCGCGACGAAGCCCCGCTGCCCTTCGCGGTCTTGCAGACCCGCATCCAACGGAAGCGCCCCAGCGCCAAAGTCCTCGCCGACGCTCCCGTGCGCTTCCTCGCGTTCGATGTGCTGGAGGCCGAGGGCGTCGATCTCCGCGATCGTCCGTTGCGCGTGCGCCGCGCGGCGCTCGATGCGGTGGTCGACGGGACGGCGCTGGGCCTGTCGCCCGTGCTCGATCCCCCGGATTGGGCGGCCGCCGCGGTGCTGCGGGCCGAAGCGCGCGAGCAGGGTGCCGAAGGCCTGATGCTGAAGCACCGCGACGGCGCGTACCGCGTCGGCCGCAGGCGCGGCGAGGCCTGGAAGTGGAAGCTCGACCCGCGCAGCGTCGATGCGGTGCTGCTCTACGCGCAGGCCGGCCACGGCCGTCGCGCGACGCTGCACACCGACTGCACCTTCGCGCTCTGGGACGGGGAGGCCCTGGTGCCGGTGGCCAAGGCCTATTCGGGGCTCAGCGATGCCGAGTTCCTCGAGCTCGACCGCTGGGTGCGCGCCCACACGCGCGAACGCTTCGGCCCCGTCCGTTCGGTCGAGCCGCAGCTGGTCTTCGAGATCGGCTTCGAGGGCGTGCAGCGTTCGCCGCGCCACAAGAGCGGCGTCGCGCTACGCTTTCCGCGCATGCTGCGCTGGCGCCGCGACAAGACCGCCGCGCAGGCCGATCGTCTCGACACGCTGAAGGCAATGATCGATGGCTGAGGGCGCTGCCGCCCGCGTCGGCAAGGTCGAGTCGACCGACCCGGTCGAGCGCTGGTTCGTCGCGCGCGGCTTCGTCCCAGCGCCCTTCCAGCAGGCGGTCTGGCGCGCGCAGGCGGAGGGCCTGAGCGGGTTGGTCAATGCGCCGACGGGCAGCGGGAAGACGCTGGCCGTGGCCGGTGGGCCGCTGCGCGACGCCGTCGACGACGTCCCCACGGCCCCGCGCCTGCTGTGGATCACGCCGCTGAAGGCGCTCGCCGAGGACACGCGGCGCGCGCTGCAATCCGCCGCGGAGGGCGTGGGCGCGATGCAGGCGATCGCCGCGGCGCCGACCTCGACCGCGCGTCCCGCGACGCGCCGGCGCCCGCCGCGCCTGGAGCCGCTGCGCGTCGGCCTGCGCACCGGCGACGCGAGCAGTGCCGACCGCGCCCGCGCGCGGCGCGGGGCCGACGCCTGGACGGTGACGACGCCGGAGTCGCTGAACCTGCTGCTCAGCCACGGGAACGCCGCGACCACGCTGTCGACGCTGCGTTGGCTCGTCGTCGACGAATGGCATGAGCTGCTGGGCAGCAAGCGCGGCGTGCTGCTGCAGCTCGCCATCGCCCGCCTGCGCGCGATGTGCCCCGGCCTGCAGGTGTGGGGTGTCTCCGCCACGGTGGGCAACCCCGACGAGGCGCTCGCCGCGCTGTGCCCCGATCCGACGGACCCGCGCCGGGCGCACCCGCAGGCCCTGCGCATCGTCGATCCCCGGCCGAAGCCGATCGAACTCACCACGCTCCTGCCGGCGGCGGGCGAGCGTTTCCCCTTCGCCGGGCATCTCGGCCTGAAGCAGCTGCCCCGCGTGCTGCAGGCGGTGTTCGGCGCCGCGTCCACCCTGGTGTTCACCAACACGCGCGCGCAGGCCGAGCTCTGGCACCAGGCGCTGTCGGCCGTGTGGCCCGAAGACCCGGCCACGCTGGGCCTGCACCACGGCTCGCTCGACGCGGTGGCGCGGCGTGCGGTCGAGCAGGGCCTGCGCGACGGCGCGCTGCGCTGCGTCGTGGCGACCTCCAGCCTCGACCTTGGCGTCGATTTCCCGGCCGTGCAGCAGGTGCTGCAGATCGGCAGCCCGAAGAGTGTGGCGCGGCTCATGCAGCGCGCCGGCCGCAGTGGCCATCGCCCCGGCGAGGCGGCGCGGGTCGTCGCCGTGCCCTCCCACGCGCTGGAGATCGTCGAGTACGCGGCGCTTCGGCGCGCGCTGGCCGAGGGTCGGCTCGAGCCGCGCCCGCCGCCGCGGCTGTGCCTCGACGTGCTGGCCCAGCACGTCGTCAGCTGCGCGGTGGCGGCGCCCACCGATGCCGCGGCGCTGCTGGCCGAGGTGCGCGGCACGCACGCGTACGCGGGTCTGTCGGACGCCGCCTGGGCCACCGTGCTGGCCTATGTCGAAACCGGCGGCGAGGCCCTGCAGCACTACCCGGAACATCGCCGCGTCGAGCGCGATGCGGAGGGCCGCCTCGTGGTGCCGGATCGCCGCCAGCAGCTCCGCCACCGCTTGGGCATCGGCACCATCGTCGCCGACGGCAGCGTCTCGGTGCAGTGGCTGAAGGGCGGTCGGCTCGGCAGCGTCGAGGAGAGCTTCATCGCGCGCCTCGCGCCGGGCGACGTGTTCCTGTTCGCCGGCCGCGCGCTGGAGCTCGTGCAGCTGCGCGACATGACCGCCTACGTGCGCCTCGCCAAGGGCAAGCCCAGCGCCGTGCCGCGCTGGGGCGGCGGCACGCTGCCGTTGTCGGACACGCTGGGGCAGGGGCTGCAGGCCGTGCTGTCCACGGTCGAGGACGGTGCCCAACCCCCATCGGTCGGCGCCGTGCCGGAGCATGCCGCCAGCGCCGGCCTGCGCGCGCTGCAGGGCCGGCTGTCCGCCTTGCCCGCCCCGGGCCGACTGCTGGCGGAGGTCATCGCCACGCGCGAGGGCCCGCGGCTGTTCGTCTATCCGTTCGCCGGGCGGCACGTGCACGAGGGCCTCGCCGCGCTCGTCGCGCTGCGCCTCGGCCGCCTCGCCCCGAACACCTTCGGCCTCGCCGTCAACGACTACGGCTTCGTGCTGGCGCCGCACACCCAGCGCGGCTTCGCGGCGCTCCGTCTGGACGCCGCCGTGCTGCGCCGCGCGCTGGCCGCCGAGGCCTTGCGCGAGGACCTCGCGGCGAGCCTCAACCTGTCGGAGATGGCGCGCCGGCAGTTCCGCGAGGTCGCGCGCATCGCCGGGCTGCTGCCGCCCTCGCTGCCGGGGCGTGCGCCGCGCAGCCTGAAGTCCCTGCAGGCCGGCAGCGGCCTGCTGTTCGACGTGCTGCGCCAGCACGACCCCGGCCACGTGCTGCTGGCCCAGGCCGAAGCCGACGTGTTCGAGGCGCAGCTCGACGCCACGCGCCTCGTGCGGGCGCTCGACGCCGCGGCCGCCGCGGAGATCGTGCTGACCCACCCGTCCACGCTGACCCCGCTCGCGTTCCCGCTTTGGGCGGAACAGCAGCGCGGCACCTTGAGCACCGAGGACTGGAAGGCGCGCGTCGAGCGCGCCGCGGCCTTGCTCGAGGAGACCCACGGTGCTTGAGATTGGCCTGCCGCGCGCCTTCGCCATCGCCGACCAGACGCTGGCGCTGTACGGCGAGCGGGCGGTGCACTGGCCCGCGGCCGACGCGCTGCTGGTCGCCGACCTGCACCTCGGCAAGGGCGAGGTGTTCCGACGCGCCGGCCTCGCCGTCCCGCGCGGCGGCACGGCGACGGACCTCGCGCGGCTGGCCGCGCTGCTGCAGGCGACGCGGGCCGCGCGCCTGATCATCCTCGGCGACGTGCTGCATGGCGCGCTGCACCGGCAGGCCGCCTGGCGCGACGACTGGCGCGCCTTCCGCGCCGCGCATCCCGGCCTGCGCATCGAAGCGATCGTCGGCAACCACGACCGGGCGCTTCGGGATGACGCGGGCCCCGCGGACCTCGGGCTCGCGCGTCGCGAGGCGGTCACCCTCGAGCGCGGGCTGGTTCTCTGCCACGAACCGGAGCACGCACCGCCCGGCCAGCCGAGCCTCTGTGGCCACCAGCATCCGGCCGCGCGGGTGACGGGGCTCGGCCGGCTGCCGGCGTTCTGGTGGCGGGCGGCCGCGCGCCAGCTGGTGCTGCCGGCCTTCAGCGCCTTCACCGGGCGCGTCCTGCCGCGGCCGTCGGCGGGCGATGCCTTCCTCGCCTGCGCGGGGCATGCCGTGCTGCCACCCGTGCCCGCCGCACCACGCCGGGCGTGAGCCCGCACCGGCGTGGGCCCTGCGGCGCTGTCGTGGTTCCTGCGTATGCTTCGGTGTCCCCGATGCGATCCCCTCGACCATGCCGCTGCCCTTGTCCGTCGCCCTCCGATTCGCGCCGCTCGCGCTGCTCGCGTCCGCGCTGGCCCTGCTGCCCTTCGCGACCTTGGCCGCGACGCCCGCGGCGACGCCGCTCGATGCCGCGATCGCCGGGGTGATGCCCGAGCTCACCGCGTGGCGCCGCGACCTGCACCAGCACCCCGAGCTCGGCACGCTTGAAGTCCGCACGGCCGCCAAGGTGGCGGCCCACCTCCGCGGCCTCGGCCTCGAGGTGCGCGAAGGCCTCGGCGTCACCGGCGTCGCCGCCATCCTCGAAGGTGCGAAACCCGGCCCACGCATCGCGCTGCGCGCCGACATGGACGCGCTGCCGGTCACCGAGGCCACCGGCCTGCCCTTCGCCTCGACGGTGCGCACGACCTACCGTGGCCAAGAGGTGGGTGTGATGCACGCCTGCGGCCACGACGCCCACGTCGCCCTGCTGATGGCCGCGGCCGAGGTGCTCGTCGGCATGAAGGACGAGCTCGCCGGCGAAGTGATGTTCGTGTTCCAGCCGGCCGAGGAAGGCCCGCCGCAGCCCGGCCAGATCGTCGGCGCGAAGGCGATGATCGACGACGGCCTGTTCGCCGACTGGACCCCCGACGCCATCTACGGCCTGCACGTGTGGGCCGCCCTGCCGGCCGGCACGGTCGGCTACCGCAGCGGCCCGACGATGGCCTCCGTCGACGAATGGAACCTCGTCATCCGTGGGCGGCAGACGCACGGCGCGCGGCCTTGGGACGGCATCGACCCGGTCACCATCGCCGCGCAGGTGCAGATGGCGATGCAGACCATCGTCTCGCGGCAGACCGACATCGTGCGTTCGCCCGTGGTGCTCTCCACCGGCCAGGTGCAGGCCGGCGTGCGCTTCAACATCATCCCGGATGAAGCGCGCATGGCCGGCACGCTGCGCGCCTTCGACGACGGCGTGCGCGCCGACGTGATCGCCCGCTTCGAGCGCACGGCCAAGGCCCTCGCCGAGTCGGCGGGCGCCACCGCCGAGCTCAGCGTCAACCTCAACGCGCCGCTCACCGCGAATGCCGCCGAGCGCGCGGAGCGCGGCGGTGCCGCCCTGCGCGCCGCGCTGGGCGAGGACAAGGTGGTGGAAATGCCGCTGCTGACCATCGGCGAGGACTTCTCGCAGTTCAGCACCGTCGCGCCGACGTTCTACTGGTTCGTCGGCAGCACCGGTCCGGGCATCGACCCGCGGCGCGCGCCGATGAACCATTCGCCGGAATTCCTGTTCGACGAATCGGCGCTGGAGCCGGGCCTGCGCAGCCTGCTGGCCGTGACGCTCGACGCCCTGCAGGCCCCGCCGCCGGCGACATCGCCGCCGGGCTGAGCCGATGCGTCGCCTGCCGAGCCACCTGCTGGTCATCCCCCTGCTGGCCGTCTTGCTGGTCGGTTTCAACGCGCTGGCGCCCTTCGACACGCGCGTCTACGACCAGCTGATGCGCCTGCACCAGCGCGAAGCGCCGCCAGAGATCGTGCTCGTGCACATCGACGGCGAGGCCGAGCGCCGCTACCCCGACTTCATCGACCGCCGTCCGCTGGCCTTGGCCCGCCTTGTCGACCGCCTGAACCAGGTGAAGCCGCGCGTGATCGGCGCCTACCTCGCCTTCGATCCCCGCGACCCGCGCGACCAAGAGGGGTTGGACGTGCTTCGCGAGGCCCTGGCGCGTCACGGCAACACGGTGGGCAAGGCCTACGTCACCGACACCGCCCACCAGAGCGCCGAGGAGGCCTTCCGCGCCGCCGAGAAAGTGGGTTTCCGGACGCTGGGCCTGCAGCTCGTCGCGACCGGCGACGACAACGTCATCCGCGGCAGCTTCCACGCCGCCCCGCTGGCGGGTGCGCTGCGCCCGAGCTTCGCTCTCGCGTTGCTGCAGCAGGCCGGCGACCTGGTGCCCGAGGGCCGTCGTGCGGCCCTGCAGGCGGCGTTCGATTCGCCCACCGTCGCTGAGGATGCCTTCGCCTTCGCCTTCCTCGGCGGCGACGGCAGCGTGCGTCGGGTCAGTGCCGCCGACGTGCTCGACGGCGAGGTCCATCCCGACGCTTGGCGCGACCGCATCGTCATCATCGGGCAATCCGAGCAGAACACCGAAATCAACCTCACCACGGCGGTATCGAGTTGGGCCGACGAGGGCCTCACGGTCGACGAGTACGAGGCACAGGCCACGGCCGCCCTGCTCACCGGCCACGTGTTCCGGCAGCCGTCGCCGTGGATCGCGGCCTCGGTCGTCGGCGGCGTGCTGCTCGTCTTCGCCTTGGGCCTGCACGGGCTGCGCCAGCGTGGCGCCACCGTGTTCGCACTCGGTGTCCTGCTGGTGCTGCTGGTCGCCTACGTCGTGGCCTACCGAATGCTCTTCTGGTTGCCGCCCGTGGTGCTGGCGATCGCCTTGCCGCTCCAGGCGTTCGCCGAGGTGATGCATCGTTACGTGCGCTCGGCCTCGTTGCTGGCCGCGGAGATCGCCGTGTTGCGCCGGGAGGCGACGGCGCCGCCGGCCACCCGCCGCGGGTTCGATTTCGACGAGGCGCTGGCGACCGTTCGCCAAGCGGTGGCGAGCATCCGTCGCCAGCGCGAATACGTGCACCGGCTCATCGACGTGCAGCCGGCTGCCATCGTGGTCGTCGATGGCCAGCAGCGCCTGCGGCTCGGCAACGCCCAGGCCGTGGCGTGGCGTACGGACCCCGAGGCGCCGATGGGAACCTTGCGCGACTGGTTGGCCGCTGTCGACCTGCGACTGCCCGCCGATGCGGGACAGTACCTCGGTGCGGGCAGTGCGCGCCTCCTGGCGCAGTGTGGCGAACGCGAGGTCGTCGTGGCCTTCGAGCCCCTTCCCGGCGGACGCGAGACCGACCCGCACGACACCCTCGTCTGCGTCACCGAGCTCACCGGCCTGATGGCCGACCAGCGTGAGCGCCAGGCGGCCATCGACTTCCTGTCGCACGACCTGCGTGCCCCGGCCCATGCGCTCGTGGAACTCTGCGAGGGGGTGTTGGCCGATCCTGCCCTGACCCAGTCCACGCAGCAGGTGCTCCGCACGGCGGAGCGCCTTGCCCGCCGAATGGTGCAGATGGCGACCACCTACCTGGATTTCGTGCGTTCGGCGTCGCCGGAAGCCTTTACCCGCGCCGAGCCGGTGCTGTTGGCCGACGTGGTCCTCGAAGCCGTCGAGACCAGCACGCCGGAAGCCGGCGCGAAGCAGGTGCGGTTGGACCTCTCGCTCGACGACCAGGAGGCCGGGTGGGTGATTGGCGATGCCGCACTGCTGCGCCGTGCCGTCGAGAACCTGCTGAGCAATGCGGTGAAGGTGACCCCGCCGGAGGGTCGCGTCGAGATTCGCGTGGAGCGGCGCCGGGAGGCCTTGGCGGTGGTCGTCCGCGACGGCGGCCCGGGCATCGCGCCGTCGCGGCGCACCCAGCTGTTCCAGCGTTTCGGGCCGCTGGCCCGCACGCCGAAATCCTCGACGCGGTCGATGGGCCTCGGGCTCGCCATGGTGATGAGCGTGGTCGCCCGGCACCGCGGCACCGTCTTCGTCGACAACCCGCCGGAGGGCGGCGCGGAGTTCCGCATCGAACTGCCGCTCGAACGCGAGGCGTCAGTCGCCTGAGCCGCCGGCGGCCGGCGGGGCGAGCTCCAGACGGTAGCCTTCGCGGTAGACGTTCGACAGGCGAAGGCCGTTCTCCGCGAACATGAGCTTGCGCCGCAGCGTGTACAGGTGCGTGTCGAGGGTGCGGGCGGTGCCTCCGAGGTCGCGGCCCCAGATCGCGGCCACCAGCTCCTCGCGGCGCACCAGCCGGTCGCGATGCAGGAACAGGTACCACGCCAGGTCGAACTCCTTGGGTTGGAGCTCGATGCGCTCGCCGTCGCGGGTGAGGTCGCGGGCGGCGCCGTCGATGCGGTAGGGCCCGAACTCTACCACGAGCGGGCTGGTGGTCGTGCCTTGGAACCGGCGGGTCACGGCGGTGATGCGCGCCAACAGCACGGTCGCCGACGTGGGCTTGATGATGTAATCGTCGGCGCCCGCCGCCAGCGCCTCGACGATGCGCTCGTCGTCGTCGAAACGGCTGAAAATGATGATCGGGGCCCGTCGGCCGACCGAACGGTGCACCCAGCCGACGAGGGCGGTGCCCTCCGTGTCCGGCAGGTGCCAGTCGAACAGGAACAGTTCGTGCCGGGCTTCCCGCACCTCGGACATGAACTGCACGCCTTCCGTGAACCACTCGACCTCGTGGCCGGCGGAACGCAGGGCGGCGATGGCGCGCTCCGCCTCGATGCGGTCGTCCTCCACGAGGGCCACCCGCAGCGGCGGGGTCGCCGCCACCACCGGCGGCGTCATGGACGCCGGCCCCGCATCGAGGCGGTCGACGGGGGCGTGGTGGCGGGCAGGCGGGCGCACATGGGGTCGAGTGTGGCGATCGGTTCCGGCGAAGTGAAGCCGCGTCAAAAAGAAAACCCGACCGCGGCGGGGGCCGGGTCGGGCTCGGAGGGGGCTGACCGCCAAGCGGCGCGGTCGCCGGACAGGGCGGAACCGAAGGCCGGGGGGTGCCTCGTGTCGCGCTGCTCGAAGCGTGTCGGTCCGCTCCTCCAACCCCCCGGGGGATGGGGGCGCGCGAAGCATGACGGAATCGTCCCGGCGAAGAGTCAGGAATACTCAAAACGCGCCGATTGAACGACGAACGGTTTCAGCGCCTACTACCGTCGAACCGGCCCGCAGGCCGCCGGTGGCGGGTTTCCGGCAGGTCCGGCCCCGCTCCGCGGCACGGGTCTTGCACTGCCCACGACGACCGCAAGGACCTTTCCATGGCCGACAAGAAGCCCGCCGCCGCTCCCGCCGACGCCGCCGCCAAGCCCAAGGTGCCCCTCGTCCCGATCATCGGGGCGGCCGTGGGCTCCGCGGCCCTGGTCGCCGGCGTCATGTTCTTCATGATGCCCAAGCCCCATGCCGCGCCGGCCGGGGCCGAGGGCGCCGAAGCCGTCGCGGAGGGGGAGGAGGGCGCACCCAAGGCCGAGACCCGCTACATCGAGGTGAAGGACCCGCTGGTGGTCAACCTCACCGGGGGAAGCGCCAAGTACCTGCAGGTGC
This sequence comes from Silanimonas algicola, assembly GCF_054777375.1. Classification (NCBI taxonomy): domain Bacteria; kingdom Pseudomonadati; phylum Pseudomonadota; class Gammaproteobacteria; order Lysobacterales; family Lysobacteraceae; genus Silanimonas; species Silanimonas algicola. Next base: position 82,825 of record NZ_BAAHAS010000003.1, on the reverse strand, counting down.
AGATCCAGCTCGCCACCAAGAGCGAGACCGGCCAGAAGGCCATCGAAACCCACCTCCCCGCCATCCGCAGCGGCTTGCTGGTCATGTTCCGCCAGCTGACCAGCGAGGAGCTGGCCAAGCCCGACATCATGGTGACCTTGCAGGAAAAAGCGCTGGCCGAGACCAACAGGGTGCTCGAGGCCGAGACCGGCAAGGACGACACCGTCACCGCCCTGCTGTTCACCAGTTTCGTCACCCAGTAAGCGACGGCCATGAGCGACCTGCTTTCCCAGGATGAGATCGACGCCCTGCTCCATGGCGTCGACTCGGGCGCGGTCGAGACCGAGACCGACGTCGATCCTGGCGTTGCCCGGTCCTTCGACTTCGCCACCCAGGACCGCATCGTCCGTGGGCGCATGCCCACCCTGGAGATGGTCAACGAGCGCTTCGCACGCATGTGGCGCGTGGGCCTGTTCAACCTGCTGCGCCGCTCCGCCGACCTCTCGGTGCGCGGGGTGGAGCTGATGAAGTTCGCCGACTACCTGCACACGCTTTACGTGCCGACGAACCTCAACCTGATCAAGATGAAGCCGCTGCGCGGCACCGGCCTCATCGTCTTCGAGCCGACGCTGGTGTTCGCGGTGCTCGACAACTTCTTCGGTGGCGCCGGACGCTTCCCCGCCAAGATCGAGGGCCGCGAGTTCACCCCGACCGAGATGCGCGTCATCCAGCTGATGCTGAAGCAGGCCTTCGCCGACCTGACCGAAGCCTGGGCGCCGGTGATGCCGTTCGAATTCGAATACACGAGCTCGGAGGTCAACCCGCACTTCGCCAGCATCGTCAGCCCGCGCGAGTACGTGGTGGTCAGCAAGTTCCACGTCGAACTGGAGGGCGGCGGCGGCGAGATGCACGTGACGCTGCCCTACGGGATGCTCGAGCCGATCCGCGAACTGCTCGACGCCGGGATCGCCTCCGACCGCTCGGAGAAGGACGAGAACTTCCCGATCCAGCTGCGCGAGGGCGTGAACCTCGCCGAGCTCGACGTGGCCGGCGTGCTCGCCACCAAGCGCATGACCGTGCGGCAGCTGGTCGCGCTCAAGGTCGGCGACGTGCTGCCCATCGACATCCCGAAGAAGACGCCGCTCCACGTCGAAGGCCTTCCGCTCTACGAAGGCGATTTCGGGCTGCACAACGGCAAGAACGCCGTGAAGATCACCCGCATCACGCCCATGGCCGGCAGCAAGCCGCGGGCGAACTGAGGACCACCCCATGAGCACCGAAAAAGACGCCGCCGACCTCGCCATGTGGGGCGACCTCGCGCCCGGCCCGGCCCCGGCCGCCAGCAGCGGGACGGGTGACGCCAACCTCGACCTGATCCTCGACGTGCAGGTGACGCTGTCGCTCGAAGTCGGCCGCGCGCGCATCCCGATCCGCAACCTGTTGCAGCTCAACCAGGGCTCGGTGGTGGAACTGGAGCGCGTTGCCGGCGAGCCCCTCGATGTCTACGTCAATGGCACGCTGGTGGCGCAGGGCGAGGTCGTGGTGGTGAACGAGCGCTTCGGCGTCCGGCTCACCGAGGTCGTCAGCCCCAGCGAACGCATCAAGCGCCTGCGCTGACGCCCCGCCATGAGCGAGCCCCTCTCCCTGCTGCTGGCGGCCAGCGCCGCCGCACCGGTCGCGGCCAAGACCGTCCAGGTGGGTCAGGCGGTCCCGCAGACCGCCGGCCTCGGCGGCACCCTGCTGGCGCTGGGCCTGGTGGTCGGCCTGATCCTGCTCCTCGCCTGGGTGCTGAAGAAGCTGCCCGGCGCCGGTCTGAAATCCATGGCCGGCCTGCGTACCGTGGCCAGCCTCGCCGTCGGTCCGCGCGAGCGCGTGGTCATCGTCGACTGCGGCGGCCAGCAGCTGCTGCTGGGCGTCACCCAGCACAGCGTCAACCTGCTGCACACCCTCCCCGAGCCCCTCCTCGATGCGCCCACGCAGGCGGGCTTCGCCGAATTGCTGGCGCGGCTGAAGGCGCGCGACGCCGCCTAGCCCGGCACGCCGCTTGCACGTCATCGGGCATCCCCGCCGGATGCCCGTCGTGCCGACTCTCTCCTCGCTCCTCCGACACTCGCTCCTCGCGCTGGCGCTGCTGCTTCCCGCGCTCGCCTTCGCCGCCCCCGCCGGGCCGCAGCCCACCGGCCTGCCCGAAGTAACCGTCGCCAACGTCGGCGGCGAGAACGTTTCGGTGTCCTTGGCGGTCCTGCTGTCGATGACGGCGATCACGCTGTTGCCCAGCCTGCTGCTGGCCTGCACGGCGTTCACCCGGATCATCGTGGTGATGGCCCTGCTGCGCATGGCGCTGGGCACGGGCCAGACGCCGTCGAACCAGATCCTCGTCGGGCTGGCGCTGTTCATCACGATGATGGTGATGATGCCGGTGGCCGACCAGGCCTGGGCCGCAGGCCTGAAGCCCTACCTCGACGGCACGCTGCCCTTCGACGCGGCCTGGGCCGCGACGTCCGAGCCCTTCCGCGCCTTCATGCTGGCGCAGATCCGCGACACCGACCTGCTGACCTTCGCCAACCTGTCCGGGCACACCCAGGGCTTCGCCTCGCCGGAAGAGATCCCGTTCGGCGTGCTGGTGGCCTCCTTCATCACCTCGGAGCTGAAGACCGCGTTCGAGATCGGCTTCCTGATCTTCATCCCCTTCGTGGTGATCGACCTCGTCGTCGCCAGCGTGCTGATGTCGATGGGCATGATGATGATGTCGCCGATGCTGGTGTCGGCACCGTTCAAGATCCTGCTCTTCGTTCTGGTCGATGGCTGGGTGCTGGTGGTCGGGACGCTCGCCGGCAGCTTCAACCCGACGGTGATGAGTGCCGCGACCACCGCCGTGGGGGCGGGCTGACATGTCGCCGGAAACCGCCATCACCGAACTCCGCGCCGGCCTCGAGCTGGCCCTGCTGGTCGGTGGGCCGCTGCTGGTCGTCGTTCTGGGCGTCGGGGTCACCGTCGGCCTCGTCCAGGCCGCCACGCAGATCAACGAGCCCACCGTCGCCTTCATCGCCAAGGCGGTGGCGCTGGCGGTGGCACTCGCGGCGATGGGCAGCCTCCTGCTCGGCAAGCTCGTCGACTACACCATCGCGCTGTTCCAGCGCATCCCCGCGCTGGTGGGCTGATGGCCGCCGCGGGCGCCATCCCCGGCATCGTGCTCGATGGCGGCGACATGTTCGCCGTCATCAACGCGACGCTGTGGACCAGCCTGCGCGTCGGCGGCCTGCTCATGGTGGCGCCGCTGTTCGGTACGCGCACGGTGCCGCGGCGGGTGAAGGGCATGCTGGCCATGGCGCTCGCCTTCGCGATGGGGCCGCTGGCCGGCCCGCCGCCGCCCCTGCCGGGCATCGACCCGCTCACCGTGCTCACGGTCGCCCGCGAGGTGCTGATCGGCGTCGGCATGGGCTTCGTGCTGCGCCTCGCCTTCGAAGCCGGCGCGCTGGCCGGCGAATTCGTCGCGCAGGGCACCGGTCTCTCGTTCGCGGTGATGGCCGACCCGCTGCGTGGCACCAATGCCGGCGTGGTGGGGCAGTGGTTCTACCTGTGCTTCGCCCTGATCTTCCTGTCCATGAACGGGCACCTGATGATCGTCGAGCTGCTCGCCGATTCCTGGAGGGCCGTGCCGCTGCAGTCCACGTGGGTGCCGACGCCGGAGGCGCTGCGCGCCATCGCCGATTTCGGCGGGCAGATGTTCCTCGTCGGCATCCAGATCGCCCTGCCGGTGGTGCTGGCGATGCTGGTGATCAACCTCGCCTTCGGCGTGATGAGCCGCGCCGCGCCCTCGCTGAACCCGATCCAGCTTGGCCTCCCGGCCTCGGTGCTGGTCGGCCTGCTGCTGATGGGCACGCTCACGGGCCAGCTGCTCGGCCCGTTGCGCGCCAATCTCGAAGCCGCGTTCGAACTCGCCACCGGCTGGTTGGGCTGAGCCATGGCGGAGAGCGAGAGCGGCCAGGAAAAAACCGAACAGCCCACCCCGAAACGGCTGAAGGACGCGCGCGAGAAGGGCGATGCCCCGCGATCGCCGGAGCTCGCCACGGCGGCGGTGTTCGTCGGCGCCATCCTTGCGCTGATCGCCTTCGGAGGCTGGATGGCCGGCCACGCGATGGCTTGGATGGCCAACCAGCTGCGGCACGCTGGCGAAGGGCAGGGCCTCGGGGCCGACCTGGTCAGCCGCGCGGGAGGGTCGATCGGCGAACTGTTGCTGGCCGTCGGGCCGCTCGTGGCGTCCTGCCTCCTCGCGACCTTCGTCGCGCCGGCGGTGATGGGCTTCAGCTTCAGCACCGAGGCCCTGTCGCCGAACCCCGAACGGCTGTCGCCGATCGCCGGCCTCAAGCGCATCTTCGGCACGCAGGGCCTCGGCGAGCTGGTGAAGTCCCTGCTGCGCATCGCCATCCTCGGTGCGATTGGCACCGTGTATTACCTGTTCTACGAGGATCGCCTGCTGCAACTCTCGCAATTGCCGATCGCGGCCGCGGCCGCGCAGGGGCTGGGCTTGATCCTGGGCCTGCTGATGGCGATGGGCGTGGGTCTTGTCCTCCTCGCCGTCGCCGACGTCCCGTGGCAGCTGTGGAGCTGGAAGCGCCGGCTGAAGATGACCCGGCAGGAGCTGCTCGAGGAGATGAAGGAGATGGAGGGTCGCCCCGAAGTGAAGGGGCAGATCCGCCGCATGCAGCAGCAGCTGGCCAGCGGCCGGATGATGGAGGCCGTGCCCACGGCCGACGTCGTCGTGGTGAACCCGACGCACTACGCGGTAGCGCTCAAGTACGACCCGAAGAAGGCGCAGGCGCCGATCGTCGTGGCCAAGGGCGTCGACGAAGTCGCGCTGAACATCCGCAAGGTCGCCGACGCGCACAAGGTCGCCATCGTCGAGGCCCCGCCGCTCGCCCGCGTGCTGCACGCGCAGGCCGAGCTCGACCGCGAGATCCCGGTGAAGCTCTACCAGGCGGTGGCGCAGGTCTTGAGCTACGTCTACCAGCTGAAGGTGTGGACGCCGAAGCGCGGGGCCTACCCGACGCTGCCCGATTTCGGGGCGCTCGAGCGCGATTCGTGAGGTCGCTGAGCGGGCCACCGCCAGTGCGCCTGCCGGGCGTGGCATCGGGCCGCTTTTCGCGGACTCGGGGCGGTCCTGCCCCGAGCCGCGCGCTCGCCATCCCTGGCTCGCTTGTCGCTGGCCCGACGCCCCGCCGGCGCGTGCGGATGAGGCGAATCAGGAGCCCCGGCGCGCTGGCCAGGCGCCCGACCTGCTTCGACGCGCCCCGGCACACGTCTTGCACGTCTCGCCCGACCCCACGCCCACGCGAGACCCATGGCCGCCGTGATGACCCCCTTCGACCGCACCCGCCAGCTGATCCAGCAGGGCGCGGCCGTGCCGCTGGTGCTGATCGGCGTGCTGGCGATGATCGTGGTGCCGCTGCCGCCGCTGGCGCTGGACGTGCTGTTCACGCTGAACATCGCCGCCTCGCTGGTGGTGCTGCTCGCCGTCATCTACGTGCGTCGGCCGCTGGAGTTCTCGATCTTCCCGACCGTGCTGCTGCTGGTCACCCTGATGCGCCTCGCGCTCAACGTGGCCTCCACCCGCGTGGTCCTGTTGAACGGCCACGAGGGCCATGACGCCGCCGGCCAGGTGATCGCCAGCTTCGGCCAGTTCGTGATCGGCGGCAGCTTCGCCGTCGGCATCATCGTCTTCGCCATCCTGACGATCATCAACTTCATCGTCATCACCAAGGGCTCGACCCGCGTCTCGGAAGTGGCGGCCCGCTTCACCCTCGACGCCTTGCCCGGCAAGCAGATGGCGATCGACGCCGACCTGAACGCCGGCATCCTCACCCGCGAGGAGGCGAAGCTGCGCCGCGAGGAAGTGCGCGAGGAGGCGGACTTCTACGGCTCGATGGACGGTGCCGGCAAGTTCATCCGTGGCGACGCCATCGCCGGCATCCTCATCCTGTTCATCAACATCCTCGGCGGCTTCGCGATCGGCGTGATGCAGCACGGCCTGTCGGCCGGCGACGCCGCCGAGACCTACATCCTGCTGGCCATCGGCGACGGCCTCGTCGCCCAGCTGCCGGCCCTGCTGGTGTCGACCGCGGTGGCGGTGATCGTGACGCGCGTCTCGCGCTCGCAGGACATGGGCAACGCCATGTTCGGCCAGGTGTTCGGCCAGTACCGCGCGCTCGCGGTGACGGCCGTGATCATCGGCCTCGTCGGGCTGGTGCCGGGCATGCCCAACGTCGCCTTTTTGACGTTCGCGGCGGGCTTGGGCTACCTCGCGTGGGTGCTCTACCAGCGCGAGCAGGCCGAGCAGGCCCGGTTGGCCGACGCCGAAGCACGCAAGCTGATGGCCGCGCAGACGCCGGGCGGCGCGCCGGCCGAATTGAGCTGGGATGAAGTGCGCCCGGTCGATGCGCTGGGCCTCGAGGTCGGTTTCCGCCTGATCCCGCTCGTCGACAAGGCGCAGGGCGGTGACCTGATGGCGCGCATCAAGGCGATCCGCCGCAAGCAGACGCAGGACCTCGGCTTCCTCGTGCCGGCGGTGCACATCCGCGACAACCTCGACCTGCCGCCGAACCAGTACCGCGTGGTCATCCACGGGGTGCCGGTGGCCGGCGGCGAGGTCTACCCCGACCGCGACATGGCCCTGAACCCCGGGCAGGTGTTCGGGGAGATCCAGGGCATCGCCGGGCGCGACCCGGCCTTCGGGCTCGATTCGGTCTGGATCCAGCCGGCGCAGCGCGCGCAGGCCGAATCGCTGGGCTACACCGTGGTCGATCCGGCCACCGTCATCGCCACGCATCTGTCGCACCTCGTGCGCGAGCACGCGGCCGAGCTGCTCGGCCACGAGGAGGCGCAGGCGTTGCTCGACACCCTGAAGAAGGCGGCGCCCAAGCTGGTCGAGGACCTCACGCCCAAGACCCTGCCGCTGGCGGTCGTGGTGCGCGTGCTGCAGAACCTGCTGGCCGAGAAGGTGCCGGTGCGGCAGATCCGCCAGATCGCCGAAGCCCTGATCGAACACGGCGCCAGCACCAGCGATCCCGCGGCGCTCACCGCCGCGGTGCGCAACGCGCTGGGCCGCTTCATCGTGCAGGAGATCAACGGCATGAACCCCGAGTTGCCGGTGTACACGCTGGCGCCGCCTCTGGAACGCATCTTGCAGGACTCGGTGAACGGGAACACCGCGGCGCTCGAACCAAACCTGGCCGAGCGCCTGCACCAGAGCCTCGCCGACTGCGTGCAGCGGCAGGAGGCCCGCGGCGAACCCTCGGTGCTGCTGGTGCCGGGCGGGGTGCGCGGGGTGCTCTCGCGGATGTTCCGGCACGGGGTGCCGTCGCTGCAGGTGCTGGCCTACAGCGAGATCCCCGAAGACAAGCGGCTGAAGCTGGTCGGTTCGATCGGTTGAGGCCTTGAGACAACGGTTGCGGTCAGCAGGATTCGGAGAGAGCCACCATGAAGATCAAGCGCTTCGTTGCCCCGGACATGAGGACGGTGCTGCGCATGGTCCGCGAGGAGCAGGGGGCCGACGCGGTCATCCTTTCGAACCGCCCCGTGCCCGGCGGAATCGAGGTGGTGGCCGCGACCGACTACGACGAGCAGCTGGCGCAGGACGCGCTGAAGTCGCTGCTGCCGCAGAAGCCCGCCACCGCGCTCGACCAGTCGCGCGAGGCCGACATCGGCCTGCCCGCCCAGCTCGCCGGCGCCCTGCGCGCCGCCGCGCCGCCGCCCGCGCTGGATGAGCGCCCGGCCCTGATCCCCGAGGCGCTGGTCAAGGCCATCGCCGCCAAGGCCGCCGCGTCCGAGGCGACCGCTCCGGTCGCGTCCGGCAAGCGCGCCGACTTCTCGGCCTTCCTCGCCGAAGCGAAGGAGCGCATCGCCCGCACCACCTCGTCCGAGGCGCCGGCACCCGAGGCCGCCCGCCCGGCGCCGGTTCCGAGCCCGGCGCGTGCGCCGGCCGCGTCCTTCATGGACCCCGAGCCCGCCGTCGCACCGTCCTCGGCCGCGCTCGACGCCCAGGCCCGCGCGACCGATCGCGAGGCCGAAGCCGTGGCCCGCCGTTCGGCGCCGCGCGCCGTGCGCATCTCGCCGTGGGACGAAGACCCGAGCCTGCTGCAGGTCCGCGCGGAGTTGGTGGAAATGCGCGAGATGATGGAGCGCGAGATGCAGCGCATGACCGGCGAGCGCCTGCGCGGCAGCCCGGCGCGCGCCTTCGCCCTCGACGCTCTCGCCAGCTACGGTTGCGAGGACGCGCTGGCCCGCGAGGTCGCCGCCAAGATCCCGGCCGAGGCCGACCCGGCCCGCGCCCGCGGGCTGATGCTGGGACAGCTGGCCCACCTGCTGCCGGTGGCGCACTTCGACCCCCTGCGCACGCCCGGCGTGGTGGCCCTCGTCGGCCCGACCGGTGCCGGCAAGACCACGACGCTGGCCAAGTTGGCCGCCCGCTATGCCGCCGAGCACGGCCCCCGCGACGTCGCCCTGATCACCACCGACACCCAGCGCCCCGGGGGGCGCGAGCAGCTGCACGCCTACGGCCGCCAGTTCGGCCTCACCGTGGTCGAAGCCGGCAGCGAGGAGGCCCTGCACGAGGCCCTGCATCGCCTGCGCGACTACCCCCTCGTCCTGGTCGACACCGCCGGTCACGGCCAGCGCGACCGGGCGATGGTCGGGCAGCTGAACTGGTTGCGTCATGCCGGCAAGGTGCGGACGATGCTGGTCATGCCCGCCAACGCCCACAGCGCCGACCTGGATGAAGTCATCCGCCGCTTCGGGTTCGTCGCGCCCGAGGCCGCCATCCTCACCAAGCTCGACGAGACCGGCCGCCTCGGCGCCGCGCTCTCGGTGCTGGTGCGCCACCAGCTGCCTTTGGCCTACACCACCGACGGGCAGCACGTGCCCGACGACCTCGCCACCGCGGAAGCCAGCCGCCTCGTGCTGAAGCTGGAGGAACTGCGCCGCGCCGGCGACCGCCCGGCGGAGGACGCCGATGCCGCCTGAGGCCGCGCCGGCCCCGGTCCGCGTCCTCGCCGTCGCCAGCGGCAAGGGCGGCGTGGGCAAGACCAACGTCTCGGTGAACCTCGCCACCGCGCTGGCCGCGATGGGGGAGAACGTCATGCTGCTCGACGCCGACTTCGGCCTCGCCAACGTCGACGTGCTGCTCGGCCTCACGCCCAAGCAGACCCTGGCGGACGTCGTCGCCGGCCGCGCCACGCTGGCCGAGGTGATCCTGCCGGGGCCGCGCGGGCTGAAGATCGTGCCCTCGTCCTCGGGCAAGCGGCACATGGCGGAAATGACGCCGCAGCAGCATGCCGGGATCGTGCAGGCGGTCTCCACCTTCGACGGCCCGCTCGACACCCTCATCGTCGACACCGCCGCCGGCATCAATGACGCCGTGCTGACCTTCTGCCAGGCCGCCCAGGAGGTGCTGGTGGTGGTCTGCGACGAGCCTGCCTCCATCACCGACGCCTACGCGCTGGTGAAGGTGCTGTGCCGCGAGCGCGCCATCCAGCGCGTGCATGTCATCGCCAACATGGTGCGCAGCCCCGTCGAGGGCCGCGCCCTCTACGACAAGCTGGCCCGCGTGGTGGAGAAGTTCCTGCCCGAAGCCTCGCTGGCCTACCTCGGCGCCATCCCGCAGGACGACGCCCTGCGCCGGGCCGTGCAGAAGCAGAAGCCCGTGGTCGAGGCCTTTCCGTCGGCCCAGGCCTCGGCCGCCTTCCGCGAACTCGCCACCCGCATCCACCGATGGTCGCGGGCCACCACGCCGCGAGGACATATCGAGTTCTTCGTCGAGCGTATGCTGGAGGCCGGAGGTGCCCGCGCATGATCGCTCCCGCCGCCCAGTACCGAGCCGTGCAGCGCAGCGCCTCCGTCGAGGTGGTCGAGCGGCATGCCGACCTGGTGCGGCGCATCGCCCACCACCTGGCCGCGCGCCTGCCCGCCAGCGTCGAGGTCGATGACCTCGTGCAGGCCGGCATGCTCGGCCTGATCGAGGCGGCCCGGAACTTCGACAGCGACCAGGGCGCCAGCTTCGAGACCTACGCCTCCATCCGCATCCGCGGGGCGATGATCGACGAGATCCGCAAGGGCGACTGGACGCCGCGTTCGGTGCACCGCCGCACCCGCCAGGCCGCCGAAGCCACCCGGCAGATCGAACAGGCCACCGGACGGGCCGCCACCGGCGCCGAGATCGCCCAGGCCCTTGGCCTCGCGCCCGAGGAGTACGCCCGCCTGCTCGAGGACGCGGTCTCCGGCCAGGTGCTGAGCCTCGACTCCCATATCGACGACCACGGCGAGCCCAACGTCGCCGCCGGGGCCGCCTATTCCCCGGAGCGCCGGCTGCAGGCCGCTGAATTCCGCCAAGCCCTCGCCGAGGCGATCGGCCAGTTGCCCGATCGCGAGCAGCTGGTGCTGTCCCTCTATTACGAGCAGGAGATGAACCTCCGCGAGGTCGGTGCCGTGCTCGGCGTCTCGGAATCGCGGGTCTGCCAGATCCACGGCCAGGCCATGCTGCGCCTGCGCAGCCGTTTAGGAGCGTTCGGTTCTGCCGATAACGACACGGAGGACGTCGGCTAGCCCGGACTACACTCGCCCGGCCGCCGGCTGGGCGACCCCTGCGAAGGGGCGACCCACCGCACCGACTCCGTACTTTTCCTTCCGAGGCACCGCTGTGAACAAGAACATGCGCATCCTGGTCGTGGACGACTTCTCGACGATGCGACGCATCGTCAAGAACCTGCTCGCCGACCTGGGCTTCACCAACACCGCCGAAGCCGAGGACGGCGGCGCGGCGTTCACCCAGCTCAAGCAAGGCGGGTTCGACTTCGTCGTCACCGACTGGAACATGCCCGGCGTCACCGGCATCGAGCTGCTGAAGATGATCCGCGCCGACGAGAAGCTGAAGACGCTGCCCGTGCTGATGGTCACCGCCGAATCGAAGCGCGAGCAGATCATCGAGGCCGCGCAGGCCGGGGTGAACGGCTACATCATCAAGCCCTTTACCGCGGCCACGCTGAAGGAGAAGCTCGACAAGATCTTCGAACGCCTGGGCAGCGCCGCATGACCGACCCGGCGCGCAACGCGGAAATCACCGCCCACCTGCGCGCCGCGCTGGCCGCGATCAGCCACGCCGACGAGGCCAGCCTTAAGGCGGAACTGGGCGCCATCGTCCAGTGGCAGGAGCAGCCCCTGATGCAGGGGCTGGCCAAGCTGAGCCAGAGCCTTGGCGAAGCGCTCGGCGAACTCCCCGCGGTCGACGCCGCGGTGGGCGAACTGCCCGACGCCTGCGCCCGCCTCGACCACGTAGTGGCGATGACCGAGCAGGCCACCAACCGCACCCTCGACCTCGTCGAGGATTCGCAGAAGCTGATGGAGAAGCTGCTGGTCCCGAGCGCCGACCACGAGGCCCTGCTGCGCGAGCTGCGCAGCAACCTGTCCGAGATGGCGCTGGCGCAGAGCTACCAGGACCTCACCGGGCAGATCATCAAGAAGGTCGCGGGCATCGTCCGCGGCGTGCACGACCAGCTCACCGCGATGGGCCTGCCGCCCACCGGCCCCGGGGCCCGCCGCAAGGACGAGGACCCGCTCGCCGGTGCTGGCCCGGCAATTGCAGGGGTGGACAAGCCGGCGACGTCGCAGAGCGACGCCGACGATCTGCTGTCCGACCTCGGCCTCTAGGGGAGTGCTTCCATGTCCGCTGTTTCGCCCGACATTGCCGCCGATTTCCTCGTCGAAGCCGGCGAGATCCTCGAGCGCCTCGGCGAACAGCTGGTGCAGCTCGAGCAGGCCGCCGACGACAAGGGCCTGCTGAACGCCGTCTTCCGCGGCTTCCACACCATCAAGGGCGGCGCCGGCTTCCTCGGCCTGGTGCCGATGGTCGAGCTTTGCCACGCGCTCGAGGACGCCTTCGACAAGGCTCGCGAAGGCAAGATCCTGCTCGACGACGACGCCTTCGATTACGCCCAGCGCTGCCACGACACGCTGTCGGTGCAGATGGCGGCGCTCGGCGCCGGCCAGCCGCTCGAGCCCGCCGACCCGGACCTGATCGCGGCCATCAAGGCCTGGGCGTCCGGCCAAGCCACGACGAAGCCGGCGAAGACCGCCGCGCCGAAGGCCGTCGCCAAGCCCAGTGCCAAGGCCGCCGGCCCGGCCAAGACGGGCGGCGACACCGAACAGACCGTCCGCGTCGACACCAAGCGGCTGGACGCCATCGTCAACCTCACCGGCGAGCTGGTGCTCGCGCGCAACCGCCTCAAGGTGCTGCGCGACAAGCTCAAGGACGAGGACCTGCACCGCGCCGTCACCGCGCTCGACCATGCCACCGCGCGTCTGCAGGGCTCGGTGATGCGCACCCGCATGCAGCCGGTCAGCCGCGTGTTCCAGCGCTTCCCGAAGATGGCCCGGGACGTCGCGCGCCAGCTCGACAAGCAGGTGGAACTCACCCTCGAGGGGGCCGAGACCGAACTCGACCGCAACCTCGTCGAGGCGCTGGCCGACCCGCTGGTGCACCTCGTCCGCAACGCCATCGACCACGGCATCGAGCGGCCGTCCGTCCGCGAGGCCGCCGGCAAGAACCCGATGGGCCAGGTGTTCCTCTCCGCGCGCCAGGAGGGCGACGCCGTCGCCATCGAGATCCGCGACGACGGCGGCGGCATGGACCCGGAGAAACTCCGCGCCAAGGCCGTCGAGAAGGGCCTCCTCACGCCCGAAGCGGCTGCCCGCCTCGGCGCCGAGGAGTGCTTCCAGCTCATCTTCATGCCCGGCTTCTCCACCAAGGTGGAGGTCACCGACATCTCCGGCCGCGGCGTCGGCATGGACGTGGTGCAGAGCAAGATCCGCGAGCTCTCCGGCCAGATCCAGATCCAGTCCGAGCTCGGCCAGGGCTCGCGCTTCACCATCAAGGTGCCGCTGACGCTGGCCATCCTGCCGACGCTGCTGGTGCGCGTCGCCGACACCTCGTACGCCCTGCCGCTGGGCCGCGTCGTCGAGGTGCTGCCGATGCCGCAGCGCAAGCCCGACTACGTCGACGGCCAGCCCGTGCTCGACCTGCGCTCCACGACCCTGCCGCTGGTCTGGCTGCGCGCCTGGCTGCGCGTTCCGCCCTGCGAGAACGGCGAAGTCATCGTCGTCCTGCAAACGGGCGACTTCCGCTACGGCCTCGTCGTCGACCAGGTGCGCGGCCGCGAGGAAGTCGTCATCAAGGCCTTGCCGAAGCGCGTTCGCGGCCTGCCGGGCTACGCCGGCGCCACCCTGATCGGCGACGGTTCGCTGGCGCTCATCCTCGACGTCGATGGCATCCAGCGCAGCGTCAGCAGCGGCAACAGCCGGCTCAAGCGGGCCTGACCGATGGACATCCTGAGCCTCGCCGGCCTCGTCCTGGCGCTGGTCGCCATCGTCGGCGGCAGCGTCGCCAAGGGCGCGGGGCTGTCGGCGCTGTGGAATTTCGCGGCCTTCCTGATCGTCATCGTCGGCACGCTCGGCGCGGTGCTGCTGCAGAGCGGCCTGCCCACCTTCAAGCGCGCCATGGCGATCGCACGCTGGATCGTCCAGCCACCGCCGGACAATCGCAGGAAGCTGATCGCCCAGATCGTCGATTGGGCCGGCACGGCGCGCAAGCAGGGCCTGCTGGGCCTCGAGGCGCAGGTCGCCCGCCAGCCGGACAAGTACATCGCGAAGGGGTTGCAGATGCTCGTCGATGGCGTTGAGCCGGAGACCATCCGGCACATGCTCGAGATCGAGATCGCCGCCGAGGAGCACGCCGACATGCAGGCCGCGAAAGTGTTCGAAGCCGCCGGTGTCTACGCGCCGACGCTGGGCATCGTCGGTGCCGTGCTCGGCCTGATGGCGGTGATGAAGAACCTCGCCGATCCGTCCAAGCTCGGCGCCGGCATCGCCGCCGCGTTCACCGCCACCATCTATGGCATCGCCTCGGCGAACTGCCTGTTCCTGCCGGCGGCGAACAAACTGAAGTCGATCATCCGCCGCCGTGCCGGCGACCGTGAGCTGGTGCTGGAGGGCCTCGTCTCGATCGCCCACGGCGAGAACCCGCGCAACATCGAGGCCCGCCTCGGCGGCTTCCTGCACTGAGCCCGCGGCGCATGGCACGCCACCGGCACCATGAGGAGCACGTCAATCACGAGGCCTGGGCCATCCCCTACGGCGACCTGATCACGCTGTTGCTCGCCTTCTTCGTCGTGATGTACGCGATCTCGACGCTCAACGAGGGCAAGTACCGGGTGATGTCCGATTCGCTCAACGCCGCTTTCGATGGCGTGCCGCGCAGCATCGCCCCGATCCAGATCGGCCAGCCCACCGAAGCGTCGAGCATCGCGCCGCCGCAGCCCTTCGAGAACGACCCCGGCTCGCCCAGCGTGGTGAACCTCAGCGAGCGCGTCCGCGCCGACGCCGTGATCACCCCGATCGAGCTGCTCCAGCTCGAGCAGCAGCAGGCGCAGGCCGATGCGCAGCTGGACGCCATCCAGCGGCAGGTCGAGCGCGCGCTGGGCCCGATGATCATGTCGGACCAGGTTACCGTCACCCGCGAGGGCCTCTGGCTGGAAGTGAACATCCGCAGCGACGTGCTGTTCGCCAGCGGCTCGGCGGCGCTGTCGGCGCCCGCGCGCCAGGCCATCGACCAGCTGGCCACCGTGCTGCGCGAGCTCCCGAACGAACTCCGCGTGGAGGGCCATACCGATGACCAGCCCATCGCCAGCGCCCTGTACCCGTCCAATTGGGAGCTGTCCGGTGCGCGCGCGGCCAGCGTCATCCGCCTGCTCGAGGGTCGCGGTGTCGATCCGCGGCGGATGGCGGCGATCGGTTTCGGCGAGAAGCGGCCGATCGCCGACAACCGCACGGCGGCCGGGCGCTCGACCAACCGGCGCGTGATGCTGGTGATCCTCGCCACCTCGCCGCGCAACCAGCCCGCCCTCGACGCCCGGCCGCGGGATCAAGTTTCGCCGCCGCCGGCCGTTGAAGCCGGTGCGGTCACGCCGACCGAGGCCGCGCGTCCGCCGGCCCCGGTGTCGGTGCCGCAGGCGCTTTCCGAGGATGTTCCCTGATGCAGGTGTGGGCGATCGCCAACCAGAAAGGCGGCGTGGGCAAGACCACGACGACGTTGCTGCTCGGACGGCTGCTGGCCGCCCGCGGGCAGCGCGTGCTGCTGGCCGACCTCGACCCGCATGCCTCGCTGACACGCGCCTTCGGCATCCCCACGGACCCGCCACCCCCCGGCACGCTCGATCTCTTCGAGTCGCCGCCGAAGGCCGTCGCCGAGGTGTCGTGCGCCACGCCCATCGCGAAGCTGCGCCTGCTGCCCGCGCAGGCCGGCATGGCCACCCTGGAACGCCGCTCGGCCACCGCGCCGGGCCTCGGCCTCGCCCTCGGCCAGGGCCTCGCCGCGGCCGCACGCGACTACGACTACGCCTTGCTCGACTGTCCGCCCACGCTCGGCCTGCTGATGGTCAATGCGCTGGCGGCCGCCGACCAGCTGGTGGTGCCCACCCAGACCGAACCGCTCAGCGTGCACGGCATGGAGGGCATGCTGAAGACCGCGACGATGATCGAGCGCTCGCGCAAGCGCCCGCTGCCGGCACGCATCCTGCCGACGCTGTTCGACCGCCGCACCCGCGCCTGCACCGAAACCCTGGACCTTCTCCGCGAGCAGCACCCCGATCGCACCTGGGTGCAGGCCGTGCCGTTGGACACCCGCCTTCGCAATGCGGCCGAGCTCACCCAGGCCGAGCTGTCGCACGAGGTCACGCAGAGCCGCGGCTACGACGCCTACCAGCGCGCCCTCGCCTGGTTGTTGCGCGAGACGCCCCAGCCGCAGGAGCCGCCGGCATGAGCGGCGGCCTCGTCGACGACTACCTGTCGCAGCTGCTGGGCGCCGCCGCCGCCGGAACGATGGCGGGCGACCCCGCGCCGCCGGCCTCGCCGCCATCGGCCGTCGCCCCGGCCGCGCCGCCGCCCGAGGCCGTGGCGCCAACGCCGCCGGCCGTCGAGGCGGCCCACCCCACTCCTGCCGTCGCCCCGGAGCCTGCCGTGACCGTGTCCACCCCGCCGCCGGCCAATCCCGACGAAATCACCGAAGACGAGTTCGAGGCCCTGCTCGACGCGCTGCACGGCAGCGCGCCGCCCGGTGCCGTCTCACCGGCTCCGCCGCCCATGACCGCGGCCGCGCCGGCGCCCACGGCGCCGGCCAAGCCCGATGAGATCACCGAGGACGAGTTCGAAGCCCTGCTCGATGCGCTGCACGGCGGCGCCCCGCCCGGGGCCGTCGCACCGGCGCCGCTGCCCACGACCGCGACGGCCGCGCCGGCGGCCGGTAGCGACGAGATCACCGAGGACGAGTTCGAAGCCCTGCTCGACGCCCTGCACGGCGGCAAGCCGCCCGGTGCCGTCGCCTCGGCTGCGAATATCGCCGTGGCGGCCGCCCGGGCCACGGCGGCCCCGTCGCCCGCCCAGGCGGCGGAGTCCGAGCCCGGCGATGCCGCCTCGGCCGACGACGGCGTCGACGACTGGCGGGGGCAGGAGCGCCGCGCCAGCCGCCGCAGTTCGCGCTGGCTGCGTTTGCG
Organism: Silanimonas algicola; assembly: GCF_054777375.1. NCBI lineage: Bacteria > Pseudomonadati > Pseudomonadota > Gammaproteobacteria > Lysobacterales > Lysobacteraceae > Silanimonas > Silanimonas algicola. Next base: position 66,254 of record NZ_BAAHAS010000003.1, on the reverse strand, counting down.
CGTCCACGGGCAGGACTACGGCGTGGAACTCCTCAAGGTGCAGGAGGTGCTTCTGCCGGTCGGGGTTCTCCCCATGCGCGACACCGATCCTGCCCTGCTTGGGGTCATGAACCTGCGCGGGGTGGTGGTGCCCGTCCTCGACCTCGGCGCCTGGCTCGGACTTGAAGAAGTGGAGGACTCCGCACAGACCCGCTATGTCGTGCTGGAGCAGAATGGCGACTGCCTCGCGTTGAAGGTCAGCGCCGTCCTCGACGTCCACGCCATCGCGGACGGCGAGGTCGAGCCGGCCGAGAACACGCTGGCCGCCCCGGGCAGCGCGATGCTGCGCGGTGTGACACGATTGAATTCACAACCTGTGATACTCCTCGACGCGGTGGGGCTGCTAGGCTGAACGCAGACTCGTCGCCCGCAGCGGCGAGGCGGGGGTGTTCCGTGGGCCGTCTTGGACGTCGAGGGGAAACATGCCGACCGTAGCGTTGGGTCCCGAATGGGGCATCGAAGCCAGCGAAGGCCTCAAGGCCGCGCTGTCCGCGCATCTCGACGCCGCCGACGAGGTGGTCCTCGCTGCGGGCGAAGCCGGGCGCGTCCACAGCGCCTCGATCCAGGTCCTCGCCGCTTTCGTCCGAACCCGTCGCGAGGCGGGCCGCGTGACGCGCATCGCGCCGTGTGCCGCCGCCGTGCGCGATGCCGCGGTTTCCCTCGGTCTGGCCGCCGAACTCGGCCTCGCCTGAACTCCATCGAATCAATGAGGACTGCCCCATGACTGCGCACATCCTGGTCGTCGACGACTCGGCTTCGATGCGACAAATGGTCGCCTTCACCCTGACGGGTGCGGGCTTCACCGTCACCGAGGCCGAAGACGGCGTCGTCGCGCTCAGCAAGGCGAAAGGGGCCAAGTTCAACGCGGTGGTGACCGACGTGAACATGCCGAACATGGATGGCATCACGCTCATCAAGCACCTGCGCGAGCTGCCGGACTACAAGTTCACGCCGATGCTGATGCTCACCACCGAGGCCGGCGCCGACAAGAAGGCGGAAGGCAAGGCGGCCGGCGCGACGGGCTGGCTGGTCAAGCCGTTCAACCCCGACCAGCTGGTCGCGACGGTCAAGAAAGTGCTCGGCTGACGGCGCCGCCGGCGGCCTGCCGGCGCGTCACCCAATGTTTCGCGGTTGGCACCCCGGGGTTCTTCGATGAGCAACGATCTCAAGCGATTCCACGCCACCTTCTTCGAGGAGAGCCGCGAAGGCCTCGAGATCATGGAGGCTGGCCTGCTCGACCTCGAGGGCGGCCGCGGCAGCGCCGACACCATCAACGCGGTGTTCCGCGCGGCGCACTCCATCAAGGGCGGTTCCGCGACCTTCGGCTTCACCAAGGTGGCCGAACTCACCCACGTGCTGGAGACGCTGCTCGACGAGCTGCGCGCCGGCAAGCGTCCACTGACCACCGACGCGATGGACGCCCTGTTGGCCTCGGTCGACGTGCTGCGTGGCCTGCTCAAGGCCGCGGAGCAGGGCGTTCCGCCCGCCGACGATGGCGCCGGCATCGTCGCCCAGCTCAATGCGGTCCTGACCGGCAAGGCGACGATCGCCGTCGGCGCGGGTGCCAAGCCGGCCGCGGCGGCCGCCAAGCCGAAGGCGCCGGACCGGTTCGTCATCGCCTTCGCGCCGAAGCCCTCGATGTACATGAGCGGCAACGACCCGCTCCGCATCATCCGCGAGCTCGCCGAACTCGGCGAGATGAAGGTCGAGTGCGACCTCTCCGGGCTGCCGGCCTTCGGCGACCTCGACCCCACCCAGAGCTACCTGAAGTGGACGCTGACCCTCCCGGGCTCGGCGTCCGAGGCGGTCATCCGCGACGCGTTCTCCTGGGTGGAGGACGAGTGCGATCTCTCGATCAACGGCGACGGCGCGGCCGCCACCGCGGTGCCGGCGGCTCCCGTCGAGCAGCCGCCCGCCGCCGCCGCGCCGGCCCCCGCGCCCGTCGAGGCGCCGGTCGCCGCCGCGATCCCGATCGCCGGCGGCCCCGCGCCCGCCGCGGCCGGCGGTGCGTCGAACGAGGACGCGTCGATCCGCGTGCAGGCCAGCAAGGTCGACATGCTGATCAACCTGGTGGGCGAGCTCGTCATCACCCAGGCGATGTTGAAGCAGGTGGGCACCGGCATCGAGGGCCCGCTCGCGGAGCGCCTGCTGGCCGGCCTCGAGACCCTCGAACGCAACACCCGCGACCTGCAGGAAGCGGTCATCAGCGTGCGCATGCTGCCGGTCGACGCGGTGTTCAAGCGCTTCCCGCGCCTCGTCCGCGACCTTGCGGGCCGTCTCGGCAAGCAGGTCACGCTCAAGACGTTCGGCGAGAGCACCGAGCTCGACAAGGGCCTGATCGAGAAGATCAGCGACCCGATGGTCCACCTCGTGCGCAACGCCATCGACCACGGCCTCGAGACCACCGAGGACCGCATCAAGGCGGGCAAGGACCCGGTCGGCACGATCACGCTGGCGGCGTCGCACCAGGGCGGCAACATCATCATCGAGGTCAGCGACGACGGCAAAGGCCTCAACCGCGATCGCATCCTCGCCAAGGCCCGCGAGAAGGGCATCCCGGTGCCCGACAACCCGAGCGATGCCGACGTCTGGAACCTCATCTTCGCCCCCGGCTTCTCCACCGCCGAGGCGGTCACCGACCTCTCCGGCCGCGGCGTCGGCATGGACGTGGTGCGGCGGAACATCCAGAGCCTCGGCGGCGAGACGGTGCTGGAGAGCGTCACCGGCAAAGGCACCAAGGTCACGATCAAGCTGCCGCTCACCCTCGCCATCCTCGACGGCATGACGGTCGGCGTCGGCGACGAGGTCTTCGTCCTGCCGCTCGGTTACGTCATCGAGTCGATGAAGCCCTCGGGCGAGAACGTCCGAACGGTCAATGCCGATGGGCGCGTGCTCAAGGTGCGTGGCGAGTACCTGCCGATGGTCCACCTCGGCAACCACTTCGGCATGGGTGGCGCGGAGCGGCCCGAGATCACGGTCATCGTCGAGGGCGACGGCCAGAAGCTCGCGATCGAGGTCGATGCGCTGATCGGCCAGCAGCAGGTCGTGGTGAAGAGCCTCGAGACGAACTACCGCCGCATCGACGGCATCTCCGGCGCCACGATCCTCGGCGACGGTCGTGTGGCCCTCATTCTCGACGTGCCGGGCCTGGTGCGCGGGCGGGCGAATGCGCCCAGCAAGGCGGCCTGACTCCGGCCGATTCCAACGTCCGCAGGGGAGCAGCAGATGCGTTCGATCGCGGCACGCACCACCCTCGCCATCGGTATCCTCGCGGTCCTCGCGTTCGGGCTGGCCGCCTGGCTGATCAACCAGCGCGCCTCGCAGGTGCAGGCCGAGTCGGCCAACCGCGAGCTGGAGGCCTTGGCCAACCGCGAGGCGGAGGCGGTATCCCGCTCCTTGGAGAACCGCATCGCGCAGGTGCGCGGATTGGCCGCCGCCGGCGAGGTCGAGGCCAGCCAGGCGCGCCCTTCCCGCGCCCGGCTCGATGAGCTGGTGGCGCGCAATCTCGAGAACGATCCCGACGCCCTCGGCTACTGGTACGAGATGGCGCCGGACGGCTTCGACCAGCGCGACGCGGACTTCGCCGACAACCCGGAGGCCGGGTTCGCCATTCCGGGCACCGGCCGCATCAGCCTCTACTACGCGCGCGGCAGCGACGGCACGGTCTCGCGCCAGCCGGTGCCCGAGGCCGATGTCCTGCAGGAGGGCTATTACACCCAGCCGCGCGACAGCGACGGCGAAGTGATGGTGGAGCCCTACATCTATCCCGTCGATGGCGTGGACGTGCTGATGGCCAGCCTCGCCATGCCGATGAAGCGCGACGGCGAGTTCATCGGCGTCGCCGGCGTCGACGTGGCGCTCGGCGCGGTGCAGGAGCGGCTCGCCGCGAACCGGCCCTACGGCTCGGGTGTGATCCGCCTGGTGTCCCAGGGCGGCAACCTGCTCGCCGGGCCCGAGACCGACCAGATCACGAAGCCCTTCGGCCACCCGCAACGCGACGCCATCCTTGCCGCCGCGGCCAAGGGCGAGATCTTCCGGACGCACCAGCCCGACGCGGCGGCGGGCGGTGATGCCGTGCAGGTCTTCGTCCCCTTCCGGGTCGGGCGCGACAAGGGTCCGCCGGCGATCCTCATGGTGTCGGCGCCGGAAGACGCCGTGATGGCGGGCGTGCGCGAGGTCCGCAATCGCGTCCTCGTGATCGGCCTCGTCAGCGCCCTGGCGCTGGCACTGCTGGCGCGCTTCATCCTGGTCCGCCTGGTCAAGCGCCCCTTGGCCCAGACGGTCATCGACGTGTCGGCGTTGGCCCAGGGCCGGCTCGACCACCCGATCGCCGGCAGCGGCGAGGACGAGGTGGGCCAGGTGGCGACCGCGCTGCGCAAGATGCAGCGTGACCTCGGTGCCCGCATCGAGGAGGAGCGCCGCGTCGCGGCGATCAACCTGCGGGTTCGCAGCGCCCTCGACGGGGCCGCGGCGGGCGTGATGATCGCCGACGCGCGCGGCGAGCTCGTCTACGCCAACCATGCCGCCACCCGCACCCTCGCGACCATGGCGGCGGCGATCCACGCGAGCGTGCCCGGGTTCGACGCGACGGCGCCGGTGGGGCAGTCGCTGTTCCGCGTCCATCCGCCGGCGGAACAGGTCGCGGCGGGCGGCGATGCGGCGGTGCACGTCGCCGCGCTGCGCTTCGGCGAGTTCCACGTGCAGTTGGCCCTCGCCCCGCTGCGCGACGACGAGGGGCGTTTCGCCGGCCTCGTCGCCAATTGGACCGATCGCACCGAGGAGGTGCGGACCGAGCTCGAAGTCAACGCCTTGGTCGGTGCGGCGTCGGAGGGTCGTCTCGACGGACGCGTCCAGCTCGCCGGCAAGCAGGGGTTCTTCCTGCAGCTGGGCACCGCGCTGAACCGCCTGCTCGACGCGACATCGACCGGCGTGAGCGAGGTCCAGGCGGTGCTGGCCGCCCTCGCGGCCGGCGACCTCACGGTCCGTTCCCAGGCCTCGCTGCAGGGCGTGTTCGCGGAGATGCGCGATGACGCCAATGCCACGGCCGACGCCCTCGAGGACGTCCTCGCGCAGATCAAGGTGGCGGTCGAGCAGATCCAGACGGCCTCGGCCGAGATCGCCTCCGGCAACCAGGACCTGTCGGTCCGCACCGAGCAGCAGGCGGCCAACCTCGAGGAAACCGCGGCCTCGGTGGAGGAGCTCACGGCGAGCGTGCGCGAGAATGCCGATTCCGCCCGCAGCGGTCGCGAAGTCGCGGCGCAGGCGGCCGACATCTCGGGCCGTGGCGCGAAGGAGATCGAACAGGTCGTGCAGTCGATGCAGGGCATCGCCGACGGTGCGCGCCAGATCGAGAGCATCATCACCACCATCGACGGCATCGCGTTCCAGACCAACATCCTCGCGCTCAACGCCGCCGTCGAGGCCGCGCGTGCCGGGGAACAGGGGCGCGGATTCGCGGTCGTGGCCTCGGAAGTCCGCGCGCTGGCGCAGCGCTCCGCCGCGTCGGCGCGCGAGATCAAGGCGTTGATCCAGCAGTCGAACCAGCGCGTCGGCGAAGGCTCCTCGGTGGTCAACGCCGCCGGCCGCACCATGCAGGACACCGAAGCGGCGATCCGCCGGGTCAACGGCCTGATGCAGCTGATCGCCGAAGCCTCGGTCGAGCAGGCCGCGGGCATCGGCCAGGTCAGCCAGACCATCACGCAGATGGATTCCGCGACGCAGCAGAATGCCGCGCTCGTCGAGGAGGCCACCGCTGCCGCCCGGTCGATGGCCGACCAGGCCGCCGCCCTGGCCGGACTCACCGCCCGCTTCACGCTGCGCGAGGAATCGGCCGCAGCGCACGGATCGTCGTCCCGCGACGACGCATGATTCCCACGTCTTCCCGAGGGTTCCGCCCATGAGCACGACCAGCAACGACGTCTCGCACGAGTTCCTCGCCTTCAAGCTCGGGCCGGAGGAGTACGGCGTCGACATCCTCTCGGTGCAGGAGATCCGCGGCTACGACACCGTCACCCGCGTCCCCGAGGCGCCCGAGTACATCAAGGGCGTCATCAACCTGCGCGGCGTCATCGTGCCGGTGGTCGACCTGCGTCTGAAGTTCAAGCTCGGCAGCGCGACCTACGACGAGTTCACCGTGATGATCGTGCTCAACCTCAAGGGCAAGGTCATCGCCGCGGTCGTCGACGGCGTTTCCGACGTGGTCCGCGTCGATCCCTCCGAGATCCGGCCGACGCCGGAGTTCGGCGGCATCATCGACACGCGCTACATCTCGGGCATCGCGACCGTCGGCGAGCGCATGCTCATCCTGCTCGACATCGAGGCCCTGATCCTGAGCGCCGACATCACCGGCGCGTCGCCGGTGGCCGCCTGACCCAACTCGCGAGGGGAGTCGCATGGCGCAGCAGGGGCTGAAGCAGGCGGTGTCGCGGGCCCTCGGGGCGCTGCCGGTCATCGGGAAAGCGCTCGGGTCCGCGATCCGCCATCCGGCGCTCGCCAAGCCGGTCGCGGCGATCGCGTCGGGCTGGGGCCGATTCGCCGCCCTGCCCGGCGTGCAGCGGGCAGGCGCGTTGGCCGCGCGCGGATTCGCGATGTTCCGCACCAGCGACGGCCGCGAGTGGAGCGTCGGAGGGCGACTCAGCCTCGTCGTCGGCGCAGTCATCCTCGTGGTGCTGGGCGGCATCGCCATCGTCGCCTCGCGCAGCAGCGCGAGCGCATTGAACGAGAAGGCGTCCCAGGGCCTCGGCAGCTCCGCCGATGCGCTCATGGCCACGCTCGAGGTGTACCAGCAGGGCCTCGAGACCAATGTGATGCGCATCTACGGGGCCTTCCTCGGCACCCTGCCGCAGAACACCGTCGCGCTCGATCCGTCGCAGCGGTTGCCCGCGGGCGACAACGACGCCCCCGCCCTGCTGTTCGACGGCGCGCCGGTGAACGGCGACTTCGCGGTCGTCGACGACTTCACCACCAACACCGACGCCGTCGCCACGCTGTTCGCGCGCGACGGCGACGATTTCATCCGGGTGACGACGTCGCTGATCAACCTCGAGGGCAACCGCGTGGTCGGCACGCCGTTGGCCCGCGATCACCCCGCCTACCCGAAGCTGCTCGAGGGTCAGCCGCACACCGGGCCCGCCCGGCTGTTCGGCGTCGACTACATCACCCATTACGAGCCGATCTTCTCCGCCAGCGGCACGGTGGACGACGAGGGCGCCATGATCGGCGTGGCCTTCGTCGGCGTGCGTTTCGACGATGCGCTGGCCGCCCTGCGCGAGCGACTCGGCGGCCTCGACCTCGGCGACGGCGGACGCGTCGTGGTGATCGAGACCCGCGACGGCAAGTCGACGTTCGCCGTCCATCCGCGCCTCGCCGGGACGCCGCTCGAGGGCGAAGGCGCCCAGCCGGAAGCGGCGGCCTATGCCGCCTTGATGGCCCTGCCCGACGGCCAGCACGACGTGGCGCTGGCACCGCTCATGGGCGACGCCACCGACCTGGCGCGCCACCAGGTCGCCCTGCGCAGCTTCGAGCCCTGGGGCTGGCGCATCATCGCCACCGTGCCCGTTACCGTGGTCGAAGCCGACGCCGACCAGCTCGTCGCCCGCATCCTGCTCCTGTCCCTCCTCGGGGCGATCGCCATCGCTGCCGCGGTGGTGTGGCTGTCGCGCCGCCTCGTGGCCCGGCCCTTGGGCCGCGCCGTCGGTTTCGCCAACGCCGTGGCCGCGGGTGACCTCGAGGCCCGCCCCGACGCCGAGGCGCGGGCGGAGATCGGTGCGTTGAACCGCGCCCTCAGCGACATGGTCACCAAGCTCCGCGAGCGCCAGGAGATCGAGCGGCGCGCCGCTGCCGAGGTCAAGCGCCTCGCCGACGAGACTTCGGCGATCGCCAATGCGCTCGACGCCGCGTCGAGCGCGGTGATGATGACCGATCGCGACCACGTGATCAGCTATGCCAACCGCGCGATGCGCAAGCTGTTCGCCGACGCCGAGGCGGCGATCGCCAACGTCGCGGCCGATTTCCGGGCCGAGTCGATGGTGGGTTTCCACTTCGGCGCGCTCTACCCGATGGCGACGCCGCCCGTGCAGGCCCTCGAGGTCGAACGCCGCTACGGCGGCCGCACCTTCCTGCTGGAGTTGAGCCCCTGGTTCGATGACGACGGCAGCTACCGCGGCAGCGTCGTGACCTGGACGGAGCGCACCGAGCAGCTGGCGACCCAGCAGGAAGTGCAGGCCATCGTCTCGGCCGCTGCCGCCGGCGACCTGTCGGGCGCGCTGTCGCTGGACGGCAAGCGGGGCTTCCTGCGCGATCTCGCGGCATCGATCAACGAGCTCCTCGGGGCCACGCGCGCCGGCGTCGCCGAGGTGCAGGGCGTGCTGGCGGCCCTGGCCGAAGGCGACCTCGCGCAGCGGTCCACCGCCGAGCTGCGCGGCGTGTTCGCGCAAATGCGCGACGACGCCAACAGCAGCGCCGAGCGGCTCTCCGAGGTCATCGCCGCGATCCGCGATGCGGCGGAGTCGATCACCACGGCGGCCGGCGAGATCGCGGCCGGCAACCAGGATCTCTCGTCGCGCACCGAGCAGCAGGCGGCCAGCCTCGAGGAGACCGCCTCGTCGATGGAAGAGCTCACGGCCACGGTCAAGCAGAACGCCGAGTCGGCGAAGCAGGCGAGCACGCTTTCCGGCAGCGCCGCCCAAGTGGCGGTCGATGGCGGCAAGCTGGTGGACGACGTCGTCCAGACGATGGCGCAGATCCAGGCCAGCTCGAAGAAGATCAGCGACATCATCGGCACGATCAACGGCATCGCCTTCCAGACCAACATCCTGGCGATCAACGCGGCCGTCGAGGCCGCACGCGCAGGCGAAGCCGGCCGCGGCTTCGCGGTGGTCGCCTCCGAGGTGCGCAGCCTCGCGCAACGCACGGCCGAGGCGAGCAAGCAGATCCGCGGCATCATCGAGGAGTCGAACGCCCGCATCGGCAGCGGTGCGAAGCTGGCGGGGCAGGCCGGCCAGACCATGCACGAGGTCGTCGGCTCCGTACGGCGCGTCACCGACCTCATCGGCGAGATCTCGGCGGCGTCCATCGAGCAGAGCCAGGGCATCGAGCAGGTCAACCAGACCATCACCCACATCGACGAGGCCACGCAGCAGAACGCCGCGCTCGTCGAGGAAGCGACGGCCGCAGCTCATTCGATGGAAGACCAGGCCGCGACCCTCGTGCAGCTGGTGTCCCGCTTCCGGCTCGCCGGCGACGGCGAGGGCTGAGGCATGGCCGGTGTTGGCCCGCGTGACTTCGAGTACACCGACCGCGATTTCAAGGTCGTCTGCGACCTGATCCGAAAGCGGGTGGGCATCGCCCTCACCGACAGCAAGCGCGACATGGTCTACAGCCGGCTCACGCGCCGGCTGCGGACGCTCGGCCTGTCGAGTTTCGAGGACTACCTCGCCCACCTGCAGCAGCAGCCGCAGGACGACGAGGAGTGGCAGCAGTTCACCAACGCTCTGACCACCAACCTCACCAGCTTCTTCCGCGAGAGCCACCACTTCGAGATCCTCGCCGAGCAGCTCGGCCGGCTGAAGGCGAAGGGCGGCACGGTGGACCTGTGGTGCTGCGCCGCGTCGACCGGCGAAGAGCCCTACTCGATCCTGATCACCGCCTGCGAGGTCTGGGGTTCGATGAAGCCGCCCGTGCGGCTCTGGGCCACCGACGTCGACACCCAGGTGCTCGAGACGGGCTCCCGCGGCGTCTATCCGTACGAGCGCATCGCGGGGTTGAGCGAGGAGCGCAAGAAGAAGTTCTTCCTCCGCGGCACGGGGGGCAACGACGGCCTGGTGCGGGTGAAGCCGGCGCTTCGCGAGCTCGTCGAGTTCCAGACCCTCAACCTGCTCGATCCCAGCTACCCGAAAACGCCCGAGTTCGCCGCGGTGTTCTGCCGCAACGTGATGATCTACTTCGACAAGCCGATGCAGCGCGAGATCCTGTCGAAGATCGTCCTGAAGATGGGGGCGGAGAGCCTGCTCTACACCGGGCACTCCGAGAACTACATGCACGCCAGCGACATCGTCGCCGCCTGCGGCCGTTCGCTGTACCGCCGCGCCAGCGCCGCCGGCGGGGCCGGCAGGTGAAGCTCCGCGCCGCCCGCGCCCTCGACCCGGAGGCCTCGGCGCGCTCCCGCGCCTCGCCGCTCGTCTACAAGGACGCGCAGCTCGGTGCCGACGTGATCAAGATCCTCCCGGCCGAGTTCTTCGTCACCGACCAGCCGGTCGGCCTGATGACGGTGCTGGGCAGCTGCGTGGCCGCGTGCATCCGCGATCCGTTCACGCAGCTGGGGGGGATCAACCACTTCATGCTGCCCGACGGCGACACCAGCGACGGCGCACCGGCCCGGTACGGGTTGCACGCGATGGAGCTGCTGATCAACGAGCTCATCAAGGCCGGGGCCAAGCGCGAGCGCTTCGAGGCCAAGGTGTTCGGTGGCGGCAACGTGCTGAAGAGCTTCACGTCGACGCCGGTCGGCACGCGCAACGCCCAGTTCGTCTCCGAGTTCCTCCGCGACGAGAAGATCAACGTCGTCGCGAAGGACCTCGGTGGCATCCATCCCCGAAAGATCTGTTACTTCCCGACGACCGGAAAGGCCATGGTGAAGCTGCTGCCGCACGCGCACGACGATGCCGTGGCCGCCGAGGAAGTCGCCTACAAGGAGCGGTTGCGGCAGTCGCCGATCACCGGCTCCGTGGAGCTGTTCTGATGCCCATCAAGGTCCTGATCATCGACGACTCCGCCCTCGTGCGGCAGCTGCTCACCGAGATCCTGTCGAAGGATCCGGAGATCGACGTCATCGGCGCCGCGCCGGACCCGATCATCGCGCGCGACAAGATCAAGCAGCTCAAGCCCGACGTGCTGACCCTCGACGTCGAGATGCCGCGCATGGACGGCCTGCAGTTCCTCGCCAACCTGATGCGCCTGCATCCGCTGCCGGTGGTGATGGTCTCGAGCCTCACCGAGGCTGGCGCCGACGTCACGCTGAAGGCGCTGGAGCTCGGCGCCATCGACTTCGTCACCAAGCCCAAGCTCGACGTGGCGAAGGGGCTGACGGCCTACGGCCCGATCCTCTGCGAGAAGGTGAAGATGGCCGCCAAGGCCAGGATCATCAGCCTGCCGGCGCGGCCGGTGGACAAGCCGCCGTCGCCCGCGCCGGCGACGGCGATGTCCTTCCGCACGACCGACAAGCTGATCGCCATCGGCGCCTCCGCGGGCGGCACCGAAGCCTTGCGCGTGGTGCTGGAGATGATGCCGGCCGACGCACCGGCCACGGTGATCACCCAGCACATCCCGGCCGAGTTCAGCCGCCCGTTCGCCGAACGGCTCAACAAGCACTCGGCGATGGTCGTCATGCAGGCCGAGGACGGCGCACCGATCCTCGCCGGCCACGCCTACGTGGCCCCCGGCGGCAAGCACCTCGAAGTGGTGCGCGACGGCGCGCGCTGGCGCTGCCGGGTCACCGACACCGAGCCGGTGAACCGCCACAAGCCGTCAGTGGGCGTGATGTTCAACTCCGTCCTGAAGGCCGCGGGCACCAACTGCGTGGCCGCCCTCCTCACCGGCATGGGCGACGACGGCAGCCGCGAGCTGCTCACGCTGCGCCAGGCCGGCATCCGCACCCTCGTGCAGGACGAGGCGACCAGCGTGGTCTGGGGCATGCCGGGCACCGCCTTCCGTCTGGGCGCCGCCGACGAGGTGCTGCCGCTCGACAAGGTCGCGGGGCGCCTGCTGGAGCTGGCCCGCAACGCCTGAGGCACGGGACTTGCAGGGGTGGAAAGCCCCCTCCTGTCTTCAGGAGGACTCTAAAGAACCCCCCGCAAACGCCGATACCAGCGGGGAGATTGAAGGAATCCGCCATGATCCAGCGCCTGCTGAAATACACCGCCGCGCCGCTCGTCCTGTCCCTGGTCCTCATGGTCGCCAAGGCCCTGGGGGTCGCGCCGGCGATCGAATGGGCCCTGCTGCTGGTGACCCTGCTTGCCTGGGGCGTCGGGGTCGGCGTGCTGGCCGCCACCGGCGGCCGCAGCAAGAACGCCTCGCGCATGATCGCCGAGGAACGCGCCCTGCTCGGCGAGCTGCGCAGCTTCGTCTCCAACGAGATCGAGGGCACGCGCGGCGAAGTGAACCGCACGCGCGAACTGATCCGCGAGGCGGTCGCCAAGCTCGGCATCAGCTTCGACGCGATGATGCGCCGTTCCAAGGAGCAGGCCAGTGCCGTGTCGCGCATCGTCGACCGCAGCGACGGCGGCGGCGTCGACGTGCAGCGCTTCGCCCACCAGGCCGCCTCGCAGATGAGCGGCCTCGTCGAGGCGCTGGAAGAGGTGAGCGGGCAGAGCACCGCCACCGTCCAGCAGATCGACCTGATGGCGCAGCACCTCGACGGCATCTTCGCCCTCCTCGAGGACGTGAAGTCGATCGCCGACCAGACCAACCTGCTGGCCCTCAACGCCGCAATCGAAGCGGCGCGTGCCGGCGAGGCGGGCCGCGGCTTCGCCGTGGTGGCGGACGAGGTGCGCAACCTGTCCGAGCGCAGCACGGCCTTCAACGAGCAGATCCGCAAGCTGGCTTACAACTCCAAGGAAGCCATCCACAAGGTGCGCGAGACGGTCAGCACCATGGCCAGCCGCGACCTCGACCGCTCGCGCGGCGCAAAGGACGAGTCGGCCAACATGCTGCGCCAGGTCGACCAGATCCAGCGCACGCTGAGCGACGGCATGCGCGAGATCCAGAGCGCGAACGCGGCGATGGAACAGCACGTGGGCGACGCCGTCCGTTCGCTGCAGTTCGAGGACATCGCCACGCAGGCGATGGGCTCGGCCCTGACCCACATGGAACGCCTCGCGGCGATCAACCGCGAAGCGATGGGCATGCAGGAATTGTTGAACAAAGCCGGCGAAGGCAACGAGCAGGAACTGCTCGCCGCCCTCCGCCGCCTGTCGTCGCGCATCAAGGAGTTCCGCGGTGAGTGGGAGCGCCAGCCGCACAAGCCGGTGACCCAGAACAACATGTCCGAGGGCGAGATCGAGCTTTTCTGACCGCCCCCCTGACGGACTTGCGTGACGCGCCCGGCGGATTCACGCTCGGCCGGGTGTCACAATGCGCCGGCGCCACGACGGTGGTGCCATGCGCGGGTCGAGGAGGAGCCGGGTTGCCGGATCGGGAAATGAGGGTCGCGAAGGGCCTCGCGAGCGCTGTCGTCGCGATGCTCGTCCTCGCGACCCCCGCGCTTGCCGATGCCTGCAACAAGACGGTGCGCTGGGAGCTCCAGCCCCCGTACGGCGTCGTGCATCCCGATGGCGAGCGTGCGGGCTACTACACCGACGCCGTCGCGGCGGCCCTCGCCCGGATGGGTTGCAGCACCACCCTGGTCGATCGCCCGTGGGCCCGCGGCCTCAAGGAGCTCGAGGACGGGCGGCTCGACATCATGCCCGGCATGCTCCTGACCCGCGAACGTATTCGCTATGCCCGTTTCTCTCGCGGCATCAACCTGTCGCCGAACCTGCTGCTGCTCACTGCCGAGGCGGCGGACCGGCATCCGCTGCGCCGGCTTTCCGACCTGCGCGAGACCGATCTCAAGATCGCGATCGAGGTCGGCGCCTACTACAGCGCGGAATACGCCGCGCTGCTGACCGATCCCCGCTTCGCCGCGCGCCTGCATCCCGCGCCCGACCGCCAGCGTGCGTGGCGCATGCTCGATAGCGGCCGGGTCGACGGCGTGATCTCGGACCAGGCGTCGGCCCTCGTCGCCGGCATTCCGCTGCAGCCCACGGACGGCGCGCCGCGGCCAGTGCTCATGCTTTCCGCGTCGCCGGCCCGCGTGGCCTTCAGCCGGCGCAACCACGATGCCGCCTTCGTCGCCCGCTTCGACGATGCCATCGAGTCCCTGATCGCCGATGGCACCCTGCTGCGGCTGCGCGAGCGCTACGTGCCCTGCCCGACCGACCCGGCCACCCTCGGCTGCGCGGCGGCGCCAGCGCCGGGCGCCGTCCCATGACCTTCCGCCGCATCGACGTCCGCGCGCTGGTCCGGCACTCGACCGCCGCGCTGTTCCTCGCCCTGGCTCCCCTTGCGGGCCCGCTGGCCTGCGCGTGGCGCGTGCAGATGCCCAGCATCGAAAGCTTCACGCGACCGGGCCCGGGCGGCGAGCTCGAAGGCTATGCGGTCGACGTCGTGCGCGAGGGACTGCGTCGCATCGGCTGCACCCCGCAGTTCGTCGAGCTGCCCGGGCCGCGCAGCTGGGAGGCCCTGCGTGCCGGGGAGCTCGACCTCCTGTTCGGCGCGCGCCCCAGCGCCGAGCGCGAACCGATCGCGCGTTTCCTCGGGCCGATCGACCATGCGCAGCTCGCCCTCTATGTCCGCCGCGAGGCGATGGGCGATGCGCCGCTGCGCGCCTTGGCCGACGTCCGCGGCACCCGCTTGCGCATCGGCATCGAGCGGCTCTCCAGCTACGGCCCCGAATACGACGCGCTGCTCGACGATGCGGCGTTCCTCGCCCGTCTCCGCATCGTCATCAGTCGCGAAGCAGGCATCGCCATGCTGGCCGGCGGCCGTCTCGATGCGGTGTTCGCCGACGACGCCAGCGCCGGCCGGCTCGGCGGTGTCGACGTCGTCCGCGCGGTGGCGCTCACGCCCGTGCCGGTGCACATCGCCGTCAGCCGGGTGAGCATCGACCCGCGCCAGTCCGAGGCGCTTGCCGCCGCCCTCGACGCCATGGCGGCCGATGGCACGCTGGACCGGCTGCGTGCCGCCGCGGGTTTCATCGTCGAGGCGCCGGTGCCGGAAAAAGAAACGCCGCCCTGAGGCGGCGCTTCCCGGGTCGCGGCGCGCGAGACCTCAGGCCGTCGTCACCGTCGCGGCGATGCCGGGCTTGGCCCAGCGGCGGAGCAGCTCGGCGCGGAGCGTTTCGGCCTTGGCGACGTGACGTTCCTTGACGTGGCCGAAGCCGCGGATCTGCTCCGGCACTTCGGCGATCTCGACCGCCAGCGCATGGTTCTCGCCGGAGAGCTTCGGCAGCAGCTCGCGGATCGTCTGCAGGTACTCGTCGCGCAAGCGGCGCTCCATCTTGCGCTCCTCGGTGTGGCCCATCGGATCCAGGGCGGTGCCACGCAGGAACTTGAAGCGCTTCAGCACCTTGAACGCGCTGAAGATCCACGGGCCGTACTCGCTCTTCACCAGATGCCCGTCGGCGTCCTTCTTCGACAGCAGCGGCGGCGCCAGGTGGAAGCGCAGCGAGCCACCGTCCTCGAACTGTTCCTTCAGGCGCGCCTCGAACTCGCCCGAGGTGTACAGGCGGGCGACCTCGTACTCGTCCTTGTAGGCCATCAGCTTGAAGGCGTAGCGGGCGACGGCGTGCGACAGCGCGTCCTTGCCCGGCGTCTTCGCGCTCTCGGCGGCGCGCACCTCGGCGACGAGGTCGCTGTAGCGCTTCGCGTAGGCGGCGTTCTGGTAGTCGGTGAGGAAGGCCACGCGGCGGGCGATGGTCTCGTCGAGCGTCAGCGACAGCGTCTCGTCGTCCAGCGCGTCGGCCGTGCCGCTGCGCTGCGCCGGCGCGGCATCCGCCGCTTCGACCACCTTGTCGAGGTCGATGGCGGCGAGGCGACCCCAGCCGAAGGCCTGCTTGTTCATCTCGACGGCGGCGCCGTTGAGCTCGACCGCGCGCATCAGCGACTCCAGCGACACCGGCACCAGGCCCATCTGCCAGGCGTAGCCGAGCATGAACAGGTTGGTGGCGATGGCGTCGCCGCACAGCGCGGTGGCCAGCTTGTTGGCGTCCACCGTGAACGGCGCGCGGCCGCCGAGGCTCTTGCGCACCGTCTCGATGATCGCGTCGGCCGGGAACTGCAGGTCGGGCTGCTTCAGGAACGAGGACGGCATCGCCTCGTAGGTGTTCAGCACGACCTCGGTGCGGTCGGCGCGGATCTTCGACAGCGACCAGTAGTCGTTCACCACCACCATGTCGCAGCCCAGCACGAGGTCGGCCTCGCCGGCGGCGATGCGCACGGCGTGCAGGTCGGCCGGCGTCTTGGCGATGCGGATGTGGGTGGTGACCGCGCCGCCCTTCTGCGCGAGGCCGGTCTGGTCGAGCACCGAGGCGCCGCGACCCTCCAGGTGCGCGGCCATGCCGAGCAGCGCGCCGATGGTGACCACGCCGGTGCCGCCCACGCCCGTGATCAGGATGTTCCACGGCTGCTCGAGGCTGGAGCGCACGTTCGGCATCGGCAGGGCGGCAAAGTCGACCTTGGCCTTCGGCTTGCGCTTCTTCAGCGGCGCATCGACGACGCTGACGAAGCTCGGGCAGAAGCCGCGCACGCAGCTGAAGTCCTTGTTGCAGCCGCTCTGGTCGATCTCGCGCTTGCGGCCGAACTCGGTTTCCTTCGGCAGCACCGAGACGCAGGCCGACTTGACCGAGCAGTCGCCGCAGCCTTCGCAGACGAGGGAGTTGATGACCACGCGCTTCGGCGGGTCGACCATCAGCTTGCGCTTGCGACGGCGGCGCTTCTCGGCCGCGCAGGTCTGGTCGTAGATCAGGATCGAGACGCCCTTCACTTCCGACAGCCGCTTGTGCACGGCGTCGAGCTCGGCGCGATCGAAGAACTGCACGCCGTCCGGGAAGATCGACGGGTCGGACCACTTCTCGATGTCGTCGCTGACGACGACGATGGCCTGGATGCCCTCGGCGCGCATCTGCCGCGCGATGTCCGGCACGGTGAGCGTGCCGTCCACCGGCTGGCCGCCGGTCATGGCGACGGCGTCGTTGTAGAGGATCTTGTAGGTGATGTTGACCTTGGCCGACACCGCCTGGCGGATCGCCAGCGAGCCGGAGTGGAAGTAGGTGCCGTCGCCGAGGTTCTGGAAGACGTGCGGCGTCTCCACGAACGGCGCCTGCCCGCACCAGGTCGCGCCTTCGCCGCCCATCTGGGTGAAGGTGTCGGTGCGGCGGTCCATCCACGTGACCATGTAGTGGCAGCCGATGCCGCCCAGCGCGCGATGGCCTTCCGGCACCTGCGTGCTGGTGTTGTGCGGGCAGCCCGAGCAGTAGGTCGGCACGCGCGGGAACAGCGGGCGCGGCAGGGCCAGCTCCTGCTCCTTCTCGGCGATCCACTTCAGGCGCGCGGTGATGGCTTCCGAATTGAAGAAGCGGTTCAGGCGCCTGGCGATCACGCGGGCGATGCGCGCCGGGGTGAGCTCGCCGGTGCTCGGCAGGATCCACTCGCCGCTCTCGTCGTACTTGCCGACGATGCTCGGGCGCCGGCCGCCATCGAGGCCGAAGTCGAAGTTGTAGAACAGTTCCTTCATCTGCGCCTCGATGAAGGCGTGCTTCTCCTCGACGACGACGATGTCCTCGAGGCCGCGGGCGAAGGCGCGGATGCCCTGCGGCTCCAGCGGCCAGGTCATGCCGACCTTGTAGACGCGGATGCCGATGGCTTCGGCGTCCTTGTGGTCGATGCCGAGGTACTCGAGCGCCTGCAGCACATCGAGGTAGCTCTTGCCGGTGGTGACGATGCCGAGGCGCGCCTTCGGCGAGTCGTAGATGACCTTGTCGAGGCGGTTGGCGCGCGCGAACGCGTGCGCCGCCTTCACCGCGTACTGGTGCAGGCGCATCTCCTGGTCGAGCGGCGGGTCGGGCCAGCGGATGTTCAGGCCACCCGGCGGCAGCTCGAGCTCGGTCGGGATGACGATGTCGAGCTGGTGTGGATTGACGTTCACCGAGGCCGATGACTCCACCGTCTCGGCGATCGTCTTGAAGCCCACCCAGCGGCCGGTGTAGCGGCTCATGGCCCAGCCCAGCAGGCCCATGTCGAGAATGTCCTGCACCCCGGCCGGGTTCAGCACCGGCATCATCGCGCTGACGAACTCGCCTTCCGAGCCGTGCGGCAAGGTCGAGCTGCGGCAGGCGTGGTCGTCGCCCGCCATCACCAGCACGCCACCATGCTTGCTGGTGCCCGCGGCGTTGGCATGCTTGAGCACGTCGCCCGAGCGGTCGACGCCCGGCCCCTTGCCGTACCACATGCCGAACACGCCGTCGTACTTGGCGCCGGGCCACAGGTTCGCCTGCTGGCTGCCCCACACCATGGTGGCGCCGAGGTCTTCGTTGATGCCGGGCTGGAACTGGATGCCGGACGCGGCGAGGTGCTTGCGCGCCTTCCACAGCTCGAGGTCGACGCCGCCCAGCGGCGAGCCGCGGTAGCCGGAGATGAAGCCGGCGGTATTGAGCGCGGCGGCGCGGTCGCGCTGCTGCTGCATCAATGGCAGGCGCACCAGCGCCTGGATGCCGGACAGGTAGATCCGGCCTTCGGTGCGCGTGTACTTGTGGTCGAGGGTGTACCCGCCATCGACAATGGCGGAAGACGCGGCGGAGCGGTCCGTGGCGGAGGGCAGGACGGCAGACATCGGCAGGGCCTCGGGGGCGTTCGAGCAAAGACTCGGAATTATAGCCCGTCCCGGCTCCGGCCCCGGGTGGAGGTGGCGGGCCGAAAGAAAGTTCCAAATGCCGAAAGAAAGTTCCAAACCTAGGCACGTTGGCCGGGAATCGACCCAAAACAATGTTCCAAACGGCGATGAACGCCCCAATTGGCGGTAAAGGTGGCCCGCCCCCGCCCTTTGACTTGCGTCATGGTCAGAGGCCGGAGGGGCGACTTACTGTTGCGCCTCACCGGACATAACGGGATCGCCGTGTCCCACCGCCAACGTTTGAAGATCCTGAGCTTTCTGCTCTGCCTGCCCATGTCGACCGTGTGCGCCGCCGAACTGACGGTTTCGGCGGCGGCCAGCCTAGGGGAAGCTTTCACCGAAATCGCGGAGCGCTTCGAGGACGCCCACCCCGGACACGAGATCCGCCTGAACCTCGGGGGATCAGGCGCCCTGTTGCAGCAGATCAGGGCAGGAGCGCCAGTGGATGTCTTCGCCGCCGCAGACAGCGAAACGATGGACCGGGCCGCTGCGGACGGATTGGTTGACGCCCGCCAGCGGCACGACATCGCTGGCAATGCGCTGGTGGTCGCGGTCCCAGCCGACACCCAGGCCATTCCGGCCACCCTTGCGGCGTTGGCCGACCCTCCCGTCCGCCGCATCGCGATCGGCCAGCCGGACGCGGTGCCGGCAGGGCGCTATGCCCGCGAAGCGCTTCAGAACGCTCAGCTTTGGGAAGCCCTTGCTCCTCGCCTCGTCCCTGCACAAAACGTGCGGCAGGCTTTGGACTACGTCGCCCGTGGCGAAGTCGACGCCGCCTTTGTCTATGCCACGGATCTCCCCCTGCAACCGGGACGTGTGAAGCGCGCCTTCACCGTTCGCGTGAAGGCGTCGATTCGCTACCCGATCGCGCCCGTGGCGGACAGCCGCGAGCCAGGGGCGGCCCGGGCCTTTGTGGAATTTGTGCGATCCGCCGAGGGCCAAGCCATCCTGCGGCGCCACGGATTCCTCCCGCCATGAACGGTGCTCGATGAACGAGTTCGCTGCCGCATGGCCGGCCCTCGCGCTATCGCTCAAGGTTTCGCTCTGGGCCAGCGGCATCACCCTCTTGCTGGGGACGGCTCTGGGCTACCTCCTTGCGCGCGGTCGCTTCCCGGGCCGCGAACTGGTGGACACCCTGCTGACCCTCCCGATGGTGCTGCCCCCCACCGTTCTCGGCTACTACCTGCTGGTGCTGATTTCGCGCCGAAGCGCGCTGGGTGGCTGGCTCGATGCGACCTTCGATGTGCAGTTGGTCTTCACTTGGCAGGCCGCAGTGATTGCCGCGACCGTGGTTACGCTCCCACTGGTCTTCAAGCCCGCGCGAACCGCGTTCGAGGGCGTGGACCATCGGGTGGAGGCGGCTGCACGAACGCTCGGATTGCCGGACTGGGCCGTTTTTCTGCGCGTGACACTCCCCCTGGCTTGGCCGGCGATCCTCGCTGGATTGCTGCTCGCGTTCGCCCGGGCCATGGGGGAGTTCGGCGCCACCCTGATGGTGGCCGGTAGCATCCCCGGTCAGACCCAGACCCTCTCGGCAGCCATCTACGAGGCGGTTCAGGCCGGACAGGATGGGCGCGCCCTGTTCCTCGTCGTGGTCATGACGGTGGTGTGCTTGGCGGTGCTGCTCGCCGCAGGAAGACTTCGTGCGAACACCTCGAGGGGTAAGGCGTGATCGACACGGCACCACGGATCGACGTCGCACTCCGTGCCAGCTTGCAGGCCGGCTCGCGTCGCTTCCGACTCGACGTATCGTTTCAGAGTGCTGCCACTCGGCTCGTCATCTTCGGGCCCTCCGGTTCCGGAAAGACCCTGCTTCTGCAGGCCATCGCAGGCGTGGTGCGCCCGGATAGCGGCCACGTGCGTCTGGGCGGCAGGACGCTCTTCGATTCAACGGCCGGCCTCGACGTGCCGCCTCGGGACCGGCGGCTGGGCGTGGTGTTCCAGGACTACGCGCTGTTTCCACACCTCAACGTGCGGCAAAACGTCAGCTTTGGACTCTCCACAGGCCCTTTGAACCCGACCCGTCACCAACGTGATGCCCGGGTAGAAGACTGGCTTCAGCGTTTGGACCTCACCGCCAGCGCGCACCAGTTCCCGCATCAGCTGTCGGGTGGCCAGAAGCAACGGACCGCCGTGGCCCGTGCCCTCGTCCGAGCACCGGACGCCCTCCTGCTGGACGAGCCTTTCGCGGCTCTCGACCACGGATTACGACGCGAACTCCGCGGCGAGTTGGATGCGTTGCAGCGCCGGCTCGACATTCCCATGCTGCTGGTCACCCACGACCCCGAGGACGTCGAGGCACTCGGCGCAGCCACGGTCCAACTGGCTGGTCGCGCGGGCGAGGACCGGCCTTCACACGAGCGTAGAGGTGGAAAGGAATAGCGCTGTTGCGCAAGGATGGGCGCCACGCCATGCCTTCGCCCCATCGGATGGAACCGCGCCTCCTCCAGACCCTGCTCGAGCAGCGCGCCTGTTCCGACTGCGTGCTCAAGCCGATGTGCAAGCCCGCCATCGTCAGGCCCGACGAGTTGGAACGGATGTCGGACCACGTGCTCCCCCGCCGATCACTGAGCGCCGGTGAGCGGCTTTACGAGCAGGGCCAGAAGGTGCGCTCCCTGTTCGTGTCTCAGGCTGGCGTCTTCAAAACGGAAACACTGGCGGCGGATGGGAGGCTGCAGGTCCTCGGTTTCCACTTCCCTGGCGAACTCATGGGCTTGGAAGCGATTGCAGGGATGCGCTTTCGTGCTGACGCCTTTGCGCTGGAGCCCGCCGTCATTTGCGAGATCCCGCTGTCGGCACTGGAAACGGCGGCCAGCCGACAGCCGGAATTCCAGCATCATCTGCTACAAGCGGCAGGCTCCTGCCTGGCCGATCAACAGGAACATGTCGAGCTCCTGGCGATGCGACAGGCCGACGAGCGCGTCGCGCTGTTTCTGATCGGCCTTCTTCAGCGCGCCGAACGGATCTCGGGGAAGGAAGAAGCGTCGATCCATCTGGCGATGGGCAGAACCGATCTCGCGAGCTACATGTGCCTGACCATCGAAACCGTCAGTCGCACCTTCTCCTCGTTGCGCGATGCCGGGATCCTCGGCGTTCAAGGGCGTCACCTGACGGTGCTCGACCGCCAACGCCTGATTGGGATGTCGGGAAGCGAGGGTGCGAAAAGCACACGACGCGCATGAGCAGCCCTCTTGACCCACATCATTTCCGAAGTGGCCGCTGACGCCTAGCGTTGCGCACAGGCTTCTGGAATCCAAATGACCTTCATGATGCAGCCGTTCTCGCCTCGAGGGGCGCTCTGGATGAGCGCGGGCGAGGACATGGTGGCCGACCGCCAACGGATCGAGCTTCTTGTGAAGATCGATGAGCTGGGCTCGATCTCACGCGCCGCGAAGGTGATGGGATGGGGCTACAAGTCCGCTTGGGACGCCGTGGAGACCATGAACGTCTTGGCGGGCTCTCCACTGGTCGCGAAAGCCGTCGGAGGACGCGGCGGTGGCGGAACTCGGCTCACGGATCAAGGCCAACGACTGATCAGGACGTTTCGCCTGATCGAGCGCGAGCATCGGCGGTTCATTGAAACCCTCGATCGGGATGCCGCCGGCATCGCCGACGAAGCACTGCTCTCTCGAAGGACCTCCATGAAGACCACCGCCAGAAACCAACTTCCCGGGCGTGTCATGGTCGTTGCCGAGGGCGCCCTCCACGACGAGATCGAAATCGATATCGGCGGCCACCAGCGAGTTGTCGCCATGGTCACCCGCAGCAGCCGAGAAGCACTCGGTCTGGGGATCGGCGTGGAAGTGTTTGCCCTCGTCAAGGCATCGTCGATCATCCTAGCGTCCGCGGACGCACAGGCGAGGTTCTCGGCGCGTAACCAGATCACCGGCCACGTTCGTCGGATCATCACGGGCGCCGTGAGCACGGAGGTTGTCCTCGAGATGCCGAACGGTGGTCACCTTGTCGCCAGCATCACGTTGGCGAGCGCGCAGGCCCTCGCGCTGAAGGAAGGCGATGTCGTGACCGCGCTGTTCAAGGCGTCCGCCGTGATCCTTGCGGTAGTCGCCTAATTCTGCGGCGCGGTGCCAGGCCGCCAAGGGCGGCGGCCCAACCGCCTTAGCAAACCCATCATCACCGCCACCCAAGCCAGGCTGCCGCCTGCCAAGACCAGCGTCGAGATCCAACCCAGCGGCTCGAAGTCGGCGGCCAAACCAAGCCGTGCGCTAGCCACGGCGTACATGCCAAGCGGGAACACCAGACTCTACATGATCGGTTCGTAGCGCAACGGGCGTCGATTGATCCCGTGTTTCCAGACGCCGAACAGGGTGAGTAGCGGGATCCACCACGTCGCCCACGCCCAGATCATCATCGTCACGCCATCGACGAAGGGGCGCTGCGCTGCGAGGAAAGGCAGCGGTGTCTCCAGCGCGATCAGCGTGGTACCGGCATTGGCCGAGATCGCGGCAGCACCCATCACGACCCAGAGCAGTGGTCCGACGTCGTCCGGCGACAGGCGCAGGAAGAAGATGCGGTAGCAGAACAGGGTCACGAAGATGCCGTAGAGGCACAGCCCGAGCCCCCACAGCATGTGCACCTCCACCTGCATGTAGCGCCCGTACTCACCGAGCTCAGGCACGAGGCGCGCGCCCAGCACCACCAGCGACTGCGTGCCGACGATGGCGATCAGCCAGCCTCCGTGCACGATGTTCACGTTGTGCTCGTGGGTGAGAAAGGTGAGCACCGCGAAGGCGAGGTAGAGCAGCAGGCACCAGACCACGAAGGCGAAAGCCCACAACCCCATCGCAACCGGCGCATGCCCGTGACCGAGCGCGATCTGCCCGACCAGCGACGCCGCCGCGACGAGGGTGAAGAAGCCGAACACCAGGCGCGGATTCGTGAGGTCGTCGCGGACGGCCTGCGACGCGATGAGCACCCGTGCGAGCGAGAGGCCCAGCAGGACCACGAAGGCGAGCACGGCGATCGCATCGAGCGCGCGTCCCGCTATCGGCAGCCCGTGCAGGTGGAAGCCTTGCGCCAGGATCGCGCTGGCCATCACCAGGGCGAAGTTGCCGGGATGCAGGGCGGCGAGGCCGCGGCGCTCGGCGGGCGCGGCGGCGGGAGGCGGAGGAAGGGGCTCGGACATGCCCGGATTATCAACGCGACGGCGGACGGATGGCGGGTTCGCGAATCCGGCGTCGCTTGTCCCCGGCCATCGCGGGGCGTAGCGTCGGACGCGCGCCAGGTCCATCCCGCGCACAGCGGCGGCGCTTATGCCTCACCACCCGAGGAGCACGTGCCATGTTGCGAGCGTTCTTCGATGATCGTGTCCCCGGCCACCGCCGGTTGTCCCACGTGTTCTGGATCGATGGCGTGGTCATCAGCCACATCCTCTTCGTCGCCCTGCTCGCGGTCTACGAGACCCTGCCAGCAGCGGCCTTCCTCGCCGGCGCCCTGCTGTTCCTCGGCTACACCGCGTGGATCATGCGCGCGATCTGGCTCAACGCCGGCAACGTCGACCGCGCGGACTGGGGAACGATGGCCCGCGTGCTGACCATCGGCTGGACGATCAACTCGGTCACGGTCTGCGTGTTCCTCGCGCTGGCCCGACTCGACGGCCAGCCCTTGCAGTTCCTCGGCTGATCATCGCCTCGTCTTGACCTGCGGCAAGGCCGTCCCTTGGGGGACGGCCCGACAATTCGCGTGGAACGTACCCACGGAGTTGTCCATGAATCGCCTCGCTCTCGCCATCGCGCTTGCCCTCCCGCTCGCCGCCACGGCCGCACTCGCCACGCCTGCGGCGACACCTGCCGCCGCGCCAGCCGCCACCGACGCGCCCAAGCCCTGGGCCGTCAACCTGCGCTACCGCTACGAAGGCGTGGACGACGACGCCTTCGCGCGTGAGGCCGACGCGCACACCGCACGCGTCCGCGCGGGCTACACCTTCACCTTCGGCGGCGGCTGGTCGGCGCAGCTGGAAGGCGAAGGCGTGGCCGAGCTCAACGACCGCTTCAACTCCGGCGCCAATGGCGAGACGGCCTACCCGGCGGTCATCGACGCGCGCGCCCTCGAGATCAACCAGGCCTGGCTCGACTGGCGTGGCACGGCCTTCGGTACCCGCATCGGCCGGCAGCGCATCGTGCTCGACAATGCGCGCTTCGTCGGCGATGTCGGCTGGCGCCAGAACATGCAGACCTTCGACGCCGTGCAGGGCCAGTGGAAGCCTTCCGCCGCGTGGGACCTGCAAGCGTTCTACGTCGATCGCGTGCATCGCATTTCCGGCGACAACGCCCGCGACCGGCTCGCCCGCGAGCGCGACCTCGACGGCCGTCTGCTGCGAGTGGCGCGCACGTTGCCAGGGGGCAGCGTGGCGGCCTACGGCTACTGGGTGGAGGATCAGGACGTGGCCGCTGCGTCCACCCGCACGCTGGGCCTGCGCTGGTCCAGCGCGTGGGCACTGAACCCGGGGTGGAAGTTCGGGCTCACGCTCGAAAGCGCCACGCAGCAGCCGTGGGCCGACGCCGTTGGCGGTCGCACCGGCTACGCGCTGGTGGAGCCGCGGCTCGAGCGCGGCCCGCTGGTGTTCAAGGCGGGCTTCGAACGGCTGGGGGCCGGTGACGGCCGGGCGTTCCAGACACCCCTCGCCACCCTTCACGCTTTCAATGGCTGGGCCGACAAGTTCGCGACGACGCCGATCAACGGCCTCGAAGACCGCTACGCCTCGGCGCAGGGCGGATTCACGGTGGCCGGCAAGGCCGCGACCTGGCAGGTGATGGGCCACGACTTCCAGTCGGACCGCGGCGCCGATTACAGCACGGAATGGGATGCGTCGCTCGCCCTCACGCTGCGTCCGGGCCTCGTTGCCTTGGCGAAAGTCGCCGACTTCCACAGCGATGGCTTCGCCCGGGACACGACGAAGCTCTGGCTGCAACTGGAATGGGCGCTGTAGACGGCGCCTGCTGTTGACGCCTGTCAATGCGCCTCCACACGAGCGGGCGCTCAATGGCCCCCTCGACGCGATCACTGGCCATGCCCATGCGCCTTCTCGGCCTCTCCAATGCTTCATGGCCCGCACGTGCCAAGGCTCGGACGGCGTGCCCAGAATGGCGCGAGTCTCTCGCCACCGGGCACGCCGGCATCGATGAGGACCATCAGCGATTGATCGAGCTGCTCGCCGACAGTTGGCGCGCCTTGGCCGACGATGCATTGCCGAAAGCAGAGGTCCGTCGGCGAATCGAGGCGCTTGACGCGTTTGCGCGACAGCACTTCAGCTTCGAAGAGCAGCTCCTCGCTCATCCGGGTATGGATGCGGGACACCGCGATCGCCATACCAAGGGACACCAGCGTTTCCTCGAGACGGTTCAGGGGGTGCTCGACATGGTCGAAAATCTGCCGCCCGACGTCTGTTCCCACTTCATGGATTTCCTGGGCTCGTGGCTGGTGCACCACATCCGCGAAACGGACAAGGAACTGGCCCGTCAGTGCGTGCTGCTGGGCCTACATCTCGCATAACCGCCGACCTTGACACCATGAGCGATCAGGCGGAATCGAGCTCTCGCCCACAGGCGCGTGTCGCGATCATCGGCTCGGCCGGCCGCTACGGCCGCTGGCTCGCCGGCTTCTTCGCGGCGAATCCCGCGCTGGCCGCCGAGGTCCGCGGCCACGACCCCGCCGATTCGTCGAGTGTGGCGATGGCGCCGCTCGCGCACTGGGCCGACGTGGTGGTCTTCAGCGCGCCAGTAGTGGCCACCGTCGAGGTGATCGGCCGATTCGCAGCGCTGGCGCGGGAGCGCGCGGAACGACAACTCTGGATGGACCTCACCTCGATCAAGGCCGCCCCGGTGGCGGCGATGCAAGCCTCGGGGGCGGAGGTGTTGGGCCTGCACCCGATGTGCGCACCGCCTGCGTTGACGCATCTCGCCGGGCAGCGGCTGGTGGTGTGCGAGGGGCGGCTCAAGGTCTGGCGGCCCTGGACGACGGCCTTCCTGACGGCCACCCGCGCCACCCTCGTGCCGCTGGACGCGCGCGAACACGACCGCCGCGCCGCGCAGGTGCAGGCACTCGGCCATGCGGCCCATCTGGCCCAACTCACCGTGCTCGCCCGCGGAGGCGCATCGCTCGACGCCCTCGACGCCTGCGCGACGCCGACCTTTGGCCTCGACCTCGCGATGGGGATGCGCCTGCTCTCGGGCGATCCCGGGCTGTACGCCGGCCTGCTATCCCTGACCGAGGAATCGCGGGCCTCGGTGCGGGCCTTGCGCGACGCCTGCGCGTGGCTCGTGGACGCCGTGGAGAGCGCCACCACGTACGACGCCCTCGTTCCGCACATCGTCTCGCTGCAGCAATGGGCGGGGAAGGAGCGCATCACCGGCGGCAATGCCGCCTACCTGCGGGCCGTGGACGGGATGCGACCGCCGTCGGATTGACCCACATCAGGGCGTGAGCGGCGGCGACGCGCGAGGCTGGCGCCCTCCTCCGCTTGCAGGCCCTCCCATGGCCACCGTGATGCCCGCGCCGATGCGCTTCGCCCTGGTCGATGCCCCGCATCGCCTGCTGTTCCTCATCGGTGCCACCAATGTGCTGGCCGCGATGGCCTGGTGGCTGGCCCACCTGATGGGCTGGTCGGAGGCCGCGCTCGAAGGCTTGCCGGCCACCTGGCTGCACGGCTTCCTGATGCAGTACCAGGTGCTTCCGGCCTTCATCTTCGGCTTCCTGCTCACGGTCTTCCCGCGCTGGATGGGCCTCGGCGAGGCGAAGCGCTGGCACTACCTGCCGGTCGGCCTCGGCCTGCTGCTCGGGCAGGCCGCCACGTTGGCGGCGGCGTTCACAGGCTCCAGTCTGCTGCTGCACTTCGGCTGGCTGAATACGCTGGCCGGATGGCTGGGCGCGATGGCGGTGCTCGCCGGCTGGCTGCGCGAGGCGCGGATGGGCGATTGGCATGCGCGCTCGGCCTTCGCGGCACTGCTGGTAGGCCTGTGCGGCGTGCTCTCCTTCGGCGTGTGGCTGCACGGCGGCTCGCCGCTCTGGCTGCACTTCATGGCGGTGATCGGCGGCGTCGGTTTCCTGATGCCGATCTACGCGACAGTGGCGCACCGCGTGTTCCCCTTCTTCGCCGGCAACGTGGTCAAGGGCTATGTGCCGTGGCGGCCGATGTGGGTGCTGGGCGCGCTGTGGGCGCTCACACTGATCCACCTCGTGGCACCGATCGTGGGCTGGAATGCGCTCCGCGGCGTCGCCGACCTCGCGCTGGCCGGGCTCGGCGCGGTCGTGCTCTGGCGCTGGTGGCCGCGCGGAAAAGCGCCACCGCTGTTGATGGTGCTGTTTGTCGGCCTCGCGTGGTGGCCAGTGGCCATGGCCCTGTACGCATGGGATGCGCTGGCGCCGATCCTCGGCCTCGGTGATGCGCTCGGCCGCATGCCGCTGCATGCCCTTGCGGTGGGCTGCTTCGGCACGCTGCTCGTGGCCATGGTGACACGCGTGACTGCGGGGCACTCCGGCCGCCCCTTGGTGCTGGGGCGTGTGGCGGGCTTTGCATTCGTTGGGATGAATGCCGTGGCCCTGATTCGTTTGTGCGCAGAGTTCAGCGCGCAACCGCTGGCGTGGTGGCAGGCCAGCGCCGCCGGCTGGCTGCTGGTCTTCCTCCCTTGGGTGCTGAAGAGTGCGTGGATCTATTTGGTGCCGCGCGCTGATGGCAAGCCGGGCTGAGCGCATGGACATCGATCGCGAGCTCAACGCCTGCTTCATCGGGCCCTATGGCGAGAACGACCAGTTGCTGGAGTCACTGACGGTTGAGTTCCTCCGTGACCACGTCTACTGGCGACGCAACCTGCACCCCGAGGACGCCCCGGTCATTCCCACCGGCGCGAACCGGCTGCCAAAGTTCCTGGCGTTCGAATCGAGGATGCGCCGCGAGCTGCACGGGCTGTCGGCCGCGCTGAAGCGCAGCGTGCCCTTCCACAGCCCGCGTTACATCGGCCACATGGTCAGCGATTTGCTGATCCCGGGTCTCGCCGCGCAAATGCTCGCGCTGCCGTACAACCCGAACAACGTCTCGGCGGAATCGGCGCCGGTGACCATCGACATGGAGCTCAAGGCCGGGTTGCAACTGGCGGCGATGATCGGTTTCGTCGCCGACCCGACGCGCGAGGACTGCGCTTTCGGCCACCTCACCTCGGGCGGCACGTTGGCCAACGTGCAGGGCCTGCGCCTGGCGCTGGCGCTGAAGGCGTTTCCGGTGGCTCTCCAAGCGGCGAGCGTGCCATTGCCGGGTGTGCCGGACACCGCGAGCGCGGCGTTCCAGCTCGCGCCAGCGGCCAGCGTCGCGCTATGGACCGCGTGGAAGCAGTGGCGCGATGCCTTACCGGCGAAAGAGGCCCGCGAATGGTCCGGCCGCGTGGAAGCGCAGAGGCTCGAACAGCTCGGCCTTGCCGGCTTCTTCGCCCGCCATTCCGGCTTGCGCGCCCCGGCGGTGTTCGCACCGAGCACGGCGCATTACTCGTGGAGCAAGGGCTGCAAGCTGCTCGGCCTCGGCCGCGACCAGCTGCGCCTGATCCCCGGCAAAGCCATGCGCCTCGATCTCGACGCGCTGTCCGACGCACTCGACGCCTGCCACGCCGCCGGCGAACCGGTGCTGATGGCGGTGGGTGTGCTCGGCAGCACCGAGTTCGGCACCATCGACCCGATCAGTGGCCTGCTCGACCTGCGTGATCGCTGCACCGCCCGCGGGCAAGGCTTCGCCGTGCATGTCGATGCGGCTTGGGGCGGCTACCTCGCCTCCCTGTTCCGCGAGGCCGACGGCGCGCTGCGCTCGCGCGCGGCCGTGGCCGAGGGCTTCGCGGCCTTCCCGGCCCCGCACGTGCAGGCGGCCATCGAGGGCCTGCATCGCATCGACAGCATCACCATCGACCCGCACAAGCTCGGCTACCTGCCCTACGGCGCCGGCGCCTTCCTGTGCCGTGACCAGCGCGCCATCGACGTGCTCGCCGAAGGTGCCGACTACGTGTTCCAGCCGGACGACGGCGGCGATTTCTTCGCCCGCCATCGCAGCCTCGGGCGCTACATCCCGGAGGGTTCGAAAGCGGGGGCGAATGCCGCGGCGGTCTACGTGACCCATCGCGTCCTGCCGCTCGATGCCAGCCACTTCGGCGAACTGCA
The DNA here is from genome assembly GCF_054777375.1 of Silanimonas algicola. Taxonomy (NCBI): domain Bacteria; kingdom Pseudomonadati; phylum Pseudomonadota; class Gammaproteobacteria; order Lysobacterales; family Lysobacteraceae; genus Silanimonas; species Silanimonas algicola. The sequence continues at coordinate 36,581 of NZ_BAAHAS010000003.1, read as the reverse complement.
GGCCCTGAGCCTGCGCGCCACCGAAGTCTTCGTCGCCAAAGCCGAGGCCTTCTGCCAGCGCGTGGCCGGACGCGTACAGGCCCTCGTGCCCTTCCACCCGGATAGCAACCTGGTCTGCCTCGCCTTCAACCCGCGCGGCAATGCGCGTCTGGCCGACGCCAACCGCTTCGTCCGCGCCTTGCAGCGCGCCCTCTCCGCCGACCCCACGCGCCCGCTGCAGCTCGGCGAGTACTTCGGTTCGGTGACGACGCTGAAGCGCGAGGCCATGGGCGATGCCGACACCGCGCGCCTGCTCGGGGCGCTCGGTCTGCCACCGGACGCGCTGGAAGTCGAGCCCGGCGAAGGCAACGACCGCTTGGTGATCCTGCGCCACACGCTGATGAATCCCTTCCTGCTCGACGAGCACGGCGACAGCCCGGTGATGGACGGCTACTTCGCCTTCCTCGAGCGGTGGATCGCAGATCACGCCCCGGCCCGCGATGCATGAGCTGAGGGCATTCCTGCGCCGGCTTGAGCGCGAGGGCGACCTGCGACGGGTGGAGACGCCGCTCGATCCGGTGCTGGAAACGACGGCGCTAGCGCGCGAAGTGCTGCGCGCCGACGGCCCCGCGCTCCTGATGACGGCGGTGGAAGGATCGTCGCATCCGATGCTGGCCAATTTGTTCGGCAGCCGCCGCCGCGTCGAGGCCGCCTTGGGCGATCGCCCCATCGCCTCGCTGCGCGAACTCGGCCACCTGCTGGCCTCGCTGCGCGAGCCGCGCCTGCCGGGCTCGCTGCGCGACGCGCTCTTGCACTGGCCGGAACTGGGGCAGTTGGCCCATGTAACGCCGAAGCCCGTCAAGGAGGCGGCCTTCAACGACATCGTGCTGCAGGGCGACGCGATCGATCTCATGCGCCTGCCGATCCAGACCTGCTGGCCCGAGGACGCTGGCCCGCTGGTGACGCTCGGGCTGGTCACCACGCGGGGCACGCGCAAAACGCGACAGAACGTCGCCATCTACCGCCAACAGGTGATCGGCCTGCGGCGGCTGATCATGCGCTGGCTGCCGCATCGCGGCGGCGCGCTCGATTTCGCCGACTGGTGCGCCGACCGTCCCGGCGAGCCCTTTCCGCTGCTGGTGTCCATCGGCGTCGACCCGGCCACCCTGCTCGCTGCGGTGGCCCCGATCCCGGACACCGTGGGGGAGTACGAGTTCGCCGGCCTGCTGCGCGGGGAACGCACGCGCGTCTGGCACAGCCGCCTCACCGGGCTGGACGCCGCGGCCGGGGCGGAGATCGTGCTGGAGGGCTTCATCCATCCGGGCGACACCGCGCTCGAGGGCCCGTTCGGCGACCACACCGGCCACTACAACGCGCAAGGCGAGTTCCCGGTATTCACGGTCGAGACGATGCGGCTGCGCGGCGGCGCGATCTACCACGGCAGTTATATGGGCCGTTCGCCGCATGACGAGCCCTCGGTCATGGCGATGGCGCTGAACGAGGTCTTCGTGCCCCTGCTGCAGCGCGCGTTCCCCGAGATCGTTGACTTCCACCTGCCGCCCGAGGCCTGCTCCTATCGCATCGCCGTTGTTTCGATCCGCAAGCAGTACCCGGGCCATGCGCAGCGGATCATGATGGGGATCTGGAGCCACCTGCGGCAGTTCACCTACACCAAGTACGTGATTGTCGTGGACGACGACATCGACGTCCGCGACTGGGGCGACGTGCTGTGGGCGCTGGCCACCCGCTCCGATCCGGCGCGCGACAGCTTAATCGTCGAACGCTCGCCGATCGACTACCTCGACTTCTCCAGCCCCGAGCCGAACCTCGGCGGCAAGATCGGCTTCGACGCCACCTGCAAAGGGCCGTCGGAATCGCGCCGTGGCTGGAGCCGCCCGATCCGCCCCGACCCCGCGGTCGAACAGCGCATGGCCCGGCTCTGGGCCTCGCTCGCGACCACGCCGCCCACCCCGACGCCCTGACCCGAGGCCCGCCATGGAACTCGTCTGCCCCGCCGGCAACCTGCCTGCGCTCAACACTGCCCTCGAGGCCGGCGCCGACGCCGTCTACCTCGGCTTCCGCGACCAGACCAATGCGCGCGCCTTCCCCGGCCTGAACTTCACCGAGGCCGAGATCGCCACCGGCATCCAAAACGCCCGCGACCTCGGCCGCAAGGTCTACATCGCGCTCAACACCTACCCCGAGACCGCGCGCCTCGCGCACTGGAAGCGCGCCGTCGACCGCGCCGCCGACCTCGGCGCGAACGCCATCATCGCCGCCGACATGGCGGTGCTCGACTACGCGGCGAAACGCCACCCGGGTCTGCCACGGCACCTCTCGGTGCAGGGCTCGGCGACCACCGCACCGGCGCTGCGCTACATGCACGAGCGCTTCGGCATCGCCCGAGCGGTGCTGCCGCGGGTGCTCTCGCTGGCGCAGGTGGAACGCGTCTGCGCGGCGTCGCCGGTGCCGCTGGAGGCCTTCGCCTTCGGCAGCCTCTGCATCATGGTCGAAGGCCGCTGCCAGCTCTCGAGCTACGTCACCGGCGCCTCGCCCAACCGCCACGGCGTGTGCTCGCCGGCGCAGTTCGTGCGCTGGGAGGAGCACGGCGATGGCGGCCGCAGCGTGCGGCTCAACGGCGTGCTGATCGATCGCTTCAACGCCGAGGAGCCCGCCGGCTACCCCACGGTGTGCAAGGGCCGCTTCGACGTCGGCGGCGAGGTCTTCCACGCGCTCGAGGAGCCCACCAGCCTGAACACCCTGCCGATCCTGCCGAAGCTGCACGCCGCCGGCGTGGTCGCCCTGAAGATCGAAGGCCGCCAGCGAGGTGCCGCCTACATCGGCCAGGTCACGACGACCTGGCGTCGCGCCATCGACCGCCTGCTGGCCGCGCCTCAGGACTGGCAGTGCCGCGAGGAGTGGATGGCCGCGCTCGGCCGCCATGCCGAAGGCCACCAGACCACCCTCGGCCCCTACCACCGCGCCTGGCACTGACCCATGCAACTAAGCCTCGCTCCGCTCGCCTACTTCTGGCCGCGTGCCACCACCCTCGCCTTTTACGACGCCGTCGCCGACTGGCCGGTGGACATCGTCCATGTCGGCGAAACCGTCTGCAGCAAGCGCCGCGAACTGCGCACCGCCGACTGGCTCGGCGTCGCCGAGCGCCTCGCCGCGTCCGGCAAGACCATCGTGCTGTCCTCGCTCGCGCTGATCGAGGCCGAGTCCGAAGTCGGCGCCCTGCGCCGTCTCGTCGCCGACGGCCGCTTCCTCGTCGAAGCCAACGATCTCAGCGCCGTGCAGGTCTGCCGCGAGGCCCGCCGCCCGTTCGTGGGCGGCCCCACGCTCAACGTCTACAACCACGAAACCCTGCGCCTGCTCGAACAGGACGGTCTGGTGCGCTGGGCACCGGGGGTCGAGGTCGGCGCCACCCAACTCGACCAGCTGCGCGAGGCCTATGCCGGCGAAGGCTGGGTGTTCCCACCGGTCGAGGTGCAGGCCTGGGGTCGGCAAGGCCTCGCCTACTCGGCGCGCTGCTTCACCGCGCGGGCCCTCGACATCGCCAAGGACGACTGCGGCTTCCGCTGCATCGAGTTCCCGGACGGCCTGCCCCTGGCCACCCGCGAAGGCGAAGCCTTCTTGCGGATCAACGGCATCCAGGTGCAGGGCGACGCGCCGATCGACCTCGGGGACGCCTGGGACGACCTGCAGGCCCTTGACGTGGCCGTCCTGCGCATCGTCCCGCAGTCACCCGAGAGCACGCGCGCGGCCGTCGACCGATGGCGCGCGGCCATCGACGCGCGGCAGGCACCACCCCCGACCGGGGAGCCGGCCGGCTTCTGGCAGGGCGCCCCGGGCCGCGGGCCGGGCCCCATCGGCTGAGGCCGGCAGCCGCGCCGCCCGCCCTCAGGGAGCGGGCAGGGTGGGCGTCGCGCTGGCCACTTTCACGGGCCGTCGTTCCTTCGACAGGGCGCGCAGATCGCGCATCAGCAGCGCGGCCCGATGCAGGGGCACGCGCAGGGCCAGCGGGACCTCCGCCCAGTCCAGCCGGTCGAGGACGTTGCGTGCTTCGAGACCGAGTGCGGTGTCACCGACCAGCACCAGCCGGCGCTGGAAGAACAAGGTGTCGGCATCCTCGAGTCGACTCGCCATCAGCATCAGGTCGACGACGCCACCCCGCACGGTCGCCTCGGCCGGCCCGTCGAGCGTGACGAGTTGGCCCGCGCGCAGGCCGAGGGTCCAGGACAGGCCGAGGTCTTGGACATCGATGCCGAGACGACGCCCCTCAAGGAAGGCGAACTCCCCCTGGGCCAGCGCCCTGGCCAGGGCATGCCGCGCGGCGGCCACCAGCAGCGGACCGGCGAAGCGCGGCGGCAGGCGTGACGCGAGCGGGCGCCAGCGGCTCGGCGGCGGCAACAGGGCGGCAAGATGTTGTTTCCACGCGGGAGGTGCGAGGGCGTGGTGGTCGTCGAACATGGCGGCGGGTTCCAAAGGCAGGCCCTGCGCATGGCAGGCATCACGGATGAGCAGGCGGGCGATCGCCCGGGCGGTGGGTTCGGGCAGGCCCCAAGCAAGGGCCTCGTCACCCATGTGACGCAACACCTCGGCCTCGCGGGCAGCATCCCGTCCGCTGCCCGGCGGCTTCGCCGCCGCCGCCCAAAGCGCGGCATGGCGACGCGACGCGGCCAGTCGGACGATCGCGGCATCGACGTGGTCGATCCACGCGCGGGCCAGGGACAAGCGGGAGCGGCGCGGGGCCACGCTCATGCCCGGGGCCCGGCGGGAAGGTCGTAGCGGGCGACACTCGATTCGGTTTCCCGGACTTCCACCGCCACCAGCGTCGGCAGGTCCGGTGCCAGCCGGTCCGCCAGCCACACGCAGAGGTGCTCGCTGGTCGGATTCTCGAGGCCGGGCAGGTCGTTGAGGCAGGCGTGGTCGAGCAAGGCGATCAGCGGTTTGGCGACGCGGCTCACCTCGCTGAAATCGACGACCCAGCCCAACTCGGGGTCGAGCGGGCCACGCAGGTGCAACTCCACCCGGTACGAATGCCCATGCAGGGTGCCGCAGGGATGGCCTGCCGGCACGCGCGGCAGGCGGTGCGCGGCCTCGAAGCGGAAGGCCTTGCGCAACTGCAGGACGGGGGGGCTGTGGGTCCTACGCGGCATCCGGGCGCCTCCCGTCCTGCGCTAGCTGCATGGCCCGCGCTTCGGGCCTGGCGAGGGTCTCGTAGAGGCGCTGCACGTCGTCCGGATCCGGGTCGCAGTGTTTGAGCTTCCGGATGCCGTGATCGGACAGCAGCACGTGCCGCTGCGCCACGACGCCCGCCTGTTCGAGGCAGGCGGCCGCGCAAGCCATCACGCAGCCATCGAAAGCGAGGATCGGCCGTCCGCTGCGCGCGGTCTTCACCAGGCCGGGCACGCCGCCACCCACCCCGGCGATGCAGGACATCTCCGCTTCGCCGTCGCGATCGAGCATCAGGGCGAGGCGGTTGGCCAACTGCGCCGCGCTGGAGCAGCCGGAGCAGGAATAGACGAGGGGCAGGTCGGAACGCTTCATGACGGCTCGAAGGCGTGGGCAGCGAGGCGAAACCGCCGGGCACGCCAGGCGGGAAAGAGGAAGGCGGCCAGCAGGCCGATGGCGGCGACGCTCTCGGCGACCAGGGCCGACGTGCGTGCGTCCGGCGCTGCCGCAGGCCCCATCGCGAGGATCCAGGCCGCCAGCGCGAGCAGGCGAAGTGCCAGCCAGGCACCGAGCAGTGGTGCCGGCAGCAGACGATCGATGCCCGGCACCTGGCGGCCGCGAGGCACCTGCTGGCGCAATCGCCACCAGTGCAGGAACGCGGCGACGGTCAGGGCCGTCGGCGGCACCACGAGGGCCACGGCCCCGGCGACGAGCAGGGCCGGAAGGGTGGCGTCGAGCCCGCGGTCGGGCCGCAGGAACACCAGCAGGGCAGCCATCGACATCGCGGCCCCCAACAGCCAGGCTACGCCGAGCAGGTGCCGCCGCCGGAACGGCCAGGCGAGGCGAAGCAAGTGGCGCCATTCGACGCCCGTCAGCGTGGGCAACAGCAGCCGCGAGGCGCCGAGCACCACGCCGCCCAGTCCCAGCACCAGCCCCATCGTCCGATGCAGCGCGACCCCACCGGGCGTCTCCCCGCCAAGGACGCGAATGGCGCCGAGCGATGTCGCCACGGCGAGCCCCACGAACCCGAGCATCAACGGGTGGCGGACCGCGGCCGGGCCGGGCGAGCGCCCAAGCCCGATGACCAGCGGTGTCGCCACCACCCACCACGCCACGGCGACCCCCGGCGCGCCGATCGCCCGCCATTCCGGCGCACCCGCGGACGGGCCCAGAAGCATCAGGAGCAGGCTCGCGTTGAACACCGCGAGCACAACGCCCCACCCGGCCGTCGAGAACAGGCGCGGGAGCCCAAGAGCGGCGCTGCCGAATTGCAGGGTGGCGCCGGCGGCGGCATTGCCGAACACCCCGAGCAGCACCGCATGCAGCAGGGTCCAGTCGTCGGCCCACCGCCATCCGAGGACCGGCACCAGCAGGGCCCACAGCACCGACGCGCCCAGCGCGAGCAGGGGCTGGGCGGGCGGGACGGCGTCAGGGGCGATCCGGGCCATTCACCCCCTCCAGATGGATCTCGCAACCGCCGTCCGGGAGAATTCTGGCGTGGCGCAGGATGTGGTGGTCGCGCAAGGCTTCGAGGAGCGGGGCAGGCCAGAACGGCGTCAACACGACGATGGCTTCGCCCGGCGCGAGGCGATCCGCCAGCGCCAGGGCCAGGTTCAGGGGTTCCGGCGGATTCAGTTGGCGGAAATCGTGGATGTCCATGCGCTCTCCCGAAGTGGGCCATCGTCCTGACCTGAGGCCCTCGACGCTCTGAGGCAGGTCAAGCGAACGACGACTTCCACCCATCGGCGCTGGCATTGATCCGGATCAATGCGCGGCGGGCGAGCCACTCCGTAGCCTGTGCCGGCAGCTTGCGCTGCACTCCGAGTCGCCCGGCCTTCGTCCCAGACATGGCTTGGCGACCGTGGCGGAGCCTCGCCACCCGGCGCCATCGGAAACGGTGACGCCGCCCGTGTTTGGAAAGGAGCGGACAACATGACGCTGCTGGCGGATCGGTTCGGCCGGACGTTTCCGTACCTGCGCCTGTCGGTCATCGAGGCGTGCAACTTCCGTTGCACCTATTGCCTGCCCCACGGCTTCCAGGCCCGCCCGGGTCGCCCGGAGCCGCTGTCGCGCGAGGAAATCGCGCGCCTGCTGCACGGCTTCGCCGCCGTGGGCCTGCGCAAGCTGCGCCTCACCGGGGGCGAGCCCAGCTTGCGCCGCGACCTGCCGGAACTGATCGCCAGCGCCGCGGCCGTCGGCGGCATCGAATCCATCGGCCTGACCACGAACGGCACCCTGCTCGATCGTCGCGTGACGCGCTGGCGCGAAGCCGGGTTGACGAACCTGAACGTGAGCGTGGATTGCCTCGACCGCGAGCGCTTCCACGCCATCACCGGCTACGACCGCCTGCCGGAGATCCTGCGCGGCATCGAGCTGGCCCGCGAACTCGGCTTCAAGGCCATCAAGCTCAATGCCGTGCTGCTGCGCGGCCTCAACGACGACCAGATGCCGGCCTGGCGCGACTACCTGCGCGAACGCCGGGTCACGCTGCGCTTCATCGAACTGATGCAGACCGGCGACAACCGTGCCTACTTCGAACGCCACCACCTGCGCGCCGAAGGCCTCGAGCGGCAACTGCAGGACGAAGGCTGGCGCCTGCTGCCGCGCGCCACCGATGCCGGCCCGGCGCGCGAGTACGCGCACGCCGACTTCGTCGGGCGTGTCGGCGTCATCGCGCCCTACTCGAAGGACTTCTGCGCCGGCTGCAACCGCCTTCGCGTCACCCACACCGGCGATCTTCGGCTGTGCCTGTTCGGCAACGTCGGCATCCCGCTGCGTCCGCTGCTGCAGCACGACGACGACCGTCCGCGCCTCGTCTCCGCGCTGCGCACCCAGCTCGGCCTCAAGGCCATCGGCCACCGCCTGCACGAAGGCGAAACCGGCCTGACCCCCAACCTCTCCACCATCGGCGGCTGAATGGACGCATCGTCTTCCCCTTCCGGCTTCCACATGGCCGACGTGCGTCGCAAGCGCGCTACCGAGCGTCGCGCCGTCGCCGTTGGTGAATTGCGCGCCGGACCGGTCGGCTATGCCGCCCTGGTAAATCGCGCGCTGCCCAAAGGCGATGCGATGGCGATGGCGGAAGTCGCTGGCCTGCAGGGCGCCAAGAACGCCGCGCAGCTGATGCCGCTGTGCCATCCGCTGCCACTGGAGTACGTCGACGTGCGCTGCGTTCCGGTGCCCGAGCGCCACGCCATCCGCGTCTACTGCGAGACGTCCCTCACCGCGAAGACTGGCGTCGAAATGGAAGCCTTGGCCGGCGCCAGCGCCGCCCTGCTGACGCTCTACGACCTCACCAAGCCGGTGGAACCGGCGTTGTCGATCGAGGCCGTGCGCCTGCTGTTCAAGGAAGGCGGCAAGAAGGGCCTGTGGGCCCATCCCGACGGCCTGAGTGATGACGAACGCGCGCACTACCGGCCGAAAGCCGACCCGCGCCTCGACGGCGAAGCCATCGCCGTCATCACCCTGAGCGACCGCGCCAGTGCGGGCGTCTACGAAGACCGCAGCGGCGCCCTGATGGCGGAGACCCTCGAAGGGATGGGCGCGCGCGTGCAACGCCGCCTCCTGCCCGACGGCATCGACGCCTTCGCCGCGGCGCTGCGCGAGGAAGCCGCACGCGGCACGCCGCTCGTGCTGTGCACCGGCGGCACCGGCTTCGGCCCGCGCGATCTCGCTCCCGAGGCCTTGGCGCAGGTCGCCACGCGCGAGGTGCCGGGCTTGGCCGAACTGTTCCGCAACGCCAGCAGCGAACACACGCCGCTGGCCTGGCTGAGCCGCGCGCGCAGCGCGCTGGTCGGCGACGGCACGCTGGTGCTGCTGCTGCCCGGCAGCCCGAAGGCCGTGGCGCAGGGCCTCGACATCCTCGGCCCGCTGCTGCCGCACGCGCTGGCGATGATGCGCGGGGCGCCGCACGCATGACGACCCTGATCAGCATCGACGAGGCGCTGGCCCTCATCCGCGCAGAAAGCGCGGCGCTGCCCGCCGAACACGTACCGCTGCGGCAGGCGCGCGGCCGGGTGCTGGCCTCGCCCATCGATGCCCCGCGCGCGCTGCCGCCCTTCGACAACGCCGCCATGGACGGCTTCGCCCTGCGCTGGCACGCCGGCATCGCAGCGGGCACGGCGATCCCCGTGCTTGCCGAGCAGGCGGCCGGCGATGGCGAGGCCGGCCAGACCATGGGGGCCTGCAGCATCATGACCGGCGCCCGCATCCCGGACGGGCTCGATACGGTGGTGCCGGTCGAGGACTGCACCGTGCTGGCCCGCGATGCCGAAGGGAAACCACTGGCGATCGCACTGGCCGCCGTTCCGCGGCAAGGCCAGCACGTGCGCCTTGCCGGCGAGGATGTCGCCCTCGGCGAACGCGTCCTCGACGCCGGAACCCCGCTGACCGACGAAGCCTTGATGGTCTTGCGCGGCATCGGTATCGCCGACGTCGCCGTGCATCGCCGCCCCCGACTCGCGCTGGCCTGCACTGGCCGCGAGCTGGTCGACACCGACGGCGCTGCCCTCGCGCCCGGCCAGATCGCCAACACCAATGGGCCGTATCTCGAAGCGCTTTTCGCCGAGGCCGGTGCCGAGGTGGTGGCCTGCGTGACGATCCCGGACGAACCCGCCCTGCTCGCGGCGCCACTGCGCGACTGGTTCGACGCCGGCCTCGAACTGGTCGTCACCACCGGGGCGGTGTCCATGGGCCGCTACGACTTCGTGCCCGACGTGCTGCGCGAAACCGGAGCGACGATCCGCTTCCACAAGCTGAAGATGCGCCCCGGCAAGCCCCTGCTGTTCGCCACGAAGGGGCGCACGCGGGTGTTCGGCCTGCCCGGCAATCCGGTGTCGAGCACGGTCGGCGCCCGCTTCTTCGTCGACGCGGCGATCCGGCGTCTGGGCGGACAGGCCGACGAAACGGCGATGGCCCTGCCGCTCGCCGCGGAGGCCCGCAAGAAACCCGGTTTCTCGATGCTGCAGAAGGCCCGCATCGCGATCGATGCCGAAGGCCGGCTCGTCGTGCGCCTGCTGAAGGGCCAGGAGAGCTTCAAGACCGCGCCGCTGCTCGCCGCGAATGCTTGGGCCGTGCTGCCCGAAGCGGCGGAGTCGATCCCGGCCGGCACCCCCGTTTCCGTCTATCCGCTGCGCCCCGGCGCCAGCGTCGTTTCCAAGGATCGCTCGCCATGATGATCACGCTGCAACTCTTCGGCCGCTTCCGCGAATTCAGCCCGAACCCCGAAATCGCCCTCGAATTCCCGGGCATCGCCACCGTCGGCGAGTTCCGCGCCGCGTTCGACGCCTGGGCGCTGGCGAACTGGCCGGGCTACCGGCCGGCCCTGCTGCAATCGGCGGCCATCGCCACCGATGCCAGCCTGCTGCGCGCCAACAGCCCGCTGCCGGCCGATGGGCGGCTCGCGGTGCTGCCGCCGGTGAGCGGGGGTTGAGCATGGAGACGACCCCGCGCATCGCCTGCCACGTCGTCGACATCGCCGACGGCCGACTGGATCCCCAAGCCGCCATCGATTTCGTCGCCGACGACGCCTTCGGCGGTATCGACGTCTTCATCGGCCGCGTCCGCGCCAACAGCCACGGGCGCGAGTGCGTGGCCGTGCATTACGACATGTTCGATCCGCTGGCCCTGACCGTCTTCCAGCGCACCGTTGCGCAGGCCCTCGCGAAGTACGGCCCGAAGGCCAAGGGCTATGTCGCGCATGCCAAGGGCAAGCTCGCCGTGGGCGATCTCGCCGTGGTCGTCGCCTTCGGCACGCCGCATCGCGATGAATCGTTCCGCGGCTGCCGCGACATCATCGAAGCGGTGAAGCACGAGGCGCCAATCTGGAAACGCGAGCACTTCATCGACGGCGTGACCGAATGGAGCGAGGGCTGCTCGCTCTGCGGCAAGGAGCCGGACGCGGGCGAATCGTCGAGCGCCGACGCGGCCACGCCGTCCCCGGCGCAGGCAAAGGCGATGCATGGCGCCTTCCGCGCCCTCGGCTGAGGCCTGCCTCGGCGTCGTGCTCGCTGGCGGCCAGAGCCGCCGCATGGGGCAGGACAAGGCCCTGCTCGACTGGCAGGGCCGCTCGCTGATCGATCACGCGCAACGACGTTTCGCCGACGCGGGTATCGCAGAGAGCGTGGTCAGCGGTGATCGCCCCGAGCATGGCGGCATCCCCGACCAGCATCGCGGTGAAGGGCCCCTTGCCGGCCTGCTGGCCGTCGCGCACGCCCATCCCGGGCGGCGCCTGCTGGTCGTGCCCGTCGACATGCCGCGCCTGCCCGCGGCCTGGCTGGCGCGACTCGCGGCCGCCTCGCCCACGGCAGCCGCCCTGCACTACGAGGGCCACCCGCTGCCGCTGCGCATCGACGCCACCGGCGCTCTGCGGGACCAGCTCGCGGGCTGGCTGGACGACCCCGCGGGGCCGCGCGCCCTGAAACACCTCCTCCGCGCCCTCGACGCTGGGACGATCCCCCCGCAGACTGCCTCGGGGCTTGAATTCGACAACGCCAACACGCCCGAGGACTGGGCGAGGATCAACGCATGAAACTGCAAATTGAAGAGGATCGGCTGCGGCTCCGCCTGACGGAGGCCCAGCTCGATACGCTGCTGCGCGACAGCCGGGTGGACGCCTCGCTGCCGTGCCCCTCCGGCGAGCGGGCCCATCGCGTACTCGTCCTTGATCCAGGCCTGACGGCCGCGACGTGCGACGGCGACCTCATGGACCTCCGGATCGGGTTGCCCCGTGCCGGATTCGAAGCCTTTGCCTCGGAGCGACCACGCCGCGACGGGTACGTCTTCACGGCGGGGCCCGTCGAAATCACGGTGGAAGTGGACGTCCGGGACAGCCGCCGCCGCCAGCTCACCGGCAATCCAGCGGTCGGTTGACGCACGTCAATGAAGTCGGGCGGCTCGGGCAGGAACACTGCGCCAGCCATCGCCAGAGAGCCCGACCATGAGCTACTTCCTCGACCGCTTGAATTTCCTCAAGCCGTCCCCCGAACCCTTCGCCGACGGTCACGGCGCCACGCGCAGTGACGACCGCAGCTGGGAAGACAGCTACCGGCAGCGCTGGCAGTACGACAAGATCGTTCGCTCGACGCACGGCGTGAACTGCACCGGCTCCTGCAGCTGGAAGGTCTACGTCAAGAACGGCCTGGTTACCTGGGAAACCCAGCAGACCGACTACCCGCGTACGCGCCCCGATCTGCCCAATCACGAGCCGCGCGGCTGCCCCCGTGGCGCCAGCTACTCTTGGTACCTGTACAGCGCCAACCGGGTGAAGTACCCGCTGATGCGCTCGGCCCTGCTGAAGCTGTGGCGCGAGGCGCGCCGCACGAAATCGCCGGTCGACGCCTGGGCGTCGATCGTCGAAGACAAGGCTAAGGCCACCAGCTACAAGTCGAAGCGCGGTATGGGCGGCTTCGTCCGCTCAAGCTGGGATGAGGTCAACGAGCTGATCGCCGCGTCGAACCTCTACACCGTCAAGCAGTACGGCCCCGACCGGGTGGTTGGCTTCTCGCCGATCCCGGCGATGTCGATGGTCAGCTATGCCGCCGGCGCCCGCTACCTCTCGCTGCTCGGGGGTGCCTGCCTTAGCTTCTACGACTGGTACTGCGACCTGCCGCCGGCCAGTCCGCAGATGTGGGGTGAGCAAACCGACGTGCCGGAATCGGCCGACTGGTACAACAGCCGCTACATCATCGCTTGGGGCTCCAACGTCCCGCAGACGCGCACCCCCGACGCGCACTTCTTCACCGAAGCCCGCTACAACGGCACCAAGACGGTCGCGATCACACCGGACTACTCCGAGGTCGCCAAGCTCACCGATCACTGGCTGCATCCGAAGCAGGGCACGGACGCTGCGCTCGCGCAGGCCTTCGGCCACGTGATCCTCAAGGAATTCCACGTCGAGAATCCGTCGCAGTACTTCACCGACTACTGCCGCCAGTACAGCGACATGCCGATGCTGGTGCGCCTGGAGAAGCGCGCGGATGGCCGCCTGGTCCCCGAACGCTACCTGCGCGCCGCCGACCTCGGTGGCCTCGGCGAAACCAACAACCCGGAGTGGAAGACGCTGGCCTTTGACGAAGCCAGCGGCGCCATCGTCGTGCCCAACGGCTCGGTCGGCTTCCGCTGGGGAGAGAAGGGCAAGTGGAACATCGAGGAGAAGGACAGCGCCGGGCGCGACACTCGCCTTCGCCTCAGTCTGAAGGACGCCAACGACGGCATGGCGTCGGTCAGCTTCCCGTACTTCGGCGGCATCGAGAACGAGCACTGGACGGAGTCGAAATTCACCGACGTCCTTGAGCGCACCATTCCAGTCAAGAAGTTGGAACTGGGCGATGGCAGGGAATGGCTGGTCACGACGGTGTACGACCTACTGCTGGCCCAATACGGCGTCGATCGCGGATTCGGTGGCGGGAACGTCGCGGCGAGCTATGACGACAACGTCCCTGGAACGCCCGCCTGGCAGGAGACTATTACCGGCGTGCCGCGCGCCGAAGTGATCAACATCGCCCGCGAGTTCGCTCGCACGGCCGACAAGACCCGCGGCCGCTCGATGATCATCGTCGGCGCGGCGATGAACCATTGGTTCCACAACGACATGAACTATCGCGGGCTGATCAACATGCTCGTGATGTGCGGCTGCGTGGGGCAGACCGGCGGCGGCTGGGCGCACTACGTGGGGCAGGAGAAGCTCCGCCCGCAGTCCGGCTGGGCACCGATCGCCTTCGCCACCGATTGGAGCAAGCCGCCGCGCCAGATGAACGGCACGAGCTTCTTCTACTTCAACTCCAGCCAGTACCGCTACGAGAAGCTGGGCGTCGACGAGATTCTGTCGCCGCTGGCCGACAAGTCGAAGTACACCGGTTCGCTGGCTGACTTCAACCTGCGAGCGGTTCGCATGGGCTGGCTCCCGGCCATCCCGCAGCTCAACACCAACCCGCTGAAGCTGGTGAAGGACGCCGAGAAAGCCGGCGTGGCGCCGGTCGAATACGCCGTCGGCAAGCTCAAGGACGGCAGCCTCGACTTCGCCTTTGCCGATCCGGACGCGCCGGAGAACTACCCGCGCAACCTGTTCATCTGGCGCAGCAACCTGCTGGGCAGCTCGGGCAAGGGCCACGAGTACATGCTCAAGCACCTGTTGGGCACGCGCCACGGCCTGCAGGGCAAAGACCTCGGGGAGCGCGGCGCTGCCAAGCCCGAAGAGATCAAATGGCGCGACGAGTCGCCGGAAGGCAAGCTCGACCTACTGGTCACACTCGACTTCCGCATGTGCACCACGGCGCTCTACAGCGACATCGTGCTGCCGACGGCGACCTGGTACGAGAAGGACGACCTCAATACGTCCGACATGCACCCCTTCATCCACCCGCTGTCCAAAGCGGTCGACCCGGCGTGGGAAGCGCGTTCGGACTGGGAGATCTTCAAGGGCATCGCCCGCACTGTCAGTGATCTGGCGCCAGGCGTGCTCGGCGTCGAGAAGGACCTGGTGCTGGTGCCAACGCTGCACGACACCCCGAATGAAATCGCCATGCCCTACGGCGTGACCGACTGGAAGAAGGGCGAGTGCGACCTCATCCCGGGCAAGACCGCGCCGAGCATGGTGGTCGTGGAACGCGACTACCCGAACCTGTTCAAGAAGTTCAGTTCGCTGGGCCCGCTGCTCGACAAGCAGGGGAACGGCGGCAAGGGAATGAGCTGGGACACCAAGCACGAGGTGGAATTCCTTGGCCGGCTGAACCACGAAGTGACCACGCCGGGCATCAGCCAAGGCCGGCCGCAGCTGGAGTCGGCGATCGACGCCGCCGAGGCGATCATGCACCTCGCGCCCGAAACCAACGGCCACGTCGCCGTGAAGGCTTGGGAGTCGCTGGGCACGTTCACCGGCCGCGAGCACACGCATCTCGCGGTTGGCAAGGAGCACGAGGCGATTCGCTTCCGCGACATCCAAGCTCAGCCACGCAAGATCATCAGCTCGCCGATCTGGTCGGGCCTCGAGGACGAAAACGTCAGCTATAACGCCGGCTACACCAACGTCCACGAGCTGATCCCTTGGCGCACGCTCACCGGGCGTCAGCAGTTCTACCAGGACCACGAGTGGATGCGGGACTTCGGCGAGGCACTGATGGGCTATCGCCCGCCGGTCGACACCAAGACGATCAAGCCGATCATGGGCAAGAAGCCCAACGGCAACAAAGAGATCGTCCTGAACTGGATCACCCCGCATCAGAAGTGGGGTATCCACAGCACCTACAGCGACAACCTGATCATGCAGACGCTGTCGCGTGGCGGCCCGATCGTTTGGCTCTCGGAGGATGACGCCAAGAGCGCCGGCATCGAGGACAACGACTGGATCGAGCTCTTCAACGTCAACGGCGCCATCGCTGCGCGTGCCGTGGTCAGCCAGCGCGTGATGAACGGCATTGCGATGATGTACCACGCGCAGGAGCGCATCATCAATACGCCCGGCGCCGAGATCACCGGAACGCGCGGCGGCATCCACAACTCGGTCACCCGCGTGGTCGTGAAGCCCACGCACATGATCGGCGGCTACGCGCAGTTGAGTTACGGCTTCAACTACTACGGCACGGTCGGTACCAACCGCGACGAGCTGGTCGTGGTTCGCAAGATGGACAAGGTCGAATGGCATGACGGCGAACCGGTGCCGGTGGCCGCGAAGAAGGAGGTGGTGTGATGAAAGTCCGTGCCCAGATCGCGATGGTGCTCAACCTCGACAAATGCATCGGTTGCCACACCTGCTCCATCACCTGCAAGAACGTCTGGACCAGCCGCGAGGGCGTCGAGTACGCCTGGTTCAACAACGTCGAGACCAAGCCCGGCATCGGCTACCCGAAGGAATGGGAGAACCAGCAGAAGTGGAACGGCGGCTGGGTGCGCGGCCGCAACGGCAAGGTCACGCTGAAGGCCGGCGGCCGCCTGCGCCTGTTGGCGAAGATCTTCGCCAACCCCGACCTGCCGCAGATCGACGACTACTACGAACCCTTTGATTTCGACTACCAGCACCTGCACCAGGCGCCGGAGGGCCAGCACCAGCCCACCGCCCGCCCGCGCTCGCTGATCAGCGGCGAGCGCATGCAGAAGATCGAGTGGGGCCCGAACTGGGAGGAGATCCTTGGCACCGAGTTCGCGAAGCGCAGCAAGGACAGCAATTTCGAGGGCGTGCAGCGAGAGATCTACGGCGCGTTCGAAAAGACCTTCATGATGTACCTGCCGCGGCTCTGCGAACACTGCCTCAACCCGGCCTGCGTCGCTTCTTGCCCGAGCGGTGCCATCTACAAGCGCGAGGAGGACGGCATCGTTCTGATCGACCAGGACAAGTGCCGAGGCTGGCGCATGTGCGTCTCCGCCTGCCCGTACAAGAAGATCTACTACAACTGGAAGTCGGGCAAATCCGAGAAATGCATCTTCTGCTACCCGCGCATCGAGATGGGCGAGCCGACGGTGTGTTCGGAAACCTGCGTCGGCCGCATCCGCTACCTCGGCGTGCTGCTGTATGACGCCGACCGCATCCAGGAAGCCGCGTCGGTACCGCAGGAGAAGGATCTCTACCAAGCCCACCTCGACATCTTCCTGGACCCGAACGACCCGGCAGTGATCGCCGCCGCGCGCGCCGAGGGCATTCCAGACAGCTGGCTCACCGCGGCCAAGGCCTCGCCGGTCTACAAGCTGGCGGTGGACTGGAAGCTCGCCCTGCCGCTGCACCCGGAATACCGCACGCTGCCGATGGTGTGGTACGTGCCGCCGCTGTCGCCGATCCAGTCCGCCGCCGACGCCGGTCGCATCGGCAAGAACGGCGAAATTCCGGACGTGAAGTCGCTACGCATCCCGGTGCGTTACCTCGCCAACATGCTGACGGCGGGCGATGAAGCCCCGGTGGTCCGCGCAATGGAACGCATGCTCGCCATGCGAGCTTGGCGCCGTGCCATGCACGTCGACGGCGTGGAGGATCTCGACGTCCTCCAGCAGGCGGGTCTGACCCTGCACCAGGCCGAGGAGATGTACCGCTACCTCGCCATCGCCAACTACGAGGACCGCTTCGTCATCCCGACGGCGCACCGCGAGTACGCCAACGACGCCTTCGGCGAGCGGGGCGGATGCGGCTTCACCTTCGGCAACGGCTGCTCGCCCTCGAGTCCGGCAGAGGCCCTGTTCGGCGGCCGCTCGACGCAGACCTACCACGTGCCGCCGAATCGGCAGACGCCGGAAAGGGAGAAGGCATGAAGCTCCTCAAGCTGATCGCCGTCCTGCTCGACTACCCACAGGACGAGCTCTGGGCCCACGGCGATGAACTGCGCCAGGCGGTCGACGATCCGGCGCTGTCGCTGGACCGTCGCGCCGCCTTGCTTGGCTTCATCGATGATCTGATCGCCACCGAGCCAATGGACGCGCAGGAGCGCTGGCTTGGCCTGTTCGATCGTGGCCGTTCCATGAGCCTGCTGCTGTTCGAACACATCCATGGCGAGTCGCGCGACCGCGGTCAGGCCATGGTCGACCTGCTCGCCACTTACAGGAAGGCCGGCTTCGAACTCGGCGCCAAGCAGCTGCCCGACTACCTACCGGTCGTGCTGGAGTTCCTCGCCACGCAGCCGGTCAGCGAAGTGCGCGACTGGCTTGGACACACCGCGCACATCCTCGAGCTGCTCGCCGCCCGGTCGCAGGAGCGACAGAGCCCCTATGCCGTGCTGATCGAGGCGCTCGTCGAGATCGCCAAGGGCCGCGTCGACCTCGACCTGCTGCGCCGTCGCGTCGCCACCGAAGAGCGTGACGACACGCCGGAAGCGATGGACAAGGTCTGGGAAGAAGAAGCCATCCGCTTCGGCGTCGAAGCGCCGACCGAAGACTGCAACCCGCCCACCCGGCTTCCGGCCGGCGTGAAGCGCATCGAACCGACGGTGACGCCATGAACTACCTCAACACCTTCTTTTTCCAGTTCTACCCCTACATCGCCCTCGCGATCTTCGCGATCGGCTGCTGGGCACGCTTCGACCATGGCGCCTACACGTGGCGCACCGGCTCGAGCCAGCTGCTGTCGGACAAGTGGATGCGCCTCGGCAGTAACTGGTTCCATGTCGGCATCCTTGCGATCCTCGGCGGCCACTTCGTCGGTCTGCTGACGCCGCACTGGGCTTACGAGCCCTTCATCACCGCCGGCCAGAAGCAGATGGTGGCCATGGTGGTGGGCGGCTTCTTCGGCCTGATGTGCTTCATCGGCATGACCATCCTGCTGCTGCGCCGGCTGTTCAATGCCCGCATCCGCGCCACCGGCACCGGCCGTGATCTGCTGGTCCTTGTGCTGCTTTACGCACAGCTGATACTCGGCATGTCGTCGATCGCACTCTCCGCCGACCACCTTGACGGTTCGCAGATGATCAAGCTCGGTGAGTGGGCGCAGCACATCGTGACCTTCCGCCCTGGCGCTGCCGAGTTCGTCGCCGATGCGCACTGGATCTTCAAGGCCCACATCACGCTCGGCCTGACGCTGGTGCTGATTACTCCCTTCACGCGCCTCGTCCACGTGTGGTCGGTGCCGGTGGGCTACCTGACGCGCCCGTACCAGATCGTCCGCAAGCGCCAGGCCGCGCTGCGCTACTCGGGGCACTGAGCCATGGCTGGACGCATCATCCCGGTCGTCATGGATGCCGGTGCGCTTTCGGAGGCGGCCGCCAAGGCCGCCGCCGAGGCGCACGACCACGACGCCGACCCGAGCAGCCCGCTGCCGGGCCCGGCGCCGGTCTTCGTGCGCGTGGCCGGCGAGCCGATCGACGAAGCCGAGATTGCCCGCGAAATGCAATTTCACCGTGCGGCCGATCCGCACGCGGCCCGCGAGGCGGCGGCGACGACGCTCGTGATCCGCGAATTGGTCGCGCGTGAATGTTCGCGGCTTGGGCTGCCGATCGAACCATTGGAAGGCGAGACCGAGGAAGAAGCCCGCGTTCGCATCCTGCTCGCCGAAGCGGTCGAGGCTCCCGAAGCCGACGAGGCCGCGCTCCGCCAGTACTACGAGGCCAACCAGGCCCGTCTCCACGAACCGGACCGCGTTCGCGTCCGTCATGTGCTGCTCGCGGCGCCGCCGGCCGACATCAAGGCGCGGCAACGGGCGCAGATTCAGGGCGAGGAGTTGCTCGCTGCGCTGAAGGCCGAGCCGTACCGCTTCATTGAGTTTGCGATGCGCCATTCCGCCTGTCCGTCCCGCGAGCAAGGCGGCGAACTGGGTTGGATCGAACGCGGCGACACCGTGCCCGAGTTCGATCGGCAGCTGTTCATGCTGAAGCCCGGCCTCGCGGGACTTACCGTGGAAACCCGCTACGGCCACCACGTGGTCGAGGTACTCGAACGAGTCGACGGTGCCGCGCTGACGTTTGCAGAGGCTCGCGACCGCATCGCCTCCTACCTCGAGACGCAGGCCCGGCAGAACGCCGTGCACCAGTACCTGCACATCCTCGCCGAGCAGTACGGCGTCGAAGGCATCGCGCTGGGCGCTTGATGCGGGTCAATCGCGGCGCCCGCCGCGATTGATGGATGTCAAGGCAGCGCCCCGGCTCCGCGGGCATCGTGACGGCGAACGCGCACCTAGTGCGCAACGCTGCCCTCGGAGTCCTCGATGTCCACCACCACTGCTTCCCCACCCCGCGCCTCCGGGACCTGGCTTGAACGCTGGGAACCGGAAAACGACAGCTTCTGGAACGGCGGTGGCTCCCGCGTCGCTTGGCGCACGCTGGCCATCACGACGGTCAACCTGACCCTTGCTTTCGCCGCCTGGTTCCTCGTGTCCGCCCTCGTGGTGCGCCTCCCGCAGGTCGGCTACCAGTTCACGCCAAGCCAGCTGTTCTGGCTGACCGCGATGCCCGGACTTGCCGGCGGCACGATGCGGCTGATCCACATGTTTCTGACGCCGATGGTCGGCACTCGGCACGTCGTCGCACTCTCCACGTTGTCCCTGTTGGTGCCGTTGTTCGGGTGGTTCTACGCCGTGCAGGATCCGGGAACCCCCTATTGGATGGTGCTCGGACTGGCGTTCCTTGCCGGCCTCGGCGGTGGCAACTTCTCGTCCTTCATGCCGTCGACGAGCCTGTTCTTCCCGAAGCGCCTGCAGGGCACGGCACTGGCGATCCAGGCCGGCATCGGCAACCTGGGCGTGTCGATCGTGCAGTTCGTGACGCCCTGGATCATTGGCTTTGCCCTGCTGGGCGGCGCCGCCTTCCTAGGCGAGAGCCAGACGATGGTAAAGAACGGCGTCGAGAGTCAGGTCTACCTGCAGAACGCCGCGGCCGTCTTCATTCCCTTCGTCGTGGTGTTCGGCATCACCGCGTGGCTGCTGCTGAAGTCGGTGCCGGTAAAGGCCAACTTCGCCGAGCAGTTCGACATCTTCAAGTCGAAGCACACGTGGTCGATGACCTCGCTGTACATCATGACCTTCGGCGGCTTCTCGGGTCTGGCCGCCACGTTCCCGCTGTTGATCAAGCAGGGCTTCGGCGGCTTCGAAGGCGCGCCTGATCCGCTGAAGTACGCCTTTTGGGGCCCGCTGATCGGGTCAATCGCTCGGGTCATCGCAGGCCCGCTGTCCGACAAGCTCGGCGGCGCCCGCGTCACCCAGTGGGCGGGCTTGGGCATGGTGGTCTGCACCGTGCTTGTTGCGATGACCGTGGCACCCAACTCAATCGATGGCTTCCCGGCTTTTGTCGCGGCGATGCTGGCCCTGTTCTTCTTCGCCGGCGTCGGCAACGCCTCGACGTTCAAGCAGATGCCGATGCTGTTCCAGCCCCGCCAAGCGGGGGGCGTCATTGGCTTCACCGCGGCCATCGCGGCTTATGGGCCTTTCCTGTTCGGCATGCTGTTCGCCTGGTCGTTCGGAAGCTTCGAATCCGCCGTGCCGGTGTTCTACGGCCTCGCCGCCTTCTTTGCCTTCAACGTCGTGCTGAACTGGTGGATGTACGCCCGCCGCGGCGCCGCCAATCCCTGCTGATCGGAGACCCGACATGGCCACGGATTTCAGCCGGGTAAGCCCGGCCAAGCAACAAGCCGCCCTGTGGATGGGCACGCTCGCTTTCACCGTCAGCTTCGCGGTCTGGACGATCTTCTCGATCATCGGACTGAAGATCAAAGAACAGCTGGGGCTCAACGACACGGAGTTCGGCCTGCTGGTCGCGATGCCGATCCTCACGGGCTCGCTGATCCGCATCTTCCTCGGCGTCTGGACCGAGCAGTTCGGCGGCCGCATCGTCTTCTTCGGCGTAATGCTGGCCGGCGCGATCTCGGCCTGGCTGCTGACCACAGCAACGACCTACACCGGCTTCCTGGTCGCCGCACTGTGCGTCGGCATCGTTGGCGGCAGCTTCACCGTCGTCATCACCTATGTGTCGAAGTGGTTCCCCAAGGAAAAGCAGGGCACCGCGCTCGGCATCGTCGGCGCCGGCAACATCGGTGCCGCCGCCACGAAGATGCTCGCACCGCTCGTCATGGTCGCCTATGGCTGGGAGGGAGTGGCGAAGATCTGGGCGGTCGCGCTGGCGGTGATGGCGGTGGTCTTCCTGTTCACCACCCAGGATGAGCCCGACCTCGTCGAGCGCAAGGCACAGGGCGTCAAGGCTGTGCCGTTCATGGAGCAAATGCAGCCGCTCAAGGAACTGCGGGTCTGGCGCTTCTCGCTGTACTACTTCTTCGTGTTCGGTGCCTTCGTCGCGCTCGCGCTCTGGCTACCGCGCTACCTCGTCGGTGCCTACGGCCTCGACCTCAAGACCGCGGGCCTGATCGCCGCCGCCTACTCCATTCCGGCGAGTCTGTTCCGCATCGTCGGCGGCTGGGCCTCGGACAAGTACGGCGCGCGCAAGGTGATGTACTGGACCTTCATCGGCTCGGTGATCTGCACTTTCCTGCTGGCCTATCCGGCCACGACCTACGTGGTGCAGGGCGTGCGCGGGCCGATCGAGTTCACCTTCGCGATCACGCTGGTGCCCTTCACCGTGCTGGTTTTCACGCTGGGCTTCTTCATGTCGCTCGGCAAGGCCGCGGTCTACAAGCACATCCCGGTCTACTACCCGAACAACGTCGGCTCCGTGGCCGGCGTGGTGGGCATGATCGGTGGCCTCGGCGGCTTCATCCTGCCGATCGTCTTCGGGGCGCTGAACGACCTCATCGGCGTGTGGACCAGCTGCTTCATGCTGCTGTTCGCCCTGGTGGCCATCGCGCTGACGTGGATGCACTTCGCGATCCGCCGGATGGACGAAGCACGGCATCCGGAACTGCGCCGCGACACCGATCTTCCCGAAGTGATGAGCGAGGCAGGCGTCCCCTCGGGACGCTGAGCCATGGCCGGCGGGCATCGCCACCACCAATCCGCCGCCGCAGGCCTCCTGCGGCGGTTCGGCGCGTGGGTGGCGGTCCTCGCGATGCTCGCGGCCAGCCTCGGCGTCCCCGCCATGCCGCTTCACCAGGCAGCGCCAGTGTCCGCGCAGGCCGCGCCGCCCTGTCCACGGCACGAGGCCGATGCGACGGCGCCTGACGATGGTGTCGCGGGCCACGCAACACCCGCCGCCAATGACTGTTGCGACGAGGGCCTCCCCTGCGACGCGAGCACCGACGGCGCCTGCGATTGCCCCGATGTCGCCGCGCCTGCCCGTGTGCCAGTGCCCGTCGATACCACGGAGCTGGCGCGCATCGAGAAGACCGCAGCGCGCCCCCGGCCGCCCGCCGAGGCGTCCCGACCCGAGCGCCGCATCGCACCGCTGTTGAAGCCCCCGATCACGACCCTGCCGCCGCCGTCCCGCGCCTGAGGCGCGGGCCTCGCCGACCGTCGTTCCGCCACGGCCGGCGCCATGTGCACGCAGGGCTCGACCATGACCTCCCGCTTTCCTTCCTCCCGCCGGCGCTGGGCTGGCACCGGCCTGATCGCCGGCCTTCTGCTGTCCGGCTGTGGCGTGCCCGATGCCGTCACCGCGCCCGCCACCGATGGCTCGACCTCCGATGCCGCCGGCGCTGCCCCGGATCACGCCGCAATCGCCACGCCAATGGCCGTCGCGCCGACGGAGGGCCGCACGATGTTCGTGTGCCCGATGCATCCGCAGATCCAGCAGGACGCCCCGGGCACCTGCCCGCTCTGTGGCATGAACCTTGTGGAACGGCGCCCGGCGGCGACCCCGACGATAGCCGCCAGCTCCCGCGTGCCCTTGGCCATCGATGCCGGGCGCCTGCAGCGACTTGGCGTCCGGCTGTCGCCGGTGGAACGCGGCGCGTTGCAACCCCGCGCGCGCGCGGCGGGCGAAGTGATCGCACTACCCGGCGATCTCGTGGAGGTGCAGGCGCGGACGGCCGGCTGGGTAGAGCGCCTGCACGTCCGGCAGATCGGCATCGCGGTCGAGGCCGGGACGGTACTCGCCGAGCTGTACCTGCCCGACGTGGAACGCGTGCGCGCCGAGTTGGCGCTCGATGCGGACCTCGCGGCAGGCAGCGCGGAGCGGCTGCGGCGTCTTGGCGTGGCCCCGCGTGACCTCGAGGCCTTGCGCGACGGCCAGCTAGGACGCCGAGTGCCCCTGCGCGCGCCGCAGAGCGGCGTGGTCGCGGCGATCACGGTCGCGACGGGCGCGGCGATCGCGCCGGGACAGACCCTGTTCCGCATCGAGCCCCGTGACCGCCACTGGATCGAAGCCCGCCTGCCGGTGGGGACGGCGGACGCCTTCGGCAGCATCGTGGCTTCCGCCCGTCTCACGGTGCCGGGACGGACGGAGACGGTGCCACTCGATGGCCCGTGGACCCGCAGCGAACGCGTCGATGCCGACACGCAGACCGTGGCGTGGCGCACGCCACTGCCCGCTGCCGCGGAAGGCCTCGTCGTCGGTCGCTACGTGGCGGTGGAACTGTCCGCTGCGCCGCGCGCCACCCAGTGGCTGGTGCCGCGCAGCGCGGTGCTGCGCCATGCCGGCAACGACCGCCTCGTCGTCCGGGATGCCGAAGGGCAGCTCACGCTGCATCGGGTGCGCGTGGGCGCAACCGATGGCCAGCGCGTCGAGGTCCTGGAGGGCGTCGGGGCCGGCGATGCGGTGGTGACACGCTCGGCCTTCCTGATCGACGCCGAAGCCGAGATCGACGGCCTGCTGGCGGACTGGAGCGAGGCGCCGACCGCGCACGCGGGCCACGACCTTGATTGAGGCCCTGATCCGCCACTGCCTCGCGCATCGTGGCTTGGTGCTGGCCGCCGCCGTGCTGCTGGCCGCGGGCTCGCTGATATCGGTACGCGGCCTGACGCTCGACGCCATTCCCGACCTGTCGGATCCGCAGGTCGTGCTGCGCGCGAGCTGGCCCGGCCAATCGCCCGCCGTGGTCGAGGAGCAGCTCACCTACGCCCTCACCAGCCGGCTGCGCTCGGTGCCGCGGGCGCGGGCCGTGCGCGCCTGGTCGATGTACGGCGACGTCTTCGTCTACGTGTTGTTCGAGGACGGCACCGACCCGTACTGGGCCCGCAGCCGCGTGCTCGAACAGCTCGCACAGGTGCAGGGCCAGTTGCCGCAGGGCGCGCGGGTCGAGCTGGGCCCGGACGCCACCGGCGTCGGCTGGGTCTACCAGTACGCGCTGCTCGACCGCAGCGGGAACCACGACCTCGCCGACCTGCGCCGGCTGCAGGATGGCTGGCTACGCTATGAGTTGCAGCGCCTTCCGGGGGTCGCGGAAGTGGCCGCCATCGGTGGCCATGTGCGGCAGTTCGAGGCCGTGATCGATCCGCTCCGCCTGCAGCATCACGGCCTCGAGTACGACGGGCTGATCGCCGCGGTCACGGCCAGCCACGCCGAACGCAGCGGCGGCCGTCTCGAACTCGGCGGCACCGATCTCGCCATCCGTGGCGAGGGTCTGGTGCGCCGCCTCGGCGACCTCGCGGACATCCCCACCGACGTACGCGCGGGCAACACCGCGCTCACCCTCGGCGACATCGCCGAACTGCGGGAGTCCAACGCCAGCCGCAACGGCATCGCCGAGCTCGATGGCGAAGGCGAGGTGGTGGGTGGCATCGTCGTGATGCGCGACGGCGGCAATGCCCGCGAGGTGATCGCCGCCACGCAGGCCCGCATCGAGCAACTCCGTCCCTCCCTGCCCGAAGGAGTCGAACTGGTCACCGTCTACGACCGCAGCGAACTGATCGATCGCGCCATCGGGCATCTGGGCACCAAGCTGGTGGTGGAGCTGGCGCTGGTCGCGCTGGTCTGCCTCGTCTACCTGCGCCACGCGCGCTCGGCCCTGGTCAGCGTGATCAGCCTGCCGCTCGGCCTGCTGGTGGCGCTGGCGATCCTGCACTGGCAAGGGCTGTCGGCGAACATCATGTCGTTGGGCGGCATCGCCATCGCGATCGGCGCGATGGTGGACGCCGCCATCGTGATGGTCGAGAACGCGCACCTGCACCTCGCGCGCCACGCCACTGCGCAAGGAGCGCCCCCCATCGGCGCCACGCATTGGCGCGTGGTCGGCGAGGCCTGCCGCGAGGTCGGCCCCGCGCTGTTCTTCTCGCTGCTCATCACCGCGCTGTCCTTCCTGCCGGTCTTCATGCTCGAAGGCCAGGAGGGCCGCATGTTCGCGCCGCTGGCCTGGACCAAGACCTGGTCGATGGTCGCCGCCGCTGTGCTGGCCGTGACGCTCGTGCCGGTGCTGATCGGCTACTGGGTGCGCGGCCACCTCCG
The DNA here is from genome assembly GCF_054777375.1 of Silanimonas algicola. Lineage (NCBI taxonomy): Bacteria > Pseudomonadati > Pseudomonadota > Gammaproteobacteria > Lysobacterales > Lysobacteraceae > Silanimonas > Silanimonas algicola. Next base: position 10,755 of record NZ_BAAHAS010000003.1, on the reverse strand, counting down.
GCCGCACCGCGACGGACGCATCGAGCACCTGTACGCCCCTGCGTTGCGCTACGCCCTGGCCCATCCGCGCCGCATCCTCATGGTGGCGGCGCTGGCCTGCGCGACAGCCCTCTGGCCACTCGCGAAGCTGCCGAGCGAATTCATGCCCGCGCTGGAGGAAGGCGACCTGCTGTTCATGCCGACCACGCTCGCCTCGCTGCCGCCGCAGGACGCCGCCGCTCTGCTGCAGCGCGTGCACCAAGCCATCCGCAGCGTGCCCGAAGTGGCGCAGGTCTTCGGTAAGGCCGGCCGCGCCGACACCGCCACCGATCCGGCACCGCTGGCGATGATCGAGAGCGTGGTTCGGCTCAAGCCGCGCGAGGCGTGGCGGCCGGGACTCGACCGCGCGACGCTGGAGGCCGAGTTGGCCGCCGCAGCCGAGTTGCCGGGCCTGGTCCCGGCGTGGGTGCCGCCAATCCTCAACCGCATCACCATGCAGGCCAGCGGCCTGCGCACGCCGCTCGGCCTGCGGGTGAGTGGTGATGACCTCGACCACGTCACCCGCGAAGCCGAACGCCTCGCCACGCTGCTCGCCGGCATTCCCGGCACCCGCTCAGCCTTCGCCGACCGTGGCGCGCGGGCGCGCGGCCTGCGCATCGTGCCCGACCGGGCGGCGCTGGCGCAGCATGGGCTGTCGATGGCCGCTCTGCAGAACTGGATCGGCCACGCCATCGGCGGTGCGCCCGTGATCGAGGCCTTCGAGGACCGCCTGCGGGTGCCGGTGGTGTTGCGCCTGGAGGCGGAGTGGCGCGACAGCCCGGAGGCGCTCCAAGCGCTGCCGCTGCGCACGCCGGCCGGCACCACGGTCCGCCTCGGCGACCTCGCCGAGATCGTCGTCGAGGACGCCCCAGCCATGATCCTCAGCGAGGATGCGCGGCTCTCAGCTTACGTCTTCATCGACCTCGACGATCCCGACCTCGGTGCGTGGATCGAACGTGCCGAATCGGTGCTGCACGCCCATCCATCCAGCGAGGGGGGACTGAGCTGGGCGTGGACCGGCAACTTCGCCTCGATGGAGCGCGCCAGCGAGCGCCTCGCCTTGGCCGTGCCGCTGACCCTGCTGGTCGTGTTCGGCCTGCTCTACGCCACCTTCGGGCGGTTCGGCGAAGCCGCGCTGCTGATGCTCACGCTGCCGCTCGCCACCGTCGGCGGTCTCTGGCTGGTCTGGGCCCTCGGCCATGCCACCTCGGTGGCGGTCGCCGTCGGCTTCATCGCACTCGCCGGCGTGGCGGCGGAGTTCGGCGTGGTGATGCTGATCACCCTGCACAGCGCCGTGCAGGCTGCGCTACGCGACACGCTCGGTGCGAATGCGGCGGTGCGTCGCGCCGCGGTCGATGCCGCGCTCGTGGAAGGCGCCCTGCGCCGCCTGCGACCGAAACTGATGACGGTGACCACGCTGTTCGCCGGCCTGACACCGATGCTGTTTGGCGACGGCGTCGGCGCGGCCACGCTCGAGCGCATTGCCGCACCGATGCTGGGCGGCATGCTCAGTGCACCCCTGCTCTCCCTGCTGGTGCTGCCGGCGGGCTACCGCCTGCTGGTGCACTGGCGCCTGCGCCACGCTCCCGAGGAGACCAGCGCATGAACGGCCGTGTTCCGACGTTCGCCCTTGGGCTTCTCTTCGCGATTGGCGCGGCACACGCCGCGCCGGCCAGCCTCGTCATCGCCCCCCGTGCGGAGGCGGCCCTGCTGGATGCCAATGCGGTCGACGCCCTCGTGCTCACCCGCGGGCCCGAGCTGGTCGAAGCACGCTTGCGCTTGGCGCTCGACGATCTCGACATCGAACTCGAACGCCGTCCCGATGCACCGATGCTGGAATGGCGGCTGGTGCCGGGTGGTCTCGACCTCGAGAGCATGCTGCTGCAGCCGATCCGTGCGCTGCTAACGCGCGATTTGCGCACACGGAAGGCCGACGTGGCCCGCGAGCGGGCGAGGATCGAGTACGCCGCGATGGCGCTCGACGCGCTCGTCGCCGGCCGCGGCGAGTGGCACGCCGCGATCGTCGCGGAACGGCGTCTCGCCCTCGCCCGCGAGCGCGCCGGGATCGCCGAAGCCCGGCTCCGATGGCGGCAAGCGCGGCAGTCCGTTGGCGAAGACGACGCCACCGCGGTGCTCGAGGCCCAGGCCGCGGTTCGCAGCGCCGCGGCCGAGGTGGAGAGCGCCGAGGCCACGGCCAGCCGTCGACGCGCCGCGCTTGCGGAACGGCTCGGCCTCGCAGACGCGCAGGCGCTGGCGCTGCCCGACAACCTGCCGCTCGTCCTCTCGCCGTGGCCCGACGACGCGGCTTCCGGCGGCGGCGCAGCGCCCGACGCGGGACCGCTGCCGATCCAACTCGCCCGCAACGAACGGCAGGCCGCCGACGTGGAGAGCTTGCTGCGCGACCACGCAGGGGCCACCTGGATGCCGGCCCTCGGCCTAGAGGCCGGCGCGATGGACACGGCACTGCGCATCGGCGTCAGCCCGCCGGCCTGGGGGCGCGGCCGTCTCGCGCGCGAACGTGCCGATACCGCGCGCGAACTCGCCACGCGGCGGCTCGACCACGCCCAGCGGCGGCAGAGGCTCGCGCTCGCGGCCGCAGTGCGCACACTGGACAGCCGTCGACATGCCGAAGCAGATCACGTCGCGCTGTTCGACACGACGATGCACGGGATCGCTCTCGCAACAGCGCGTCAGTCTAGTGGCGAAGCGGGGCCCGACGCAGTCTGGAGGGCGCGCGAAGCGCGGGTCGCTGCCGAGCTCGCGAAGTGGGATGCGCGCGAAGCGACCTTGGCCTCCGCGCTCGACGTGGTGCTCGCCCTCGCGGGCCGCGCCGCCGGCGAAGCAACCGAACCTCAGCCCCCGCAGCCGCCGCAGCAGACCGACGGCAGGTAGACGAGGTCGGCCTCGGTCAGGGCGAGACCGGCGCCCTGCAGTGCCGCCAAGAGTTCGGTCGTGGTCATCAGCGTGGCGATGCGCAAGGCGCCGCTGAGCACTTCGCGATCCACCATGACCGCTGGATCGATGGCCTCCAGCCCGACCACCACGCGATCCAGATCGATGGCCGCGCCGGGATGTTCGATGCGGAGTTCCATGGCGTCGCTCAGGCCGTGATCGTGAAATCGATGACGATCGCCCCGGGATCGCGCTGCACGTAGGCGATGCCCACCCGCTCGCCATAGCGCTCGCCGATCTGCCGCAGCAAGGGCAGGGGATCGTGGTCGTTGGTGAAGCGCATGGTCTCGCCGGTCGTCAGCGCCTCCAGCGCCCCAAAGATGGCGGCATGGCGGAAGCGCTTGGCGATGCCGCGGGCATCGAACAGGAAAGGGCCGTCGTGGAGCGGAACAAGGCGGACGGTGGTGCTCATGGGGCGATCTCCTCGGCGATGTCGCGGGTGGTCGGAACGAGCCATCAGCGTGCAGGTCCCCTGCGCCCCCCGCCCTGATTCCGGTCAAGCCCGGGGGGTCTTGACCTGCGTCATGGCCTTGCGAAGCCCCGGGTTCCACTGTGACGGCCCCTCCCGTGCAGCCGCCGACATGCCGAACGACGTCCTGATCATCGGCGCGGGCCCCTCCGGCCTGTGCATGGCACGCGCGCTCACCGAGGCCGGCGTGTCCACCACCGTGCTCGAGCAGGGCGATGCGTCGGCGCTGGCCGAGCCCGCCGACGACGGTCGCGAGATCGCCCTGACCCACGCCAGCCGCGCCTCGCTCGAACGCCTCGGGCTCTGGCAGCATTTCCGCGAGACGGAGATCGCCCCGCTGGCGCGTGCGCTCGTGCTCGATGGCGACGACCGCGACGGCCTGCGCTTCGACCCCCCGGCGTCCACGGCCACGCCGCTCGGCTGGCTGGTGCCGCACCACGCGATCCGCCGCGCGGCGCATGCCGAAGCCGTCGGCAGCGGGCACGTCGAGATCCTCGGCAATGCCCGCGTCACTGGACTGCATCCCGGCGCTGACGGCATCGCCGCGACGCTCGAGGACGGGCGCCGGTTCGAGGCGAGCCTCGCCATCGCCGCGGACAATCGCTTTTCCAGCTGCCGGCGCGCGATGGGCATCGCCGCCGACCAGCACGACTTCGGCAAGGTGATGATCGTCGTGCAGGTGCACCACGAGCGCGCGCACGACGCCACGGCCTGGGAATGGTTCCGCTATGGCCAGACCCTGGCCCTGCTGCCGCTGCACGACCCGCACCGCAGCTCGGCCGTCCTGACCCTCGTGCCCCGTGACGCGGCGGCCTTCATGGCCCTCGACCCCGCCGCGCAGGGCGAGGCGCTCGGCCTGCGTTTCGACCGCCGCCTGGGCGCGATGCAGGTCGCCACGCGCGCCTTCGCCTATCCGCTGGTGGGCGTCTACGCGAAACGCTTCACCGGCCCGCGCTTCGCCCTCGTCGGCGACGCCGCCGTCGGCATGCATCCGGTCACCGCGCACGGTTTCAACTTCGGGCTGGCCAGTGCGGTGCGACTGGCCGAAGGCGTCAGCGCGGCGCATCGCGCCGGCCGCGATCCCGGCGCGCCCGGCGTGCTGGCCCGCTACGCGCTCGGGCATCGGCTGGCCACGCGTCCGCTCTACGCCGCCACGCGCCTCGTCGTCGACCTGTTCACCGACGACCGCCTGCCGACGCGGGCCCTGCGCAAGGGTTTGCTGGGGCTGGCCACGCACCTGCCGGGGTTCCGCCAAGGCGTGGCCCGCGGTCTCCTCGCCCGCCATGCCGGGCCGCCCCTGCCGTCGTTCCTGTTTCCCCACCGCTGAGCCGAACGCGTCCGATGCCGCTTGAATCCGAACTGCTGGTCCCCGCTTGGGACGACGGCCTGCCCGAGGCTTACACCTGGCTGCGCGAACGCCTCGACGGCGCCTCCGCCTGCACGGAACTCGATTTCCACCTGCCGTGGATCGACGCGATCCGCCGGCTGAAGGCGCAGCGCGGCGCGCTGATCCTCGCCCACAACTACCAGCACCCGCTGGTGTTCCACGGCGTCGCCGACGTCACCGGGGACTCGCTGGCACTGGCCCGCGCCGGCCGCGAGGCCGACGCCGAGGTGCTGGTGCTGTGCGGCGTCGGCTTCATGGGTGAAACGGCCAAGCTGCTGTCGCCCGAGAAGACCGTGCTGATGCCGGCCCCCGAGGCGGGGTGCTCGCTGGCGAGTTCGATCACCGCCGAGGACGTGCGCCGCCTGCGCGAACGCCATCCGGGCGTGCCCGTGGTCAGCTACGTCAACACCTCGGCGGCGGTGAAGGCCGAATCGGACATCTGCTGCACCTCGGGCAATGCCGTGCAGGTGGTCGAATCGCTCGGCGTACCGCGCGTGCTGTTCCTGCCCGACCGCCACCTCGCCGCCGAAGTCGCCAAGGCGACCGCCGTCGAATTGATCGCGTGGCAGGGTGCCTGCGAAGTGCACGAGGCCTTCTCCGCGCGGGATCTCCGCCGCTGGAAGCAGGACGATACCGGACTCAAGATCATCGCCCATCCCGAGTGCCCGGCCGATGTCTGTGCCGAAGCGGATTTCGTCGGCTCCACCAGCGCACTGGCCGGCTGGCTCGGGCGCCACCGGCCCGAGCGTGTCGCCCTGGTCACCGAGTGCTCGATGGCCGACAACCTCCGCGCCGAATTCCCCGAGATCGCGTTCGTCGGGGCCTGCCAGCTGTGCCCGCACATGCGCCTCGTCGACCTGCCCAAGGTCTATGCGGCCCTGCGCGACAGGGCGCCACGCGTCGAGATCGACCCGGCCGTCGCCCACCGGGCGCGCCTCGCGCTCGAGCGCATGCTCGACGTGCCCGCCGCACCGCGCGGATGAGCCCGCGCCCCGAACCGCCCATCCTCGTCGTCGGCGCCGGCATCGCCGGACTGAGTGCCGCCCTCGCGCTGGCGCCGCGCCCCGTGCTGCTGGTCTGCGAGGCGCCACCCGGCGAAGGCGGCGCCACGCCGCTGGCCGCGGGAGGGATGGCCGCCGCGCTCGACGCGGGCGACAGCCCCGCCGAGCACGCCGAGGACACCTTGCTGGCCGGCCACTGCAACGATCGCGCGGCGGTGCGGACGCTGGTGGCGGGCGCGGCGGATGCGGTGGCCTGGCTGGAAGCCCGGGGCATCGCCTTCGACCGGGAGCACCATCAGGCCTTCGCGTTCGCGCGCGAAGGCGGCCACCGGCGCGCGCGGGTCCTGCATGCCGACGGCGATGCCACGGGCGCCGCGATCGCCCGCGGCCTCGCGAGGGCGGTTCGCGCCACGCCCTCGATCAAGGTGCTCGATGGCCTGCGCGTCGACGGCGTCCGCGTCACCGCGAGCGGGCGCGTCTGCGGCGTGCTGGCGCTCGACGCCACGGGAGGGCGCCATGCCCTCGACGGCGCCGCCGTCCTGCTGGCCTGCGGCGGCATCGCCGGGCTGTTCGCCAACCGCACCGGGCCCGCCAGCCTGCAAGGCCTCGGCGTGTCGGTGGCGCAGGCGGTCGGCGCCCGGCTGCGCGACCTGCCCTTCGTGCAGTTCCATCCCACCGCGCTCGCCCTGGCGGCCCCGTTCGGTGACGGGCGACGGACGCTCATCACCGAAGCCCTGCGGGGGGCCGGCGCGGTGCTTCGCGACGTTCACGGACGCCGCCTGATGACCGCGCATCCGCTCGCCGATCTGGCGCCCCGCGATCTCGTGGCCCGCGCGGTGGCAGAGGCCGACGGCCCCTGGCTCGACACCACGCCCTGCGCGCCCGGCTGGGCCGCCGCCTTCCCCTCGACGGTGGCGCAACTCGCGCGGCATGGACTTCACGTCGGCGACCCACTGCCCGTCTGCGCCGCGCAGCACTTCCACATGGGCGGCGTCGCCACCGACCTCGATGGCGCGACGTCGGTGCCCGGCCTGTTCGCCGTCGGCGAGTGCGCCGCGAACGGCGTCCACGGCGCCAACCGGCTGGCCAGCAACTCCTTGCTCGAAGGCGTGGTCTACGCCCGTCGGGCGGCCACTGCGCTGCGGACCGCCACCTCACGCCCCCGGGTGGCGACGACGCGACGCTTCGCGCCCGCCGCCGAGGCCGAAGCGATGGCCACGCTCCGCCAGCGGATGTCGGCCGTGCTTGGCCCGCTGCGACGCCGTGGCGACCTGCTGCGCGCCCTGCCCTCGCTGGTCGCCGAAACCCGCCAGCACGCCATCGCCCGGGCCTTGGTGATGTCGACCCTGACCCAGCGCGAGAACCTCGGCGCCCACCAGTGGGACGCTAGCGATGCGCCGACGTCGACCCCGCTCAGGCTCTGGCCAGATTCACCAGGCGCCCCTCGCGATCCACCGCAAGGAAGCGCGCGATCCGCCCGCCCTTGATCTGCTCGACCATCATCCGCATCGGCTGAACGGCCTCGTCGCTGTTCGGCGCATGGCCACCACGGCCTTCCATCGCGGCGACGAACAGGATGCGCCAGTCGTCGATGGCGGCCTTCGATTCCGCCATCAGGGCGTCGAAGGACGCCACCTCGCCGGGCAGCTTGTCGACGCAGACTGCGGGCGCCAACGCCCCGCCTTCCCCGCGCTCGAACACGGCCCGCTCTGCCGGCGTGGCGTCCGGCGGGCACTCCGCGCGGGCGAACACCAGCAGCAGGCGCTGCGGCTCGGGCTGGCTGGCGGCGGCAACGAGGAAGTCATCGAAGGTTTGCATCGGGGCGGGTGGGGCGGGTTGAAGTTGATCGGCAGTGTAGGGGCCTCGCGCCGACGCCGGCTTGACCTGCATCAGTGCGGTTGATGTCCCCCAAAGCGGAGACTGCATTCCCGACCCTCCCAAGCAGGTGGAGCCATGTTCGCGCAACTTCCCAATGCCACCGATGCCAAGGCGCTCGAAGCCTTCCGCTCCATCCTCGCCAAGATGGATCCCGACGCGAAAGTCTTCATGGATGACCAGTCCGGCGAGGTCTTGGTCAAGGGCCAGTTCGACGCCCAGCAGCTGGCGGACGCCATTGAGCAATCGGGGCTCGGAATGAAGGTTCTCGCCACCGGGGGCGGCGGCTGTTGTGGCGGCTGCGGTTGCGGCTGACCCGCCCCTACGGAGCAATGCGAGATGACAGACTTCGGCGCACCCTCCGACATCGAGCGCCTGGCCCGCAATCTCGGGCGGGGGGGCGGTCGCTATGCGCTCTACCCGCCGCCGAGATCATTCCGCCCTTTCAGCGACGCGCGCTTCTGCGCCGCAGTCCGCGATTCGAACGGTGATCCGATCCCTGCCCAGCTGGCCTTGCACTTCGACATTCCCGCCAGCTATCGATCCTCGTTCTGCGGGAACGAAAGTGGACCACGACCGGCCGACGGATCGCGAGCCGAAGCCTATGGGCATCGACTGGTTCGGGAAATCGGGCTGACCGGATCTCTGTTCGACCGGGACCGCGACGTGGTCCATGTCAGCCTCGCCCCAGGGATGGCTCGGTGGATGTCCGCGACGCAGATGGAGGAGCTGCTCTCCAGTTTGGATCGGCATTTTCACCTCAGGCACGTCGGCGGACTCGACCTCGCAATGACGGTCGAACCGGGTCGAACGCCGGTGTCGCCCTTGCGCGACTGGTCGGCTCTCGGCTTCAACCGCGTTGGCATCGGCATGGGCAGCTTGCTCGGTTCCGATACCCCCCTCGAACAGCGCGGCACCCGACTTCAGGCCACCATCGACGCGTTGCGCGATGCTGGATTCGCAAATCTCCGGGTCGAGCTGCCCTACGGACTGCCGCACCAGGAGATCGAGGCCTTCGAGACGAAGCTGTCGATCGTGCTCGAGGCCAGTCCAGAGCGAGTCGGGCTCCGAAACTGCGCCGCTTACGCCGACGTCGCCCCCACCGCGACGAACGGTGTGTCGTCCACGACGCTCCAGGCCCGCATGCTGCTCTGCGCCGCAGAGCGGCTCAAGGACGCCGGCTACCTGCACGTGGGACTGGACGTCTTCGCCCGTCCCAACGACGCGCTCGTGCTCGCACAACGGCGCGGGCGCCTGTATCGCGATGCGCTGGGGTTTGGCGTGCATGGTCCGACTGACCTGATCGGCTTCGGAGTCGGGGCCATCTCGCAACTGGGCGGGTGCCATGCCCAGAATCCGCTGGACCTTGCGACCTGGGAAACCCGGCTGGATCAGGGCCAGCGTCCCATCGACCACGGCATCGAGCTGGATGCGGACGACCGCATCCGGGCGTCTGTCCTTCAGGGGATCCTGTGCCAAGGCGAGATTGCGGTGAACGAACTCGAAGCCCGGTGCAGCCTCGACTTCAAGGAGGCCTTTGCGGACGCACTCATCGCCCTCGCCCCGTTGTTCGAGGAAGGTTCGCTGTTCTGGGAGGCGGGTCGAATCCGCCTCGATCCGATCGCCCGCCTTTCCGCCCGGGCCGTCGCCAGTGCCTTTGATCGCCACAGCTGGGCTAACCTAGGCGCTCCGCAGCAGATCCGCGCCTCCGGCTGAAACCCATGTCCGCTTCCTCCCCCGGACTCCGCAAAGCCTTCAACCCCGCGGCGTCCGACGACGGCGATGCAGTGCACTTCTGCACGACCTGTGCCTTCTCACAGGCCTGCCTGTCCCAGGGCTATGCGAAGTCCGACCTCGCCGATCTCCACGTGCTCGTCGATCACGTCGGTCCGTACAAACCCGGCGACTACCTGTTCCGCGAGGGCGAGGCGTTCAATGCCATCGCTGCCGTTCGTGGCGGCACGGTCAAGACCTTCATTATCGATGCTGCTGGCAACGAGCAGGTCCTAGGTTTTTACCTGCCCGGCGAAGTGATCGGACTGAGCGCGATCCACTCCGAGCGCTACCCCTGCAACGCGGTCGCACTCGACACCGTCACCCTCTGCCGGTTCTCCTTCCCACAGCTCTCGTTGCTGGCGACCCGAATGCCGGGATTGCAGCAACAGCTCTTCAGGCTGCTAAGCCTCGACATCGGCAAAGCTTCACTGCTGGCCGGCGACCACAGCGCCGACGAGCGGCTCGCTGCCTTCATGGTGTTGCTGTCGCGGCGCTATGCGGCCCGCGGGTTCTCACCGCGGCGCTACACCCTCACGATGGCCCGGGCCGACATCGCGAACTACCTTCGCCTCGCGCCGGAAACCGTGAGCCGGATCTTGAAGAGGTTCTCGACAGATGGCTTGGTGGAAATTCAGCAGCGCGACGTTCATCTGGTTGATTTCGAAAGGCTCGAGGCGCTGGCCAAGCCAGTGCTGCGATCGTGAAGTTAGGACTTTCGACGAATCTGGCCGAGAGTCCCTTTACGGCATCCAGCCCCATGTGCCCAAGCCATTTGTCTTTCATCAATCGGCACACGTTGTGGTGAACGAGATAAGCCTAGAAGAGGCAGGGCCGCGAGCAGCTCGCGAATCCGACCCGGCTGCTCACCCAGCTCTTCGGGGTATTTGGGCATCATCTCTTCCTTGACGGCCATGTGCGGTTGCTCAGTCGGGTGATGCGGCCCGTAGCGCTAATCGGCGCTGTTTCCATCGGCAGATATGCTGCAACTCGCGTCCGGATGGAGATGGGTCGGGATGTGAAGAGGCTAAGCGGCTGATACAACGTGCAGACGATCAGTGTGATCGCTGTAATCACTGCACCCTTTTCGAAGACGCTTCCTGGTGAGAATACGGTCACCACAAGCAGCATGACGAACCCTGACAAAACGACGCCGTAACCTCCCCCGTCAAGCAGACAGTTCGAAAGTAGAGCTTCTGGCGTCGTGGTGATTTCGGAACTCGGCGGGCGTCATGCCGCCGAGGGCGTCGTGGGGGCGGTGCTCGTTGTAGTCGATCAGG